>JAZDIQ010000019.1:0-145223 GCA_043804825.1 Pseudomonadota bacterium
GCACCGCTGGCGCGCCGGCCAGGAGGTGCCGGAGGCCCCCGAACCAGAGTTATTGGCCCGCACCTACATCGGCGCCCTGGACGTCGCCATGGAGGCCCATTTTGCCAAGAAGGACTGGAAGCTCGCCCTGGGTCGCATCGAGGCCGTCTTGGAGGTCGAACAGGCGCTCCAACGACCGGCGGAGGACATCGCGGCAACTCGGCTGAACCGGGCCAATATGCTTAAGGAACTGGAACGCTTCGGCGAGGCCCAGGACGAGTTGCAGGCCTGCCTCCATCTCTTTCAGGACGACCCGGGTAATACAGCCCATGTGCTCAGTTCCCTCGCCAGCCTGTTCGCCGCGCAGGGTGACTTCCCCCAGGCCGTCAACCAGGAACGCCGCGCCCTGGCCATCAGGGAGCAGTTGCCCGACCCCGAGGGCCGCGCCATCTTGCACCACAACCTGGCTATCTATCTGGAGAAGAGCGGGGACACGCAGGCCAGCGTCGAGGCCTCCCAGCACCAATTGGCCGGACTCGTCTACCATGTGAAGGCCGGGTTGGGCCAGCATCTGCGAGGCTCGCTGGGGAGTTACGCCATCGATTTCCGCCGCGCCTGGGAGGCGGGCAGGGAGCCGGCCATACCCCGGGTGGCCGAGCTTCTGGCCGCCCCCGGCTTCCGGCCCCGGGAGGAATGGCTGCGCCAGCGCCGGGTGGACCTGGACGAGCTGCAAGCCGCCGTGGACCAGATGATCGAGCAGGCCCGCCAGTGGGCGCGGCAAGCGGCCCAGGGCCGGAAAGACGCCTGACCATGCCCACCACCAGCGCGACCGTGCCGGAGCTGCTGGCCGCCCTGGAGGCGGCGGTGCGCGCCGGCGACCGCCAGCGGGCCAGCCAACTGGCCCAGGACCTGCTGCGGGCCCTGGCCGCCGGGGCCGCCGAGCGCGACCGCCTGGAGCGCCGGGTGCGGGAGCTGCTGGCCCGGCTGGACCAGCCCGCCGCCGGGGAGACCCTGAAGCTGTTCCACGCCATGCGCGACGACACCCGCGCCGCCGCGGCGGACGAGGCGGAGGGGGTGGTCTACCCGGTGTGGTTCGGCACCAACCGCCGGCCCACGCCAGACGGCCAGGGCTTCGGCGCCCAGCGCCACGACCGCCTCAGCCGGGGCCGCGTGGAGGTCCACGTGCCCCGGGCCCACCGCTTCGGCGAGACCGGCGGCGGCTTCTGGAGGCGCCTGCTGCGCTTCGACCTGCGCGACGACCGCCTGCGGGTGCAGCGGGTCACCCCCCAGGAGCGCCAGGCCTTCTTCGCCGATTTGGCCCAGGCCATGGCGGACGCCCGCGCCAGCGGCGAAGCGCCCCAGGCCCTGTTCTTCCTGCACGGCTACAACGTCGGCTTCCAGGACGCGGCCATCCGCGCCGCCCAGATCGGCTATGACCTGAAGGTGCCCGGGGCCACGGCCTTTTTCAGTTGGCCCTCGCGGGGCAGCGTGGCCGCCTATCCGGCCGACGAGGCCAGCATCGAGGCCAGCGAGCCGGCCATCACCGACTTTTTGGTGGACTTCGCCACGGGCTGCGGCGCGGAGAAGGTGCACGTCATCGCCCACAGCATGGGCAATCGCGGCCTGCTGCGGGCGCTCCAGCGCATCGCGGCCAATGCCCAGACCCGCGGCCGCCTCAGGCTGGGCCAGGTCTTCCTGGCCGCGCCGGACGTGGACCGCGACCTGTTCCTGGACCTGGCGCGGCTCTACCCCGAGCACGCCGAGCGCGCCACCCTCTACGCCTCCGACGGCGACCGGGCCGTGCACCTGTCGGCCCGGCTGCACGACGCCCCCCGCGCCGGCTATTTCGAGCCCTACACCGTGGCCCCGGGCCTGGACACGGTGGCCGTGCCGGACTTCGACGTCGACCTGCTGGGCCACTCCTACTACGCCCAGGCCGAGGCCCTGCTGCACGACATCCACGACCTCATGCGCCACAACGAGCCCCCGGGCCGGCGCCAGCGGCTCGCGCCGGCGACCCACGACGGCCTGAGCTTCTGGCGGCTGCAAAGGTAAGGCCGGGATTCCCGCCGCGCCGCGATCACGGCCCCCTCCGGCCTTGATCGGCGGGAGGGCCATCCCCGGCCGGGCTTCAGGGGGCGAAGACGATGCGGCAGGCGCGCACGTCCAGCACGCCCTCGTAGGTCAGGCGCAGCTTGAGCACCGAGGTATAGGAGAAAAACCCGAAGGTCCAGAGCGGATAGATCAGCGGGCTGCCCAGGCCGCGCAGGGCCCGGTTGAGCGTCCGTATCTGCTCGGCGGTCTCGGGCAGGGAGCCCAGGGAGCAGATGCCGCCCAGGGGCAGGGGCATGCGGGCCAACAGCCGCCCGCCCTGCGCCAGGGCCACGCCCCCGCCCATGGCCAGCACCTCGGCGGCGGCCTGGGCCATGTCCCGGGGGTCCTGGCCGGCCACCAGCAGGCCGTGGGTCTCGTGGGCCACCGTGGAGGCCAGGCCGCCCAGGCCGGGGCAGAAGCCGCTGACCAGGCCCCGGCCCACCTTGCCGCCGTCGCGGCTGAAGAGCAGGGCCGCGATCAGATCGCCGCCGGGTTGGTAATGGCCGTCCTTGACCGGTGGTTGCAGGTCCAGGCGGCCGGTGACGGTCTGGTCGATGATCTGGATCACCGGCACCGGCCCGGGCAGGGTGGGGATGAGCATGTCCCGGGCCGTGGGGGGGGGCAGGGTGAAGGGGCGGCCGCCCAGGTCGGCCGTGGCCGGGCCGCCCAGGCCGGGCAGGCACAGGCGGCCGTCCCGGGCCAGCACCCGGCCGGCGGCCATGACCAGGCGGGGGGTGGGCCGGGCCAGGTCGGCGGCGAGCAGCAGATGGGCCAGGCGCCCCGGCGCCAGGCCGCCCATGAGGTGGTCCAGGTGGAAATAGCGCGCCGGGTTGAGGGTGGCCATCTGGATGGCCCGCACCGGCGGGAGTCCCAGGCGCACCGCCTCGGAAACCACCCAGTCCATGTTGCCCCACTCCAGCATGTGGTCGGCGAAGATGCCGTCGCTGACCAGCATCACCCGGCTCAGGTCGAAGGACTGCAACTCCAGCACGGCGGGCATCAGTTGGGGCAGGTCCTGGCGGATGGAGCCCTGGCGCAGCATCACCGTATAGCCCAGACGCAGGCGCCGGGTCACGTCGCTGGCCCGCAGGGACTCGTGGCAGGAGGTCACCCCGGCCACGGCCAGGCGGTTGAGCTTGTCGTCGTTGGCCCCCACGGTGTGGCCCTCGACCAGCTTGCCCATGCTCCGGGCCAGGCCCAGCTTGGCCATCAGGTCGGGGGCGCCGTTGACCAGCCGGGAGATGGCCGTGACCTCGCTGACCGACAGCACGTGGTCCTCTTGCAGGGCCAGGGCCAGGTCCTCGGCGCTCCAGAGGTCGCCGCCCTCAAACTCCGGGTAGGGGGGGGCCGCCGCCGGGGCGCTGTGGAAGATGCTCAGGGGGCCGGAGGCCAGGCGGCGGGCCAGGCGCAGGTAGGCCGGGGCGCCCAGGGCGTTGGCCAGGTCCTGCATGTCGTTGAACAGGCAGGTGGTGCCCCTGGTCAGGACGTATTCGGCGTAGGCGAAGGGGTTGTAGAACAGGTCCAGGTGGGTGTGGGCGTCGAAAAAGCCCGGCAGGAGGTAATCCCCGCCGGCCTCGATCACCTGGCCCGCCGGCTCCGGACAGGCGCCCCGCGGGCCCACCCAGACGATCCAGCGGCCCTTTACGGCCAGGTCCCTCTCCAGAATCTCACCGCTGTAGACGTTGACCAGGCGGCCGCCGGCCACCAGGAAATCCACGGACATGTTTATCTGGCGCTCCGGCCGGGCGCGCGTCCGGACCGGCCGGCCGCGGGGGCTGGGGCCGGCTGGGGGCGCGCAGGTCCAGGGAGGGGCATTGCTAGCACTCTAGCCTGCGCGCCAGGGATGGCGCGCCGAAAAGCCCTGTCCCGAAGGGGCAAGCTTTTCGCCGAGTTGGCCGAATTCACTTCGGCCGGCTCGGGTTGAAAAAGTCCATGGATGGACTTTTTCAACACTCTCCTATGAACCGCTGGCGGTGGTGATCATGCGCTTGACCAGGACCAGCATCTTCTTTTTTTCATCCTCGGGCATGTCCCCGATGTAGGACTTGACGTGGGCCTCCTTTTCCACCTCGATGTTCTTCAGGGTCTGCCGGCCCTTTTCGGTGATCTCCAGCAGCTTTACCCTCTCGTCGTGCTCGTGGCGCCGGCTTTGCAGGAAGCCGTCGCGTTCCATGCGCTTGGCCAGCCCGGTCATGTTGGCTCCGGTCACCAGCATGATCTTGCCCACGTTGGTGACCGTGCTGTAGCCGTTGGGCGAGGAGTTGAGGGCCCGCAGCACGTTGTACTGGGCGAAGGTGAGCCCGTACTTCTTGAAGATGGCCGAGGAATTCTTCTTGAACATCTCGGAGGCCCGCACCATGCCGATCATCACTTTTTCGTCCAGGCTCAGGGCGTCCTTGTCGGGGCTGGAATCCATGATTTTTCCCTGTAAAAAATAAACGACGTTTGCAATTATTAATATCTTAACAATATAATGTCAAGCAGCACCCTTGATAATCATCACGCCTGGGCATCCTGCCGCGGCCGGCCCCACGCCCGCCAGCGGGCGTGGGGGTCTTGGGGGGGCCTGGGGCCGCCCCAGGCCGGCTGACCGGCCGGTTCCAGCAAAAAAATGCGCCCCAGGCCAGGACGCCACCAGGGGGCGTCGGGACGGCCCAGAGGGGGCTGGATTAATTTATAGTTGTAATATTTGGTAGTTATCCAAATTGATTTTGCCGGCGCCGCCGTGCAAAAAGCTCTTGACACCTCGTAACTAAACTACTAAATAATTAACATATTAAATTTAACCACCGCTATGAGGAGAACCAAATGGAACTCATCGAAAGGCTGGCGAAAATCGTTGGACCGGACCATGTGGACGGCAGCGAGCAGGCTCGGGCCGCCTACACCCGGGACCACAGTTTGCTGACCTGCGCCGGGTTGCCCGACGTGGTGGTCTGGCCGGAGAACGCCGACCAGGTCCACCAGATCGTCCAGATGGCCAACGAGGTCAAGATCCCGGTGATCCCGCTCAGCTCCCAGGAGCACTTCCACGGCAGCACGCTGCCCAAGATGGGCGGCATCATCCTGGACCTCAAGAGGATGAACCACGTCCTGGACCTGGACCTGCCCGACCGCCTGATCCGCATCGAGCCCGGCGTGACCTGGGGCCAGATCCAGCCCGAGCTGGAGAAGATCGGCCAGCGCATGGTGCTGCCCCTGTGCCCGTTGGCCAGCGGCTCGGTGGTGGCCAGCCTGCTGGAGCGCGAGCAGCCCACCAACGCCCGCTATGAGTACGGCGAGCCCATGACCTCCACCGAGGTGATCTGGGGTTCGGGCATGCGCTTCCGCACCGGTTCGGCCAGCGCGCCCGGCTTCCCGGACAAGGCCGACTCCAAGGGCGGCAACCCCGAGGGTCCCGGCACCAACTGGTACCGCTTCTTCCAGGGCGCCGAAGGCACCATGGGCGTGGTGACCTGGTCCATCGTCAAGATCGAGTACCTGCCGGTGCTGGACAAGGCCTACTTCATCACCTTCGACAACCTGGCCGACGCCATCGAGCCGATGTACCAGATCCAGCGCCGCATGATCGGCAACGAGTGCTTCCTGCTCAACAGCCAGGTGGGCGCCCTGCTGTTCAACGACGGCACCACCGAGTCCTACGAGGGTCTCAAGCGCCAGCTGCCCCCCTGGTTCATCGCCATAGTGCTCTCCGGCCCGCCGCGCTCGCCCGAGCAGAAGCTGGCCTACGAGAAGGAGGCCCTGGACGAGGTGGCCGCGGCCATCCCGGCGGTCAAGCGCATCGACGACCACCTGGCCGGCGCCGTGGGCCTGGAGCGGGTCCTGCCGGGCATGCTGCGCAAGCCCTGGCCGGCCGAGCGCGCCTACTGGAAGCACGCCCTGAAGGGCGGCTGCCAGGACCTGTTCTTCATCGCCAAGATGGAGGCCGTGCCCGCCTTCACCCAGACCGTGATCGAGGTGGCCGGCGCCCATGGCTACGACGTGACCCAGATGGGCGCCTACATGCAGCCCATCGAGCAGGGCCGGGCCTGCCACATGGAGTACCAGTTCTACTACGACCCCGCGGACGAAAAAGAGAAGGCCAAGATCAAGGCCCTCTACCTGGAGGCGGCGGCCCGCCTGTTCAAGGACGGGGCCTTCTTCTCCCGTCCCTACGGCCTGCTCTCGCCCATGGTCTACGAACACGCCCGGGGGTACACCAACACCATCACCAAGGTGAAAGAGGTTCTGGACCCCAATTACATCATGTGCCCCGGCAACGCCTGTTTCTAAAGGAGGCATGAAATGATCGTTTCAGGATCTCTGGAACTCAAAGACTACATGTACGAGATGCGCCGGTGCATGCGCTGCGCCAGCTGCAAGTGGCTCGACCACATCTACATGCCCGATAACCGCTTCGTGTACCGCTGCCCCAGCTACGCCAAGTACTACTTCTCCAAGGTGGCCTACGGCCGCCTGAAGCTGGGCCTGGCCCTGACCGAGAACCGCCTGGAAGACACCCCCGGCATGAAGGACACGGTCTTCCAGTGCATGATGTGCGGGGCCTGCGACTCCGGCTGCAAGCGCAACCTGGACCTGGAGATCAACAACTCCCTGGAGGCCCTGCGCGGCTCCATGGTCGAGAAGGGCCGCTTCCCCCAGGAGCACCAGCGGGTCATCGACAACATCGCCAACAAGCAGAACAAGTTCGGAGCCCCGGCCGACAGGCGCCAGGCCTGGAAGCCGGTCAACGCCTCCGCCAAATCCTCCACGGTCTATTTCGTGGGCTGCGCCGCCTCCTACATCGACAACCCCATCGCCCAGGCCGCCGACAAGATCCTGGGCAAGCTGGGCGGCTACCAGCTCATGCCCGGCGAGCAGTGCTGCGGTCATCCCCTGTTCGCCATGGGCCACTACGAGGCCTTCCGCCAGCAGATGGAGCGCAACCTGGAGGCCATGAAGGCCACCGGCGCCACCCGCCTGGTGACGGCCTGCGCCGAGTGCTACAAGACCTGGAAGGTCGACTACCCGCGCATGCTCCAGAAGAACACCGTGGACATGCCCTTCGAGGTGGTGCACATCACCGAGCTGGTCTCCCAGGCCCTGAAGGACGGCTCCTTGAGCCTGTCGGGCCGGGCCGACCTGAAGGTGGCCTGGCACGACCCCTGCAACCTGGGCCGCATGTCCGAGCCCTACACCCACTGGGAGGGCGACCGCGGCCAGTGGGGCTGCCTGGAGCCGGCCCAGAACTTCGGCGCCAAGCACTTCAACCGTGGCACCGAGGGCACCTACGAGCAGCCGCGCCAGATCCTGGAAGCCATCCCCGGCGTGGAGCTGCTGGAACTCAAGCGCCACCACGAGTTCTCCTGGTGCTGCGGCGGCCACGGCGGCGTGCCCGAGGCCTATCCGGAGCTGGCGGCCTACGCCGTGGACGAGCGGCTGGAAGAGGTCAAGGACTGCGGCGCCGAGGCCGTGGTCAGCGCCTGCCCCTACTGCAAGCAGCAATTCGCCGGCGGCCAGAAGGGCCGGGACCACCAGGTCCGGGTCATGGACATCACCGAACTCGTGGCCTCGGTGCTCTAGAGAAAGGACGCGATACCCATGTCAAAAGTCACCGAAAGGGTGTCCAAGGCGGCCTACAACGCCATGGCCAACATAGTGGGTCCCGAATGGATCACCGACGACGCCGCCATCACCGAGAGCTACGTCAAGGGCGGCGAGATCCACGACTGCATCTACCAGCGCGGCCAGCAACCTCCGGGCGTGGTGGTGATGCCCAAGAACACCGACGAGGTGCAGCGGATAGTGAAGGTTTGTTTCCGCTATCACCTGCCCTACACCCCCATCGGGGCCTTCTGGGGCGTGCACTGCGGCGGCAAGGTGCCCTTCCACGTCTCCATCGACCTGTCGCGCATGCGCGGCCTGGACTGGGACGAGCGCCACATGGTGGCCATCGTGGAGCCGGGCCTGATCCATTCGCCCCTGCAGGCCGAGGCCCAGGAGCGCGGCCTGTACACCATGACCCCCGGCGGCGGCTCCCAGGCCGCGGTCATCGGCAACATGCTGACCTGCAACTACTCGCCCCTGAACTACCGCCTGGGCCTGGCCACCCGCCGCATCCTGGGCGTGGAGTGGGTCCTGCCCGACGGCGAGGTTATCCGCCTAGGTTCCCTGAGCAACTCCGACGACCCCTTCTGGGGCGAGGGCCCCGGACCCGACCTGCGCGGGCTCTTGCGCGGCTATCTGGGCTGGTGGGGCAAGGTGGGCATCATCACCAAGATGGCCATCAAGATGCACCCCCTGTTCCTGCCCGAGCGCATGAAGCCGGTGGACCGGGGCATGCTCAGCACCCTGGAGTTCCCCGACAACCGCATCAAGTGGTACAACTTCCGCATGCCCTCCGAGGAGTCCATGCGCAAGGCCATGCGCGAGATCTCCCGCAGCGAGATCGGCGCGGCGGTCATGCGCGTGCCCACCATCTGGCGCTACCGCGGCAAGTCCTCCTCGCGCGAGGACTTCTGGGCCAAGTGGGGCCCCGACGAGCAGAAGATCCGCGACGGCCGGGCCACCTCCTCCATCTGCCGCGTGCTGCTGATCGGCTACACCAGCGAAAAGCAGTTGCAGTACGAGGAATCGGTCCTCATGGACATCATGAACGAGGTGGGCGGCGAGTTGGGCCGCACCAAGCAGTCCGACCAGTCCTGGATCAAGAACGCCGACTCGGCGGGCATGTGGTGGCCGGCCGGCGGCTACGTCTCGGTGGAGTTCGTGGTGGAGACCCTGGAGCACTCCTTCGCCCGCGGCAAGACCCTGCTCAAGGAAAAGGAGAGCAAGTTCACTCCGCCGCTGGTGGACGAGTACGGCGAGGAGGGCTGGATACAGATGACCGACATGGGTCACACCAGCTACTTCGAGTTCCTGATCCAGTGGGACCCCGAGCATCCCCTGGGCAAGTACGAGTCCGGCGAGTACAAGGCCTGGGAACACTGGGTGGCCAGTCAGCGCACGGCCATCGACAACGGCCAGTACACCGCCAACATCGGCAGCCTCTCGGTCATGGGTCTCACCGGCCCGGCCTTCGGACCCAACTACGGCGTGATCTATGACCAGGTGCGCCAGGCCGTGGACCCCAAGGACATCTCCAACCCGCCCCTGGACCTGCACGACCGGGTCATCAACGAGTTCGCGCCCCGCTGGAAGGAAGACTACAACTTCCAGACCTGGACCGACCTGATGCACGGCGGCAAGGAATGGTGGAAGGTGCTCACCAGCCGCGGTTACGAGTGGAAGGACTGCCTGCCCGAGTGGTATTGGGACAGGGATGACAAGGAAATAGGCTAAGGTCAACCCCGGCGCTCAAAGCCATCCGTGGCTTTGAGCGCCTATCGGCCGGGCAAAAGCGCGGTTTTGCCCGGCCTCCCGGGCGCTTTCGCGCCCGGCGGGCCATCCATGGCCCGCCGGCCAACCTTGGTCGGGATGGGCGAGACCCTGGCCGCCATAAACCAAAGGGGGAGGTCATGGCCGAGCGTCGTTGGGCGGTGGTGGGCATAGGGGCCATAGGGGCCGTGCTGGCGGCGGCGCTTCTGCAAAAGGACCAGGAGACGGTGCTGGTGACGCCCTCGGCGGCCAAGCGCCAGGCCCTGGCCGAGGGCGGCATCCAAGTCAGCGGCGCCCTGGAGTTCGCGGCCAAACCCCGCCATCTGCTGGCCAGCGCCCGCGAGCTGGCGCGGTTCGCCCCCCAGGTGATCTTCATCGCCACCAAGACCTTCCACCTGGCCTCGGTGCTGGAGGACCTGGCCCCGGTGGTGGGGCCGGATACGGTGCTGGTCAGCTGCCACAACGGCCTGGGCACCGAGGACGTCATAGCCGAGCGCTTTGGCCCCAAGGCCGCCCTGCGCATGTCCATGAACTACGGCGTGGCCATGACCGGCCCGGCCAGGGTTTCGGCGGCCTTCTTCAACCGCCCCAACCCCCTGGGGGTCATGGACCCGGCCCGCCGCCAGCTGGGCCAAGAGATCGCCGCCACCCTGAGCGCCGCCGGCCTGGACAGCGAGCTGGTGGAGGACATCAAGCTCCTGGTGTGGAAAAAGATGGTGATGAAGTGCACCATGGCGGGCATCTGCGCCGTCACCGACCGCACCATCCGTGGCTGCCTGGACTTTCCCCCCACCCGCGAGATCGCCGACGCCTGCTTTGCCGAGATTCTGGCCGTGGCCAAAGCCATGGGCTACGACCTGGGGCCGGACTACATGACCCAGGCCCTGGGCTACCTGGAGAAGGTGGGCCAGCACAAGGACTCCATGTGCGTGGATTTGGCCAACCGCACCCGCACCGAGATCGACTTCCTGGGGGGCAAGGTGGTGGAGTACGCCCGGCGGCATGGCCTGGTTGTGCCCTATTACCAGACCATGACCAACCTGGTGCGCGCCCTGGAGGACGGCTACCTGGCCGGCGGCACGCCCTCGGCCGGGTGATAACGGCTCTGGTGAACAGAGGCTGAAACTCGGGGCGCTAGGTTGCTGGCCTGCTCTGGAGCTTGGGGAACAAGCACCTTACCCCCTCTCCCTCATTCCCTTTTGGGTGAGTTGGAAAATCAGCCCACGGTTGTGGGGCTGACCTTAGATCGGTACAAGGCACCATGGCCAACATCCTGCTTATCGACACCAACACCACCCCCTTCAACGAGGCCTTCCCGGTCTACCCCATAGGGCTGGATTACCTGCAAGGGGCCATCGCCCAGGCCGGCCGGGGCGACTGCCAGATACTGGACCTCACCCGCCTGGGCGGGGCCTTGCCGCCGGCGAACCTGGCCCGGCGGGGGGCCTTGAGCCGCCAGTTGATCAGCAACGCCCTGTCAGCCCGGCCCTGGGACGTGGTGGCACTTAGCCTGCGCAACATCGACTCCACCTATCCCATCCTGGAGGGCCAGGAGGGCCTGCACTACTACCTGCCCGAGCTGCTCTCCTACCTGGACACCGTGGCCGCCAACCTGGCGCCCCAGGTGCCGGTGATCCTGGGCGGCACGGGCTTTTCCATCATGCCCCAGGCCTTCCTGGCTGGCCGGCCGGCCACCTGGCACGGTGTGCTGGGGCCGGGCGAGACGGCCGTGGTGGCGCTCTTGAGGGACCTGGCCGCCGGCAAGACGCCTCCCCGCCTGCTGCGCGGCGAGGCCGCCGGCCTGGGCTCTTTAGGCAACGCCGGCCTTTTGGGCTCCTACCTGGACCTGCCGGTGGGCGAGAGCACCTTTGGCCTGCGCAGCAAGGTGGGCTGCGGCCAGGCCTGCGGCTATTGCCCCTACCCCCTGATCAACGGCCCCCGCCAGGAACTCAAGGCTCCGGAGGCCGTGGCGGCCGAGGTGGGCCTGTTGGCCGGGATCCACGCGGGCCACGCCGGGCGGCCGCCCCTGCGCTTCATGTTCGCCGACGACATCTTCAATCGCCCCCTGGCCCACGCCAAGGAGGTGCTCAAGGCCATGCTGGCCGCCGGCCATGTGCCGGCCTCCTGGCACGCCTATCTGGACCCCGGCAACCTGGATGAGGAGTTCCTGGAGCTGGCCCTGGCCAGCCGGGGCTGGCGCAATTCCCCGCCGGATGGGCAGGGGCCGGGTTTCATGTTCTTCCCCTTTGACATCGAGAGCGGCTCCGACCGCATGCTTAAAACCCTGCGCAAGCCCTACGACAGCGCGGCCCTGTTGGCGGGGGTGGAGCTGTACCGCCAGGTGACCCAGCGGGCCGTGGCCCGGGGGGAGCTGGCCGGCGCGGCCTTTGGCTTTCATCTGCTGCTGGGCTACCCCGGCGAGGATGAAGAAAGCGTGCGACAAACCTGCCGCCTGATCAACCAGGCCCGGCCCTCGCAGATCGCCCTGCAACTGGGGGTGCGGGTCTATCCGGGCACGCCCCTGGCCAAGGCGGTGCAAGGCCAGTTGTGGCAGCGCGAGGAGGACCTGCATCGGCCGGTCTTCGTGGCCGCCGACCAGGAGCGGATCATGGGCTGGATGCGCCAGTATTTGCACGATGATTACGACCGCCTGGCCCGCCGGGGCAACATGCTCCTGATCGGCCGGGACGACGATTGAGGCGGCGGGGGCGGTCGGGCTTATCCCTATATCTAAGCGAGGATGCAGAGCAATGGATTTTGAACTGAGCGAGGAACACCGGCTCATACAGGATATGGCCTACAAGTTCGCGGTGGGCGAGATAGCCCCCGTGGCCAAGGAATACGACCGGGCCGAGAAATACCCCAAGGACGTGGTCAAGAAGGCCGCCGAGCTGGGCATGGTGGGGCCGACCATCCCCGAGGAATACGGCGGGGCTGGCTACGGCTTCCTGGAGCACGCCCTGATCGTGGAGCAGATGGCGCGGGTGGACCTGGGCATCACCCAGGCCATCGAGTCGGCGGCCTTCGGCTCGCAGAACATCGTGTTCTTCGGCAGCGAGGAGCAGAAGCAAAAATACCTGCCCCCCCTGGCCGAGGGCCGGGCCGTGGCCGCCGGGGCCTACACCGAGCCCGACGCCGGCACCGACGTGGCCGCCTGCCGCACCAAGGCCATCCTGGAAGGCGACGAGTGGGTCATCACCGGCAACAAGATGTTCATCACCAACGGCACCATCTGCGACTACATGGCCGTGTTCTGCCTGACCGATCCGGCGACCCCCTCGCCCTATCAGCGCCACAGCCTGATCATCGTGGAATCCGACCTGCCCGGCGTGGTGGCCACGCCCATCAAGGGCAAGATGGGTCTCAGGGCCAGCGACACCGCCGAGGTGGCCCTGGACAGTGTGCGGGTGCCCGTGGGCAACCTCATCGGCAGCCAAGGCCAGGGCTTCAAGCAGCTCATGCGCTTCTTCGACGCCACGCGCACCGTGGTGGCCGCCCAGGGCGTGGGCCTGGCCCAAGGCGCCCTGGACATGGCCATCGCCTACGCCAAGGAGCGGGTCACCTTTGGCAAGCCCCTGATCAGCAACCAGGCCTTGCAGTTCAAGCTGGCCGAGATGGCCACCAAGATCGAGATGGCCCGCCTGGCCACCTACCGGGCGGCCTGGCTGGTGGACCAGGGGCGCCCGGACGCCCTGTACAACTCCATGGCCAAGTACTGGGCCGGCAAGACCGCGGTGTGGGTCTGCGACCAGGCCCTGCAAATGCACGGCGGTTACGGCTACATAGACGAGTACGACATCCAGCGCTTCTATCGCGACGCCAAGATCCTGGAGATCTACGAGGGCACCAAGGAAGCCGAGAAGATGGTCATCGCCAAGCGCCTGATCTAGGCCGCCCCACCCAGCGAGCCGCAAAGGTCTGGCCGGCGTGGCGGGGCGCGACCCCCCCACGCCCGGGGGGTGCGTCGGCGCAATAGTTCATTCTGCTGAACGTTTGAGCAGGCAAAAAACACCGAATCTAGGCGTGGAGGTGGCTGGCCACGAGGCCGGGTCTGGCGGGATCATTTTTTGTTTTTAAAAATGATAGCATCATGTTATATTATCTAGGTAGTAAAATAAGTATCTGAAAACACAAGGTGCGAGGTCAGCAATGACAAAACAGCTTATAGAACTTATAGTGAACGGACACACCCACGAGGTGGCCGTCTACCCTTGGCAGACCCTGGCCGAGGTGCTCAGGGAGGAACTCAACCTCACCGGCACCAAGGTGGGCTGCAACCAGGGCGATTGCGGGGCCTGCACGGTGCTGATGGAGGGGCGTTCCATCAGCTCCTGCCTGACCCTGGCCATGGAGGCCCACCGGCGCGAGCTGACCACCATCGAGGGCCTGGCCAAGTCCCTCACCGAGCTGCACCCCATCCAGGAGGCCTTCGTGGAGACCCACGCCGTGCAGTGCGGGTTCTGCTCCGGCGGCATGATCATGAGCGCCAAGTACCTCCTGGACCACAACCCCCACCCCAGCCCCCAGGAGATACGCCAAGGCCTGTCGGGCAACCTGTGCCGCTGCACGGGCTACGTCAAGGTGGTGGAGGCCATTGAGGTGGCGGCCGACAAGCTGGACGGCTCCGCCGCCAAGGAGGCCTAACGCCATGGCTCTTTCGCATTTCGCCCTGCACCAGCCAAGCAGCCTGGAAGAGGCCTTTGATCTCCTGGAGACCCACCGCGCCAGCGTCAAGCTCCTGGCCGGCGGCACCGACCTGGTGCCCAAGCTCAAGGTTGGGGCCTTGCGGGTGGAGCACCTGGTCTCCCTGCGGCGGGTGGCCGCCCTGGAAGGCGTGGTCTTCCAGGCGGGTCAGGGGCTTACCATCGGCGGCGGCGCCCGTCTGTGCGACGTGGCGGCCCTGACCGAGGTCAAGGAGCTTTACCCCGGCCTGGCCCATGCCTGCTCGGTGATGGCCACCACCCAGATACGCAACATGGGCACCGTGGCCGGCAACCTGGCCAACGCCGCGCCCAGCGCCGACACCGCCGCGCCCTTGTTGGCCTACGACGCCAGCCTGACCGTGGTCAGCCGCGCCGGCTCCCGCGCCCTGCCCCTGGTCCAGTTCTTCGCCGGCCCGGGGCTGAGCGTGCTGGAGCCCGGCGAGATCATCGCCGCCATCAACCTGCCCACGCCGGCCAAGGCCAGCGGCTCGGCCTACCAGCGCCTGTCGGCCCGCAGCAAGGTGGACATCTGCGCGGTGGGCGTGGCCGGCCTCATGGCCCTGGACGGGCAGGGGCGCGTGGCCAAGTGCCGCCTGGCCCTGGCCGCCGTGGCGCCTACCCCCTTGCGCTGCCTGGAGGCGGAGGCTATGCTGGTGGGCCAGTCCCCCACGGACGAGCTGCTGGACCAGGCGGCCGCCAACGCGGCGGCGGCCTGCCGGCCCATAGACGACATGCGCGCCAGCGCCGCCTACCGCCGTCAGATGGTGGGGGTGCTGGCCCGGCGGGTACTGGCCAGCAGCCTGGCCCTGGCCCAAGGAGGAGCCGCGTGAAGAATCAAAATCCCAAGCTGATCGGCCAGAGCGTCCCGCGCATCGACGGCCCCCACAAGGTGACCGGACGCGCCATCTACGCCGACGACATCAAGCTGCCGGGCATGCTCTACGGCGCGCTGTTGCGCAGCCCCCTGGCCCACGCCCGCATCAAGCGCATCGACGTCTCCAAGGCCCGCGCCCTGGCCGGGGTCAAGGACGTCATCGTGGGCGCCGACACCCCCCAGATCAAGTACGGCAACTGGCGCCTGGTGCCCGAGAGCCAGGACGAGCTGCCTCTGGCCGTGGACAAGGTGCGCTTCATCGGCGACGAGGTGGCCGCCGTGGCCGCCATTGACGCCGAGACCGCCCGGCGGGCCTGCGAGCTGATCGAGGTGGAGTACGAGGAGCTGCCGGCGGTCTTCACCGTGGAGGACGCCACCGCCGAGGGCGCACCGCTGGTGCACGACATCAGCCAGGGCAACGTCAGCCTGGTGCGCAAGATCAACTACGGCGACCTGGAGGGCATGTTCCAAAAGGCCGACTACGTGCGCGAGGACACCTTCCGGGTGCACGCCGTGCAGCACGCCTACATGGAGCCCTGCGCCTGCATCGCCGAGCCCGACGAGGGCGGGCGCATCACCATGTACACCAGCACCCAGACCCCCTACATCGTGCAGTGCCTCCTGGCCAGCACCCTGGGCATTCCCGAGAACCACGTGCGGGTCAAGAAGGTGACCGTGGGCGGCGGCTTCGGCGGCAAAATGGAGCTGCGGCCCTGGGAGTTCAGCGCCGCCTTCATGGCCCGGCGCACCGGCAAGCCGGTCAAGTTCACCCTAAGCCGCGTGGACGAGCTGGCCTACGGCCGGCGCCGCCACGGCATGACCCTCTACTCCAAGGTGGGCTTCAGCAAGGACGGCCGGCTGTTGGCCAAGGACTTCCAGGTCATGCTGGACGGCGGGGCCTACAACGCCATGGGCCCCACGGCCACCTTTTTGTGCGGCACCTTCGGCAACATGGCCTACCGCCTGCCGGCCTACCGCTACTTCGGCCGCCACGTCTACACCAACAAGCCCCCGGCCTCGGCCATGCGCGGCTTCGGCGCGCCCCAGGCCTATTTCGCCATGGAGAGCCAGCTCAACAAGGCCGCCGAGGACCTGGGCATCGACCCCTTTGACCTGCGCCTGATCAACGCCATGGAGGAGGGCGACGTCATCCCCGAGGTGGCCACGGTCTCCTCCTGCGGTTTCAAGGAGTCCCTGGAGAAGGTGCGCGTGCTGAGCGGCTGGGACGAGAAGAAGAAAAACAAGAAGCCCGGCCACGGCCTGGGGGTCAGCGCCTTCAGCTTCATCTCCGGCGGCGTGTTCAACTGGTTCAACACCAAGTACAACTTCAGCAGCGTGGAGGTGCGGGTCTTTGACGACGGCACCGCCCATCTGTTCACCATGGTCTGCGACATCGGCCAAGGCCCCGACACGGTGCTGCGCCAAATCCTGGCCGCCGACCTGGGCATCGGCGTGGACAAGGTGCGGCTGACCTCCATGGACACCGCCAACACCCCCAAGGCCGACCTGGGCTCCTGGGGCAGCCGCGTCACCCTGATGAACGGCAACGCCATCAGGGACGCCTGCCGCAAGATCAAGGAAATGCTCATCCCGGTGATGTTCCAGCACTTCGACCTCAACCAGATACAGGACATCGCCTTTGAGGACGATTCTGTCTTCGTCAAGTCCAGCCCCAAGAAGCGCATGAGCTTCGCCGAGTGCGTCTACAAGGCCTTGAAGGGCCGCCGGGGCGCGCCGCTCTCCGCCCACGGCTACTACACCCCCCGCAACCGGGGTCTGGTCAGCCCGGCCTTCTCCTTCGGGGTGCAGGTGGCCGAGGTCACGGTGGACGAGCAGACCGGCCTGGTGGGCGTGGACAAGATCTACACCGCCCACGACTGCGGGGTGGCCATCAACAAGCGGGCCGTGGAAGGGCAGCTGGAAGGGGCCATCCAGATGGGCCTGGGCTACGCCCTGCACGAGCAGTTCGTCATGCAGGGCGGCCGCACCCTCAACACCTCCTTCCTGGACTACAAGATGCCCACGGCCCAGGACATGCCCCCCAGCGAGTCGGTGGAGGTGGAGACCTACGAGCCCGAGGGACCCTTCGGGGCCAAGGAGGCCGGCGAGGGCCTGGCCATCCCCACGGCCGCGGCCATCGGGCACGCGGTCTACGAGGCCACGGGCTACCGTTGCCAGGACCTGCCCATCACGCCGGAGAAGATACTGCGCGCCCTGGGCAAGCTGAAGTAAGCACCACCACGCGGCCCGCCGGGGCATGATGCCTCGGCGGGCCACGTTACTTCCTGGCCGCTCCCCGCCCCCCCGCCGGCTGGCTGGCGCAGAGACCGACGCAAGATCGGGTTGACTAGATTACCACCCCTAAGTACACTGTCTTGATTATCAATCCAGCAAGGGCGCGCCATGGGTAACGGTGGATACAGCAGCAACCTCAGCTTGAACGAGAAGCTCCTCATGGGCGTGGTGCGCGTGGCCGAGAACTTCAAGAAGCGCTCCTCGGCCATCTTCAAGAACTACGGCCTGACCTTCGCCCAGTACAACGTACTCAGGGTGCTCAACTCCTCGCCGGGCGGGGCCAACACCGTCACCAACGTGGGCAAGATCATGCTGGTAACCGGGGCCAACATGACCGGCCTGGCCAAGCGCCTGGAGCGCGACGGCTACCTTATCCGCAAGAGCCACCCCCACGACGAGCGGGTCACCCTCTTGGAGATATCGCCCAAGGGCCGCCAGGCCCTGTTGAATATCGACAAGGAAAAGGAAGAGAACCTGCAATATTATCTGGGGAGCTTCGACGACGACCAGAAATTGGCCCTCCTGGAGCAACTCAAGCTCATGGCCAGCAAGCCCGAGGAACGCTAGCCTTCCCGCCTCGCTTTCCCCCAAGCAAGCTCCCGGATGGCCCGCGCCGCCGCAAGGCGCCGCCGGGCTAGAGTGCCTGCCCGCGCCCGTGATGGCGACGCTTAGCGGCTGAGCAGGTCCATGGCCAGCATGGCCGCCCAGACCAGCATCACTATCCAGACATGACGGGAGACCGGCGCCGGCCCCAGGCGCTTGGCCAGGGCCATGGCCCGTCCCACCGCCCAGGCCAGGGTCAGGGAGATGACGCCCACGGCCAGGTGGGGGGAGAGCAGCACCAGGGGCGGGACCAGCTCCCCCAGGGACGAAATGTGATTGGCCGCGAAGTAGGCGCCCAGGGGCCGGCTGACCCATAGGCCCAGATAGGCCGCCACGCTGGCGAACAGGGCCGTGACCGGCAGGCCGGCCCACCAGCGACGGCGCCAAAGCAGGTGGCTAAGGCTGAGGAACAGGGCGCCCACGGCCAGGGTGCCCATGCGCCCCAGGCCGGTGGCGGCCTCGAATCCGCGGGTGTCCACGCTGACTAGCACCACCAAGGACACCAGGGCCGGGGCCGCGGCGGCCAGACAGCCCTTGAGCATGGTCTTGCGCGCGGCGAGCTCCTGGTCCTCCTTGGCCACCCTGGCTGTGCTGGCCCGGCCGGGTTGCTTGTTCTTGTTGGCGGCGTTTATTCTCATGGCTAGGGCATTCATGCGCACCCTCTGCTTGCTGGGTTGGCTGGCTTTCGGCGGCGAGCCGGCGGATTGAACCGGCCCGGCCCGCGGGGCCTCCGGCGGGGGGCGCCGGACCCCGGTGGGAGGGGTCCGACGCTCCCCCTGACCAGAGGGAACGAGGGGTTGCGGTTTTTAGTGCGCGGCGGCGGCTCCGGCGCCCTTGGGAACGCGCACGTTCTCCACGATCTCCTGCACGTGGGCGGGCGGGGCCTCGGTGACCAGGGAGACACCCCAGGCCACGGCGAAGTTGAGCACCATGCCCACGGTGCCGATGCCCTCGGGGGTGATGCCCAGGAACCAGTTGCTCACACCCAGGAACTTGGTCTGGATGATGTAGATGGCCGTGAAGACGATGCCGACGATCATGCCGGCGATACAGCCCTCCTTGGTGGTGCGCTTGGTGAAGATGCCCAGGATGATGATGGGGAAGAAGGAGGAGGCCGCCAAGCCGAAGGCGAAGGCCACCACCTGGGCCACGAAGGCGGGAGGATAGATGCCGAAGTAGCCGGCGAAGATGACGGCCACGCCGATCCAGATGCGCGCCATGGTCAGGCGCTGCTTCTCGGTGGCGTTCTTGTTGATGACGCGATAGTAGAGGTCGTGGCTGATGGCCGAGCCCACCACCAGCAGGAGGCCGGCGGCGGTGGACAGGGCGGCGGCCAGACCACCGGCGGCCACCAGGGCGATGACCCAGGGCGGCAGGTTGGCGATCTCGGGATTGGCCAGGACCATGATGTCGCGGTCGACGTAAAGCTCGTTCTTGTTGTCGGTGGCCTTGTTGCTGACCATGGGCTGGCCGAACTTGCCCTTTTCACCCGTGAAGGTGGGCTTGCCCGCGAAGGCGGAGCCCGCCGAGTAGTGGATGCGCCCGTCGCCGGCCTTGTCGAACCACAGGATCAGGCCGGTCTTGGCCCAGTTCTTGAACCAACTGGGGGCCAGTTGGTCCTTGTGCTCCTCGGTGAACTTGGCCTGCTGGGCCGGATCGGAGGGGAAGGTCATCCCCTTTTCCTTGGCATAGGTCTCGGCGCTGTAATACTTGCCGTTGAGCGAGTTGATCATGTTGTAGCGCGCGAAGGCGGCCACCGCCGGGGCGGTGGTGTAAAGCAGGGCGATGAAGACCAAGGCCCAGCCGGCGGAGAGACGGGCGGCGCGCACGCTGGGGACGGTGTAGAAGCGGATGATGACGTGGGGCAGACCGGCGGTGCCCACCATGAGGGCGAAGGTGATGCAGAAGATGTTGAGCATGGAGGTGGCCGGTGTGGCGAAGGTGGCGGTGTATTGGGTGAATCCCAGGTCCTTGGCTATCAGGTCCAGGGTGTCCAAGAGGTACTTGCCCGTGTCCGGCCCGGTGACGATGGTGCTGCCGAAGCCGATCTGGGGGATGGGTATGCCGGTGACGTGGGCGCTGATGGCCCAGGCCGGCACCATGTAGGCCACGATGAGCACGCAGTACTGGGCCACCTGGGTCCAGGTGATGCCCTTCATGCCGCCCAGGGTGGCGTAAACAAAGACGATGATCATGCCGATGATGACACCGGTGTTGATGGGCACCTCCAGGAAGCGACTGAAGACGATGCCCACGCCGCGCATCTGCCCGGCCACGTAGGTGAAGCTGACGAAGATGGCGCAGGCCGCCGCCACCAGGCGGGCGGTGTCGCTGTAGTAGCGGTCACCCACGAAGTCCGGCACCGTGAACTTGCCGAACTTGCGCAGATAGGGGGCCAAGAGCAGGGCCAGCAACACGTAACCGCCGGTCCAGCCCATCAGGTAGTAGCAGCCGGGATACCCCAAGAAGGAAATAAGACCGGCCATGGAAATGAAGCTGGCGGCGCTCATCCAGTCGGCGCCGGTGGCCATACCGTTGGCGATGGGCGGCACGCCCATGCCCGCCACGTAGAAGCTCTTGACGTCCTTCACCCGCGAGCGCCAGGCGATGAAGATGTACAGGGCGAAGGTGAGGCCCACGATGATATAGGTCCAAGTGAGAATCGACATATCTTACCTCCCTTTTGCCCCTATTCTTCCACTTCGTATTCGCGGTCCAGGTTGCGCATCAGGGCACAGTAGACGAAGATGAGGACCACGAAGACGTAGATCGAGCCCTGCTGGGCAAACCAGAAGCCCAACTTGAACCCCCCCATGCGGATATGGTTGAGCGGCTCCACCAGGAAGATGGGCAGTATGTAGCCCACCAGGAACCATACGCTCAACAAGGTTAAAAGGATCCTGAGATTCGCGTACCAGTACTGCTTCAAGTCCTTCTGTTCGGTTGCCATACGCCAACGTCCTCCTTTCATCGCTTTGGTTGGAAGCACTTTAAGGCCGACGTTATTCAGGCGCCGTAAACCGGGCAGCTTACTAGACTATCCTGCTGGATTACCGGGACGCCAAGCCTTAAACAAAAATGATATCTAAGACGAGCATACTTCATGTGCCCTTGTGCATGTCTATTAGGGTTAACCCGTAAAACGGGGTAGGATTGACCCTACCACGTGCTAACCAGGCTTTTAGACAGGGTTATTTCTACATATTTTCAGGGATGCGGTTGTTTTTAACGCATGACTAGTTATCCAATGGCTAATATTTTTTTGTGTTCATGGGTACTTTTTTCTTTGATTGCGTCTTAAGATATATTCCTAAGTGTGGCTTTTGTTTTTGAGCCCCTCCGGCAGATATTTTGCGGAGCCGCACTTTAAACCACGCAAGCCATGACGATAACCTCAGCAATAATGTGGCGGATAATCATGGTGTGCATATGGGCTAATTTTGCTAAATCCAATAAGCATGCCGGTGCCATTCCCATGGCTATATGGCGTATGCGTATTTGGTGAAGACAAGCCTAAGCGTTTAGTGGTTATCGGCATGGCGTTTAGCCGGGCAGACCAGCCGCCGCGGGCGCTGGCCAGGGCTGACCCGCGCCCCCGCCTCGGCCGGGCGCGCCCGCGGCCAGGGTCGCTGAAAAATCAGCGCCAAGCCGGGGTCTCGGGCCCCGCTTGGCCCGGGGGCAAGCTCTGCTCCGCCAATGTTAAGCCCGGGGGACGACTTTTGGCGCGAGGAGCCAGTAACCCCCTAGCCAAGGGGGCTTGTGAACATGTATAGTTTTTTATATGAAGTCTAGCTGGCGGTGGGGGCCGCCCGCCTGACCACCCGATCCCCATCCTGGACCATGTGCCCGCGCGGGGCGTCCTCTCGCCCCAGGTGGGCAGCCGGTCGGGGCGCCTGTGGGGGAGCCAGTTGGTGTCTAGTGAAAGCGCCAGGACCAAGGAACAGATAGTCAGCGAATTCAAGTCCATGCATCGCGCATGGTCCCGCTGGCGCGAAAAAGGTCCGCCCGACGGGCGCCTGGAAGGGGCCTTGCAGACCATGATCGCCGCCTACCAGGAGCAGGCCCAGCTCCTGGATTTGGCGCGGGACACCATCCTCGTGCGCGACCTGGAAGACCGCATCGTCTTCTGGAACCGGGGGGCCGAGACCACCTACGGCTGGGGCAAGGAAGAGGCCCTGGGCCAACACTCCCACACCTTCCTGCGCACGGTCTTCCCCCAGCCCCTGACCGATATCAGGGCCGTTCTCTTGGGCAAGGGCGAATGGCAGGGCGATTTGGTGCACACCACCCGCCAGGGCAAGCGCATCCTGGTGGATAGCCGCTGGACTCTGCGCCGCGACGCCCAAGGCCTGCCCCAGGCCCACATGGAGATCAACAGCGACATCACCCTGCGCCGCTGGCGGGAGACGCAGCTCAGGGAGCAGCGGGCCCAACTGCGCAATCTGGCCGCCGAGCTGACGCGGGTGGAGGAGCGGGAGCGCCGGCGCATCGCCCTGCAACTGCACGACGGCGTGGGCCAGTGCCAGGCCATGTGCCGGCTCATCCTCAGCAAGCTCATGACCACCCAGCCCGGCACCGCGCTGGCGCTGCAAGAGGCCATCGCCCTTCTGGACCGCAGCACCGCCGACACCCGCGCCCTGTGCCTGGACCTGAGCCCGCCGGTGCTTTACGAGATGGGCCTGCTACAGGCCCTGCAAGACCAGGCCGAGAGCCTGCGCCAGAGCCTGGGCCTGGTGGTGGAGCTGGACCTGCCCGGCCGCGAACCGCCCCTGGACGAGGACGGCAAGGTGTTTTTGTTCCGGGCCGCCTCGGAGATGATGCTCAACGTGGCCAAGCACGCGGGCTGCCAGGAGGTGGTCTTGAGCCTGGGGATAAAGCCTGGCCGGGTGGTGCTGGTGGCCGCCGACCGGGGCCGCGGTTTCGACAAGTCGTTGATCGGCACCCCCAAATCCCTGGGGCTTTTCAGCCTGCGCGAACGGTTGCGCGGGTTGGGAGGGGCGCTGCGCATAGAGTCGCGGCCCGGCCAGGGCACCAAGGTGAGCCTGCACCTGCCCCTGCGCGAGCCCGACAGGCAAGAATCGGAGGAAGCCCATGGCTATCAGGATATTGTTGGTGGATGACCACGCCCTGGTCTGCGTGGGCATGCAGAGCCTCTTGGCCGACCAGGCCGACGTGGAGGTGGTGGGCATCGCCTCCACCGGCCACGAGGCGGTGCGGCTCACCGGTCAGCTCAACCCCGACCTGGTGATCATGGACGTGACCATGCCCGATCTGAACGGCATCGAGGCCACGCGCCAGGTCCTGGCCGAGTCCGCGGGAGTGCGGGTGCTGGCCCTGTCCATGCACCGCGAGGACCGCTACGTGCTGGGCATGATCCGGGCCGGGGCCGCGGGCTACCTGGTCAAGGATTGCAGCTTCGATGAGCTGATGAACGCCGTGCGCACCGTGGCCGCCGGGCGCACCTTCCTGAGTCCGGCGGTGGCCGAGGTGGTGATCAAGGGCTTCCGCAACGCTGTGGATCAGGCCCCCGGGGCCTCGGCCCTGGACGTGCTCAGCACCCGCGAGCGCGAGGTGGTGCAGATGCTGGCCGAGGGCGCCAGCACCAAGCAGGTGGCCGAGCGCCTTTTTGTCAACGTCAAGACCGTGGAGGCCCACCGGCGCAACGCCATGGAGAAGCTCAACCTGGACTCCTTCGCCGACCTGGTCAAGTTCGCCCTGCGCGAGGGCATCACCTCCCTGCAAGTCTAGGCCCCGGAGAGCCCCCCTGCCCCGGCACCATCCCTGGCCCCTGGGAGCGGGCTCGTCGGTCTGGGCCTGGCCCGGGCGGCTGGCCTCAATGGCTGCCCCAAGTGACCTCGCGGTGCAGCCAGCCCACCTCGCCATCGCGGTGCTTGACCCTGAGCCACTGGCCCTGGCGGCGCAGCACCATGAAGGTGACAAAGCGCTTGGCCTTGAGCACCACGCGGCCACGGGGTGAGGGTCGCCGGCGTATGTTGACCAGATTCTTGGTGACCACCACGGTGCGGGTGTTGCCCAGGCGTCGGGCGGGCAGCCAGCCCTCCCAGCCCAGAAAATCCTCCACCCGGCACCAACCCTTTTTTCTCTCCAGCACCCGCAAGGGGTAATCCCGCGAGAAGGTCACCAACAACCGGCTCCTGGAGCTGGGTTTCTGGCGCAGCTTGGCGGATTTGGTTTTCACGGCCAGTATCTCCCTGCCCGCCGCCTGGGCCGTGGCGGCCGGCAGGGCCAGGGCCAGGGCCAGGGCCATAACCAGTGACAGCACGGCCCCCAGCGGCAGCAGGCCCAACAGCCGGGCAGGCCAAGCCCGCCGCCGCGCAAGGGCGAGCGACGACGAATATTCTGAAAACCCCAAGGACATGCTCCCTCCGTGGGTGTGGCCGGCGCGGCTGGGGGCGCCGCAACGGCAAGTGGCGGCCTGGTCAGGTCCCTGGCCGGATCAAACAGGGGTTGGATGGGGATGCGGACGGCCAGGGTCCTGGCGGCGTTGATAATTATATAGCACACTTAATATTAGTGATCAAATAAATTGGCGGTCTGTTCGCGCCCGGGGAGGCTGATAAGCTAAAATAGCTTAATGATTGTCCGCCGCGTCGGCGGGGACGGCGCCTTGCTGGAGGAAGCCATGTCCGGGCAGTTCGACGAGAGCATCCTGTTGTCGCTGCGGCGCATCACCCGCGCCATCGACCTGCACAGCCGCAGCCTGGCCCTGCGCTGCCAGCTCACCGCCCCCCAACTGGTTTGCCTGCGCCATTTGGTGGAGGAAGGCTCCGGCACCAGCGGCGGCCTGGCCCGCAAGGTTTCCTTGAGCCAGGCCACGGTGACCGGCATCCTGGACCGCCTGGAGGCGCGCGGACTGGTGGGGCGGCAGCGGGACGGCTCCGACCGGCGGCGGGTGATCGTGACCCCCACCCCGGCCGGCCAGGCCCTGGCGGCCCAGGCCCCCATGCCCCTGCAGGAGCGCTTCGCGGGCAAGCTGGCGGGCCTGCCCCTGAAGGAGCAGGCCCGCCTGGACCAGGCCTTGCGGCAAATCGTGGAGATGATGGAGGTCGAGGACCTGCCGGTGGCGCCGGTATTGGCCGCCGGCCACCAGGCGCTGGGGCCGGAGGAGGCCCGGGAGTTGGCGCTCGCCAAACCCCGCCCCGCCGGCCGGCGCTGAGGCCGGCCCCTGTTTATATCAGTGGGTGTAGGCGCCGCCGCAGACGTTGATGGTCTGGCCGTTGACGTAGCTGGCCTCGTCGGAGACCAGGAACAGGATCACGTTGGCCACCTCCCGGGGCTGGCCCAGACGTCCCAGGGGTATCACCAAATTTTGCAGCATCTCCCGCTTGGCCTGGGGCATGGTCATGAGCATCTCGGTGTCGATGGAGCCCGGGGCCACGGCATTGACCCGCACGCCCTTGCGACCCAGTTCCTTGGCCGCGGCGGCCGTGAGGCTGGACACCCCGCCCTTGGCGGCGGCGTAGTTGAACTGGCCGGCCACCCCGTAGCGGCTTACCGAGGACAGGTTGACGATGGCCCCCCTGCCCTGCTGGCGCATGGGGATCATGCAGGCCTGCAGGCAGTTGAACACGCCCTTTAGGTTGACGTCGATAACCTGGTCCCACTGCTCCTCGGTCATCTTGTGGCCGATGGCGTCGCGCACGATGCCGGCGTTGTTGACCAGGATGTCCAGCCCGCCCAACTCCCGCCTGGTCCGCGCCACCATCTCCTCCACGAAGTCGCGGTCGGCCACGCTGCCCACCTGGAGAAGCATCCGCCGCCCCAGGGCCTCCACCTGGGCGCCCACCTCCCGCAGATGGGTGGCGTTGCTGTCGCAGAGGGTCACCTGGGCGCCCTCCTCGGCCAGGCGCAGGGCGGTGGCCGCCCCTATGCCCTGGGCCGCGCCGGTGACGATGGCCACGCGATCCTGCAAACGCATGCTTACCTCCTCCCTGCCCGGGCGCCCCTGGGCTCCGCCCTGGTCGCCGCCGGGCGGCGGCATGATGATTGGTGTCGGTGGGTGGCGCGGAGCCGGCCTAGGGCAGGCTGGCCAGGGCCAGGGCCACTTCCTGTTCCAGCATGCCCGCGCCAGAGCGGGGCAAGGCCTCCAGCGCCCGCCGGGCGGCGGCCCCGCCTATGCGTCCCAGGGCCCAGGCGCACATGGCCCGCGCCCGCTCATCCGGCTCGCGGGCCAAGGCCCGCGCAAGGTCCGGCGCGTAGGCCTCGTCCCGGGTGTTGCCCATGACCCGGGCCACGTTCATCTTCCAGCGCCAGAGTTCCTCGGTCTTCATGTAGAACATGTGCGGCCAAATCTTCTGCTCAAAATACGGGATATCCATGGCCAGCAGCTTGGGCAGTTCAAAGTCCGGGGCCTTGGCCGCCACCCGGGGGTTGGGGGGCAGATCGGCGGCCAGCCAGGCGGCGTTGCGCGGGCAGACATTCTGGCAGCGGTCGCAGCCGTAGACCCACAGGCCCATGGGCTCGCGCAGCTCCAGGGGCGTCAGGCCCTGGCCGTAATAGCTCAGATAGGAGATGCAGCGGCGAGGCTCTATATGGCGCGGCCCCTTGAGGGCTCCCGTGGGGCAGGCCGTCAGGCAGGCGTTCTTGCACCAGGCGGGGCAGCCCACCTCCAAACTGGGCTGGTCGGGCGCCAGGTCGGCATCCACCACCACCGCGATGGGCAACACCCAGGAGCCGCCGCGCGCCACCCGGCGGGCGTAGAAAAGGCAGTTCTTGCCAAAATCGCCCAGGCCGGCGCGAGCCGCCGCCAGGCGGTGGGGAAGGTTGTAGGGCACCGCGGTCTTGAGGCCGTGGTGGCCCAGGAAATGCCGGAAAGCCCTGATGCGCCGGGTCAGGCCGTCCTTGGTCACCCGGTCGTCATCCAGGTAGCAGCGGCCGAAGAAGCGCTCCATGGACCGGGGATTGGCCTGGGAAAAATAGGCCTCCAGCAGCACGATGACGGACTTGGCCCCAGCCAGCAGGTTGCCGGGATCGGTGCCGGCCACCAGGTCCAACCCCATGCCTCCCACCCAGGCGTAGCTCTCCTGGCGTTGGCGCAGGATTTCCCGCTGGGGTTCGAAGGGCTCGGCCGTGGTGAAGCCGATGTCCGCGAAGCCCAGTTCCCTGGCCTGGGCCACTATCTCCGCCTGGCTGAGCATGCCCGGTCCTCCCCCGGCCCGGCGGGCCGCTAATCCTCGCTCTTCGCCCCGCCTATATCAGTCCCCGCCGGCTGGCCATGTAGCGCATCTGGTCGGCCGAAGTCTTGGGCGGCTCCTGGCGCTGGGGCTTGTTCAGGAGCGTGATGGCCTGGCCCGGACAGGTGGTGACGCACAGGCCGCAGCCGATGCAGCGGTCCTGATCCAGGCTGGCCAGTCCCTGGTCGTCCAGGGTGATGGCCGCCATCTGGCAGCGCTCCAGGCACTCCCCGCAGCCGGTGCACAGATCGCGGTCCAGTCGGGCGAAGTGGTTGGAGAAGACCATCTCGGCGGGCTTGGGGTGCTTGCGCAGGGAGCCCAGCACCCCGCAGCAATCCCCGCAACAGTTGCACATGCCGGCCGGGTTCTGGGCCGTTCCGGGCTGGGTGACCAGGCCGGCGGCCGCCGCCTGGGCCAGCACCTCCAGGCCCTCCTCCAGGCTGATGGCCCGGCCCATGCCCCGGTCCAGATAGTATTGGCCCATGGAGCCGAACATGAAGCAGGCCTCCATGACCTTGCCGCAGCCCTGGCCCAGGGTCTGCTTCTGCTTGCGGCAGATGCACTCGGCCAGCACGATCCGCCCGGCCTGGCGCAGAAGCTCGGCGGCGTCCTCATAGGCGGCCACGTGGTGCTCCACGGGCACCGCGCGCCCCACCGGGATGGTGCGCAAAAAGGCCCCGGCGCTGGTCTGCATGGCCTGGTCGAAGTTTTTCTCGCAGGCGTAGCGCTCCATCAGGCCGGCCAGCTCGGGGTCCAGGTTTTTCAGCTGGAACTCGAACAGGCCGTGGATGAAGGGGATGGCCGCGTAGCGCGGGCCGTCGGCCCCGCGCTTGCGGAACAAAAGCCCGCTCTCGGCCATGTCGTCCATCTGCTTGGCCAGGCCGGCCTCATCGCGCCCCAGGCGCGCGGCCACCTGGGCCGGGCTCTCCAGGCGGGGGCTGAGGCAGGTGAACAGCTCCGCGTCCGCCTCCGAGAAAAGCTTCCGAAGGATCAAAAGCTCCACCCCGGACTCGGTGGCCGGGAACCCGATGGAATACTGGTCCAGTTGCTTTTGCAGCTTGGCGTAAAGCTCTGTGGGCATGACCTGGTCTCCTGGGGTGGGTGGCTTAAAACTGTTGGCCCCCAAGGCCGGGCCGCGCGAATTATAGCATGATGGCCCGCCCCGGTGGCCTGTCGGGCTGAGATCGACAGACCGCCGGGGCGGGACCGGGTCGGGCAAGACTAGTAGTCTTCTCTCTCGATGATGGTGGCCACGCCCTGGCCGCCGCCCACGCAGGCGTTGGCGCAGCCCCAGCGGGCGCCCTTGTGGTTGAGGATGCGGGCCAGGGTGCCCACCAGACGGTTGCCGGTGGCGCCCAGGGGATGGCCGATGGCCAATCCGCCACCCATGACGTTGACCGTCTCCGGGTCGAGCCCCAGTTCCTTGATGCAGTTGAGAGCCACGATGGCGAAGGCCTCGTTGATCTCCCAGTAGTCGATGTCGGCGGGCTTCATGCCCAGCTTGTCCAAGGCCTTCAAGCTGGCCGGCACCGGGCCGTGGCCCATGATGGTGGGGTCCACGCCCACGAAGCCGATGGCGCGGATGGTGGCCAGGGGCTTGATGCCCCGCTCCTTGGCCTTCTGCTTGGACATGAGCATCATGCCCGTGCCGGCGGCGTTAAGAGGCGAGGAGACGCCGGCCGTTACCAGGCCGTCCTTCTTGAAGGCGGGCTTGAGCTTGGCCAGATCCTCCATGGTCGTCTCGCCGCGCACGGCCTGGTCCTTGTCCACCTTCATCACGGTGCCGTCGGCCTGGGGGGCCTCGATGGGCAGTATCTCCTCGCTGAAGAAGCCCTCGGCCTGGGCTAAAGCCGCCCGCTGATGCGACCGCACGGCCCAGGCGTCCATGTCCTGTTTGCTCAGGCCGCTTTTAGCCAGGAGCTTCTCGGCGGTCAGCCCCATGTTGGTCACGGTCATCATGTCCCAGTGCTTGTACTCGGGCGCCAGGTAGAGGCTTAAGTTGTGGGACACCAGGCCGCGATCGATGGTGGTGCCGCCCATGGGCACCCGGGTCATGTGCTCCATGCCGCCGACCATCACCACGTCGGCGTTGCCGGTGGCGATCTCCATGTAGCCCACGTGGATGCCGGCCATGGCCGAGCCGCACTGCTGGTCCACGAACTTGGCGGCGATGGTCTCGGGCAGGTTGGCCAGGAAGATGGGATTGCGGCCGCCGTAGGTCCACTGCTCGCCCACGCCGGTGGCGCAGCCCACGATGAAATCGTCGATCTCCTCGGCCTTGACGCCGCTGCGGCTGATCAGCTCGGGCAGCACCTTGGCCAACAGCTCATCGGCGCGCAAGGCGTGCAGCCAGTCGCGGCCGGGGTCGCCCGGGCGGCAGCGGGACTGGGCGGTGCGCAGGTATCCGGTGATGACTACTTCTTGCATGGAATCGTCTCCTTGACTTAGCGATCTTGGTGGAAGGTCTTGCCTGCCGCCGCCATGGTCTGAATCAGCTTGGCCGGCGCGAAGCGGGGACCGTACTTGGCCTCCAGTTGCTGGAGCTTGGCCAGGACGTTCTGGAGGCCCCAACTGTCGGCATGGCGCAGGATCCCTCCCCGGTAGGGCGGGAAGCCGGTGCCGGTGATCATGGCCAAATCCATGTCCGCCGGCCGGTCGCAGATGCCCTGCTCCATCATCAAGGCCGCCTCGTTGATGCCGCAGGCCAGCATCAGTTCCACGATCTCGCCCGGCTGGGCCTGGCGGGGGGAGACACCGCGGTCCTTGAGGAACCCCTCCACCACCGCCGTCACCCGGGGGTTGGGCACCGGCTGGGGCCCGCTGTAGTCGAAGTAGCCGCGCCCGGTCTTGCGGCCATAATCGCCCAGGGCGTAGATGGCCTCGGTCAGGGGATGGACCGTGTAGCGCTGGCCCAGGCGGCGCTCGAAGGTCTTGTTGACGTGGAAGTTGATGTCAATGCCGGTGAGGTCCGAGAGGGTGGCCGGCCCCATGGGCAGGCCGAAGTCCAGCATGGCCTTCTCGATCTCCTGGCCGCTGACGCCGTCGGCCAACAGGAAGACCGAGCCGCCCATGAGCCCGCCCAGCTGACGCGAGACGTAGAAGCCCGGACCGTCGTTGACCACCACCGGCACCTTCTTGATGGCCCGGCCAAAGGCCACGCTGCTGGCCAGGGTCTGGTCGCTGGTCTTCTCGGCGCAGATGATCTCCAAGAGCGGCATGCGCTCGGCGGGGTTGAAGAAGTGCAGGCCGATCATGCGCCCCGGGTCGGTCAGCACCGTGGCCATCTCGGTGATGGGCAGGGCCGAGGTGTTGGTGCCGAAGATCACCTCGGGCCGGCAGATGCCCTCCAGCTTCTTCCAGATGTCCTGCTTGACGGTCATGCTCTCCAGGACCGCCTCGATGATCAGGTCCACGTCCCCCAGCTCGGCCAGGTCGGTGGTGGTGGTCAGCCGGGAGGCCAGGAGGGCCTCCAGCTTCTCGGGCGTGGTCTTCTTGGTCTTGATCTGATAGGCGAAGGTCTTCTTGATGGCGGCCAGGGCCTTCTGCAGGGCCTCTTCGTTGATCTCCCACAGCACGGCCTCAAAGCCGCCCGCCAGCAAGAGGTGCACGATGCCCGAGCCCATCACGCCGCCGCCCAGCATGGCCACCTTCCGGGGTTGGGCCGGAGTGAGCCCCTGGATGCGCGGCAGGCGGCCGGCGGTGCGCTGGTTCAGGAAGGTGCTGATCAGGTTCTTGGCCACCTCCGAAACCACGCAGTCGCCGAACAGCTCGGCCTCGCGGGCGATGTCGGCCGCGAAGTCCATGGATAGGCCCTTGTCCACCGCCTCCACGATCTTGAAGGGGGCGATGTAGCCCTTGGCCTTCTTGGCCAGGCCGGCCTTGACGAAGTTCAGCAGGGCCGTCTTCTCGGCGGCGCTGGGCAGGCGGTCGAAGCGGCGGCTGGCCACGCGGGTCTTGATGGTCAGGCGGCCCTTGATGAACTGGGCGGCGGCGGCCAGGGCGGTCTGAACCAGGCCCTCGGCCGTGGCCAGCTCGTCCACCAGCCCCAGGGACCAGGCCTTCTCGGCCTTCATGAACTTGCCGGTGGTCATGTAGTCCAGGGCGTTGGGCAGGCCGATGAGCCGGGGTAGCCTCTGGGTGCCGGCCGAGCCGGGCAAGAGGCCCAGTTTGACCTCGGGCAGGCCCAGGCTCACGCCGCGCACCGCCACGCGGTAGTGGCAGGCCATGGCGATCTCCAGGCCGCCGCCCAGGCAGTTGCCGTTGATGGCGGCGATCACCGGCTTGGCGGCGCCCTCCAGGGCGTTGAGCCACTCATGGACGCCCATGAGCTTGGCCACGAAGGCCTCCCGGTCGGTCACGGTGAGTAGCTGGGTCACGTCGGCCCCGGCCACGAAGTTCTTGCCCGTGCCGGTGAGGATGACGGCCTTTATCTCCGGGTCGACCAGGGCCTCCAGGGTGGCCTGGCGCAACTCCAGGATGAAGTGCTCGGACATCTGGTTGACCGGCGGGTTGTCCATGGCCAGCACGGCCACGCCCTGACTCAAATCGACCCTCACGCACTGGTAATCGGTTTTCATGTCCCTCTCGCTCTGGGTGGGGGGATGGCGCGCCCGGCGGCGGCGGGGGCCGGGCGGTCGGTGCGCACCACCTAATTCCATGGCCGCGTGGGCGCTTAATAAAATGAACGACGGTCAGAATAAAACGTTTTGCGTTAATCAACGCTTCATTATCAAGCGTAAGATTATACAACCGAAGATGATATGTAAACATTTTTTGTGCGCGGAGGCGCGGGCGCGGGCCACGGCCGCCGTTCCCCTGGCCGGGGCGGCTGTGGCGGCTTATCATGCCGTCCCGACGGGGGCATTGCCCTGCCCGCCCCGGCGGCCGGATCAGGGCGGTGGGGCTGGGGGGTTATTGATCCTGGGCGGGCTGCTTGGCGGTGCGGGCCGGATCCTCGCGCTGGGTATCCAGGTATTCCCGGGCGTACTTGCGGTAGAGGTGGTAGAAGAGCACACCCATGCTCTCATGCCCCCGGGCGGCCAGGTCGGCGCGTTCGGAGGGCTTCAGGTCCACGGTGGCCCGCTGGAAATCCTCGATCAGGTTCCTGGCGATGTCGCGGAAAAAGGTGGCCAGCATGGGCATGGTCACCTCGGGCTGGAAGTGCTGCCGGCGGTTGATGCCCATCTTGGCCATGTTGACCATGACCCTGCCGATGCAGATGTCGTCCTGGTTGTAGACGTTGACGCCGTTTTTACGCAGGTCGCTGAGCAGGCCCCACTCCTTGAGCTGGGGCAGCCAGCGGGGGGCCATGCCCGTGGCGGCCAGGAAGGCCTCGTCGCCCTCCGCGCCGGTGCCCAGGTATTGATCCACCGGCTTGAAGAACTCGGTCCTCAGCTTGAGCATGGCCTGCTTGCTGGCGCCGCGGTGTTCCCAGAGTATCTTCTTGATGGTGGGCAGGGGGAAGAAGAAGTCGTTTTGCAACTCCTTGATCAGGCGGATGCGCTCCACGTAGCTGTCGTCGTACTCCGCCGAGTTGCTGCCCAGCTTGCGGGGTTTGGGCAACAGGCCGTTTCGTATATAATAGTGTATGGTCTGTTTGGGTACGTCGGTACGCTTGGCCAGTTCGGCGATCTTCATATGCCACTCTCGGTTATCTGGGGAGCCCTTGCTCCGGGGCGTCCCCGCGCCAGGTCGGAGGCGGAGCCAGCCAAATATACGGCAAGCCCGCGGCCCGCGCACCCGTCCCCAGGTCCCACGGTGGGCGCCCTTATCGGGTGGAGGCTGGCTGGCGGCTCTTTCTGGTAGATTATAATATATATATATTAATTCGCCGTATATTGAAAATGTTATACGTATTGCGTTGAAAAATGCTAATCGCGGCGCCCCGGATGTTCCGCCCCCTGGCCGCCGTTTCCCCAGCCCCCTGAGGCCGCCTTGCCGGCCCCCGCCCGGACAGCCCCCACGCCTCGCCTTGGCTAAACCTCCATTCTTGGAAACAGTCTCCCCAGACGCTTGACAATATTGTCACTGATTTTGGCAGCCTGGCCGCCGCCGGCCCCGCTGGCCGGGCCGCCGGGCCGTCGCTTGCACAAATTGTAACAAGTCCAATAAGTAAATTGACATTATATCTTCATGTTGTTATTGTGTTTTGCGCTTACAGCGTTTATCACAGCTACACGTTATGTCCGCGACACGCTTTCTGGCCTGTAACGGTTTCGCTTGGTCAAGGAGGTATCGACTATGCGTAAATCAGCATTGGCGGTGGTGGTTCTCATGGGTCTCCTATGCGCACTGGCGCTGCCAGCCGGCGCGGCGCAGCCCATCAAGATCGGTGTCCTGGGGCCCATGGCCTTTACCCAGGGCGAAGGGCACTGGAACGGCGCCACCCTGGCCGCCGAGGAGATCAACGCCGCCGGCGGCGTGCAGGTGGGTAGCGAGAAACGCCCCATTGAGCTGGTCAAGGTGGACACCACCGAGTTCCTGAGCATCCCCGACGCCACCAACGCCACCGAGATGGCCGTCAGCCGTCACAAAGTCGATTTCCTGGTGGGCGGCTTCCGCACCGAGGCGGTGCAGGTGATGCAGGACATCGCCATGGACGCCAAGAAAATCTTCATCGGCTGCGGCGCGGCCCACCCCGAGCTGTGCACCCGGGTCACCAAGGACTACGACCGCTATAAGTATTGGTTCCGCCTGACCCCCATCAACTCCACCTACCTGGGCAAGGTGGACTTCATCCTCTTGGGCAACGTGGCCGCGGTGATGAAGAAGAGCCTGGGCCTGGAAAAGCTCAAGGTGGCCATCATCGCCGAGAAGGCCGCCTGGGCCGACCCCATCGTCAAGGCCGCCGAGAAGATCCTGCCCGAGAAGATGGGCATGGAGGTGGTGGGCACCTGGCGCCCCTCGCCGGTGGCCAAGGATTGCACCGCCGAGCTCTCGGCCATTCAGCGCGCCGGCGCCCACATCGTCTTCACCACCTTCTCTTCCTCGGTGGGGCTCACCTTTGCCAAGCAATGGGGCGAGCTGAAGGTGCCGGCCGCGGCCGTGGGTATCAACGTGGAGTCGCAGAAGACCGGCTTCTGGGACGCCACCGGCGGCAAGGGCGAGTACACGCTGACCGTCAACACCTACGCCCGGGTCAAGATGACCGACAAGACCATTCCCTTCTATGACAAGTACGTCCAGCAGTTCAAGGAGGCCCCCAACTACACCGCCGGCACCTATGACGCCCTCCACATCATCCAGGAGGCCGTGGAGAAGGCCGGCACCCTGGATTCCGACAAGGTGGTGGCCATGATCGAGAAGAACGACAGCCTGGGCACCGCCGGACGCGAGCAGTTCGACAAGTCCCACGACATCATGTGGGCTCCCAACCTGGTCACCTCCGTGGGCACCCAGTGGCAGGACGGCAAGATGGTCTGCGTCTGGCCCTACAACTGGGAAGGCGTGACCTACGAGGGCTCCGTGCCCTACAAGCTGCCCCCCTGGGTGGCCGAGCACTGGAAAAAGAAGTAGCCCCTGGCCGAAACTGGGCCTGATCCCCCCGGGACCAGGCCCAGTCCTTTAGGCGCGGCGATTTCCTCCTTAACCTAATTGGGTCTGGCCCACCGGGGGCGTCTAGCTCCGGGGAGGCCGGCGAGGTTGGCCATGCTGCTGGACATCATCGTGGACGGACTAATCAAGGGCAGCGTCTACGCCCTTCTGGCCATCGGGTTCTCCCTGGTGCTGGGGGTGGCGCGCATCATCAACATTGCCCACACCGCCTTGTTCATGACCGCGGCCTACCTGATCTACATGGGAAGCAAGCTCCTGGGCCTGCCGCTGCCCCTGGCCATGCTGGCCTCGGTGGGGCTGACGGTGCTCCTGGGGCTGGTGGTCTACCGCCTGTTCATCCAGCCCATCCAGGAACACGAGGCCGCGGTGCTGATTGCCACCATCGCCGTGGCCATGATGCTGCAAGAGGTCTTCCTCATGGCCTTCGGCGGCCATTACCTGGGGGTGCCGCCCCTGGTGGACGGCTATCTGGAGGTGCTGGGGGTGAAGGTCACCTACCAGCACCTCTTGGCCCTGGGGCTGGCCCTGGTGATGCTCCTGGGGGTGCGTCATTTCCTGATGAACACCCGCCTGGGCCTGGCCCTGCGCTCCACGGCCCAGGACCGCGAGGTGGCCAACCTGATGGGCATGGACGTCAACCGCGTGGCCCTGTTGACCGTGGCCATCTCCGTGGGCCTGGCGGCCATGACCGGGGCCATCGTGGTGCCCTTGATCACCGTGGAGCCCACCATGTGGATGCACCCCCTGATCATGATGCTGGCCATCGTGGTGCTGGGCGGCCTGGGCAGCATCGAGGGCAGCTTCGTGGGGGCCTACCTGCTGGGCTTCGCCGAGTCCCTGGTGGTCTTTTTGTTGCCCATGGGCTCCTTCCTCAAGGACTCGGTGGCCCTGTCGGTGATGATCCTGGTGCTTCTCATCCGCCCCGAGGGCCTGTTCGGGGTGTCTTTCGAGGAGGAGCGCTAGCCATGGGTCTTTTGAAAGTCTATACCCGCAGATTGCTCAACATCCTGCGCAACGAGGTCCTGGTGCTGCCCAGCCGGGTGGCCCTGTTGGTCGGGGTGCTGTTTCTACTGGCGCTGCCCCTGATCACCCAGGACTACTACTTCCTGCGCGTAATGATCCTCACCGCCATCTTCGCCATCCTGGCCGCCAGCTGGGATTTGCTCTCGGGTTTCACCGGGCAGATGAACTTCGGCCACGCCCTGTTCTTCGGCGTCTCGGCCTATGTCACGGCATTGCTGAACATCGACCTGGGTTTCCCGCCCATCCTGTCCATCCCCCTGGGGGCGGTGGGCGGAGTGGTGGCCGGGCTGGTGGTGGGCATCCCCTGCCTGCGGCTTAGGGGCTCCTACCTGGCGCTGACCACCCTGGCCTTTCCCATCATCCTCATGGGCCTGGTTTTCGCCATGCCGGGGCTCACCGGCGGCGAGCTGGGCCTCTCCGGGCTCTCGCGCCTGAGCGGCTCGCGCACCACCGACTACTACCTCATCACCGGGGTGATGCTCCTGTGCTGCCTGGTGATGTGGAAGATCACCGAGTCCAACACCGGCATCATCCTGCACGCCATCCGCGAGGACGAGCTGGCCGCCCGGGCCGCGGGCATCAACACCACCCGCTACAAGCTCCTGGCTTTTTGCCTCAGCGGCTTCTTCGCGGGCATCGCCGGCGGGCTCTACGCCCACTTCATGCGCCTGGCCGGCCCCTCCACCCTGGAGGTCTCGCTGTCCTTCCAGGTGATCATCTGGGCGGTCTTCGGCGGCATGGTCTCCATCTACGGCCCGGTGGTGGGCGTGTTTCTGCTCAACCCCCTGATGGAGGTGCTGCGCGGGGTGCAGGAGAGCTTCCCCGCCCTGCCGGAGATGCGCATGTTCGTCTTCGCCGGCCTGGTGCTGGTGACCTTGTTGTTCATGCCCGAGGGCCTGGTGCCCTGGCTCAAGGACCTCCTGGAGACCGAGTGCCCGCGCTGCAAGGTGCGCAACGCCCGCTCCCGGGGCCGCTGCCGGGTCTGCGACGCCAGCCTGCAAGGCCAGGTGCAGTCCTCGGCCCCGGAAGAGACCAGCGAGCAACCCACCGCCCAGGCCCAGGAACCTAGCTATCTCGCCAAGCCCTGGCTGGCATTTTACCCGCCGGGCGTGCCCGAGTTCATGGACATCCCCACCGGCTCGGTGCCCCAGCTCTTCGACCAGGCGGCCGAGAAGTTCGGCGGCCAGAGCGCCCTGATCTTCTACGGCACCAAGATCAGCTACCAGGAGTTGAAGGACCTGGCCGAGCGTTTCGCCGCCGGCCTGGTGGGCCTGGGGATCAAGAAGGGCGACCGCGTGGCCCTGCTTTTGCTCAACTGCCCCCAGTACGTCATCGCCTATCTGGGCGCCCTGAAGGCCGGGGCGGTGGTGACGCCGGTCAGCCCGGTCTACACCAGCCAGGAGGTGGCTCACCAGCTAAAGGACAGCGGCGCCCGCGTGGTGGTCTGCCAGGACATCCTCTACGACAACGTGGAGAAGACCGGCCTGGCCCTGGACAAGGTGATCATCACCGCCGTGGACGAGTACCTGCCGGCCATCAAGAAGATGGTGGCCAACAAGCTGTTGCAGAAGGCCTACGGCGGCCTCTCCGTGCCCGACGCCGCCAAGATGGCCCAGGCCGGGCTCTTGGGCTTCCAGGACCTCATCAAGCAGAACCAGCCCCTGGCCGTCCCGGTAAGCATCGACCCACAGATGGACTTGGCGGCCCTGCCCTACACCGGCGGCACCACCGGCCACCCCAAGGCGGCCATGATCACCCACCGCAACATCGTGGCCTGCCAGAAGCAGGCCCTGGCCTTCTGGGAGCACAAGTTCAAGGACGGCCAGGAGACGGTCATCGCCTTCCTGCCTTTGTTCCACATCTACGGCCAGGTGGTGATCATGCTCACCGGCCTAATGCGCGGCCACACCCTGGTCTTGTTCACCACCCCGGAGATGGACGAGATACTGGCGGCCATGGAGCGCTACGACGCATCCGCCTTCTACGGGGTGCCCACCCTCTACGAGCACCTCAAGGAATACGAGAAGACCGACCGCGTCGACTGGAAGCGCGTCAAGGTGCTGGTCTGCGGGGCCGACACCCTGCAACAGACCACCGTGGAGGGCTGGGAGCGCCGCACCAAGAGCCACATCACCCAGGGCTACGGCATGACCGAGACCGCCGCCGTGACCCACACCAACCCCCTGGATCGCCCCAAGAAGGGCTCCTTCGGGCTGCCCATACCCAACATCGACGCCGCCGTGGTGGACGTGGAGACCCTGGAGTTCATGCCCGTGGGCCAGGTGGGCGAGCTGCTCGTCAGCGGCCCCAACGTGATGCAGGGCTACTGGCAAAGACCCAAGGACAACCTGGAGACCATGATCCAGCTTCACGGGCGCACCTGGCTGCGCACCGGCGACCTGGTGAGCATGGACCAGGAGGGATACTTCCACTTCTTCGACCGCAAGCGCGATCTCATCAAGCACCGGGGTTACTCGGTGTTTGCCAAGCACGTGGAGGAGGTGCTCTACAGTCATCCCCAGGTCAAGGCCGCCGGCGTGGTGGGCGTGCCCGACCCCAAGGTGGGGCAACTGATCAAGGCCTATGTGGTCTGCCAGGCCGAGGCCCGCGGCAAGCTCTCCGAGGAAGAGCTGATGTGCTACTGCCGCGAGAAGCTGGCCCACTACAAGGTGCCCCAGATCATCGAGTTCCGGGGCGAGCTGCCCAAGACCGACGTGGGCAAGGTATCGCGCCGCGAGCTGCGCGAACAGACCGAGGAGGCTTGAGCCATGGCCCAGTCGTTTTTGGAAGTGCACGACCTGCACAAGAACTTCGGCGGGCTCACCGCCACCAACCAGGTCAGCTTCAATTTGGACCGCAAGGAAGTGCTGGGGCTGATCGGCCCCAATGGCGCCGGCAAGACCACCCTGTTGCGGCTGATCACCGGCATCCTGAAGCCCGACTCCGGCAGCGTGCGGTTCAAGGGCGAGGACATCACCGGCAAGAAGACCTGGGAGATCGTGAACAAGGGCATCGCCCCCACCTTCCAGAACATGCGCCCCTTTCGCCGGCTGCCCATCATCGCCAACGTGATGGTCTCCTGCCTGAGCCCGCGCTCCATGAAGCGCGGCGAATGGGTCAAGAAGGTGGAGGCCAAGGCCATGGACGCCCTGGAGTTCGCCGGCATCTCCGACATGGCCCTGGAGAAGGCCGCCACCCTGAGCCAGGGCGACTTGAAGCGCCTGGAGGTGGCCCGGGCCGTGGCCACCGAGCCGGAGCTTTTGCTGTTGGACGAGCCCTTCGGGGGCCTGAGCCCCGCCGAGACCGACCTTATGGCCAAGTCCATCGCCCGGCTGCACAAGGGCGGGCGCTTCGGGCGCCTGCACAGCGAGGGGCCGGCCATGATCATCATCGAGCACAAGCTTCAGCAACTCATGAAGATCGTGGACCGCATCGTGGTGCTCGACTTCGGCACCATCATCGCCGACGGACCTCCCGAGGAGATCGTGCGCAACCCCGAGGTGATCGAGGCCTATCTGGGCAAGGGAGGCATCTAAGTGCTGCTAGATGTGAGCAACCTGACGGTCTGCTATGACAAGGCCATGATATTGAACGGCATCTCCATGCAGGTGGACGACGGCGAACTGGTGAGCCTGGTGGGGCCCAACGGCGCCGGCAAATCCACGGTGCTCAGGGCCATCACCGGCCTGGTGGCCTGGGAGAAGCAGATGAAGCGGGGCACCACCGGCGGCGGCGTGACCCTGGAGGGCCAGGTCAGCTTCCAGGGGCGGGCCATCGGCCAGATGCCGGCCCACGAGATCGTGCGCCTGGGCCTGGTGCACTGCCCCGAGCGGCGCCGGCCCTTTCGCGAGATGAGCGTGCGCGACAACCTCATGGCCGGGGCCTACCTGCACAGCGCCAAGGGACAGACCAGCGCCGACCTGGACAAGGTGTTCCAACTCTTCCCGGTGCTGGAGCGGCGCCTGGCCCAGGTCTCGGGCACCCTCTCCGGCGGCGAGCAGCAGATGCTGGCCGTGGGCCGCGCCCTGATGTCGCGCCCAACGCTGCTATGCATCGACGAGCCCTCCACGGGCCTGGCGCCGCTGATGCGCCAGGAGGTCTTCAAAAAAATCGAGGAGATTCGCGCCACCGGCGTGACCATCCTCCTGGTGGAGCAGGAGGTGGCCTCGGTCTTTGCCATGGCCGACCGCAACTACGTGCTCTCCTCGGGGCGCATCATCGCCCAGGGCAAGGGTGAGGCGCTTTTGCAGGACGAGGTGATCCGCAAGACCTACCTGGGGCTCTGAGCGCGGGGGCGGAGCCGGGGAACCCCGTAACCTCAAGCCAAGCCGCCGGACCCCGCCGAGAGGCCATCTAAAAAATACGCGGGCGGGGGTTATCCCCGCCCGTGCTGCTGGGCTTGGTTTCAGGCGATGGACAAGAGCCCCTTCACCTTCCGCATCTTGGCCTCCATGCCCGCCTGGCGCTCGATCATGATGCGCTGGGCGGCCGGCGGGCCGGCGCCGTGCATGGACTCGATGAGATAACCCACGGCCCCGGCGCCGGCGGTGAGGTTCTCGATGAGCCTGAGCACCTTGACCCGGTCCAGCACCGCGAAGTCGGGGTTGGCCGCCAGGTATTTGAGCAGATAGGGGCTGGTCTCGGGGTCGTTGAAGTCGGCCGCCGAGGGCAGGGTGCCCAGGAGGCCGCCGGCGATATCCGTGGCCAGGCGGGCGATCTCGTAGGGCAGGCGGGTGACGTTGAGCTTGCAGACGTTGGCCAAGAGCAGATCCACCAGGTAGTTGCCCGCCGCCGTGGGCTGGCCCTCATGGGAGCAGGCCAGGCCGCAGGCGTAGAGCGTCTCGTTGAGGTGGTTCATCTCGATGAGCTTCTCGCGGATGTGGCCGGCCTTGTCCACGCCGTTCATGCGCGCCATCAGGGCCGTGGCGCCGATGAGCACGTCGCCCACCCCTACCTTGCAGCCGCCGTAGCTCTGGCGGTGGTAGGAGGCGAAGCGCTCCACCAGGGTGCCGCTGAAATCCACCTGGCCATCCAGAAACACCCGCTCGTCGGGCACGAAGACGTCCTCGAAGACGGTCATCACCTCCTGGCCGCCGAAGACCGGGTTGCCCACGTCCAGGGTGTCGGGCTCCAGCTTGCGGGTGTCGCTGGCTTGGCGGCCGTAGATGTAGCGCACGCCGGGGGCGTTGACCGGCACCGCGCAGCAGATGGCCCAGGCCTCCTCGCCGGCGCGCATGGCCATGGTGGGCATGACCAGTATCTCGTGGGAGTTGAGCATGCCGGTCTGGTGCAGCTTGGCCCCGCTGATGATCACCCCGCCGGGCCTACGCTCCTTGACCCGCAAAAAGAGATCAGGGTCCACCTGATCCTTGGGGCGCTTGCCGCGGTCGCCCTTGGGGTCGGTCATGGCCCCGTCCACCACCAGGTCCTCTCGCTGCACCCAGGCCCAGTAGTCCCTGAAGCGGGCGTGGTAGCTGGTGCCGTGGGCCTGGTCGCAGTCATAGGTGGTGCTGAACACGGCGTTGGCCGCGTCCATGCCCACGCAACGCTGGAAGCAGCAGCCGGTGGCGGAGCCGCAGTGGCGCTGCATCTTGACCTTGCGCACCAGGTCCTGGGCGCTCTGGTGCAGGTGGGTGAAGCGGTTCACCTCCTCCTGGCACAGGGGCGAGACCACCCGGAACAGGTCCCGGGAGCCCGGGTCGTGGGCCGCGTCGTAGGTGAAGGCCACCGCCCGCCGCGAGGGGGCCACCAGGCCGTGGCCGGCCAACTGGCCGCTGGGTTGCCCCAGGATATGGGCCGAGAGGTCCAGGGGATCCAGGGATTGCAGGTACTGCTCACCGGTTTTAAGGGCCATGACGCGCTCTCCGGCTGGGGTGGGAGTATTTTTTTAGCATACATAACTTGCGCGTTACCTGCCAGGCCATATTGCATTCTTAGGCAATGTATATATAATGTTGAGTCATTCGCGTATAGTTATGGTATACGTATAGTGCTAGTATACGCGGCCCGCCGCCCCGGCCGGCCGGCCGCTCCTAAAACCAGCAACCTGGAGACAACCATGGGCACCAACCATTTCCGCCGCGACGGCCGCGACACCAAATTCCTGCTCTTCGAGCACCTGGGCGTGGACCGCCTGCTCAAATATGAAAAGTTCCAGGACTTCAGCGTCGACGACCTGGGCATGATCGTGGAGGAGGCGCTCAAGGTGGGGCGCGAGGTGCTGGGGCCGGGCTTGCAGGACGGCGACCGCATCGGCTGCTCCTACGCCGAGGGCGTGGTGACCACGCCCGACTCCTGGAAGGAAATCTGGAAGGTCCTGACCGAGAACGGCTGGCCGGCCGCGGGGCAGAGCCCCGAGTTCGGCGGGCAGGGCCTGCCGGTGGTGGTCAGCGGCCTGGTCAACGAGATATTCAACAGCGCCAACATGGCCGTGATGACCTATCCGGGCCTGTGCATCGGCGCCGGCCACCTCATCGAAACCTTCGGCGGCGATGACGACAAGGCCCGCTTCGTGGAGGCCATGTACACCGGGCGCTGGGGCGGCACCATGTGCCTGACCGAGAACGACGCCGGCTCCGACGTGGGCGCCCTGCGCACCAAGGCCGTGGCCGACCCGAGCGCCGGCGACCCCCGCATCTACAAGATCGAGGGCAGCAAGCGCTTCATCACCTGCGGCGAGCACGACCTGACCGAGAACATCATCCACCTGGTCTTGGCGCGCATCGAGGGCGGCCCGGCCGGCACCAAGGGCATCAGTCTGTTCATCGTGCCCAAGTTCTGGGTCAACGAGGACGGCTCCCTGGGCGAGCTAAACGACGTCTTCTGCACCGGCATCGAGCACAAGATGGGCATCCACGGCTCCAGCACCTGCTCCTTGAGCTTCGGCGAAAAAGGCCAGTGCCGGGGCATCCTCTTGGGCGAGCCCCACAGCGGCATGGCCAAGATGTTCCAGATGATGAACGGCGCCCGCATCGGCTGCGGCATCCAGTCCACCGGCATCGCCGCCAGCGCCTACGACTCCGCCCGCAACTACGCCAAGGAGCGCATCCAGGGCGCGCCCCTGGCCGACCGCCACGGCGCCGGGGTGCCCATCATCCAGCACGAGGACGTGCGCCGCATGCTGATGAACCTCAAGGCCGGTTCCGAGGCCATGCGCGCCCTGTTGGCCTACCTTTTGTTCAACGAGGACATGGCCTCCTACGACCCCGACCCCCAGGTCCGCCAGCTGGCCGCCGGCAAGGTGGAGCTTCTGACCCCCCTGGTCAAGGCCTACAACACCGACCTGGGCTACCAGCTCACCCGCGACGCCATCCAGGTGCTGGGCGGCTCGGGCTATTGCAGCGACTTCCCGGTGGAGCAGAACGCCCGCGACATCAAGATTCTCTCCATTTGGGAAGGCACCAACTACATCCAGTCCCTGGACCTGGTGGGGCGCAAGCTGCCCATGGCCGGTGGCAAGATATTCCAGGGCGTGATGGCCGAACTGATGGGCCTGGCCAAGACCAACGCCCAGGATGCCGATTTCGCCGCCGACTTCGGCCTGCTGGAACAGGCCACCGGCGTGGTGGGCGACTTCGCCAAGCGCTTCTCGGGCTACTTCAAGGACGGGCGCATCTCATTGGTGCCCATGTATGCCACGCGTTTCCTGGAGTGTTTCGCCGAGGTGATCCTGGCCAAGCTGATGCTGGAGCAGGGGCTCGTCGCCCGCGACAAACTCTCCGGCGTGGCCCCCGATTCGGCCGACGGCATCTTCTACCGCGGCAAGATCGGCAGCGCCAAGTTCTTCTGCCGCAACATCTTGACCAACGTTTTCGGACGCTACCAGGCCCTCAAGCAGGAGGACCTCTCGGCCCTGGAAGTGCCGGAGGAGGCCTTCTAAATATTTATGGCGCGAACAAGGCCTTCCATGGCTTTGCTCGCAACTTGATATGGATGGACCACCGCGGGCGCGGGACGGGGGGTCTTGACCATGGTGGTCAAGACCCCCCATCTTATGGGCCCCTGACCGCCTGGCGGCGCCGGCGCGGCCCCGGGGGGCGCTTAATCGTTGAAATACCGCAATGGGACGCTGATAATAGTCTTTAACGTCGGGACCGCCTGTATGCCTATCCCGATACCACCAGGCTGGCCGGTCGGGATTATTCGTCCCGGCGTGCAGGGAGGCCTTCGGCTGCCCGGCCCCCGGCCGCCGTCCCGCGTCCATCGCCCCATACCCGGAGTCAAGCGTGCCCGCCAGGCTTATCCCCGCCCTCGCCTGCCTGTGCCTGTGTCTGCTCACGGCGGCCTGTCTCACCCCCGAGAGCTACACCTACCAGGCCGTGAAACAGGAGTTCGCCGCCAGCCGGCCGGAGCCCGCCGCGGCCGCCTCCCCGGGCCAGCCCCAGCCGGGCCAGCCGACGCCGGATTTGAGCCAGCCCCTGGACCTGCCGGCGGCCCTGGCCGTGGCCCTGGCCCAGAACCCCGACCAGGAGATGGCCCTCATGCGCATCCGGCAGTCGGAGGCCATGCTGGACCAGGCCCTGGCCGCCTTTTTGCCCATGCTATCGGCCTACACCGAGTTCGCCCGGGGTGACGTGCCCTCGGGCTACCTGTTCAAGACCATCGACCAGCGTCTCCTGCCGCCAAACACCAACTTCAACGACCCCGGCACCTTCCAGAACTGGGAATCGGGCCTGCGCCTGCGCTGGAACCTCTTCAGGGGCGGCCAGGATTACCTGGGCCGCCAGATGGCCGGCCTGGGGGTGGATATCAGGCACCTGGACCGCCTGGCCCTGGTCAACTCCCTGGTGGCCTCGGTGATCAAGGGCTTCTACAACTGCCTGGCCGCCGCCCAGTTCGAAGAGATCGCCCGGCAGGCGGTGGAAAACGTGCAGGCCCAGGTACGGGTGGCCCAGGTGCGCCACCAGGGCGGCGCGGCCCTCAAGTCCGACCTCCTGAGCCTGCAGGTGCGCCTGGCCCAGTCCCAGGAGGACCTGGTGCGGGCGCGCAACAACCACCTGCTGGCCCTGGCCGCCCTGGCCAACCTCTTGGGCGCCGACCCGGACACCCGGCTCAGCCTGCTGCCGGGCGGGGACCTGGCGGCGCGGGTGCCGCCGGCCTATGCCCAGGGGGTGGTGCTGGCCCTGGAGCGCCGGCCGGAGCTGCAACGGGTGCGCCGGCAGGTGGTGAGCGCCCGCCTGGCCCTGGACGCGGCCCGCGCCCAATTTCTGCCCCGCCTGGACGCCCAGGCCACCTATTACTGGGACGACCCCCAGGCCAGCTACGCCGGCGACCGCAGCAATTACAGCTACGGCCTCTTGATGAACTGGGACCTGTTCACCGGGCTGTCCACGGTCAAGGAGGGCGACAAGGCCCGCGCCGCCCTGGGCGAGATGCTGGCCGCCGACCGCCAGGCCACCCTGAACATCCAACTGGACGTGAAGTCGGCCTACCTGGGCCTGGCCGAATCCCTGGCCCGCCTGGAGGTGAGCCGCGCGGCGGTGGCCCAGGCCGAGGAGGCCCACCGCCTGGTGGGCCAGCAATACCAGGGCGGCGCGGTGGACGTGACCCGCTTTCTGGACGCCGACCTGAACCTCAACGCCGCCCGGATCAGGGCTGCGGCCGCCGCCTTTGACACCCAGAAGTCGCGGGCGGACATCGCCCGCGCCCTGGGCCAATGGGCCGAGCTGGCCGCCAAGGAGCCGAACCAACCATGAACAGCCAAAACCCCAAGGACAAGGGCCTGCGCCTGATCTATGTGGCCGGGGGTCTTCTGGCCCTGGTCCTGATCGTGCTCTACAGCGCCGGGGCCTTCACCACCGGCAAGATAGGGCCGGGCACCCCGCCGCCCACCGCCAGCCCGGCCCCAGCCCAGGAGGGCGCGCTCCTGGCCGAGCTGACCAGGGTGCCCCAGTACTACGAGGCCGTGGGCACGGTGCGGCCCTTGAGCCAGGCCACGGTGGCGGCCCAGGTGCCGGGCCGGGTGCTCCAGGTCTTGGCCCGGGCCGGCCAGGCGGTGCAAAAGGGCCAGCTCCTGGCGCGCCTGGAGGACCAGCAGTTCCAGGCCCGCCTGGCCCAGGCCCGTCAGGGACTGGCCGGCGCCGAGGCCAATCTGGAGCGGGCCGGCGCCGAGTATGAGCGGGTCAAGAAGTTCGCCCAGGCCGAGGCCGCCACCCCCCAAAACCTGGAGCAGGCCCGGGCCGCCTTCCTGGGGGCCCAGGCCGGCCTGGGCCAGGCCCGGCAACAGGTGCGGGAGGCCGAGGTGGCCCTGGGGCACACCCAACTGCTGGCCCCGGAGAACGGCCAGGTGGTCCAACGCCTGATCGAGCCCGGCGACCTGGCCCTGCCCGGCAAGCCCCTATTCAGCCTGCAGACCGTGGGAGGCCATCGCCTGGAGGCCCTGGTGCGCGAGGGCCTGATCGCCAAGGTCAAGGTGGGCGGGCAGGTCAAGGTGGAGATACCCAGCCTGGGCCGCGCCGTGGCCGGCCAGGTGGACGAGGTGGCCCCGTCGGCCGACCCGGCCACCCGCTCCTTCATGGTCAAGGTGGGGCTGGCGGCCACGCCGGGGCTGCACGCGGGCATGTTCGGGCGGCTCATGGTGCCCCTGGAGGAACGCCCGGCGGTGCTGGTGCCCCGTCAGGCATTGCGCCGGGTGGGGCAATTGGAGATGGTTCGCCTGCTGACCGCCCAGGGCTGGCAGAGCGTCTACGTCACCACCGGCCGGGAGATGGACGGCAAGGTGGAGGTGCTATCGGGCCTCAAGGGCGGCGAGACCCTCAAGGCGGAGGGCGGCGGCGATGAGTCCTAGCCCCAACCCCGGACCCGAGCCCCTGGGCTGGGTGGAGCGGGTGGTGGAGACCTTCCTGTCGGCCCGCTACTCCATCCTGTTCATGCTCCTGGCGGCCCTGCTGGGATTTTGGGGCGTGCAGGCCACCCCCCGCGAGGAGGAGCCCCAGATCGTGGTGCCCATGGCCGACGTCATGGTGGCCGCGCCGGGGGCCAGCGCCGAGGAGGTGGAGAAGCTGGTGGCCACCCCCCTGGAGCGCCTGTTGTGGCAGATAGACGGCGTGGAGCACGTCTATTCCATGAGCCGCCCCGGACTGGCCATGGTCACGGTGCGCTTCTTCGTGGGCCAGGACCGCGAGCGCTCGCTGGTCAAGCTGCGCAACAAGATATCCATGAACGTGGACCAGGTCCCGGCCCTGGTGCGGGGCTGGGTGGTCAAGCCCATGGAGATCGACGACGTGCCCATCCTCAACCTCACCCTTTACTCCGACCGCTACGACGACCACGCCCTCCGGCGCATCGGCGAGGAGGTGCTGGCCCGGCTCAGCGAGGTGCCCGATGTCTCGCGCACGGCCCTGCTGGGCGGGCGGGCGCGCGAGGTGCGGGTGGAGCTGGACCCCGGTCGCCTGGCCGGCGTGGGGCTTGGCCCCCTGGCGGTGCGCCAGGCGCTCATGGGCGCCGACCTGGCGGCCCAGGCCGGTGAGTTCAACCAGGCCGACCGGGCCATCACCGTCAGCAGCGAGGGCTTCTTGCAGACCGCCGCCCAGGTGGGCGCGCTGGTGGTGGGCGCGCACCAGGGCCGGCCGGTGTATCTGCGCGATGTGGCCGATGTCAAGGACGGCCCCCAGGAGGCCGTGAGCTACACCCGCCTGAGCCACTCGGCGCGCTATCAACAAGACCACGGCCTCAAGGACCCCGCCCAGGGCTATCCCGCCGTGACCCTGGCCCTGGCCAAGAAAAAGGGCACCAACGCCGTGAGCGTGTCGAAAGGCGTGCTCACGCGGCTGGAAGAGCTCAAGCGCGACGTGATCCCCAGCGGGGTGGAAGTGGCCGTCACCCGCGACAACGGCCGCACCGCCCAGGACAAGTCCGACGAACTTATCCACGAGCTGGTCTTCGCGGTGCTGACCGTGGTGGTGCTCATGGCCCTGACCCTGGGCTGGCGCGAGGCCCTGATCGTGGCCCTGTCGGTGCCCCTGTCCTTTGCCCTGGCCTTGTTCGTCAACCATCTCCTGGGCTACACCATCAACCGGGTGACCATGTTCGCCCTGATCCTCTCCCTGGGCCTGGTGGTGGACGACCCCATCATCAACGTGGACAACATCCAGCGCCACATCCTCATGGGCCGCCGAAAGCCGGCCCAGGCCACCCTGGCGGCGGTGGCCGAGGTGCTGCCGCCGGTGATCATGTCCACCCTGGCCATCATGGTGGCCTTTTTGCCGCTGTTCTTCATCACCGGCATGATGGGTCCCTACATGGCCCCCATGGCGGCCAACGTGCCCTTGACCGTGGGCTTCTCGCTCATCTGCTCGCTGACCGTGGTGCCCTGGCTGTGCTACCTGTTGCTCAAGGGCCTGGCCCCGCGGCCCGGCCAGGACGGCGGCCAGGCCGAGCACGACCCCACCCCGGAGTGGCTCAGGCAGGGCTACCGGCGGTTGGTGGAGCCCTTCATGGACTCTCGCGCCCGGCGCTGGCTATTGGCCGGGGGCATCGTGCTGGCCCTACTGGGTTGCGTGGCCCTGGTGGGCTATCGTCAGGTGCCGGTGAAGATGCTGCCCTTTGACAACAAGAGCGAGCTGCAACTGGTCCTCGACCTGCCGGCCGGCTCCACCCTGGAGGCCACCGACCGGGCGGTGCGCGACTTCGAGGCCTTTTTGGCCCAGGTGCCGGAGGTCACCGAGATCATCTCCTACGCCGGCCTGGCCTCGCCCATGGATTTCAACGGCCTGGTGCGCCACTACTACCTGCGCCAGGGCGGCAACGTGGCCGATATACGCTTCAACCTGGTGCCCAAGGACCAGCGCCAGCAGCAGAGCCACGAGATCGCCCTGCGCCTGCGCCAGGGCCTGACCACGGTGGCCGCCCGCCACGGCGTCAATCTCAAGATCGTGGAGGTGGCCCCCGGGCCGCCGGTGCTCTCCACCCTGGTGGCCGAGGTCTACGGCCCGCCCGACCTGGCCTATGCCCAGCTCCTGGACAGCGCCCTCCACCTGCGCGGGGTCATGGCCGCCCAGCCCCTGTTGGTGGACCTGGACCATAGCGGCGAGGCCAGCCATGAGCGCCTGGACTTCCGGTTGGACAAGGAAAAGGCCGCCCTGCACGGGGTCTCCAACCAGGCCGTGCTGGCCACCCTGGGCCTGGCGGTGGCCGGTGAGGCCCCGGCCAGCCTGCACGCCCCCGGCGAGCGCCAGTCCCTGCCCATCCGCCTGACCCTGCCGCGCCAAAAGCGCTCCAGCCCCGCCGATCTGGGGCAACTGCCCGTGCAGACCGCCACGGGGGCCACGGTGCCCCTGGCCGAGCTGGGCGTATTCCTGCCCCGGCCGGTGGACCAGCCCATCTACCACAAGGACCTCAAGCGGGTGGTCTTCCTCTATGCCGAGCTGGCCGGCCGCGCCCCGGCCGAGGCGGCGCTGGACTTGCAGTCGGAGCTGAAGAAACAGCCCCTGCCCCACGGCTCCTGGGTGGACTGGGTGGGCGAGGGCGAGTGGCAGATAACCGTGACCGTGTTCCGCGACCTGGGGCTGGCCTTTGCGGCGGCCCTGGTGGGCATCTACATCCTCCTGGTGGTGCAGACCAACTCCTTTTTCATGCCCCTGCTCCTGATGCTGGCCATACCCCTGACCATCCTGGGCATCGCGCCGGGCTTCTGGCTCTTGGGGCTGGTCAGCGCCGCCCCGGTGGGCGGCTACCCCAACCCGGTCTTCTTCACCGCCACCAGCATGATCGGCATGATCGCCCTGGGGGGCATCGTCATCCGCAACTCGGTGGTGCTGATCGACTTCGTGCACGAGGCGGTCAAGCAGGGCCTGGGCCTGCGCGAGGCCCTGTTGGAGAGCGGGGCCGTGCGCCTAAGGCCCATCGTGCTCACGGCCCTGGCCGCGGCGGTGGGGGCCTGGCCCATCACCCTGGACCCCATCTTCTCGGGCCTGGCCTGGGCTCTCATCTTTGGGCTGTTCGCCTCCACGGCCTTCACCCTGGTGGTGATCCCGGTCACCTACTACGCCTTCTACCACGGCAAGCAGGGCTAGGCGCCCCGCCCCGGTCTCACCGGGCGGCGGCCGGGCCGGGCGATGGCGGGTCGGCGCGCCTATTGCGGGAGCGCCGGGCGGTGTGGTACTGAGACAAGGTGGGTTTCCCCAGGCAGGAATAATCAGGATGCTCCAGATGGCTCCCAGCGCGCCTGGCTCCTCCCCGCCCGCCGAAGGCGACGCGCAAGATGCGCCCGCCTCCGAGTTCCTGGGCTGGCTGGACGCCAACAAAAAAGACATCATGCGGGAATGGGCGGAGCGCCTGGGCGCCCTCTCGCCCCGCTATAGCCAACGTCCGCTGCCGGAGTTGCGCTACACGGTGCGCGGGGCCTTCCATGCCTACCGCGAGGCCCTCGCCTCCGGGAGCATGTTCCGCATAGAGCAGTTCATCGATTACATCACCCGCAAGCGCCTGAAAGCGGGTTTTTCGCTCTCGGACGTGCAGAAGGCCTTTGAGCTGTTCCGCTCCATTGTCCTGGCCCGCCTGCTTCTGCCCGCCAATCGGCATCTGCTCAGCGGGGCCCTGCTGCCCCTGGACAACTGCCTGGCCTACACCATCCACTGCTTCTCCGACCACTTTCAGCGCATGCACGACCTGTTGGTCAACAACCACGCCCGCGAGCTGGAGCGCCAGGTGCTGGAACGCACCGCCGAGCTGGCCGACGAGCGCCGGCGCTACAAGGCCCTGGTGGAGGAGATCAGCGACGGGTTCTTCGTCATCCAGCGCGGGCGCATTCTCTTCGCCAACCCCGCCTTCTGCCGCATGCACGGCGTGACCTGGGAGGAGGCGGAGGGCAAATCCTTTTTACGCTACGTGGCCCCGGACTCCCGACCCCTGGTGCGTCAGGCCTATAGCAACGCCCAGGCCGGCCAGGAGTCCCCCCGCTGCCTGGAGTACAACCGCCTGGGCTGCCCATCCGAGCGGGCCGCCACCGAGATGAAGGCCCGCCTGGTGGACCTGGGCCAGGGACGGGTGACCATCGGCATCTGCCGGGACGTCAGCGAGCGCGCGGTCATGGAGGCCAAGGTGCGCGAGCACGAGCGCCTGGCCTACCTGGGGCAGCTCACGGCCTCCTTGAGCCACGAGATACGCAATCCCCTGTCGGCCATCAAGATGAACATGCAGATACTTAGCCGCAAGCTGGAGCTGGACGGCTTCGACCGGCGGCGCCTGGACATCACGGCCCAGGAGGTGATGCGCCTGGAGCTGATCATGCGCCAGCTCCTGGACACCGTGCGCCCCATGCAATTAGAGCCGGCGCCGGTGGACTTGGCCGGCCTGGTCCGGGGCTGCCTGGAGCTTTTGGAGCCGCGCCTCAACGAAAGCGGCATCCAGGTCTGCCAGCGGCACGCCCGCAACCTGCCCCTCAGCGTGGGCGACGCCGGCAATTTGCAGCAGGCCGTGCAGAACCTGTTGCTCAACGCCCTGGAGGCGGCGCGGCCGGGCGGGCGCATCACGGCGTGGACCCGCCGGGGCCGGGCCCAGGGCCGGCCTTTCTTGGAGATCGGCGTCAGCGACAACGGCCCGGGCATCGCGCCGGCCGACCTGCCCCGGCTGTTCAAGCCCTTTTTCACGCGCAAGCCCCTGGGCACCGGCCTGGGGCTGGTCAACGTCAAGCGCATCACCGAGGCCCATGGCGGCAGCGTGGTGGTGCGCAACCGCCCCGGCCAGGGGGTCTCCTTCGCCCTGAGGCTGCCATGCCAGCCCTGAAAAGCATCCTGGTGGTGGACGACGAGTCCTCCATCCGCGAATCCCTGGACATGTTCCTGCGCGAGAAGGGCTACGCCGTGCGCACGGCGGGCAGCGGGGCCGAGGGCCTGGCCCTGTGGAACCGCCATCAGCCCCAGGTGGTGGTCCTGGACGTGCGCCTGCCGGACATGTCGGGCCTGGACGTGCTCAAGAAGATCATCGCCAAGGACCCCGAGGCCAATGTAATCATCATCACCGCCTTCCACGACATGGATTCCACCATCGCGGCCATGCGCCAAGGGGCCTACGACTTCCTGAACAAGCCCCTGGACGTGGACGAGCTGGAGCAGGCCGTGGCCCGGGCCATGCGCATGAACGAGGCCCTGCACCGCTCGCCGGCCCTGTCCAGCCCGGTGCAGGATTTCCCGGCCAGCCAGCGCCTGGTGGGACGCACCCCGGTCATGCGCTCCATCTTCAAGACCGTGGGCCTGTTGGCCCGCAACCGGGCCACGGTCTTGATCGAGGGCGAGACCGGCACCGGCAAGGAGCTGATCGCCCAGGTCATCCATCAATCCTCCCTGCCGGGCGAGCAGCCCTTCGTCACCGTGGACTGCACCACCCTGGTGGAGACCCTCCTGGAGTCGGAGTTGTTCGGCCACGAGCGCGGGGCCTTCACCGGCGCCTCCGAGGCCAAGACCGGGCGTCTGGAGCTGGCGGGCGAGGGCACCATCTTCTTTGACGAGATCGGCGATCTGCCCCTGAACCTGCAAGCCAAGCTGCTGCGCTTTCTGGAATACCGCGAGTTCAGCCGGGTGGGCGGCACCCAGGTGCTGCGCTCGGCCGCCCGCATCATCGCCGCCACCAACCACGACCTGAGCGATCTGGTGCGGCGCGGGCGTTTTCGCCAAGACCTGCTCTACCGGCTCAAGGTGATCAACATCCTGGTCTGCCCCCTGCGCCAGCGCATGGAGGACATACCGGAGATGGTCGAGTATTTCGTCTCGCGGCTGAACCAGGAGCTGGGGGCGCGGGTGGTGCGGGTGGAAAAGGGCGCGGTGGCGGCCTTGATGGCCCACGCCTGGCCCGGCAACGTGCGCGAGCTCAAGAACGTGCTGACCAAGGCCGTGCTGGACTCGCGGGGTCCGGTGCTTCTGACCGAGACGGTGCAGGCCGCCCTGGCCAGCCATCCCGCGCGGCCGGCCCCCTCGCGGCCGCTGCCGGTCCTGGGCGAGGTGGAGAAGGAACGCATCCTGGGCGCCCTGACCGCCACGGGCTGGAACCTCTCGGCCAGCGCCCGCGCCCTGGGCATCTCGCGTCCCACCCTGCGCAAACGCATGATCCGCTATGGCCTGTTGGTCAAGGACGCTGGCTAGGAGCTGGTAAAAAACTGGAAACGGCAGCCGGAGTAGCTGCAAAATAGCTTTACACTCCAAGCCCTCCCCTGCGCGCCCAGCCGGCGCCCATCGCATAAAAACCAGCAATATTAATTCGTAATCTCAATGCCTCCCTGCCGGAAATGCATGGCACAGCCCTTGCTCTTCTCGCAGCCGTTGGGGCCTGCGGAGACGGCCTGCTAGTTGAAATGGCCACCGGACACCGGCGTCGGAGTGGAGAGTTCCCATGGATGATCATACTTTTCGTGTTGAGCCTACCGAGGATTCCAGCCGTTTGGTTTTTGCGCCTTGCTTTAACGTTGCCAGCCATTTCATAGACCGCCATGTGCCAGAGGGGCGCGGGGAACAGGTGGCCATCCTTTGCGACGGCGGCGGGTCGGTGACCTACGCCCAGTTGGCCCAGGGCGTCAACCGCGCCGGTCAGGCCCTCAAGGGCCTGGGCCTGGTCCGGGGCGACCGGGTGCTGATGATGATCAAGGACGCGCCCGAGTTCTTCTACGTCTTCTGGGGCGCCATCAAGGCCGGCATCGTGCCGGTGCCCATCAACACCATCCTGCGGGCCAAGGACTACAAGTTCATGCTGGAGGACTCGGGCTGCGGGGCGGTGATCTACTCGCCGGAGTTCGCCGAGGAGGTGGAGAGCGCCCTGGCCCAGGCCCAGCCCGCGCCCCCCCACGCCCTGCGCACCGAGGGCGCCGGCCAGACCCTGGACTCGCTCATGGCCCAGGCCAGCGACCAGCTGGACCTGTGCCCCGCCAGCCCCACCGATGATTGCTTCTGGCTCTACTCCTCCGGCTCCACCGGCGCCCCCAAGGGCACCGTGCACTCCCAACGCGACATGGTGGTCACCAGCTATTTCTTCGCCCAGCGGCTCCTGGACGTGGGACCCAAGGACGTCTTCTTCTCGGCCGCCAAGCTGTTCTTCGCCTACGGCATGGGCAACGGCATGTACTTCCCCCTGTGGGCCGGGGCCACGGCGGTGCTCTCGGCGGCCCGCCCCACGCCGGATTCCACCTTCTCGGTCATCGAGAAATTCCGGCCCAGCCTCTACTTCGGGGTGCCCACCCTCTACGCGGCCCAATTGGCGGCCCTGGAGAACGGCGGGCGCGACCTGTCCTCCTTGCGCGCCTGCGTCTCGGCCGGCGAGGCCCTGCCGGCCGACATCCTGCGGCGCTGGCAGGAGCACACCGGCCTGGAGATCCTGGACGGCATCGGTTCCACCGAAGTGCTGCACATCTTCATCTGCAACCGCCCCGGACAGACGGTGCCCGGCTCCAGCGGGCGCATGGTGGAGGGCTATCAGGCCCGCGTGGTGGACAACCAGGGCCAGGACCTGGAGGACGGCTCAGCGGGCCGGCTGTGGGTGCGCGGCGATTCCACGGCCAAGTACTACTGGAACAACCCCACCAAGACCGCCGGCACCATGCTGGGCGACGGCTGGCTGGACACCGGCGACACCTACTACCGCGACTCCGAGGGCCTGTTTTTCTATTGCGGGCGCAACGACGACATGCTCAAGGTGGGAGGCATCTGGTGCTCGCCCTTTGAGATCGAGGCCAAGGTCATCGAGCACCCCCAGGTGCTGGAGGCGGCCGTGGTGGGCCAAAGTGACGAGAACGGGCTGGTCAAGCCCGCGGCTTATGTGGTGCTGAAAAACGCGGCGACGGCCTGCGACGACCTGCGCCAGGAACTATTGAAGCTGTGCAAGGGCGGCCTGGCCCCCTACAAGTATCCCCGCTGGATCACCTTCGTGGACGAGCTGCCCAAGACCGCCACCGGCAAGATCCAGCGCTTCAGGCTGCGCTCGCAGGCCCAGGCCTAGGGCTCATCGCGCGGAATTGGTTCTTTAGGGTGCCTTGATCCACCGAGAGGGGCCGGGGTGACGCGGGGTGGATGTTAAACGCCCCGGCCCCCTCTCCTTCCTCCGCCCCGGCAAGGGGCGGCCAGGGACACCCCGGCCCTGACGCCGCGGCGCCAGGCACCAAGAGCACGACTGGCCCCGGGGAGGGCCGCTGAACGGCCCCGCCCCGCCCGTACGCGCCCCACGCCGGTGGAGGCCGCATTAAGGAGCTTGGCATGAGCAAGACCCGTGTCATGGGTCTGATAGTAATCACGATCGCGGCGGTGCTGATCGCCCTGGTCAAACCTCTGACCAACCTGAGCCCCCAAGGGCACCACATCCTGGCCGTGGTGATGGTAACCCTGGGGCTGTGGATATTCCGGGATTCCGCCCTGGCCTACTTCGCGGGCGGGGCGATGCTGTTGGGCGGCTCGCTGGCCTTTGGCCTGCCGCTGGCCACCGTGGCCGCCGGTTTCGCCAGCTCGGCGGTCTGGGTGCTGATCCCGGCCCTGTTCTTCGGCTTCGCCCTGGTCAAGACCGGCCTGGGCAAGCGCATCGCCTTCTTGGTGCTCAAGACCTTCGAGCCCAGCTATGGCTCGGTGGTCCTGAGCTGGTGCATCATCGGCCTTCTTCTCTCGGCCCTGACCCCCTCCATCACCGTGCGCATCGCCATCGTGATGCCCATCGCCATGAACCTGGTGGAGGCCTGCAAGCTGCCCGACCGCTCCCGGGGCTCGGCCCTGATCAACCTGGTGGCCTGGGCCAGCGCCCTGATCCCCGGCACCTGCTGGCTCACCGGCTCCCTGTGGGGCGTGTTCATGCTGGGCTTCTACCCCGCCGAGATCAAGCCCTTGGTCACCTTCGGCTCCTGGTTCGAGTACATGGCCGTGCCCTGGGCCATCGCCACCGTGGTCTTCGTGGTGCTGCTCTACCTGGTGATGAAGCCCAAGGAGCCGCTTTCCATACCCAAGGACGCCTTTGAGAAACAATACGCCGCCCTGGGCAAGGTCTCCCGCCAGGAGATACTCACCGCCGTGATCCTGCTTTCGGCGCTGTTCATGTTCGCCACCGAGAAATTCCACCACATCTCCACGCCGGCGGTGGCCCTCTTCGCCTTCTTGGCCCTGATGCTCTTCAGGATCGTCACCTTCCCCGAGATATCCACCGGCGTCAACTGGGACATCATCTACTTCTTCGGCGCGGCCATCAGCCTCTCCTCCATCCTGATCAAGGCCGGCATCACCGGCTGGATGCGCCCCCTGATAGAGCCCGGCGTGCTGGCCTTCGCCGACCAGCCCATGATGCTGCTCTTCGTCATCGTGGGCGGCATGTGGCTGATCAGGTTCCTGGACGTGCCCTGGGGCTTCTCCACCATCGCGCTCACCGCGCCTCTGTTCATTCCCCTGCACCAGGTGCACCACCTGCACCCCGCGTTGATCAGCGTGGCGGTCATCGCCGCCGGCAACTCCTTCTTCATGTCCTACCAGCAGCCCTTCATCACCATGGGCGAGGCCATGACCAAGTCGCGGGCCTGGACACCAGGCCACGTCAGCGCGGGCGGAGCCGTCTACGCCGTGGCGGTGCTGGGCGGCATCTTCCTGGCCAGCTTCTACTGGAAAGCCATGGGGTTGATGCCCTAGCGCCCGTGGAAAAAAGCCGGCCCCGGCTTTCTCCCGCCAGAGGCCCCGGGGGCCTGACGGGGTTCCGCCCCCCGGGTTCCCGGCCCGCCATCCGTCCTCCGCTGGGTTGCCCCCCGCGAGGCAGCCCTCGTCATCCCGGGCCGCCGGCCGAGCAAGGCCGGCGGCCCGGCTTTTGGGGTTGGGCCAGGGGAGCTGGTCGCCATCAATAATTCCTTAGGCATGGCGCTGGCGGCCCGGACAGGGGCCAGGCCCCGCTGCGCCAGCTCAGGCCCGGCGCTCGGCCTTGCCATACGGGGACCAGGCTGGTAAATAATAGAATTTGCCAACCTTCACCAGCCAGTCCCGACGACCCGCCGGGGGAGCGAGCATGATCGAGGTACGCCAGCTAAGCAAACGCTTCGGCGAGACCCTGGCCGTGGACGGCCTGGATTTCACGGTGCAGCCAGGCGAAATCCTTGGATTTCTAGGCCCCAACGGCGCCGGCAAGACCACCACCATGCGCATCCTGACCGGCTTTTTCCCGCCCAGCGCGGGCACGGCCCTGGTGAACGGCCACGACGTGGTGGACCAGCCCTTGGCCGCCCGGCGCGCCGTGGGATATTTGCCTGAAAACGTGCCCCTTTACGTGGACATGCGCGTCAAGGAGTACCTTGACTTCGTGGGCGGGGCCAAGGGCCTGGACCGGCTGGCCGCCCGGCGCGAGGCGGGCCGGGTCATGGAGGCCCTGGGCATCGAGGGACGCGCCGGCCAACTGATCAAGCAACTCAGCAAGGGCTTTCGCCAGCGGGTGGGACTGGCCCAGGCCTTGGTGGGCGACCCGCCGGTGTTGATCCTGGACGAGCCCACCATCGGCCTGGACCCGGGGCAGATCGTGGAGATCAGAAGCCTCATCAAGCACATGGCCGGCCAGAAGACCGTGATTCTCTCCAGCCACATCCTGCCGGAGGTGGCCGCCACCTGCCAGCGGGTGGTGATCATCAACCAGGGCCGCCTGGTGGCCCAGGGGCCGCCTTCCTTGCTGGCCCCGGGCTCCGGCGCCCAGGTCAGCCTGCGCCTGGTGGCCCAGGGCGAGGCCACGCGCCTCAAGGCCCTGCTGGCCGAAGTGGCGGGCGTGCTGTCCCTGGAGCCCCTGGAGGCGCCCCCCGGCCTGGAGGATTGCAGCGCCTGGCGAGTGACCACGGCCAGCGACCCGGCCCCGCGCGCCGCCCTGGCCCGGGCCGTGGTGGAGGCCGGCCTGGGGCTCCTGGAACTGAGCCCGCTGGCCTTGAGTCTGGAGGAGGTCTTCGTGCAACTCACCACCCAGGAGGCCCCCGCGCCGGAGCCGGCGGAGGCCGGGGCATGAGGGCTCTCCAGGCCATATATCTGCGCGAACTCCAGGCCTATTTCCATTCGGCCATCGCCTACGTGCTGTGGGTGGGCTTTCTGCTTCTCAGCGGTTTTTTCTTTTATTCCGGCACCATGTACTACGGCATGGCCAGTTTGCAGGCCATGCGTAACCCCATGGGCGGGGGCCTGAACCTGCACGACATGCTGGTGGCACCCCTTTTGGGCAACATGTCGGTGATTCAGATGCTGGTGGCACCATTGCTCACCATGCGTCTTTTGAGCGAGGAAAAACGCGCCGGCACCCTGGAGCTGCTGCTCTCCTACCCCCTGAGCGACCTTTCGGTGGTGCTGGGCAAATTCCTGGCGGCCCTTAGCATGCTGGCCCTGATCCTGGCGCCCACCCTGCTGCACATGATCATCCTGGCCTGGCTGGGGCCCCTGTACTGGCCCACGGTGCTCCTGGGCTACCTGGGATTGCTGCTCCTGGGCGCCGGGTTCATCGCCCTGGGGCTGTTGGCCTCGGCGCTGACCGAGAACCAGATCGTGGCCGCGGTGACGGCCTTTGCCGGGCTGTTGCTCTTGTGGGTGCTGCGCTGGTCCTCCAGCCTGGCCGGCGAGTCCTGGGGACCGCTTCTGCAGGGCTTAAGCCTCAGCGCCCATTTCGAGAATCTGGCCAAGGGCCTCTTGGACAGCGCCGATATCGCCTATTTCGTCTTGTTCGTGGCCTTGTTTTTGTTCGCCAGCATACGGGCCTTGGAGGCCAAGCGTTGGAAGTCCTAGCCAAAAACACGCCAGCCCGCCTGCTGGGCTGGCTGGGCCTGGCCTTGGTGGCCGCCGGCATGCCCCATTATGCCTGGGCCGTTTACCACCCCCTGTGGGGGCTGTGGGCCGCCGGCGCCGGCGGGCTCTGCCTGGTGGCCGGGGGCCTCTTGGGCCGGCGGGAGCTGGCGGTATTCCTCAACAAGCGCTCGGCACGCCTGGGCCTGGGGGCCGGGGCGTCGCTATTGATGGTGCTGGCCATCGCCCTGTTCCTGGGCGCCCTGGCCAGCCGCCACCACCTGCGCCTGGACCTGACCAAGGACGCCCGCCATACCCTGGCCCCCCAGAGCAAGGAGCTTCTGGCCAAGCTCTCCGAGCCGGTGAAGGCCTATGCCTTTTACCGCGAGGGGCAGCCGGGCCGCCAGGGCCTGCGCGACCTCTTGGAGCAGTACGCCTTCCAGAGCCACCAGTTCAGCTACCAGTTCGTGGACCCGGACCGCGACCCCGGCCTGGCCCGGCGCTTTGACGTGCGCGCCTACGGCAGCCTGTTGCTCAGCCAGGGCGACAGGGTTGAGCGCATCAAGCTGCCCGAGGAGCAGGAGCTGACCAGCGCCCTGTTGCGCCTGAGCCGCCAGGGCTCCAAGACCGTGTACCTGCTCGGCGGCCACGGCGAGGCCTCCCCCGAGGAGGGCGGCCAACAGGGCCTGAGCCAGTTCAAGCAGGCCGTGGAGAAGCAGAACTACCACGTCAAGCCCCTGGTATTGATCACGGCCCGCCAGGTGCCGGCCGACGCCGCCCTGGTGGTGGTGGCCGCCCCCCAGAAGCCCCTCTTGCCCGCCGAGGCCGCCGCCCTGGATGAGCACCTCAAACGCGGCGGCGGGCTGCTCCTGCTTTTGGAGCCCGACCGCGACTCCGGCCTGGCCGCCTGGCTCAAGCAGCGCGGGGTCATCCTGGATGACGACCTGGTGCTGGACCCGGCCAGCAGCCTGGTGGGGGCCAGCCCCGCCTGGCCCCTGGTGGAGGATTTTGGCCAGCACCCCGTGACCAAGCCCCTGACCGGCATGATCTGCTACTTCCCCCTGGCCCGCTCCCTCAGGCTGGCCCAGCCCCTGCCAGAGGGCGTGCGGGGCCAGGAGCTCTTGCGCACCGGCCCGTCCTCCTGGGGGGTCACGGACCTGGACACCCTCAAGGCCGGACCGGCCCGCTACCAGGAAGGCCGGGACCTGAAAGGTCCCTTGAGCCTGGGCGCGGTGCTGGAGGTGCCCGGGGCCTCGCCCTCCCCCGCGCCGGGCCAGACCCCGCCCCCGGCCCCCCGGGGACGCCTGACGGTGATCGGTGATGCCGATTTCTTGACCAACCAGCACCTGGGGCAGGCCGCCAACCGTGACCTGGCCCTAAACCTGGTCAGCTATCTGGCCGAGGAGCAAGACCTTATCTCCCTGCGCCCCAGGCAGGACGCCAGCCAACCCCTCTTGTTGACCCCCGGGCAGGGAATCGTGCTCTTCGGGTTGCCGGTGGTGGTGCTGCCGCTTATCTTCTTGGGGTTGGGGGTGGTGGTGGTGCGGCGGCGCAGGAGGCGCTTATGAGCTCGCGGCGGCTTATGGCCTGGGCCATGATCCTGGTCGTGGCCGGGGGCGCCTGGTTGCTCAGCAACCACCTGGACCAGCGCGATCAGGAGGAACAGGCCAAGGCCAGCCGCCTGTGGGAACTGGATGACCTAACCTCGGTGCAGGCCCTGGAGTTCAAGGGCCGGGACTACCCCGAGCCCCTGCGCGTGGAACGCGCGGGCCAGGGCCAGCAATGGCGGGTGAGCAAGCCCCTGGCCTGCCCCGCCGACAGCCTGGCCGTGGGGCGCGTCTTGAACAGCCTGGCCGCGGCGCAGGTCAGCCAGCGCCTGGACGACCCGGGACCCTGGAGCGACTTCGGCCTGGCGCCGCCGCTTCTGGAGCTGGTCCTGACCGACCGCCAGGGCGGCTCCCGCACCCTCTTGGTGGGCTCCATCAGCCCCAGCCAGGAATCGGTCTACCTCGCCCGCCCCGGTCAACCGGAGGTGCTCCTGGCACCGGTGGAACTGCGCGCCTCCCTGGCCAAAAGGCTCCTGGACCTGCGCGACAAGGTGGTGCTGGACTTCCCCCTGGCCCAGGTGCGGCGGGTGGAGCTGCAAGAAGGCACCAGCCACCTGATCCTGGAGCGCAACCAGGCCGGCGGGCCGGCGGGCTGGACCCTGGCCGGGCAAGGCCCCGCCGACCCCGAGGAAGTGGACAACCTGCTCTTGCAAGCCCACGGCCTTTTGGCCCAGGGCTTCGTGGACCAGGACTTCAAGCCGGCCAAGCTGGGCCTGGAGCCGCCCCGGGGACGCCTGGCCCTCACCCTGGCCGATGGCGGCCAACAGGGCCTGATCTGGGGCCAGGAGGTGCCGGGCAAAAACCAGACCTACGTGCGGCGCACCGAGGGCGGTCCGCTGATGCTGGTGCAGGACGAGAGCCTGAAGCGCCTGGAGCGCCAGCCCCGGGACCTCTTGGACCGGCGGCTGTTCACCCTGGAGCGCTCGGCGGTGGACCAGCTCAAAATCGCGCGTCAGGGCCGGGAGAGGCTGTTTGCCCGCCAGGAGGGCCAATGGCGCCAGGTACAGCCCCCGGGTGGGGACCCCGCGATCGGCGAAAAAGCCGGACTTTTCATCTGGGACCTCTTGGATCTCAGGTGGGAAAAAGCCCTGCCCGCCGATGATTACGGGCTGGATTCCCCGGACTGCACCCTGGCCCTGGCCGCCGGCCAGGACGCCGGCCAGGTCCTGGCGGTGGGGCGGCCCGACCCGGTCAGCGGGCTGCTGCCCGTGCGTTTGGCGGGCCAAAAAGTGGTTTATGGGATAAAGTCTGACTTCATGGATAAAATTCCCCAGGAGCCCGGGGCGCCCGCCCCCGCCCCCGGGGATACGAGCCAATCATCAAGGAAGTAAAAAAGATGGCAAGAGTCACGGTGGAGGACTGCCTGAGGCAGATCGACAACCGCTTCAGCCTGGTGCACCTGACGGCCAAACGAGTGCGTCAGCTCCGGGAGGGCGCCCCGCCCCACATGGACGTCAAGAACAAGGAAATCGTCCTGGCCCTGCGCGAGATCGCCTCGGGCGACGTCTACCCGGTCAGCGCCGAGGAGGCCGAGATCGAGCGCGCCGCCGCCGAGGAGCGCGAGCGCGCCCGCATCGCCCAGGCCGTGGCCGAGGCCGAGGCCCAGGCCCAGGCCGCCGCCGCCCTGCGCCTGGACGAGGACGACGAGGACGACGAGGAAGAAGAGGAAGAGACCGGCGATCAGGGCCAGGATCGGGAATAAGCCATGGCCAGGGACCAACTGCCCTCGGCCAAGGAGCGCCGGCGCCTCCTGGCCCAGAAGGCCCCCAGCCTGGCCGAGACCGGTGGCCGCTTCCTAAAGGAGGGGCGCTGGGGCGAGGCCCTGGAGTGCCTGAGCGCCGCCGGGGCCACCGACCAACTGCGGGACCTGGCCGGCCAGGCGCTCGACGCCGGCGACCTCTTCACCTGGCGCAGGGTCCTGGAGGCCCTGGGGCAGGAGCCCTCTGCCCAGGAACTGGGCCAGCTCAAGGCCCGCGCCGAGGAACTGGGTAAGCACACCTTTGCCCGGGCCGCCCAGGTCATCCTGGAGCCCGCTGACGAACAGAAGACATGAAACGCTGTTATTACGAAATCCTGGGGATTGAACGGGACTGCGACCCCGAGGTGATGAAAAAGGCCTACCGCAAGCTGGCCATGGAGTTGCACCCCGACCGCAACCCCGGCGACGCCCAGTCCGAGGAAAAATTCAAGGAGGCCGCCGAGGCCTACGAGGTGCTGCGCGACGCCGAGAAGCGCCGCCTCTATGACGCCTACGGCCATGAGGGGCTGAAAAACACCGGCTTCTCGGGCTTCGGCGGCATGGGCGACATCTTCAGCACCTTCTCCGACGTCTTCGAGGGGCTCTTCGGGTTCCCCGGCGGGGCGCCCCGGGGCGGCCCCCAACGCGGACGCGATCTGCGCTACGACATGGAGGTGAGCCTGGAGGACGCCGCCCAGGGCAAGCAGGCCAGCTTCCGGGTGGGGCGCGAACTGGCCTGCCAGGAATGCTCCGGCCGCGGCCAGAAGGGCGGTGCCCCGCCGGTGGTCTGCCGGGCCTGCGGCGGCCAGGGCCAGGTGCTCCGCAGCCAGGGCTTTTTCCGCCTGGCCACCACCTGCCCCGAGTGCCGGGGCGAGGGCCGGGTGGTCACCGACCCCTGCCCGGCCTGCCGGGGCAAGGGGCGCAAGTTCGAGGAAAAGGAACTCTCGGTGCGCATCCCCCCGGGCATCGGCCACGGTCAGCGCCTGCGCATGCGCGGCGAGGGCGAGGGTGGCAGTCTGGGCGGCGAGCCCGGCGACCTCTACGTGGTGGTGCACTTGCAGCCCCATGGGGTCTTCGAGCGCGACGGCGACTCCCTCTACCGCCAGCTCAAGGTCTCCATGATCCAGGCCGCCCTGGGGCGCAGCGTGCTGGTGGAGACCCTCATCGACGGCCCGGCCGAACTGGCCATACCCGCCGGCTCCCAGACCGGCGACCTGGTGCGCCTGCCCCGTTTGGGCATGCCGCGGCTGCGCGACGAGCGCCGGGGCGATCTCTTGGTGCAACTGGTGGTGCGCACCCCCCAGAAACTGAAAAAAGACCAGAAACGCCTCTTGGAGGAACTGGCCCAGCTGGGCGATGACCAGGCCGCTCCCGAGCCCGTGCTCGAGGACGAGGGCCGGGAAGTGGCGACGGGGGCCAAGAAAAAGAAGCGCCGTTGGGGGCTGAAAGCATGACCACCGAAACGGAGAGCAAGGCGGAGCCGGGGCTTAGTCACCTAGACAGCAAGGGGCAAGCCCGCATGGTGGACGTGGGGCACAAGTCCCCCACCCAGCGCCAGGCCACGGCCCGGGGCAAGGTGCGGCTGAACCAGGAGGTGCTGGCCTTGATCGCCCAGGGCGGCCTGCCCAAGGGCGACGCCCTGGCGGTGGCCCGCATCGCCGGCATCCAGGCGGCCAAGCGCACCCCCGAGCTGATCCCCCTGTGTCACCCCCTGCCCATCAGTGCCGTGAGCCTGGAACTCACTCCCCAGGATGACGGCGTGTTGATCCAGGCCACGGTCAAGACCGTGGCCCCCACGGGGGTGGAGATGGAGGCGCTCACCGCCGTCAGCGTGGCGGCCCTGGCCCTCTACGACATGATAAAATCAGTGCAGCGCGACGCGGTCATCGAGTCCATCTGGCTCGAGACCAAATCCGGCGGCAAAAGCGGCACCTTTAGCCGGGAGCCCCGGCGGGCCTAACGGGTCGGGAAAGGCCCTGGCCCCCGCGCAATTGCTCGGCTCCCGCCGCGGGCTGGCCGAGGAAGCACCCGCCACGGGGAGCCCCGGAAGGCCTAACGAGTCGGGAAGGGCACTGGCCCCCGCGCAATTGCTCGGCTCCCGCCGCGGGCTGGCCGGAGAGGCGACGTCCACCGGCAACGGACCCCGGCCCGGGCGGTCTTTACAGCCCCTCTTTGCCGTGATAAACTCCGCCCTCAATCCTCGCCAATAACCGGGAGAGGTGCCCATGGACAAGGAAAAGCTGGAGTTCTTCCGCAAGCTCATGCAAGAGCAACTCGACGAGCTCTTGAGCGAGGCCGAGCGCACCGTGGCCGGCATGACCGACGCCAAGGAGAACTTCCCCGACCCCACCGACCGGGCCGCCCTGGAGTCGGACCGCAACTTCCTGTTGCGTATCCGCGACCGTGAGCGCAAGCTCATCAGCAAGATCAACGAGGCCCTCCTGCGCCTGGAAGATGGCACTTACGGCATCTGCGAGTCCTGCGGAGAGGACATCAGCGAGGAGCGGCTCACCGCGCGGCCGGTGACCACCCTGTGCTTCGATTGCAAGAGGCGCCAGGAGGCCATGGAAAAGGCCCGGGGCAAATAGACGGCTATCTTCCCAGGCCCGGCCCGACGCTTGGTAACGGCTTACCCTGGCGCGGGCGGCGATAGGCATGTTCCAGCAACGCCTGCAGTTCTTTCGCTCGATTCTCTACCTGGGCGACCTATGCCTGGTGGTGGTCTGCTGGATCGCCGCCTACTACATCCGTTTTTACTATCCCGTCTTCCCGGTGACCAAGGGCGTGCCCGACCTCCAGCTCTACCTGGCCCTCTTGCTGTTGGTGCTGGTGATCTACGCCGTGGTCTTCCAGACTTTCGCCCTGTACCGGCGCCCCTGGGCGGGGCTATCCCATACCTGGTGGCCGGTGTTCAAGGCCGCCACCACCGGCGTGGTGGTGGCCGTGACCCTGGCCTTCTTCGTGCGGCCCTATGATTTCAGCCGCCTGGTCTTCGCCCATTTCTACGTCCTGTTGCTGATGGCGCTGTTGGGCTTTAGGCCCCTGTTGCGCCTGGTTTGGAGCCGCACCCACCCCGAGCACCTGGGCGAGGCGGTGCTGATCGTGGGCATCGACGACTTGGGGCGTCTGTTGGCCCAGAAAATCCGCCAGAACCCGGTGCTGGGCCTGCGCATCGTGGGCTTTCTCACCCGCCGGCCAGAGTTGGTGGGGCAGGTGATCGAGGGCGCGCCGGTGCTGGGTCTGTACAATCAGGTGCCCCGGGTGCTGGCCGAGCACGGCATACAGGTGCTCATCATCGCGCTGCCCATCGCCGCCCACGCCCACATCCACGAGGTGGTGGACTTCGTGGCCGACGAGATGGTGGACATCAAGATCGTGCCCGATCTGCACCATTTCATCAGTCTGCACGGTTCCATCGAGGAGTTCGAGGGCCTGCCCATCATCGGCCTGCGCGGCAGCCCCCTGGAGGGCTGGAACAGCGTGCTCAAGCGGGGGGTGGACATCCTGGGCAGCCTGGTGGGCATCGTGCTCCTGGGGCCGGTGATGCTCCTGGTGGCGTTTATGGTCAAGCTGTGCTCCGGGCCGGGGCCGGTGCTCTTTCGCCAGCAACGCATGGGCCTGGACGGCCGGGTCTTCGAGATGCTCAAGTTCCGCACCATGCGCGCGGACGCCGAGTGCGAGACCGGACCGGTGTGGTGCGCCGAGAATGACCAGCGCCGCACCGGCCTGGGGGCCTTTTTGCGGGCCACCAGCCTGGACGAGCTGCCCCAGTTCTTCAACGCCTTGAAGGGCGAGATGAGCCTGGTGGGCCCCCGGCCCGAGCGGCCGGAGTTCATCGCCGACTTTCGGCGCAAGGTGCCGGGCTACATGCTCCGGCACAAGGTCAAGGCCGGCATCACCGGCTGGGCGCAGATCAACGGCTGGCGCGGCAACACCAGCCTGGAGGAGCGCATCAAGCACGATCTGCACTACATCGAGAACTGGTCGCTCACCTTTGACTTCAAGATCATGGCCTTGACGGTGGTCAAGGGCTTCATACACCCCAATGCCTACTAGCCCGCGGGATTAGTCCATGCCCCTGACCCAGCATCTGGCCGAGCTTGTCCGTTATCGCGCCCTGGTGGGCGCCCTGGCCGGCCGCGAGCTGAAAGGGCGCTACCGGGGTTCCTTGCTGGGCTTCCTGTGGACCTTCCTCAACCCGCTGCTCTTGCTTTTGGTCTACGCCCTGGTCTTCAGCGTGTACTTTCGGGTGCAGATGGAGCACTACGCGGCCTTCATGTTCACCGGCCTTCTCCCCTGGATATTCTTCTCGCAATCCCTGAACGAGGGCGCCGGGGCCATCACCGACGGCGGCAGCCTGGTGACCAAGGTGCTGTTTCCCCAGCAGGTGCTGCCGGCGGTCAAGGTGCTGGCCAACCTGGTCAACTACCTCCTGAGCCTGCCCATCCTGCTGGGCTTTCTGCTGTTCCAGCAGGTGCCGCTGACCTGGTGTTTGCTGGCCTTTCCCCTGGTGGCGGCCCTGCACCTGGTCTTCACACTGGCCCTGGTGCTGATCCTGGCCACGGCCACGGTCTTCATGCGCGACACCCGGCATCTCTTGAACAACCTCTTGACCCTGTGGTTCTTCCTGACGCCGGTGCTCTATCCGCTCACCCAGGTGCCCGAGAAATACCGCTTCCTGGTCTACCTCAATCCGGCGGCGGTCTTCACCCTGGCCTACCAGGACATCATTTTTTATGGCCGCTGGCCGCGCTGGGACCACCTGGGCGCCCTGGCCCTCCTGAGCCTGGTATTGTTGTGGGCCGGGGTGAGGGTCTTCGAGCACTACAAGGAATACTTCGCCGAGAAGATATGACAGACCAACCGGCCATAGAGGTCATCGACCTGGTCAAGCGCTTTCGGCGCGAGATGCTCCAGCGCTCCTACGGCACCTGGAAGTCGCTCCTTTTGCGGCCCTTTGCCAAGAAGCGCCATACCGATTACGTCACGGTGCTGGACGGGCTTAACTTCAGCGTGGCCGGCGGCGGCACCCTGGCGGTGATCGGCCAGAACGGCTCGGGCAAGTCCACCCTGCTGAAAATCATGGCCGGCATCTACAAGCCCGACCAGGGCAGCGTGAGCGTGCGCGGCCGGGTCAGTAGCCTCATCGAGCTGGGGGCCGGCTTCCACCCCGAGTTCAGCGGCCGCGAGAACGTGTACTTGAACGGCACCATCCTGGGGCTGTCCAAGAAAGAAATCGGCGAGCGCTTCGAGCACATCGTGGCCTACTCCGGCCTGGGCGAATACATCGACGCGCCGGTGCGCACCTACAGCTCGGGCATGTACGTGCGCCTGGGCTTCTCGGTGGCGGTCAACGTGGACCCCGACGTGCTCCTGGTGGACGAGGTGCTGGCCGTGGGCGACGAGGCCTTCGCCCACAAGTGCGAGGACAAGATCAACCAGTTCAAGCGCGCCGGCAAGACCATCGTGCTGGTGACCCACGACCTGGGCGCCGTGGAGAAATACACCGACGAGGTGATCTGGCTGGACGGCGGCTGCCTGGCCGCCCGGGGCGAGCCCTTGCGCGTCATCGACGCCTACCGCCAGAAGGTCTCGCTGATGGAGGACGAGATACGCCGCGACCAGTGCCAACCCCAGGAGGCCCTGGATCAACAGCGCTGGGGCGACGGCCAGGTGCTCATCGAGGCCGTGCGCCTGTTGGACCAGGCCGGTGAGCAGCGGGCCGTCTTCCAGCAGGGCGAGGCCCTCATCCTGGAGATGGACTACCGCCAGGTGAACCCCACGGCCGACCTGGTCTTCGGGGTGGCCATCCAGAACGCCCAGGAGGTGCTTTGCTACGGCACCAACACCCACCTGGAGCGGGTGGATCTGGGGACGCTGCCGGCCCGGGGCAGCGTGCGTTTTTCGGTCAGCCGCCTGGATTTCGTGCAGGGCACCTACCTCTTGGACGTGGCCGCCCACGCCCGCGACGGCCGGGCCTATGATTACATCAAGCAGGCGGCCTCCTTCGCGGTGCGCTCCGGCCTGGGAGACGAGGGCGTCTTCCGGCCGCCGCACACCTGGCAGGTAACGCCCCTGGGGGATAGCGCATGAGCCAGACCGGCCCCGACAAGCCCGACGTGCGGGCCTTGCTGCAAGAGGTGGATGCCACGGTGCGGGAGAAGAAGGCCCAGGGCCTCTACGACCCCGCCGAGATCAGGCGCGTGGAGGAGGCGGCGGTCTCCTTCAGCCAGGCCGTGGAGGACTCCGCCGCCGCCGAGCTGGGCATCCTGCGCGCGGGCCTCAACCAGCTCTGGGACGCCAAGCAGTGGGGCGTCTCCACCCACCGCGAGGGGCTGGGCGCCCGCCTGGTGCTGGTGCTGAAAAAGCTGATCTACAAGCTGACCAAGTTCCCCATGAGCGTGTGGCTGGCCCGCCAGGTATCTTTCAATGACAAGTTGGTCAAGGCTCTCAATCATCTCATCCCCCAGCACGTGGACCTCTTGCGCCGCCAGGCCCACTCCGACCGCCGCCTGGACGCCCAGGAGGACCTGAGCCGCGCGCTTAGCGAACGCCTGCGCCGCCAGGACCTGGCGGCACGCGAGGCCCTGGCCCGCCTGGAGGCCCTGGAGCGCGGCGCGGCCCAGGGCTCCATCCAGACCGAGCTCTTGCTGGCCCGCCTGCAAGAGATCGTGGAACGCCAGGCGGGGGCTGGCCTGGTCTCGGACGAGGCCGTGAGCCAGATAAAGGCAGCCCGCGGCGCCAGCCGGGGGGCCTCCTACCTGGCCTTCGAGGACCTGCACCGGGGCAGCCGCGAACAGATCAAGCGTCAGCAGGGCATTTACCTGGAGCACTTCAAAGACGCCGCCACCAAAGAAGCGCCGCTCTTGGACCTGGGCTGCGGCCGGGGCGAGTTCCTGGAGGCCGCCAAGGAGGCGGGCATCCCCGCCCGGGGCGTGGACATCAACCCCGAGATGGCCGCCCTGGGGCGCGACCTGGGCCTGGAGGTGGTCACCGCCGATGGCCTGGAATACCTGCGGGGGCTACCCGAGGCCAGCCTGGGCGGCATCCTCATGAGCCAGGTCATCGAGCACCTGGGCCTGGACGAGCTGACCGAGCTGGTGGGGCTGTGCGCCTCGCGCCTCAAGCCGGGTGGCGTGCTCATCGCCGAGACGGTCAACCCCCAGTGCCTCTCCACCTTTGCGGGGGCTTTCTATCTCGACCTGACCCACAACAAGCCCATCCACCCCGAGGCGGCGCGCTTCTTGTGGCGCTGGGCGGGCTTGCGCGAGGTGGAGGTCATGTACCTCTCGCCGGTGCCGCCCGAGCACCGCCTGCAACCCCTGGCCGCCGGAGGGCCGGAGCTGACCGACGTGTTCAACCGCAACGTGGAGCGGCTCAACAACCTGCTTTACAGCCACCTGGACTACGCCGTGAAGGGGCGCAAATAAAAGATGACCGCGTCCGGCCTCAGGTGCAGCTTCGTGCTGAGCTGGTTCGGCAAGCAGGTGCCCGGCGGGGCCGAGGCCGAGGCCAGGCGCACCGCCCAGAACCTGCGAGAAGCCGGGGTGGAGGTGCAGGTGCTCACCACCTGCCTAGGCGGCCTGGGCACCGACTGGGACGTGCAGGCCTATCCCGAGGGCTTCAGCGAAGAGGCGGGCCTCAAGGTGCGGCGTTTCGCCACCGCGCCCCGCGACGGCGGGCTGTTCAACGCCCTGAATGCCCGGGTGATGGCCGGCGAGGGCCTGGACGCCAAGGAAGAACGCCAGTTCTTCGAAAACATGGTCTTCAGCCCGACCTTGTTCAGCCACATCGCGGCGCACCCCGAGGAGGGGCCGTTCTTCTTCATCCCCTATCTGTTCACGCCCTCGGTGCTGGGGCCGCTGATTCATCCCCAGAAGAGCGTCATCATCCCCTGCCTGCACGACGAGGGCTACGCCCGCCTGGCGGCGGTGCGCCGGGCCTTCGAGACCGCCCGGGCCATCGTCTTCCACGTGCCGGCCGAGCAGCGCCTGGGCCGGGGCCTCTACGACCTCTCGCGCGGCGAGCCGCTCCTCTTGGGCGAGGGCATCGACACCGGCTGGGAGTTCGACGCCGCGCGCTTCCAGCAAAAATTCGCCCAGGACGCGCCCTTCATCCTCTACGCCGGGCGCAAGGACGCCGGCAAGAACGTGCCCCTGCTTAGCCAGTACTTCCTGCGCTACAAGCAGGAGGGCCGCGGGCCGCGGGGCTTGAAGCTCTTGATGATCGGCAACCTGCCGGCGCCCATCCCGGCCGGCGGGCACGAGCACATACAGGACCTGGGCTTCGTGGATTTGCAGGACAAGTACGACGCCTACGCCGCCGCCGAGGTGCTGATGCAGCCCTCCCTGATGGAGAGCTTCTCCATCGTGATCATGGAGGCCTGGCTGGCCGGCACGCCGGTGATGGTGCACGCCGGCTGCGCGGTGACCAAGGACCACGTGGAGATGAGCGGCGGCGGGCTCTACTTCAAGGACTACCCCAGCTTCGCCGAGGGACTGGACCTGATGCTGGCCCGGCCGGAGCTGCGCGCGCAAATGGCAACGGCGGGCAAGGCCTACGTGCTGGACAACTACGGCTGGCCCCAGGTCACCGAGCGCTACCTGAAGCTGATCCAGCGCCTGGCGACCGAGCCCACGCCCCCGGCCAAGTCCGACTGGCGCGCCCCGGCCCCGATCAAGGCCGCGCCCCGCCGTGGGCCGGCCGTGCACCAGATGCTGGCCGACTTCGCCTTTGGCGACGCCATCGGCTCGGAGGTGCTGGCCTTCCAGAAGCTCTTCCGCTCCTGGGGCTTTGCCTCCGACATCTTCGCCGTCAACTATGACCACCGGCTACGCGGCCGCGCCCGGCCGGTGGAGGACTACGCGGCCCAGGCCGGGCCGGATGACGTGCTGATCTTTCATTTCTCCATCGGCACCGACCTGGCCGACCAGCTACTCAAGCTGCCGGGGCGCAAGGTGATGCGCTACCACAACATCACCCCGGCCGATTTCCTGGAGGGCATCAACCCGGCCAGCGCCGAGCGCTGCCGCCAGGGGCGGGCGCAGTTGGCCCGCCTGGCCCCGGCCATGGAGCTGGGCCTGGGCGCCAGCCAGTACAACTGCGGCGAGCTGCGGGCCGCCGGCTGCCCCCGGGTGGCCGAGCTGCCCATCCTCCTGGACCTGGAGGTGCTGGACACCCCGCCGGACCAGAACGTCATCGACCGCTTCGCCGAGGGCCCCACGGTGCTGCACGTGGGGCGCATCGTGCCCAACAAGAAGATCGAAGACCTGATCAAGGCCCACTTTTGGCTCAGCCGCCTAGTGCCCGGCAGCCGGCTGCTCCTGGTGGGCTCCGAGGGCGGCTGGGGTCCCTACGCCGGCGGCCTGCGCAACCTGGTCACGGAGCTGGGCGTGCCGGGGGTGCATTTCTCGGGGCACGTGAGCTTCGCGGCCCTGATGGCCTATTACCGCGCCGCCTCGCTGTACCTGTGCCTGAGCGAGCACGAGGGCTTCTGCGTGCCCCTGGTGGAGGCCATGCACTTTGGCCTGCCCATCGTGGCCCACGACTCCACCGGCGTGGGCGGCACCCTGGCCGAGGGCGGCGTCCTCTTGCCCCGCAAGGACCCCATCCACACCGCCGAGGTCATCGCCAGGGTGTTGAGCGACCCCGGCCTGCGCCAGGGCCTGGCCCGGGCCTCCCGCGCCCGCCTGGAGCGCTTTCGGCCGGCGCGAGTGGCCGGCGAGCTGCGCCAGATATTGCGCGATCGCCTGGGCCTGAGCCTGAGCGGAGACGCCGGATGAGCCCGGGCCTGGTCCTGGACGGCCGGCCCCTGCAGCCAGGCTTCAAGGCCCACGCCCAGCGGGGCATTGGCCGCTACGCCAAGAACCTGCTGGCGGCGCTGCTGCCCCTGTTGGACCCGGCGCGGGTGAGCTTTCTCATCCAGGCCAACCTGCCCGACCCCGAGCTGCCCGCCGACATCCCGCGCCTGCGGGCGCCCTTTTTTCCGCCCATCATCCCGGTGGGCAAGAAGCTCATCTCCTATCATCTCTTCACGCCCCTGGCCCTTAGGCCCGCCTGGCGGGCCGGCCAAGTGGCGCACTTCCTTAGCCACCTGGACTCCCCCAGCCTGATCGGGCCGCGCACGGTCATCACCGTGCACGACCTCATCGCCCAGCGCCTGGCGGGGCTCTACCAGGGCAAGCGCAGCAACGCCCGCTTTCGCCTGGAGCGCTGGCTGGAGACCCGCTGCCTGAGCCAGGCCGCGCGCCTGATCGCCGTGAGCCAGTGCACCCGCCAGGACCTGGCCGAGCTTTACGGCCTGGACCCGGGGCGCATCGCCGTCATCCCCGAGGCCGCCGACCCCGGCCTGACCCCCGTGGAGGACCCGGCGCTCCGCCTGCCGGTGCTGGCTCGCCACGGCCTGGACCCGGCCCAGCCCTTCTACCTCTACCTGGGCGGCATCGACCAGCGCAAGGGCCTGGACAGCCTCTTGGCCGCCCTCCAGGCCCTCAAGGAGCAAGGCCGGCCTCACCAACTGGCCCTGGCCGGACGCATTGAGGGCGATCGCCAGTACCCCCTGCTATTGAAAAACATCGAGCAACGCGGCCTGGGCCAGGCGGTCAGGCTCTTGGGCTACGTGCCCGACAGCGACCTGCCGGCCCTGTTCAGCGCCTGCCTGGCCTTTGTCTTTCCCTCGCTCTACGAGGGCTTCGGCCTGCCGCCCCTGGAGGCTTTTGCCTGCGGGGCGCCGGTGGTGGCGGTGAGGGCCTCGGCGGTGCCCGAGGTGGTGGGCGAGGCTGGTATACTGGTGGAACCAGGCGACGAGGCCGCCCTGGCCGAGGCCCTGGGGGCGCTGGCCCAGCTGCCGGAGTTGGCCGCCGAGCTGCGCGACAAGGGCCGGCGGCGCGCCGTCCTGTTCTCCTGGCCCAGGGCGGCGCGGGAGACCCTGGCCATCTACCGGGAGGTGGGCGGTGAGGTTTGACCTGCCGGCGGCACAGCGCAGCCAACTGATCTTGCAGACGGCCCTGGCCCTGACCGTGGGCCTGGCGGTGTACTTCCTGTGGCCCCTGACCGGACTGGGCCGCCTGGGGCGCGAGGAGGTCTGGTTCGGCCTGGGCTGGGCCTTGCTCCTGGCCCTGCCCAGCCCGCGCGGGCCGGCCGAGGAGACCTCGGCCCCCGAGGCCGACCAGGAGAGCCAGTCTTCCTTCAGCCCCCGGGCCTGCCGTAGCGTCTCCCTGCTGGCGGGAGGGCTGTTCGTGGCCCTGTTGGTGGCCGGCCGCGAGTTGGGCAACTACAAGCTCTGGCTGGGGCTGGTCTACCTGGGGGCCATCAGCCTGCGCCTGGCTGGTCTGAGCCTGGAGCTGCGCCAGGCCCTGCCCCCCCATCCCCGCCGCGACCTGCACCTAGCGCTGATCATGGCCGGGCTTACCGGCCTGGCCGGCCTTCTCATCATTCCCTGGGCGCGCCCGGACTTGGTTGCCTTCTGGCCGCCCCCGCGGGGGGTTTTGCGCCCCCTGGCCGCCTGCCTGTTGTGGGGCGGCGTGGTGGGCGCGCTGCTTTTGGCCTTGCGTCAGTGGGGCCTGAGCGGACGCGCCACCTGGCTGATCTTCCTGGCCCTGGGGTTGGGGCCGGGTCCGGCCCTGGCCGTGAGCTGGTTCCAGTTGCTGCCCCTGGCCCTGACCTTCCTGGTGCTGGCGGCCTTAAGCCTGCCCCGCCTCTTGCGGCCGCTGCCCGATACCGCCACCTCCCAGCCGGCGCCGGAGCCCCTGCCCCTGTACTGGCTGGTGCGGGCGCTGCTCCTCATGTGGTGGGGGGTGGGGGCGGCCTTCACCCTGGCCCTGGCCTGGTGGCAACCCCGGGCCGGCGCCCTGTTCAGCGAGAGCATCTGGCTACGGGGCGTGGGGCTGGGGGCCTTCCTGGTGGCCTGCGCCGGCCTGCTGACCGAGTACTCCCTGCCGCTGTTGGGACGGCCCGAGGTGAGCGTTCGCCAACGCCGGCAGGGGCCGGCCCAGGGCATCATTCTTTCCTGCTTGGCCATCCTGGCCGCCCTGAGCCCCCTGCTCCTGGCCCGCCCGCCGGCCGCCGAGACCCGGACCGCGCCGCTGCCCAACGAGTCTCGGGCCGAGCTACTGCCGCAGACCCGCAGCCTGGACCCCGCCCACCCCGAGATGGAGCTGAAGGTGCCGGGCTGGCTCAGCGGCATCAACAGGGTCTTCGTGGTCAGCCTGCTGGCCCACGGCGCCGAGGTGGCCCAGGGCGAGGCCGTGGCCCAACTGGTGGCCACCGACGACCAGGACATACCCCATATCTTCAGCTTGCGCGCCGGCGTGGACACCTCGGAGTGGGCCCTGCAAAAGCGCGAGGTGGCCACCAGCGCCCGCCACGCCCAGGCCCGGCCGGCCCAGAGCTGGCAGGTCTTCGAGCCCACGGGCGAGGCCTTCCAGGCCCACATTTACTACACCGGCCTGTTCCTGGGCAGCGAGGTCCACCGCCTTAAAACCGTCACCCTGCGCTATTTGTACCAGAACCCGCCCAGCCGCCAGCCGGTGGTCCTGGAGGTCAGAAGGGTCTTCCTCAACTAGCCCTGTCTCCCCGCGCCCCGCCGGCCCGCGCCGCGAAAAATTGTGCCGCCCACCCCGCGGGCCGGGTGTTTTTTTCGCACCCCCGTCGCCAGCGCCCCGCCGGCGCAGGCAGCCTACTCTCCGCATAACCCACCGGCATGGTATTGTTTATCCCGCGGGCATCGCCGTCGCGTCTTGTTTGGCACGCCCCCTGCTATCTACCAGGGCACGAATCAACCACGCAGGAGGACAAAGATGAGACGTACAGGCACTTTGATAATGGCCCTGGCCCTGGTGGCGGGCATGGCGGTCTACGCCTGGGCCTTTGAGGGCGGATACGGCATGGGTTGGGGCGGTCACATGATGAACCCCGGCTACCACATGTCCCAGGGCTACGGACCGGGCTATGGCATGGGTTACGGCATGGGACGGGGCGCCAACTACGCCAACGCCAGCACCACCGATGACGGCTGGGCCATGGGGCCGGGCTACTGCTGGGGCCAGGACCAGGGGACCTACCAGGCCGACCCCGGCGCCGGCGCCGATGACGAGAAGGAACTGCGCTAGCCAATCCAGATCGGCACAAGTCAGACGCATAAGGCGCGGCCCCGGGCGATCCCGGGGCCGTTGCTTTGCGCCGGCCGGGGATCGCGGGCGCGGGCCTCAGGCCTGGGGGAAGCTGCCCAGCTTCACGCCCGCCAGCTTGCGCCGCACCTCCCGGCAGAGGTTGAGCAGGGACTTGTTGTCGGCCAGGCCCTGGTGGCAGGTCAGATCCGGGCTGTCGCAGAAGGCCTGGGCCAGGGCCCGGGCGGCCTGGGCCTGCTCGGCGCGCAACAGGGCTTGCAGGGCCAGGTCCAGTTGGGGTTGGCCGGTGGAGGTCTCCTCGGCCAGGGCCTTTTGTCCCCGGGCCACCAGCACCCCCAGCACCTTGCCGAAGGTCTGCATCTTGGGGTCGGGGTGGTTGGCCAGCACCGTTTGCAGGGATTGCGCGAACTGATACACCGGACGGCTGGCGTACTGGTCGAAGTTGAGAAAAAAGGGCCTTAGCTTGTGGGTCAGCTCGAAGAGGAACTGCAAAGCCTCGCGCTGCTGGCGCCGGGCCAGTAGCCTCTCCAGGTGCTCCACGGCCTTGAGGCAGGCCTGTTGGCTGGGGTCCAGGCTCTGGGCCTGGGCATCCTGGCCCACGTCCTGAAACTGGCTGATAAGCCGCTTGAGCAAGGGCGCCATCACCGGGTTGCGGTAAAAATTATCCTCCGAGGGCAGACTGGGGTCCACGTAGATGGCCTGCACCACGGTGCCGGCGGCCTCGCGCTCCAGGGCCTCGGCCTTGGCGGGGTTCTTGGCCACGATCTGCCGGGCCTTGGTCTGGAAGGCCACGGCCAGATTGTAGAGCACCACGCCGGCAAAGCCCGGCTTTAGCTCCAGAAGCTGCTGATAGGCCTCTATGGCCTCGTCGGTGTGCCCCCGCTGGCGCAACTGGGTGCCCAGGAAGTTGAGCTTGATACACGCCTGGTCCTTGAATTCGGGCTGCTCGGCGGCCCGCAGGAAATAATCGCGGGCAACGGGGAAGTCGTTTTCATAGAAAGCGCCCATGCCCATGCCGATGAGATGGCGTCCGGAGAGTTCCGCCCCCCCCTTGACCTTGGTCCCCAGCACGGACTTGACCAGCTTGCCCAGCTCCCTGAGCACGGGGCTGTTCTCGTCCACCACCTGGTCCAGCTCCAGGGACAGGATGTCGTCGGCGATGCCGGTGATCACCTCGGCGCGTTTGGCGTCCTGGTCCTGGGGCCTGACCAACTGGATGGTGCGGGCCTTTTCCATGGCCTTGCCGTAATTGCTCACAGCCTCGTTCAACAGGCCGGCGATCATCGCCTGGTCGGGCTCCGCGCCGCGCTGCTTGCAGTCCTCCAGGTGCTCCTTGACCTGGGTCAGGCGCAGGTTGCCGATCTCCTCGTTGGGTCCGGGCAGGGCCATGGACACCTGCTCGGCGTCGCGGAACATCTGCAAGGCCGGTGGGTAGCGCTTCTTCTTGATCAAGAGCCGCCCGCCCTCCAGATAGGCCGTGGCGCTGGTGGGCAGCACCTCCATGGCCTGGCGGCACAGGGCGATGGCCTTGTCGTAATCCTTGGCCTGCTTGAGCTGCTCCACCTGGGCCATGATCTTCTCGGCCTCCTCGCGGCGCTGCTTGAGCTCCTCGGCCGATTTGTATTCCTTGAGTTCGCGGGTGCGCTGCTCGCGCTGCATGTAGAAGTCTTGCAGATAGCCCTGCAACTCCGCCGTGAGGCTTTCCATCTGCTCGGCGGCCGAGGCCCGCAGGTCTTGCACGCCCAGCATGAAGGCGCTCAGGATGCCGAACTCGAACAGCTCGCCGATGATGCGCGCGCGCATGTCGGCGTCCTGGGCCATGCTGAAGACCGGCACGCACTTGCCCACCGTCTCGGCCACGCCCTTGTTGGCGTTGGTGACCAGGCTGGCCAGGCCCGAGTAGAAGTCGTGGAAGCAATAATCCTCGTACTGGCGGCCGGTGGAGTCTTCCACCTTCTTGCGCGGATGGTTGACCAGTACCAGCCCGTCGGCCTGGCGCAGGTCGGCGAAGAGTTGCTTCATGGCCTGGAAGTAGTTGGGCTCCACCTTGGCCACGGTGACCATGACGAAGCCCAGGCGGGTCAGGGCGGCGGCCACCTGCTTGAGCAGGCCCCGGTCGGCTATGAACAGCCTGATGGGGGTCTGCTGGTAGGGCCTGAGCAGGGATTGATCGCTGGCGAAACTGCTGGACAAGTGGGTTTAAGCTCTCGCGCCTGGCTAGGGTTGGCGGGGTGCCCGGACGCCGTCCGCGCCCCCTCCCGCCCCGCGGGGGTCGGGGGCCGGCGGCCAGACGGCGGCGGGCGACAACCTCTCGGTGGCCCCATCCTGCCAAATGCCGGGGCAAAAGGCAATGCCCAGACCGGCATCGCCGCCCGCCATGGCTGGCGGCGGGGCATATCGTATTTTCCTATTTGACGCATAGCGATTTCGCCGGTTTTATTAGAGTCCAACTGGGCGCCGATCTCCAACCCCTACCGGATGCGCAAACAAATGAAGAAATCAGCTCGCTTGCTCCTGGCCGCCGCGGCTTGCCTGACCCTGCTCCTTTTGGCCGCCCTGGCCCAGGCCCTTCCCCAGGAACTCATGGGCCTGAGCCCCGACAAGCCCCTGATCGTGGACCAGCAGAACCACAGCCTGCGCTATCTGGCCAAGGTCAACGGCAAGTACCTGCACCAGCCCACTCGTCACGCCTCCATCTGGGAGGGTGGCAAGTTCGGCGACAAGTCGGTCTTCACCGCCTTTGTCAAGCCCGACGACTTCCGCCTGGCCCTGTTGTCCCTGGGGCTCAAGCCCGGCGAGAACATGACCATGGACAACAAGGAGACCACCAGCGTGCGGGGCGACGAGCTGGCCGTGGGCGTCACCTGGGCCGGGGCGGCCAAGACCTACTCCCTCGATGAGGTCATCGTCGACAGCAACAAAAAGCCCATCGTCATCCGTTTCGGCGGCAACAAGGACAACTCCCTCAAGCTCAACACCGGCTGCCTGATCTGCCTGGACTCCTGCCCGGTGGGCATCGCCAGCAACGCCACCTACACCTACGGCGCCGTGGAAAAGCGCGGCGAGGTTGGTTTCACCGGCAACGCCCAGCTGCTGCCCCCGGATGGCACCCTGGTGGTGATCAGCGTGGGTCCCCGGAAGTAGCCGTGGCCCCTCAGACATCAGCACAGTTGCAGGTCGGCCAGCCCCAGGGCGCCGCCGCGCGCCTGGCCGGCCTGTTGGCCGGCCTGTGCCTGGGGCTGTTGGCCGGCGGATTGCTGGCCCTGTTGGCCAGTGAATCGGTCTGGCTGGAGATGCGGGTCAACACCGGCCTCTTGCTGCCCCTGGGCGCGCTGCTGGGCGGCCTGGCCGGCCTGCGGCGGCCCCTGGGGCCGGCGCGCCCCTGGATGTTGGCGCTACAGGCGGCGCTCTTGCTGGCGGCGGCCTGGCTGTTGGGCTTTGACCTCCAGGCCTTCTTGGTGGTGCCGGCCTGCCTGTTGCGCGAGGGCTGCCACCTGCCGGGGCTGAGCCTGGGCACGGCCAACGCCGTTCTGGCGGCCTGGCTCTTGACCGGCAACGCCTTGTGGCTCATTCTGGGGCGACGCGCCGCCGCCCCCAAGGAATAAGCCATGCCCGCGCCCAGTTACGCCGCACCGACCGCCCCGGCGCCCGCCCTTGCGGCGGATATCAGCCCCGGGCTGCACCAGCAACTGACGGCCACTCTGGAGAGCTGCCTGGCCTGCGGGCTGTGTCAGCGGGAGTGCCGTTTTCTGCAAGAGCACGGCCAGCCGCTGGAGATCGCCCGCTCCTTTGATCCCCTGGACAACCGCCGCCTCGCCCTGGCCTTCCAGTGCAGCCTGTGCGGCCTGTGCGCCGAGGTCTGCCCCCACGACCTGAACCCCTCGGCTCTGTTCCTGGAGATGCGCCGGGAGGCCGTGCTGCGGGGGGAAGGTGATTTTGCCGAACATCAGGGGCTATTGGCCTTTGAGCGACGGGGCAATTCCCCCCGCTACACCTGGTACGCCCTGCCCCAGGGCTGCCACACGGTGTTTTTTCCGGGCTGCAACCTGCCAGGCAGCCGGCCCGGGCAGACCTGGCGTATATTCGAGCACCTGCGCGCAAACGACCCCAGCCTGGGCATGGTGCTGGACTGCTGCAACAAGCCCTCCCACGACCTGGGGCGTCAGGACTACTTCCTGGCCATGTTCCAGGAGATGCGCGACTGGCTCCTGGAGCGGGGCGTCAAGCAGGTGCTGGTGGCCTGCCCCAACTGCTACCGGGTCTTCGAGACCCACGGCCAGGACCTTGAGGTCCGCACGGTGTATGAGGTCCTGGCTGAACAGGGGCCGCCCCAGGCCCCGGCCCTGGCCGTCGCGACCACGGTGACCCTACACGACTCCTGCGCGGTGCGCTGGGCCCAGCCGGTGCAAGAGGCCGCGCGCCAGTTGGCGTCCCAGGCCGGGCTCACGGTGCGGGAGATGCCTCACCACGGCGCCCGCACCCTGTGCTGCGGCGAGGGCGGCGGGGTGGGGTTTCTGTCGCCCGAGCTGGCCCAGGCCTGGGTGGCCAAGCGCCGCCAGGAGGCCGGCCAAGAGCGGGTGCTGACCTACTGCGCCGGCTGCGCGGGCATGCTGGGGGGGAGCACGCCCACCAGCCATCTGCTGGACGTGCTCCTGGACCCTCGGGCCGCCCTGGCCGGCCGGGCGCCGGTGGCCAAGGCCCCCCTGACCTATTGGAACCGCCTGCGCCTGAAAAAGCGCCTGCAACGCCAGGTGCCGGCGGCCCAGGAGCGCCGGCGCGCCTTCAATCCCCTGCCCCAACCCCGGGGCGGCCTGGTCAAGCTGCTGTTGATGCTGGCTCTCTTGGTGGGGGTGGTGGCGGCGGCTCGCCTGAGCGGCGCGGCCGGCTATCTGGAGCAGGAGCGCCTGCGGGCCTTGATCGCCGGCTACGGCAGCCTGGCCCCGGCCATCTACATGCTCATCTACGCCGTGGCGCCCGCGCTGTTCCTGCCGGGCCTGCCCATCACCCTGGCCGGCGGCATCCTCTTCGGCCCGCTGTGGGGGGTGGTGTACACCATCATCGGCTCCACCAGCGGGGCCTGCCTGGCCTTTCTCGTCGCCCGCCACGGGGCGCGCGCCAGCATCGAGCGCCGGCTGCGCAGCCCGCGCTGGCGGCAGTTGGACGCCCAGGTGGAGCGGCACGGCTGGAAGGTGGTGGTCTTCACCCGCCTGATCCCCCTGTTCCCCTTCAACCTGCTCAACTACGCCCTGGGCCTGACCAAGGTCAAGTTCAGCCACTACGCCCTGGCCACCTTCCTGGGCATGCTGCCGGCCTGCATCGCCTTCGTGGTCTTTTCCAGCTCGCTGTTGGACCTGATCCTGGGACGGGTCTCCCCGCGCCTGGCCCTGGGACTGGGGCTGGTGATCCTGGTGAGCCTGGCCCCCCTGCTATACCGGCGCCTATCCCGCCGCAAGCCCGGCGCGCCCGCTCCGGAGACGCCCGCGCCCCGCTAGAGACCCGCCGGGACCCCGGCCGGGCCACCCTCGTCCAGGGCCTTGGATTCCGTCATGCCCGCGGGCCCTCCACGGGAGGCGCCAGCGCTGGCCCCAGACTCAAGGAAATCGACCCGTATACGCCCCGCCGGGGGCACCCGGCAAAGCCAAGCGGTTTTTCTTTGTGCCCTGCCCAGCCGCCCGGCCATACCGCGCACTGGCGGTGGGTGGGCCTGGCCCATTCGTGCCTGAACAGTTGTCGTGTCTGGCGCCTCGGCCTTGCCAGGTTGCTGCCGGCGTTCATACGCCAGCCGTGCGGTGGCGATTTAAGAATGGCCGGGCTGAGGGCAGGGCACGGGGTTTAGGTGGGAGATAAAGCCGGGCCTCCTGGCCCCAGAATGTTGCGGGATCAACCTGAAACGGGAGCCGCCGGCCCTGGTCGCGCATGGGGGTGTCAATCGACCCATATACGCCTCGCCGGGGGCACCCGGCCCGGGGGGTTGCAAAGACAGGGGGGTTGGTTCACTATGAGCGGGTTAAGCAATCATAATCCGCGTTCAGCTCACCTGGGGGCGACCACGCCCAAGGTGCTTGGCGGTCGCGCCGCAACCGCGCCGGAGTTTTAGGGCATGAGATCGCGCCTGTGGTTCAAGGCCTTTGCCTTTGTCTTTTTCATCGTGGCCGGCTGCACCCTGGCCATCGCGCTGTACACCATCCCGCTCATTCGCGATATCAGCTACAGCATGGAGGAGAAGTACGCCATCAGTCTCCTGGACCGGGTGCAGAACCTGGTGGAGGCCAAGCACCAGGAGATCGAGGGCTACCGCCGGGCGGCCCTGGAGGCCAAGAAGCAGGAGCTGCGGCACATCACCCAAGTGGTGGGGGGCTATCTGGAGGCCGAGGAACAGGCCGCCCGCCAGGGCAAAATCGATCCCCGCGCGGCCCGGCAACGGGCCATAAACTACGCCCGCCGCTTCATCTACGGCAACGACGACTACGTGTGGATATCGGACTTTCAGTCGGTTCTGATCAGCCACCCCGACCCACGCCTGTTCGGCGCGGATTTCTCCCAGAAGCGCGACGTGCGCGGCGACCTTATCGTGCCGCCCATGGTGCAGGTGGCCAGGGAAAGGGGCGAGGGTTTCACCAGCTACTGGTGGAACCGCCTGGGCAGGGATCAGCCCGCCGAGAAGCTGACCTACTCCCGGCTGTTCAAGCCCTGGGACTGGGTCTACGGCACCGGGGTGTACATCGACGACATCGAGGACGAGGTGCAGCGGCGCAAGCAGGTCTTGATCGGGCAGCTCAGGGAGATGATGAGCCAGATCACCATCGGCGATACCGGCTACATGTACATCTTCGACGTCCGGAAGAACATGATCATCCACCCCAACAAGCAGTTGGAAGGCAAGACCATCGAGGGCCTCAAGGACCCCGTTTCCGGCCGGCCCATGGCCGAGCTGTTGGTGGCGGCGGCCCGCACCCCGGGGGTACCCCTGTACTACAAGTGGGACCGCCCCGAGGAGCCCGGCAACTATGTCTACGACAAGTTGAGCTGGGTGCGCTACTTCCCCGGCTTCGACTGGTACATAGCCTCCTCGGTGTACCAGGACGAGCTGCGGGCCGGATCGCGCAGCCTGAGCTGGCGGATCGCGGGCATCGCCTTTTTGATCTTCGTGCTGGCCCTGGTGGTGGGCTATATCATGCTTAAAAAGTTGGTGCGCCCCATTGAGCAGCTCTCAAGCACGGCGCTGAAGGTGCGCCGGGGCGAGTTTGACGTGCGCAGCGGCGTGCGGGCCGGCGACGACGAGATCGGCATCCTGGCCCGGGAGTTCGACGGCATGGTGGCCACCATGGCCGACCACGTGAACATCCTGGACGCCAAGGTGCGCGAAAAGACCTCGGAGCTGACGGAGAACCTGGCGAAGCTGGAGCAGGCCAACCGGCAGATCATGGACAGCATGGAGTACGCCAGCACCATCCAGCGGGCCCTGCTGCCTCCGACGGAGGACCTGGAGGCCGGCCTGGCCGAACACTTTGTCCTCTTCCGTCCCAAGGACAGCATCGGCGGAGACCTCTATCTGTTTCTGGAGCGCCCGGAGGGCAACATCCTGGCGGTGATGGACTGCACCGGCCACGGGGTGCCCGGGGCCATCATGACCACCATCGCCGCCACCAGCCTGCGCCGGGCCTTGCACGAACTGGGCGCCGGCGACCCGGCCCGCCTGCTGAGCCGGCTGAACTGGCTGATGCGCCGCATCCTGGGCCAGGAGCGCGCGCAGGCGCGCTCCGACGACGGCCTGGACATGGGTCTGTGCCTGCTGCCCGCCGGGCGGGCGGACCGGCTCATCTTCGCCGGGGCCCGCTTAAGCCTCTTCGTGGCCCAGGGGGGGCGGGTGGAGGAGTTCAAGGGCGACCGCCAATCCCTGGGCTACCGCTCCAGCGACCCGGACTTCGTTTACCAGAACCTGGCCGTGGATCTGGCGCCCGAGGCCATGTGCTATATTGCCACCGACGGCCTGTTGGATCAGGCCGGCGGAGCGCAGGGCTTCCCCTTTGGCAAGGCGCGCTTCCGGGACTTCGCGGCCCGCTATCACGACCAGGCCTGCGCCCGGCAGAAATACCTGCTGGAATCGACGCTGGCCGAGTATCAGCGCCAGGCCGTCCAACGCGATGACATCACCGTGGTGGGTTTCAGGTTGTCACCGATGAAAATGGAGAGCTGACGCCAATGGACCTCTTTGATCTCTTCAACCGGCTGCGCGGCGAGGGCATACTCTTTTGTTTCAGCGGCCCCACCTCCCAGGGCATCCTGGAGGGCCTGGGCGACGCGCTCAAGCAAAAGATGGAGCGCGAGGCGGCCGGCTCCGAGATGATACGGCGGGTCTTCGCCGTGTTCGTGGAGCAGATGCAGAACGTGATCAACTACTCCGCCGAGCGCGTGGCCGGGCCGCCGGAGGCCGATGGCGAGATGCGCGAGGGCGTGGTGGTGGTGGGACGCCAGGGCGAGAGCTGTTTCGTGCTGGTGGGCAACTACGTGGACCAGGAAGAGGGGCGGCGTCTGGCCGAGCAGGTCGAGATGCTGCAAGGCATGGACAAGGAACAGATGAAGGCCCATTACAAGGAGCAGCGGCGCAAGCAGCCGCCGGCCGGCAGCAAGGGCGCGGGTCTGGGCATAATAGAGACCGCCCGCAAGGCCAGCCGTCCCCTGGAACTGGATATCAAGGAAACCGGCCAGGGACGGGTCTTTTTTACCTTGAAAGCCATCATCTGAGGAGCGCGGCATGGACAATCTGCTCATAGCGGCCAGCAAATCCACGCCCCAGGTGCATTTCGACGCCCAGGCCAACCGCCTGGAGATCAAGGGCGAGTCCTACCCCGAGAACGCCTCCAAGTTCTACGCCCCGCTCTTCGACTGGCTGGGCGCCTACCTGGGCCAAGTGGCGCCGGAGGTGCTGGTGGTGGTGGAGATGGAGATCATCTATTTCAACTCCTCCAGCTCCAAGGCCCTGATGAACATCTTTGATCAGTTGGCCCTGGCGGCGGCCGACGGCCGTCGGGTGGTGGTAAACTGGCGCTACCACAGCCGCAACGAATCGGCCCTGGAGTGCGGCGAGGAGTTCAGCGAGGACGTGGAAGGGGTGGAGTTCAATTTGGTGGAGATAGATGGCTGAGGACGGCGCCAAGGAGAGCGAGAGCCTTTTCGCGGCCGAGGAGCGGGCCGCCCAGGAGGCGCGCGGCGTTTTGCAGCAGTCCCCCGGGGGCGACCCGGCCCTGCGCCAGGGCTTCGTCAGCCTCTTGGGGCACTACAACAAGCTCTTGAAGCAGGCCCAGCGGCTGGTCAAGATGGGCGACCGCTCCCAGTTGGAGTTGAACACCCTCAATCAGCGGCTCAAGGAGAGCGAGGAGCGCTACCGCAACATCTTCGAGAACATGACCGAGGGCATCTTCCAGGCCCGGCCCGACGGCCGCCTGCTGGTGGCCAATCCCGCCCTGGCCGCCATCCTGGGCTACCAGGGCCCGGATGAGTTGGTGCGAGCCCAACCGCTGACCCCGCCCTTGAGCCGGCGAGACTGGGGACGCCTCTTGGAGGTCATCGGCCAGCAGGGATTTTGCGAGGGTTACGAGGCCACCATGCTCAAGCAGGACGGCAGCCCCATCTGGGCCTCCATCAGCGCCCGCGCCCGTCTGGACTCCCGGGGGCGCCTGCTCTTGCTGGAGGGCCTGGTGATGGACGTGACCCAGCGCAAGCGCATGGAAGAGGAGCTGCGCCACCTGGCCACCACCGACAGCCTCACCGGCCTGTGCAACCGCCGCTATTTCCTGGAGCTGGGGCACCGGGAGTTCGCCCACGCCCGGCGCCAGGACCTGCCCCTGTCGGTGCTGATGATCGACGTGGACCACTTCAAGCTTATCAACGACAACCACGGCCACGACACCGGCGACCGGGTGCTGGCCGCCCTGGCGGCGGCCCTCAAGAAAACCCTGCGCGAGCACGACCTGTGCGGGCGCCTGGGGGGCGAGGAGTTCGCGGTGCTGTTGCCCGACACCGATCTGGAACTGGGCCGCCACGCCGCCGAGCGCCTGCGTCAGACCTTGGCCTTGGTGCGGGTGGAGGGCCGCTCCGGAGAGCTGGGCTGCACCGTGAGCCTGGGCCTGGCCTGCCGCCGGCGGGAGTTGGACAGCCTGGACAGCCTATTGGAAGAGGCCGACCGCGCCCTCTACATCGCCAAGCAAGCCGGCCGCGACTGCGTGCACTGCGCCGCCAACGGCCTGCCCCCCCGGAGCTGAGCGGGACGGCCGCCGGCGACCTACTCCCCGATGATTTTGACCAGGACCCGCTTGTCGCGCCCGCCGTCGAACTCGCCGTAGAATATCTGCTCCCAGGGACCCAGGTCCAGGCCGCCGGCCGTCACCGCCACCACCACCTCCCGCCCCATGACCTGACGCTTCAGATGGGCGTCGGCGTTGTCCTCGCCGGTGCGGTTATGCCGGTACTGGCTGACGGGCGCGTGGGGGGCCAGGCCCTCCAGCCACTTCTCATAGTCGGCGTGTAGTCCGGACTCGTCATCGTTGATGAAGACCGAAGCCGTGATGTGCATGGCGTTGACCAGGCACAGGCCTTCCTGGATGCCGCTGGCGCTGAGCGTCTCTTCCACCCGCGGCGTGATATTGATGAAGGCCCGGCGGCCGGGCACCCGGAACCATAGCTCCTGGCGATGGGATTTCATGGTCAGGCTTGGCCCCTACATGAACTTGTGTAGCACGGCCTCCAGGGCCTGCCTATCCACGCCCTGACGGGCCAGGGGTCCCTGCTCCAGCATCGGGAAGTGGCTGGCATAGCCCGGCCGGTCGCCGCGATAGAGCACCCCCAGGGGATGGCTGGGGCCGGGGTTGGCGGTCAGCTCCAGGGCGGCGTGCCAATCGCTGGGGTCGTGGCTGGCCTCCAGCATGTGGGTGTGCTCCTTGTACCAGGCAAAGGTGTTCACCTTGTTGAAGGAGACGCAGGGCTGGAACACGTCCACTAGGCAAAAACCCGGCGTGGCCAGGGCCTCCTTGATCAGCCCGGCCAGGTGCTCCACCTCGCCGCTGAAGCCCCGAGCCACCAGGCTCACCCGGTGCAGCACGGCCACCGCCAGGGGGTTGAAGGGTGCCGACCACACCCCGCCGGGCTGGGCCTTGGTGACGAAGCCCTCCTGGCTGGTGGGGCTGGCCTGGCCCTTGGTCAGGCCGTAGACCTGGTTGTCGTGCACGATCAGCGTGACATCGATGTTGCGCCGCACGGCGGCCAGGAAGTGATTGCCACCCTCGCCGTAGTTGCAGCCGTCGCCGCTCTCGCAGACGATCTTCAGGCCGGCGTTGGCCAGGCGGGCGCCGGTGGCGGCGGGCAGGCCGCGCCCGTGCAGGCCGTTGAAGGCGTTGCACTTGATGTAATGGGGCATCTTGGCCGCCTGGCCGATGCCCGAGACCATGAGCACCTGGTGGGGCTCCAGGCCGCTCATCACCAAGGCCTTTTTCAGGGCCTCGCGGATGTTGAAGTTGCCGCAGCCCGGGCACCAGGCGGTGGTGATGTCGCCATAATCCTCTATGTTGGCCATGGGCGGTGCTCCTAAGCTTCCAGCTGGCGCCGGATGTATTCGGGGGTGATGGGCAGGCCGTCGTAGCGCAGCACCAGCCGACCGATGTCAAAGCCCGTCTCGCGGCGGATCAGGGCGGCCAGCTGGCCGGTGGAGTTGCCCTCCACCATCACCACCTGGCCGGCCCGGGCGAAGCGCTCCAGAAAGTCCTGGCCGCTGAGGGGCCAGACCTGGCTGAAGTGGCAGCAGGCGACCCGCCGGCCCAGGGCGTTCATCTCGCTGGCCGCCTCCAACAGGCTGCCCTGGCTGGTGCCCCAACCCACCAGCAATATCTCGGCGTCCTCGGGTCCCGTGAAGCTGGGCGGCAGACGGTCGGCCATGAGACCGGCGAGCTTGCGCAGGCGCTTGTCCTGCATGGCCACGCGTACGCTCAGGTCCTCGGTGATGTGGCCGTCCTCGGTGTGCTCGTCGCTGTCGCTCACCACCAGGGCGCGCGATAGCCCCGGCAGGGCGCGCGGCGAGACGCCACTGTCGGTCAGGGCGTAGCGCAGGTAGCCCGCCTGATCCGGCGGCTCGGCCAGGCCTGGCACCACCGGCTCCACGGCCGCCAGGTCAAAGGGGTCCACGGCGCGGTAGGAGTCGGCCAGGAACTGGTCGGTTAGCGTGAAGACCGGCGTCTGGTATTTCTCGGCCATAGACATGGCCCGCGCCGCCAGGTGGAAGCAGTCCTCCACCGAGCCCGGCGCGTAGATGGCCCGGCAGAACTCGCCGTGGCCGGCGTAGAGCACCAGGTCCAGGTCGCCCTGCTCGGTGCGCGTGGGTAGCCCCGTGGCCGGGCCGGGGCGCATGGACAAGGCCACCACCAGGGGCGTCTCGGTCATGCCGGCCAGGCTGATGCCCTCGCACATCAGGGCGAAGCCGCCGCCGGATGTCGTCACCAGGGCCGGCGCGCCGGCATAAGAAGCCCCCAGGGCCATGTTCACGGCCGCGATCTCGTCCTCGGCCTGCTCGCAGACCACGCCCAGCTTGGCGGCGTGGGCGATAACCGTCAGAGCGATGGAGGTGGAGGGGGTCATGGGATAGAAGGCCAGGAACTTGAGCCCCCCCGCCAGGGCGCCCAGGGCCAGGGCCTCGTTGCCGTTGATCATCAGGCGCGGGGAGGCCGGGGCCGCCGGCCGGGCCAGAGGCGCGAAATCCGGGTGGCACCCCCTGGCGAAGTCATAGGCCGCCTGTAGGGCGGCGCGGTTTTTCTCGGTGACCTCGGGGGTCATCTTCTTGCCCAAAAAGGCGGCCAGCTCCCGCTGGATCACCGCCATGTCCAGGCCCAGCATATCGGCGGTCACCCCCAGGGCCACGGTGTTCAGGAAGCGCGCCGGGGCCAACTCGGCATAGGGCACGTTGAAGCAGGGGGCCAGGCCGCAGGTCAGGCCGCTGTCGGCCACGGCCTGGGCGCCGGGGCGCAGGAGTGAGGCGTGCAGGTCCAGGCTCTCCTGGTCCAAGGCCACCAGGAGGTCCACCCCCTCGCGGGGGGCCGCCAGGGGCTCCACGCCGGCCCTGAGCCTGAAGGTGTTGTGCCCGCCGCGCACCCGTGAAAGATAATCCTGGGTCACCACGATGTGGTAGCCCTCCTTGACCAGGGCCTTGGCCAAAACCTGGCCCACGGTCACCAGCCCCTGGCCGGCCTCGCCAGCGATCAAAATATCCAAGGCTTTGCCCTGCATCTAACTGCCGCCTTTCCGCCCGGGCTCACGGCCGCCCGCCGGCCAGGCAATCGGGCCGGGGGCACCGGGTAACGCGCCGGGTACTGGGTAATGGTTTAATGGTAGCAAAGTATGCGGGCAGGCGGCCAGGTTTTGTGGGCCAGGCTGGTTCAGCCGCGGGGGCGGCCGTGGGCCTGGGGGCGGGCCAGGCCGTGACGCTTCATCTTGCGCCACAGGGTGGTGCGATCCATGTTCAGGGCCTGGGCCGCGGCCTGGCGCCGCCAGTCGTGGGTGGTCAGAGCCTCCAGGATAATCAGGCGCTCGGCCGAGTCGGCGGTGGGGTCCAAGTTGGGGCCAGAGCTGTCGCGGGCCAGGCCGCCCAAAAAGGAGGGCAGCTCCTTCAGGCCGATCAAGGGTCCCTGGCAGACCATCACCGCCTGCTCCAGGATGTTGGCCAGCTCGCGCAGGTTGCCGGGGTAGTGGTAGGCCAAGAGCACCTGCAAGGCCTCGTCGCTCAAGGAGCGCGGCCGGCGGGCCAGGGCCTGGGACAGCCGGGTCAAAAAATGCTCGATCAATAGCGGCAGGTCCACCCGGCGCTCGCGTAGGGGCGGCAGGTGGAAGCGCACCAGGTTGAGGCGATAGCAGAGGTCCTCGCGAAAGCCCTCCTCGCGCACCAGGTCCTCCAGGAGGCGATTGCTGGCCGCCACCAGGCGCGCCCGCACCGGCAGGCCCTGGCCGCCAGGTCCAGCATGCCCGCCGCCCCGGGGCTGGTACACGCGCTCCTCCAAGAGGCTCCACAGGCCCTCTTGCAGGCCGCCGGGCAGCTCGCCCACCTCGTCCAAAAACAGTGTGCCCTGGCGGGCCTGCTCCAGGCCGCCGGGCTTGGGCGGCTCGCCCGGCGAGAGTCCGCCGGCGGCGTAGCCGAACAGCTCGCCGGCCAGCAGTTCCTCAGGCAGCCCCGCGCAGCCGATCTTGACGAAGGGACCCGGCCCGCGCGGGCTAAGGTTGTGCACCAGGCGGGCCAGAAAATCCTTGCCGGTGCCGGTCTCGCCGGTGATGAGCAGGGTGCAATCGCTCTGGGCGATGCCCGGCAGCACGTCCAAGATGGATTGCAGATGACCGTCGCGGGTGACGAAGTCTCCCAGGCCCCGGGCCGTGGCCGGCGCGGGCAATGAGGGACGCTGACGCAGGGGCAGGTAGGTCTCCACCACCCCGGCCAGGCGGCCCTGGCGGTCGGTGAGCCGCCAAGCGCAGACCGACACCCCCCGGCGCCGGCCCGAGCGGTCCACCAAGATGCCCCGGGCCTGGGTCACCTCCGGCTCGCCGGCCATGACCCGCTCCAAGAGGCAGCCGCCCTGGCAGGACAACCCGCACATCACCTGGCGGCAGCGGCTGCCCAGGGCCTCGTCCCGCGTCCAGCCGGTGAGGTCCTCGGCCTTGCGGTTGAAGTAGACGATGCGCCGGCTCATGTCCACGGCCACCACGGCCTGGCCCAGGCTCTCCAGGACCGGCTCGGCCAGGTTCAGATCGGCTGGCATCTGTCTGGCCCGGCCCAGCCAGGTCCACGCCGCTCGGCGGCCCCCGTCTGGCTCCGCGGCGGGCTGTTTGGCGGCGGCCCGCTAACCGGTGATGGCGTAGGTCTCATCGATGCGCACCGTGAAACGGCCCAGGAACTCCCGCACCCGGGCCTCTATCTTCAGGGGGTTGGGACCCAACTGGCGCACCCGCTCCTGGGCTTCCGCCAGCATCGCCATGACCTGGGCTTGCATGCTGGGGGCCACGCCGGCGCTGATCAGCCGGCGGGGGTCGCAGCCGGCCTCCTTTAAGAGACGGGCCAAATGCTCGGAGCGATAGCCGGCCCAGGTGCTGCCGGTGAGCGAATAGCAGGCGTCCTGGAAGCAGCCCAGGATGAGCACCCCGTCCAGACCCTCCTGAAAGGCTTGCAGCACGTAGGCCGGGTCCACCTTGCCGGCGCAGGGCACCTGCACCAGGCGCACGCCCTCGGGCCAGGTGTGGCCCCGCAGACGGGCGGCGGCCAAGGCCCGGCCGGCGGAGTTGGCGCAGGCGAAGACCAGCAGCTCCTGCTCCTGATCGGGCATGATGCCCGAGGGGCTCTTGGTCACGGCGGCCTGTATCTCGCGTCGGTAGCGTTGGTCGTCCTGGCCCAGGATCTGGATGGCCTCCATGGGACACTCGGAGGCGCAGGTGCCGCAGGCGGTGCAGGCCAGGGGATTGGCCACCGGCCGGCGCTCCACGCGTCCCATGGCCTGCTGGGGACAGACCCGCACGCAGGTCAGGCAGATGGTGCAGCGCCGGCGGTCCACCCGCACCCGCCCGGCCGGCACGCTTACCAGGCCCTGGCCCAAAAGCCCGCGCAGGGCCAAGAGGGCCTGGCCCACCTGGTCCAGGCCGCCGGCCAAGTCCCAGACCCCGCTGGCCGGACCCACCAACAGCACCCCCGCGCGCTGGCTGGCCGTGGGCAGGGCGTTGACCTGATCTGGTTGCAGGCCGCCGTCAGTGGCCACCTCCAGGCCCAGGGCCCGGGCCAGGTCCAGCCAGGCCTGGTCGGGGGCCGGCGCCTGGTCCACGGCCACCAGGTCCAGGGGCTGGCAGAACTCCCGCCCCAATATCTCCTCCTGGTAGGTGAGCCCCACGGCCTCCTCCAGCAGGCTGGCCCGGGGACGGCTGTCGGTGAACTTGACAAAGGCCAGACCCTGGCCGCGCGCCTGTTGGGTCAGTTCCTCCAGGTCGGGGGCGGCCATCTTGGCCTGGCCGGTAAACAAGGTCACCTGGGCGCCCAGCTCGCCCAAGAGGGTCTGGCCGGCCAGGCAGGCGGCGCGCAGGCTCAAGGGCCAGGCCTGCCGTCCCAGGCCCAAGGCCAGGCCCACCCGCGCCTGGCCCTCCACGGGCACCTTCTTGCGGAAGTGCTCGGGCGAATCCAGCCAGCTGGCCAGCTCGGCCAGGGAGACCACCCGGGGGCCGGGCTCCAGGCCGGTGTCGCCGCTGTTGAGGGCCAGGGGGGGGCCTTGGGACACCACCACCGCCCCCACCCGGCGATGCAGGCGCCGGCGCTGGTGGTCAAACAGGCTGACGGTGAAGTCGCCGGCCGAGCCGCTCAGCATCAGCAGGCGGCCCCGGGGCACCACCTCCAGCTCGGCGTGGGCCTCCAATTCCTTGGCCAGGGCCTGGGCCTCCAGGTTGGCCGCCGTCCCCAGCAAGGGCTCCGGCGGGGCCAGGCGGCGCCCGGGGGTGAGCATCAGCACCGGATGGCCAGCCGTCAACAGACCCTTGGCCAGGCGCAGGGCCAACAGGCCGCCGCCCAGCACCAGCACCCGGCGCTCCACGGCCAGCTCCAGGCTCTCGGCCGGGGGCTGGGCCTCCTGGGCCACCAGGGCCTGACCCAAGGCCAGGCATCCGCCGCTGGGAACCAGGCACTCACCAGCCTGGCCCAAGGGCTTTTGGCACAGGTCCAGGTGCTGGACCATGGCCGGGTCCAGGCCCGCCAGGGCCAGCTCGCCGGCCAAGGGACCGCCCTGACCGGCCAGGGGACAGGCCCCCAGGATGAAGGACGACAGACCCGCCTCGCGGGCCACGCGGGCCACGGCGGCGGCCCCCTCCTGGCCGCAGGCCTGGGTTATCTCGAACACCGGCGCGCCCCCCGCCTCGGCCGTCCAGCGCAGGCGCTTGAACTCCAGGGACTGCTCGCCGTGGTGCCCCCCCTGGCAGAGAAAAACCGCGAATCGGCTTGGGCTGGCCATCAGCATGCCTCCAGGTAGCTCAGGGCCTCTTGGGCGGCGGCGCCGGCCTGGGCCACCACCTCGGCCATGTCCAGGGGACCGCCGGCGGCCCCGGTCACGAAGATGCCCGGACCCGGGTCAAGGAACCCGTGGCCGTCCAGGCTCAATCCGCAGGCCTGGGCCAGGGCGGGGTTGTCCGGGTTGGGCGCCATGCCCACACTGAGGACCACCAGGTCGAAGGCCCCCTGCACCGGCGCCTGGCCGGAGAGGGCCTGGTACTCCAGGACGGCCCCGCCGTCCCGCCCCCGGTAGACGTCGTAGGGCATGGAGCGCACCAGGTTCAGCTCGCTCTGCGCCGCGGCCAGGAAGTCGTCCATGGCGTGGCCGAAACTTTGCAGGTCCATGTAGAAGATGCTCACCGCCGCGCCGTGGCGCTCATGCAGGTGGCGGCCCAGGCGCAGGGCGTAGCCGCAGCAGACCCGGGAGCAGTAGTTGTGCCCCAGGCGTTCGCGGGAGCCCACGCACTGGATGAAGGCCACCTTCTTGGGCGTTTGCCCGTCGGAGGGCCGGGCCGGCCGCCCCAGGCGGCGCAGGCTCTCCTCCAGCTCCAGGGCCGTGACCACGTCGGGCACCCGGCCATGCCCCAGGCGCTCTTTTTGCCCGGCCGGGTAGGGCGCGAAGCCCGTGGCCAGCACCAGGGCGTCCACCTCCAGCTCCACCCGCCTGGGCACCTGCTGGAAGTCGATGGCCTCCTCGGGGCAGGTGTCGCGGCACAGGGTGGAGCGCTGGTCCTTGAAGTACAGGCAGGCCTCTTGTCCGATGGCCAGGCGGGGCCGGTCGCCGGCGATCAAGGGCGGCCGCAGGGCGCCGGCCTCGGCGGCCGGGCAGACCTCCAGGCACAGGCCGCAGCCGGTGCAGCGCCGGGGATCGATGTAGGCCGGCCCCTGGGTCAAGGCCACCTTGAAGCCCCGCTCCTGGCGGGCCACCTCCGCCACCCGGCTGCGCCGCCACAGGGTGATGCCGGGATGGTCCAGCACCGCGCCCAGACGGGGCTCGGCCAGGCAGCCGTTGCACTTCTGGCAGGACTCCAGGGCCTTGCAGGTCAGGCGCGCGGCCACCCCGCCCAGAAAGTCGTCCTTATCGGCCAGGGCCACCCGCACCCCCTGCCCGGCCAACTCCAGGGCCACGGTGATGCCGGCCAGGCCGCCGCCCAGAACCAGCACGCTCTTGTCGTTTCGGGCCATGATCACCCCTTGTGCTTAACCGGCCGTCAGAAACGGCCGGTTGGCGGGCCATGGCTGGCCAGCCGAAAAGCGCCGGCTTGGAGAGCCAAGCTTTTTGGGAGAGTCGGCCGAATTAATTTCGGCCGACTCTAGTTGGAAAAGTCCATGGCAGGACTTTTCCAACATTCTGTTACAGACCGCAGGCATCCAACAACGCCGGCAGGTCGCCCTGGGCGGCGGGCATGGACAGGTGCGCTCCGGCCACCAGGCCCGAACCCCTTACCTCCTTGAGCAGATCGGCCACCGCCTGGCGCTGACCAGGATCGGCCACCTCCAGGCCGGCCAGGACCTTGACCCCCAGAGAGGCCACCTGCTGGCAAAAACTCCTGAGCTGCTCCAGGCTCTGCATGGGCTGGGTGATGATGAAGCCCGCCCCGGCCTGGACCTTCTTCTTGAGCTTGATCAGCTGGGGCGGTAGGGGCTCGGCCAGGGCCGCCACCGCCGCGCCCAGGAAGAACCGCGGCGCGCCCGCCAACTCCTGGCCGGCCAGGTCACTACCCGCCGCCAGGGTGGCGGCCAGGCCCAGGGCCTGCACCGAATCCAGGTCGTAGACCGGCTTGGCCCCGGGGTGGTCGCCCAGGCTGACATAGTCGCCGCTGACCAGAAGCAGGTTGCCGATGCCCGCCGCGCCGGCGCCCAGCATCTGGCTGGTGAGCGCCAGGCGGTTCATGTCCCGGCAGGTCAGGGTCAGGATCACCTCCAGGCCACCCGCCGCCAGGAGCTGCCCCGCGGCCAGGGCGCCCAGGCGGGGCACGGCCCCGCGGTTGTCGCTTATCACCACGGCGTCCACGCGGGAGGCCAGGCGGCCGGCCAGCTCCATCAGGGGCGCGGTGTCCACTCCCCGGGGCGGGTCCAGCTCCACGGTGAGCACGAAATCCTTGTCGGCCAAAGCCTGCGCGAATTTACTCATGGGCGCTGTACCTCCTTTGATAGGCGGCGTGCACCTGGCGCCCCGGCTGGCCCTTGGAGCCGTGGTCGCGATAGCCCACGATGGGGCTCAGGTTCTCCAGGCGATCGGTGCCGGCCAGGCGCTCATAGATCAACGTCCAGGCGCAATCACGCTGGGGGTCGGTCTCGCACTTGCCCTGGCGGGTGCCGCCGCAGGGTCCGTTGAGCATGCCCTTGGGGCACAGGCTCACCGGGCAGATGCCGCCGGTGATGCTGAGCACGCAATCTTGGCAGGCCCGGCAGCGTTCCTCCCACAGGCCCACGTCGCGGTTGATGCCGATGAAGGTGGTGTCCACGCCGGCCAGCACCGGCACCTGGGGGTAGCGCTCGGCCAGGAACTGAATCCCGGCCCCGCAGGCCAGGGACAACATGGCGTCGTAGTCCAACACCGTCTCGGCCAGCTCGTCCAAGAACTCGCGGTCGCACTGGCGCTCCACGCAGGCCACGCCGAAGGTGCGTTCCTCGCCCTTGATTTGGCTGGCCAGGTCCAATTGCGAGGCCAGGATGCCAGCCTCCTTCTCACCGCCGGTGAGGCAGACCGCCACGCAGGTGCCGCAGCCCACCACCAGCACCTTGCGAAACTCCGCCACCGCCTGGCTGATCTGCTCGAAATCCTTGCGCTGGGCGATAATCATGGTCTAACCTCCGCCGCCACGCCGGGCGCCCGCCGGCGTCCCAGGGGATTGGGGCCCAGCTCCTGGGCCTTTCTGGTCATTTGCAATACCGCCTCGGCCCACTTGGGGGCATCCGAGGCGCCGATGTGAAACATCTCCAGCCGCGCCGGGTCCAGACCCGCCTCGGCGATCAGGGTCTTGGCGTGGGCCACCCGCTCCTTGGCCCGCAGGTTGCCCTCCAAAAAGTGGCAGTCGCCGATCTCACAGCCGCTGACCATCACCGCGTCGGCCCCGGCCTTGAAGGCCTCCAAAAGGTAGAGCACATCCACCTTGCCGGTGCACAACAGCTTGACCACCCGCACCCCCGAGGGGTATTGCAGGCGCATGGACCCGGCCATGTCGGCGGCGGTGTAGGTGCAGTAGGTGCAGATCAGGGCCAGCACCTTGGGATCGTAACGTTCAGGCATGGCTTCTCCCTTGGCTCACAGGGCCGCTTCCTTGGCCAATATCTGGGCGTCGGTGTGGTGCTGCACCTGGATCAGCTTGCGCGGGCAGGCCGAGGCGCAGGAGCCGCAGCCGTGGCAGGCCGCCGGGTCGATGTAGACCACGCCTTCCTGGTTGAGTTGCGGCACCCCGTAGGGGCAGGTGCGCACGCAGGTCAGGCAGGCCACGCAGCGCTCGGCGTCCACCACCGCCACCTCGCCGCCCACCAGCATCTCGCTCTGGGCCAAGACCGCCGCCGCCCGCGCCGCCGCGGCCTTAGCCTGGGCGATGACCTCCTCCAGGTATTTGGGTCCGTGGGCCGCCCCGGCCATAAAAAAGCCGGCGCTCACGAAGTCCACGGGCCTGAGCTTGAGGTGGGCCTCCATGAAGAAGCCGTCGGCGTCCAGGGGCAATTTGAGGCTGGAGGCCAGGGCGTGGGCGTCGGCCCGGGGCCGCACCGCCGCCGAGAGCACCAGGCACCCGGCATCCAGGATGAGCCACTGGCCCAGTATCTGGTCCCAGACCGCCACCTCCAGGCCCTTGTCGCCGACGCGCAGCTTGGGCGGCCGCTCGGGGTCGAAGCGCACGAAGCGCACCCCCAGCTTGCGGGCCTGTTGGTAGTAAAGCTCCTTGAGCGAGAAGGTGCGGATGTCGCGGAAGAGCACCGTCACCTCGGCCGAGGGCTTGATTTCCTTGACGCGTATGGCGTTGGCCACCGCCTGACCGCAGCACACCCGCGAGCAGTAGGGATGCTCGGCCTCGCGGGAGCCCACGCACTGGATCATCACCACGCTCTCCACGCCTACCAGGGCCTCGGACCCGGTGGCCAGTTCCTCCTGGAAGGCCAACTGGGTGCGGACTCGGGGGTCCTGGCCGTGCAGGTACTCGCTGGGCTGGTACTCAGCCGCCCCGGTGGCCAGCACCAGGGCGCCGAAGGGCACCTGCTCGCTCTTGTCGGCGCTGGTCACGGTGGCCTTGAACTGGCCCACGTGGCCGTCCACGGACTTGAGCTGGCTGCCCAGGCGCACGCGGATCAAGGGGTGATGGCTGACGCGGTCGATGAGCCCGGCCAGGAAGGGGCGCACCTCCAGGCCCTCCAGGGTGCGGTTGAAGCGCCGGGCCAGGCCGCCCAAGGCCTCGTCCTTTTCCAGCAGATGGGTGAAGAAGCCCTGCTCGGCCAGGCTCAAGGCCGCGGTCATGCCGGCCACGCCGCCGCCGAGGACCAGGGCCGTCTGCTCCACCGGGGCCGGGAACTGATGCAGGGGCTGTAGCATCAGGGCGCGGGCGCAGGACATGCGCGCCAGGTCCTTGGCCTTGACCGTGGCGGCGGCATGGTCGCCGGAGTGCACCCAGGAGCATTGGTCGCGGATGTTGGCCATCTCGAAGAGATAGGGGTTGAGCCCCGCCCGCTGCAAACTCTGGCGGAAGAGCCCCTCGTGGGTGCGCGGGCTGCACGAGGCCACCACCACCCGGTTGAGGCCCTTCTCCTTGATGACAGCGGTCATCTTCTCCTGGGAGTCGGTGGAGCAGGTGAAGAGATACTCCTCGGCCAAGGCCACCCCCGGCAGGCCGCGAAGGTACTCCACCACGCCGGGCACGTCCACCACTCCGCCGATGTTGATGCCGCAGTGGCAGACGAAGACGCCCACGCGGGCCTCCTCGTGGGGGTCCAGCGCGCGCTCGGGGGGATAATCCAGAGGCAATATCTCGCTGCCCCGCGCCGGGGCCAAGAGCGCGCCGGCCTCGGCGGCGGCGGCGGAGGCCTGCATCACCGTATCGGGGATGTCGCGGGGGGCCTGGAAGGCACCGCAGGCAAATATGCCGGGCCGGTTGGTGGCCAGGGGGTTTAGGCCCTGGCTGGCCGCGAAGCCGAAGCGGTCCACCTCAACGCCCAGGCGGGCCGCCAGGGCCACGCCGGAGGGATTGGGGGTCAGCCCCACCGATAGCACTAAAAGGTCGAAGGACTCCTCTTGCAGCACGTCGCTCTCGTCGAAGTACTGCACGATCAGGTCGTGGCTGACCGGGTCCTCCACCACCCGCGAGATCATGGAGCGCACATAGCGCACGCCGTGATCGGTCTTGGCCCGCTCGTAGTAACGGTCAAAACCCTTGCCCTGGGCGCGGATGTCCATGTAGAAGATGGTCTTGGCTAGCCCCTCCACGTGCTCGCCGGCGATGATGGCCTGCTTGCTGGCGTACATGCAGCAGACATAGGAGCAGTAGTCGCGGCCGATACTGGCGTCGCGGGAGCCCACGCATTGTATCCAGGCGATGCGCCCCGGCTCGGCCGAGTCGCTGGGGCGCTTGACGTGGCCGCCGAAGGGGCCGCTGGCCGAGAGCACCCGCTCGAACTCCAGGCTGGTGAGCACGTTGGGGTAGCGGCCGTAGCCGTACTCGGCTTTTTGACGGGCGTCGAAGGGCTTGAAGCCCGGGGCCATGACCACCGCGCCCACCTTGAGCTTCATCTCCCGGGGCTCCTGGTCGTGCTGGATGGCCCCGGCCTGGCAGGCGGTTTCGCACTGATAGCACTCCGAGCAGATGCCGCAGGAGAGGCAGCGCGCCGCCTCGGCGCGGGCCGCCTCCTCGCTCAGGGCGGCCACCACCTCGCCGAAGCCCTCGGCCCGCTTGACGGGGTCGGCGTGGGCGGGACGCCGCCGGGGCAGGGTCGGGGTTTCCAGCGACTGGGGCTGGGCCAGGGTGAAACCCCGGCCGCGCCCCTCATGCAGGTCCCGGCCTTCCAGCAGGCGGGTGATGCTCAGGGCCGCCTCCTTGCCATGGGCCACGGCCTGGATCACCGTGGCCGGCCCCAGCACGGCGTCGCCGCCGGCGAAGACATGGGGCAGGTTGCTTTGCAGGGTCAGCGGGTCCACGCTCAGGCAGTTTTTGCCAGAAACGTCCAGGCGGCAGGTGTCGTCCAGGCACTCCAGATCAGGCTCCTGGCCGATGGCCGACAAGGCCCCGTCGATCTCGATGACGTACTCCGAGCCGGGCATCTCCTGGGGCCGGGGCCGGCCCGAGGCGTCGGGCGGCCCCAGCTCCATGCGGATCACCTCCACCCCGGTCAGGCGGCCGTTCTCCACGATGAAGCGCTTGGGCGCGGCCAGGAACTCGAAGCGGATACCCTCCTCCAGGGCCTCCTCCACCTCCTCGGGGTCGGCGGGCATCTCGTCGCGGGTGCGGCGGTAAAGCACCGTCACCTCCCGGCTGCCCAGGCGCAGGGCCGTGCGCGCCGAGTCCATGGCCACATTGCCGCCGCCCACCACCACCACGCGCTCACCAGGCGACGAGGCCTGCCCCAGATTGGCCTGACGCAAAAACTCCACGCCAGGCTGCACGCCCATAGCGTCCTCGCCGGGCACCCCCAGGCTCAGGCACTGGTGGGCGCCCACGGCCATGACGATGGCCTGAAAGCCGCGCTCTTCCAGCTCGGGCACCGTGAAATCGCGGCCCAGGCGCTGGTTGGTCAGAATCTCCACGCCCAGGGCCTTGATGTAATCGATCTCGTAGTCCAGCACGGCCGGGGGCAGGCGGTAGTCGGGGATGCCCACGCGCAGCATGCCGCCGGTGACGGCCAGGGCCTCCAGGATGGTTACGCCAAAGCCCTCCAGGGCCAGATAATAGGCCGCCGAGAGCCCCGCCGGACCGGAGCCGATGATGGCCACCTTCTCCGCGCGGGCGGGCTTCTTGGCCGGCAGGTCCATCTGGCCCTGGGCTATCTCCCACTCGGCCACGAAGCGCTTCAAATCGCGGATGGCGATTGGCTCATCCACCTGGCCCCGGGCGCAGACCTCCTCGCAGGGGTGGGTGCAGACCCGGCCGCAGACCGCCGGCAGGGGGTTGTCCCGGCGGATCAGCTCCAGGGCCTCCCGGAACTTGCCCTTGGCGATCAGGGCCACGTAGCCCTGCACGCTGATGCCCGCCGGACAGGCGGCCTTGCAGGGGCTGGTGCCGCGCTTGTCGATGGCAAAGGCGCTGGGGATGGCCTGGGGGAAGTGGCGGTACACGGCCTGGCGCTGGTTGAGCCCCAGGTTGAAGTTGGCCGGCACATCCACCGGGCAGACCTTGGCGCACTCGCCGCAGCCGGTGCAGGCCTTTTCGTCCACATAGCGCGGGGCCTGCCGCACGGTGATGGTGAAATCGCCGGGCGCCCCCTCCAGCTTGCTCAGGCTGGAGCGGGTGTGGATGCGAATGTTGGGGTTGCTGGCCACCTCGATCAGCTTGGGCGAGATCATGCAGGTGGAGCAGTCGTTGGTGGGAAAGGTCTTGTCCAACTGGGCCATGATGCCGCCGATGGAGATGTTCTCCTCCAGCAGGTGCACCAGGTAGCCGCTGGACGCCAGGTCCAGGGCCGCCTGCATGCCGGCGATGCCGCCGCCCACCACGCAGACCGCGCCGGAGGTGGCGCCGCCTTCCCTCTTTTGAATCTCCTGACTCATAACGCCTCTCTCGCCTAAAGGTCCAGGCCGGCCGAGGCCAGCAGGGGCCGGGGGCTGATCATATGCCTATCCAGCCAGCGGCCGGCCTGGGGGTGCCCCAGGGCCAGGCCGATCAACTCGGTGAAATACAAGACCGGCAAATACACCTGGCGCCCCATCTGGCGGGCGATCTCCTCCTGGTAGAGGTCCAGGTTGGCCTGGCACATCTGGCAGCCAGTGACCACGCAGTTGGCCCCGGCGGCCAGGGCCCTTTCGTAGAGCCGTCCCACCAGGGTGAAGACGATGTCGGGCCGGGGCACGCTGTGGGAGGCCCCGCAGCAGTCGGTCTTGTAGGGCCAGTCGCGCACATCCGCGCCCAGGGCCGTCAGCAGACGATCCAGGCCCTGGGGGTTCTCCGCCGCCTGGTGGCCGGTGACCGCCGGCGGGCGCTGCCCCTGGCAGCCGTAGTAGCAGACCGGCCTGAGCCCCGTGAGCTCACGCTTCTTTAGGCGCCGGGCCTGGGCGATGGCCCAGTCGTCGCTGAAGAAGGTGTTGAGCTCCACCACCTGGGCGGCCGCGTAGTCCCCGCCCAATGCGGCGATCTCCGGGATCACCGGGGCGGCGTCCTGGGCCAGCTCGGCCTGGGCGCTTTTCAGGCGGTTGAAGCACAGGGCGCAGGGCACCACCACCGGCTGGGGCCTTCCCGCCGCCAGGGCCAGGTTGCGGGCCGCCAGATTGAGCGTCTTTTTGTGGTCCAGGCTGTGGCCGGCCGTGGCCCCGCAGCAGTTCCAGTCCGGCACCTCGTTGAGCCTGACGCCCAACAGCTCGGCCGCCCCGGCCACCGACTCGGCGTAATCCCGGGCCGTGGACTCCAGGGAGCAGCCGGGGTAGTAGCTGACCTCCCGCTGGCCCTCTTGGCCGGTCTTCGTGGCTTGCGCGTGCATGGTCGGGCCTCCCTAATCCTTGAACAGGGCCTTGAGCCAGGCCCTTTGCTTGGTGCCGGCCGGCAGGAGCTTCAAGCGGCCGCGCTTGAACATGGCCAGGCCCAGGCGGGCGTTGGCCAGGGCCTCCGGGCCAAAGGCCCCGCCGGTCTTCAGCAGGTAACGGGTCATCAAGGAACCCTCGAAGACCCGTCCCCGGGACTTGACCTCGGCCAGGAACAGGCGGTGGAACAACAGGGTGCGCTCCTGCTCCACGCTGGCGCCGGCCTTGTACAGACGCTCCTTGAGCCAGTCCATGAAGCGCGGCAGGTCCACCTGGTTGGGGCAGCGGGTCAGGCAGGTCTGGCAGGAGGAGCACACCCAGATGGTGCGGCAGTTCTCCAGACGCTCCACCTGGCCCAGCTGGGCCAGGCGCACCACCTGATAGGGGTGCAGGTCCATGGCGAAGGTCAGCGGGCAGCCGTTAGAGCACTTCTTGCATCCATAGCAGGCGGCGAGGTCCACGCCGCTTTCCCGCTGGGCCATGAGCATGAACTCGCTGCTGGGGCGCATGGTCTCGGCCCCCGGCCAATCCTGGGTCTGGGGCTGCGGGTTCTGACCGGGGCTTAAGGCCTGGTCCAGGTCTGGGCTTGATGCCGGGCTGGTCATGGTCCTCTCCCTAACCGATGAGACGCTGCACCTCGGAGATCAGCTCCTCGGGCTCCGGGGGCTTCTCGATGTAGCCGTCGGGCTCGGGCACTTCCTGGTTCTTGAACTTGTCCAGCACCTTCTGGGAGTGCAGGAAGGTTTTGCGGGCCAGGCCGGAGATGATCAACACCGGTATGTCCTTGAGCTCGGGATTGGTCTTGATGTCGCGGTACATCTTGATGCCGCTCTCCTTGGGCATCATCACGTCCAGGGTGATCATGTCCGGCTTCTTCTCGCTGACCTTGGCCATGCCCTGCTCGCCGTTCTCGGCCACCACGGCCTTGTAGCCGTTGCTTTCCAACAGGGTGGAGATGAAGGTGCGCAGGTCCATTTCATCGTCCACCACCAGTATTCTCTTTGCCATGTCCTGGTACCTCCCGTCTCTAAAGGGTGTAGGTGCGCTCGGGGTTCTTGATGGCCATCACGTGGCAGGGCGCGCGCCGGGAAACCTGCTCCACGGTGCTGCCGTAGTGGGTGGGTTCCTTGATGCTGGTGCCGGCCGAGCCCATGATGATCAACTCCGTGGGGTTCTCGCGCACGTAGCGCAGTATCTCCACGAAGGCCGTGCCCGGCTTGACCACCCAGACCACCTCGGCCACCTGGCTCAGGCGGTCCTGATAGCGGCGCTTGAGATCCTCCACCGCCTTGGCCACCACCTCCGCCGAGGCGTAGGTCACGTCGCCGGGCGGGGCCTGCTCCGTGGTCTCGGTGGGGCTGTAGCGCAGGGTGGAGTGCAAGACATGCAGCACGTGCAGTTTGGCCCCGTAGCGCTCGGCCAGGTCCACGGCGTGGACAAAGGCGATCTCGGCGTCCTCGGAAAAGTCGGTACAGAACAGTATGTTCTTGTAGCCCTTCATCTCGGCACACCCTCCTCTCTCCGTCCGCGGCTGAAAAGCCGGGCCGGATCAGTCCCAAATTTCCTTGACCTTGACCACCTCCACCGGCTCGGCCACCCGCCTGGGCAGCAGCAGCCGGAAGGTGGCGCCCTGACCCGGCCGGTTGTCCAGCTCCAGGCGTCCGCCGTGCTCCTGGGCGATCTTCTGGCAGACCATCAGCCCCAGGCCGGTGCCGGCCGCGCCCTTGCTACTGTAGAACCCCTGAAAGACCTTGCGCTGGGCCTCCTCGTCCAGGCCCGGGCCGTTGTCGCTCACGGCCAGGGCGAAGTGGTCCTCCCCCTCCTCCACCGCGATCCTCACCTGGCCATCGTTGACGCTGGCCGCCGCGTCGATGGCGTTGCTGACCAGGTTGAGGATGGCGTCCATGACGGCCTTGCGGTCCACCTGGCAGACCAAGGGCTGGGCGCGCTCGGCCAGGTCCAGGTCCACCTCCCGCGCCTCGGCCTCGGGCCACATGTACTCCACGGCGTCGGCGCATATCTCGCGCAGATCCACCGGCGCCAGCTCGGGGGTGCGCGGCTTGCCGAAGCTAAGAAGGTCGTAGCACAGGCTGGCCACCCGGTTGACGTTGCGCTCCAGCATCTCCAGGCCCTGCTGGATGATGTGGCGCTTGTCGGTCTTGAGCCCCTGGCGCACCAGGTAGTTGCCGCCCTTGAGCCCCGAGAGGATGTTCTTGATGGAGTGCACCAGCGCGCTGATGCTCTGGCCCACGGCGGCCAGGCGCTCGCTGGCCACCACTTTGGCCGTGGCCTCGGCCACCCGCCGCTCCAGGTCCTGGGTGTGGGCCTTGAGCTGGGCCTTCAAGGCCAGATGCTCCTTGGCCCTTTTCAGCGCCACGCTCAAGGCGGCGTCGTTGACCGGCTTGGTTATGAAGTCGCTGGCGCCCAGTTGCAGGGACTGTATGGCCAGCTCCAGATCGCCGTGGCCGGTGATGACGATCACCTCGGTCTCGGGGCTTTCCGCTTTGATGCGCCGCAAGACCTCGATGCCGTCCATGCCCGGCATCTTCAGGTCGGTGAGCACGATGTCCGGACGCTGGCCGCGGAAGGCCTCCAGGCCGCTCAGGCCGTCCTCGGCTGTGCAGACCTGGTAGCCGTCGGCCGACAAATCCAGGGACATCATGCGGCGGATGCCCGGCTCGTCGTCGATCAACAGGAGCCGGTCGAAACAGCTTGTGGACTCCTGGTTCATGCCGCCTCCTCTCTGGCCACCGGGAAACCCAGCAGGAAGGTGGTGCCCTGACCCGCATGGCTGACCACCTCGATCACCCCGCCGTAGTCGCGCACGATGCCGTAGGAGATGGACAACCCCAGGCCGGTGCCCTTGCCCACGTCCTTGGTGGTGAAAAATGGCTCGAAGATGCGCCCCTGCTGCTCCTCGGGGATGCCCACCCCGTTGTCACTGACGCTGACCAGCACGCGCCCGTCCTCGCTCCAGGAGCGCACCCTGATCTGGCCGGCCAGGCCCCGGTCCTGGCCGCGCAGCTCCTCGATGGCGTCGCGGGCGTTGAGCACCAGATTGATGAATATCTGCTCCAGGCGGTTGGCCTCGCCCCAGATGGGGGGCAGGTCCTGGTCCAGCTCCAGGATGACCTCGATGTCGTGCAGGTGCAGCTGTTGGCCCAGCAAATGGAAGACCCCCTGGATGGGCTGGTTGAGGCTGACCTTGCCGCGCTCCACCCGGGCCTTGCGGCCGAACTCGCGCAGGTGATTGATGATGCGCGTGGCCCGCTCCACCTGGCTCAGGAGTTCCTGGGATATCTGGCGCAGTGTGTCCAGGTCGGGCACCTGGGAGCGCTGGGCCTGCTTGGACAAGAAGTTGCCGGCCGTGGAGATGATGGACAGGGGCTGGTTCAACTCGTGGGCCACGCCGGCGCTCATCTCGCCCAGGGTGGCCATCTTGGCGGCCTGGATAAGTTGCTGTTCGGTCTCCATGACGCTGCTGATGTCGGCGGTGGTGGCGATCACCGCCCGGCGGCCCATGTGCTCGCCATAGGAGGCGCGGATGTTGACGAAGAAGGGCTTGCCGTCGGCGCGCACCTGGTGCACCCGGGGCAGAAAGGCCTCGCCGTGCTCCAAAAAGCCGCGCACCCGGGCCTGGTCGGCGGTGTCGGTCAGGGACAAAAAGGACAGGCCCAACAGCGCCGGCTTGTCGTGGCGGTACTCGGCGGCGGCCCGGTCGTTGGCGTCCAGAATCTCCAGGGTTTCGCGGTCGAAGACCAGGATGGGGTTGGGGTCGTTGTTGAAGAACAGGCGGTACTTTTCCTCGGAGCGGCGCAGCTCGGTCTCCAGGCGGCGGATGGGGGTGATGTCGGTGGCCATCTCCATCACCGCGGTGATGTTGCCCTGCTTGTCGGTGATGGGCGCCGTGAGGTTGAGGATGTAGACGGGGTTGCCGTCCTGGCCCACCACGATCTCCTCGGCCGAGTGCATCTGGCCGTCCTGGAAGGTGGCCTCCACCGAGCAGGTGGGGCACTTGTCGGTGCGCCCCTTGTAGGCCGCGTAGCAGTACTCGCCCAGCTTGTGGCCGAATTGGCGCTCGAAGGTCTTGTTGAAGGCCACCAGCCGGAAGCTGCGGTCTTGCACCGTGATGTGGCAGGGCACCTGCTCGAAAAGGGCCTGGAACTGGGCGCGGCTCTGGTCCAGGGCCTCGGCCTTTTCCTTGATGCCCGCGCGCATGCCCTCGAAGGACTGGGCCAGCACGCCGATCTCGTCGTCGGTATGGGGCTCGATGGGCTGCTCGTAGTTGCCCCGGGCTATCTGCCGGCTGGCCAGGAGCAGCTCCGACAGCGGACGGTTGACGAAGAAGAAGGTGAAGGCGCTGACCAGGGAGCCGATGGCCACGAAGAGAAGCACGGCAAAGCCGATGACCATGCGGGTGGACTGGTCCACCTCGCGGTCCACGGCCGCCAGGCTCAAGGAGACGTCCAGCACCCCCAGCACGGTCTGGTCCTGGGGGTGCACGTGGCAGGGGTCGCTGTAGCAGGCCTTTTCGGTGTAGATGGGGTTGATCACCCCCACCACCCGGTGGCCGGGCGCCCCGGGGCTGCCCTTGGTGGTGAAGATGCGGCTGCGCTTGGTGCGGGGCAGGCTCTCCAGGGGGCGGTCGCTCTGGTGACAGGCGTAGCAGGCCTCGGCCTGCATGTCCACCAGCTCGCCGATCTCCGGAGCGCGGCTGCTGAACATGATGCGGCCGCGCTTGTTCAGCACCCGGATGGCCTCCACGCCCTCCTGCTGGCCGATGGCCTCGATGATGGCGTGCACGCTCTCGCGCTGGTCTTTAAGCATGCTGTGGCGGGTGGCGCGCTTGACGGTGTCGGAGAACCAGTTGCCGCTTTGCAGCATGCTGCTGATGGAATTCTGCTCCTGGGCGCGTATGGCCAGGCTGGCCAGCACCACCACCAGGAGGATCAGGGAAAGGCTCACCCAGACCGTCAGCTTGAAGGACAAGCGATGGGTGAGTTTCAGCGGTTTGTAATCCGGGGCCGGCACGGGCATGGGTTCTCCTCGCCACGTTAAGAAGAGCAGGAGACGTGCCAAGGGGAGCACGCAATTTTTTATTAATAATTACAGCTTATTGCCCAAACGTCCTGGCGTATTGTTTCACGGTGCGTTGCAATATTACTGCAACATCGCGCCACGTGGCGGCTTAAAATTAGATAAATAGCTATTTATTTTATTGTTTTTCGGTCAAGCCCGCTGCAACATCCATGCTGCGCATGTTGCACGCGTTGCAGCGTGTGCAACTTATGCAATCGGCCCCCGGGGAATCTGGATGCCCAGGCGCTTCATGCGCCGCCACAGGGTGGTGCGGTCGATGCCCAGGGCCTCGGCCGCCCGCTGGCGGCTCCAGTCGTGGCTCTCCAGGGCCGTGAGCAGCTGGGCCTTGTCCAGGTCGTCGCCCACCACCGCCGGGGCCGGGCGGAGCGGGGGCGGCAGGTTGAGGTCCCGCGGCAGGTGCTCGCGGCCTATCACGTCGCCCCGGCACAACAGGCAGGCATGCTCCAGGATGTTCTCCATCTCGCGCACGTTGCCGGGGTAGGCGTAGTTGAGCAATATATCCAGGGTCTCCGGCGAAAAACGGCAGATGTAGGTGCCGCGCTCCACGTTCTTGCGCTGAATAAAACGGCGGATAAGAAGCGGGATGTCCTGGCGACGCTCCTGCAGGGGCGGCACGTTGACGCTGATCACGTTGAGGCGGTAGTAGAGGTCCTCGCGGAACAGCCGGGCCTGCACCTGCTGGGCCAGGGGCTTGTTGCAGGCCGCCAGGATGCGCACGTCCACCTTGACGGTCTTGCGGGCCCCCAGGGGGTAGAATTCCATGTCCTCCAGCACCCTCAAGAGCTTGGCCTGCAGGTTCAGGGGCATCTCGCTGATCTCGTCCAAGAACAGGGTGCCGCCGTCGGCCAGCTGGAAGCGGCCGGGCTTGTCGCGGACGGCGCCGGTGAAGGCCCCGCGCAGGTAGCCGAACATCTCAGATTCAAGGAGGTTTTCGGGCAAGGCCGCGCAGTTGACCTTGATGAAGGGTTTGCCGCGGCGGGGGCTCATGTTGTGGATGATGTGGGCCAGCAGGTCCTTGCCGGTGCCGGTGGGGCCTTCGATGAGCACCGTGACCGGCGAGGGGGCCACCACGCGCAGGGTTTCGAAGATGCGCTGCACCTGGGGGGAATCGCCGATGAAATCCTCCCAGGTGTGGTGGCGGGAGTCCCGGCGTTCCAGCATTTGCACCAGGTGCAGGCTCTGGATGGTCTCCACCCCGCCGATGATGCGCCCCTGGGGGTCGCGCAGGGGCGATAGCGAAACCTTGACCGGCAGCACCGAGCGCCCATCCTGGCGGATGAAGACCGCGTCCAGGTTGTGCTGGTTCTGGCCGGAGTGCATGGCCTTTTGCAGGGGGCAGGCGTCCTCGCAGAGGGTGGACTGGAAGACCTCGCGGCAGGTGCGGCCCAGGGCCTGCTCCGCCGTGACCCCGGTTATGCGCTCGGCGGCGGGGTTGAAGAAGGTGATGCGCCCGGACTTGTCCACGGCCAAGACGCCGATGGCCAAGGCATCCAGCACCAGGCTCGGCGGGGGCGCGGCTGTCGGCTCTGGTGGCAGGGTCTGGGTCAAGGGCCTCCGCACAATCCGCCCAATGGGGGCTGGGTGCCGGCGCGACTGGCGCCGATCGGTTAAGACCCGAATAAAACTGCATTTATAGGATAGAGGCTAACGGGGGGGCTTGTCAAGTCCCCAGGGGCGAGCAAGGCGTGACGACACCCCCATGCTCAAACGTTGCTGGACAGAATGTCCCGCAACTCCGGCAGCAGTTCCATGAATTTATCGTAGAGGCGCGGCTCGAAATGACCGCCCCGGCCCCTTTGCATGATCTCCAGCACCTGCTCCATGGACATGGCCGGGCGGTAGACCCGGTCGCAACTCATGGCGTCGAAGGCGTCCACCAGGGCCACGATGCGCGCCGCCTCGGGGATGTCCTCGCCGGCCAGGCCCCGGGGATAACCGCCGCCGCCCCAGCGCTCGTGGTGGCCGTGGGCGATGGCCTCGGCCATTTGCAACATGGCGAACCGCGAGCCGGCCAGGATGTCGCGCCCCACCTGGCAGTGGGTCTTGATGATCTCGAATTCCTCGCTGGTCAGGGCTCCGGGCTTGCGCAGCACGGCGTCGGGCACGCCGATCTTGCCGATGTCGTGCATGGGCGCGGCTAGTTGGATGTTGTCCACATCCTCCGGGGACCAGCCCAGGCTCTCCGCCAGCCGCGCGCTGTACAAGCCGATGCGCCGTACGTGGTCGCCGGTCTCCACGTCGCGGTGCTCCAGGGCGGCCAGGAGGCGGATGATGGTCTCCTCCTGGGAGCGCCTGATCTGGCGGGTCTGCTGGCGCACCTTGGCCTCCAGGCCGCGGCTGTAGTCGGAGAGGGTGCGCTCCAGGCGCACCGTGCGCTCGCCCACCTGCAGGCGCGCCCGCAACTCGCCGGGGTCGAAGGGCTTGATCACGTAGTCGTCCACCGCGCCCTGGATGAGCCCCTGGGCCACGTCCTGGTGGCTGGAGCGGCCGGTAAGCATGATGATGTAGACGTAGGGCCAGCCCTCGGTCCCCAGGGAGCGGATGTGGCGGGCCAGCTCCACGCCGTCCATCTCGGGCATGGCCCAGTCGGTGATGACCATATCCTGCTTGCCGGCCAGAAAGCGCTCCAGGGCCTGGCGGCCGTTTTCGGCCAGGGACACCTGGTGCCCCCACTCCTGCAGGTAGTGTTGCAACAAGAGCCGGCTGACCGGCTCGTCCTCGGCAAGCAATATCTTCACGCCCCTGCTTCCTCCAAGACATTTTCCAGTTCCCGGACCACTCCCTCCAGCACCCGGCGTAGATGCTCCAGGGCCAGGCCGGCCTGGTCCAGTTGACCGGCACGCCCCATCTGCTCCAGGAGCAGGGCGGCTTCCACGGCCTCGGGGGCCTCGAAATAGCCCACCGAGCCCTTGAGGGTGTGGGCCGCCATGGCCAGCTCCTGGGCGTCGCCGGCCTGCAGGGCCCGCTGGGCCTGTTCCAGGATCTTGGGGCATTCCTCCACAAAAATGCGCACCAACTGACGGATAAGCTCCCGGTCGCCGTCGAAGCGCCGGACCAAGCCCTGGCGGTCCACCGCCGGCGACGCCTGGTCCGCCTGATCGGCGGGCCCGGCCAGGTGCAGGGCGCGGATGGCCCCCAGTAGCGCCTGGGGGTCGATGGGCTTGGCCACGTAGCCGTCCATGCCGGCCTCCAGGCAACGCTGGCGGTCGCTGGCCATGGCGTGGGCCGTGAGCGCGATGATGGGCAGGCGCCCGGCGGTGCCTTGCTCGCGCTCCCTGATGGCCTTGGTGGCGCTGAGCCCGTCCATGCCCGGCATCTGCACGTCCATCAGCACCAGGTCGAAGCTTTTGCGCTCCAGGATGTTCAGGGCCTCGGCGCCGTTGCCGGCCAGCTCCACATCCATACCCCATTTTTTTAGCAGGCGCATGGCCAGGTGCTGGTTGACCGGGTTGTCCTCGGCCAAAAGCACCTTGAGGCCCGCCGGCAGGCCCGCCCGCTGCTCCGGCACGGTCCGCCGCGCCCTCGCCGCCCCATCCTCCAAGTCCAGGGCCACCCGCAAGGCCCGCAGCAGCTCTGGGCGCATCACCGGCTTGGCCAGCCAGGCCTTGACGCCCAGGCGGCGGCAGGCGGCGGTCTGGCTCAGGCGATCGCTGGGCGAGAGCAGGCAGACCACGCGGCCGGCCTGGTCGGGGCGCTCCACCAGGCCGCGGGCCAGGTCCAGGCCCTGGCCGCCGGGCAGGTTGACGTCCACCAGGGCCAGGTCGATGGGCGCCTGGTCCCGATCGGCCAAAATCTGCCAGGCCTGCTCGGCGTCGCCGGCCGTCACGGCCCGCATCCCCCAATCGGCCAATATCTCGCTGGCGATCTCCCGCACGGCGGGGTTGGCCGCCACCACCAGCACCGACCGGCCGGCGGCCCCGGGCAGTGCCTCCGCCGTCTGGGCCGTGTGCTGGTCCGCCTGGCGCTGGAAAAGCGCCGTGAAGCTAAAGACGCTGCCCTGGCCCGACTGGCTCTCCACCCCGATCTCGCCGCCCATGAGGGCCACCAGCTGGGCGCTGATGGCCAGACCCAGGCCGGTGCCGCCGTATTGACGGGTGATGCTCATGTCCCCCTGCTCAAAGGCCTTGAAGATGGCCTCCTGCTGCTCGGGCACTATGCCAATGCCGGTGTCGCGGACGCTGAAATGCAGACGGGCGGCTTGGTCGTTGACCTCCAGGGGGTAGACCTCCACCACCACGTGCCCCTGCTCGGTGAACTTGAGCGCGTTGCCCACCAGGTTCAAGATCACCTGGCCCAGACGCACCGGGTCGCCCACGAGCCCCTCGGGCGTGCCGGCGACGATGCGCACCGCCAACTCCAGGCCCTTGTCCTCGGCGCGCCCGGCCATCAGCCCCAGGGACTCGGCGACCACGTCGCTGAGGTTGAAGGCCAGCGACTGCAACTCCAGCTTGCCGGCCTCTATCCTGGAGAAATCCAGGATGTCGTTGATCACCGTCAACAGGGCCTGGGCCGAGGACTTGACCAGGGTCAGACTCTCGTGCTGCTCCGGGCTCAGGTCAGATTCCAATAGCAGGTCGGTCATGCCCATGATGCCGTTCATGGGGGTACGGATTTCGTGGCTCATGTTGGCCAGGAACTCGCTCTTGGCCCGGCTGGCCTCCTCGGCCTGGCGGCGCGCCGCCACCAGCTCGCTGACGTTGATGATGTTCAGGAGCACTCCGTCGTAGGCCCCCTGGCGGTAAATGGGCTGCACCCTGAAGATCACCTCCAGGTCCCCCAGGGGGCGCTGCAACACCACCGGCTGGCTCTGGGCGGCTTCCTGGAAGGTCTTGAGGTGGCGGTTGATGCGCTCGGCCAACTCCGGGGTGTGTATCTCGGCGATGCTCTTGCCCAAGACCTCCTCGCGCGCCCGTCCCGACAGGCGGCAGAGATAGTCGTTGACCTCCACCACCACCCCCTGGCGGTCGGCGAAGGCCACGCCCTCCTCCATGCCCGAGATCATGGCCGAGAGCTTGGCGTACTCGCGCTGGGCCGCCTCCTGGGCCAGCTTGCGCTGGGTGATGTCCTCCTTGACCGCCAGGTAGTGGGTCACCCTGCCCTCGGCGTCCTTGATGGCCGAGATGGAGGCGAACTCCCAGTACAACTCACCATCCTTCTTCTTGTTGAGCAGCTCGCCCCGCCACTCCCCGCCCTGCCCCAGGGCCCGCCACATCTGCTGATAGACCTCGGCGGGCATCTGGCCGGACTTGAGGATGCGGGGGTTCTGGCTCAGGGCCTCCTCCAAGCTGTAGCCCGTGACTTCGCTGAACTTGGGGTTTACGTACTCTATGCTGCCGTCAAGGTCGGTTATGACCACCGAAGCCGGGCTCTGCTCCACGGCCCGCGAGAGGTTGCGCAGGCGCTCCTCGTCCTGCTTGCGCTCGGTGATATCCACCAGGCTGCCGCGCATGCCCACCACCGCGCCGTCCTTGACCATGGGCGCCAGTTTGACCAGGGCCACCCGCATGGACCCGTCGCGGTGGCGCAGGCGCATTTCCTGTGCCGGCGGCTCCTCGCCCCGCGACAGCCGGCTGGCCAAGTCCTGGGACATGGCCTGGTTCAGGGGGTGAATCAAGTCCTGGGGGTTCTCCCGGCCCAGCAGTTCCTCGGGGGTGTAGCCCAGGAACTCCGTCACCGCCTGGTTGATGTAGGTTATGTGGCCCCGGCTGTCGGTCTCCAGCACGACGGTGGGCAAGAGGTCGGCCATCTGGCGGAAGCGCTCCTCGCTCTCCTCCAGTTGGGCCTGATAGCGCCGGCTCTCGCTGACGTCGATGGAGATGCCGCCCACCGCCTCCACGGCTCCCCGGGCGTCCAGCAGGGGGAACTTGGTGGTGTGGAAGTAAAAAGTCTGCCCCTGGCGCTGCACCGTCTCGATGATGACCTGGGATTGCCCGGCCTGCACCACAGACTGGTTGCCCTCCAGAAAAGCCCGGGCCAGCTTGGGGGTGAAGAACTCCTCCAGCTTGTGTCCCATGGCCTCTTGGCGGGATATGCCCGTCAGTTCCTCCCAGGCCCGGTTGACCAGGCGGTAGGTGCCGGCCAGGTCGTTGACGTAGATGGGCATGGGGGCGATTTCCAACAGCGAGGTCAAAAAATCCCTGGTCTGGCGCAGGGCCTCCTCGGCCTGCCTGCGCTCGCTGTTGTCGGTGATGAAGGCGAAGGACACCCCCTGCCGGTCCTCGCTGGCCCACAGGGTGGTGGCCGAAAAGGTGGTGGAGAGCTCCCGACCGTCCTTGGTCCGCAAGGCCACCTCGTAGGCGCGCTGGCTGGCGATGGCGATGCTGGACGTCTGCTCCATGAAGCCGGAGCGGTCGCGCTGGGCCACGAACTCCATGCCGTGGCGGCCCAGCATCTCCTGGCGCTGGTAGCCCAGCATGTCCAGAAGGGCCTGGTTTACCTCCAGGATCACCAGATGGGGGTCCAGGAGCCAGAAGCCCTCGAAGGTGGTGGAGATAATGCGCCCCAGCATCTCCTCCCGCCCCTTGAGCTCGCCCATGGCCCGGTCCAGCTCGCTGATGTCTTGCAAGACCTCCAGGCCGCCGATGGCCCGGCCCTGGTTGTCCTTGACCACCTCGGTGTTCTTGATGGCCTGCATCATGGTGCCGTCCTTGGCCCGGATGGCGCAGCGACGGTTCTCCGGGGGCGGCCCTCCCGTGGGGTCTTTCAGCCCGCAGCGCTGCCCGCAGGGTTCCATCACCAGGCTCTGGCAGGATTGTCCCAGTATCTCCCGGGCCTGGTAGCCGGTCACCTCCTCGAAGCGGCGATTGACGCTGGTTATCTTCTGTTCCATGTCCACCGTGAAGATGGGCGTGGGCACCATGTGGTAAACCTGCCCGGCCTGGGCCAGGGCCTGGCGCAACTGGCCGGCGCGCTGGATGGCCAGTTCCTGGGCCTTGTTAGCCCGCCCCTGCAGCAGGTGGATCAAGGCGGCCAAGAGCAGGGTGATGGCGAAAACGCCGCCACCCACCAGGTAGCCCGGCCAGTGTTGAGCCTGGGCCAGCAACTCCCGGGTGGGGGTGACGCGCACCGCCCACAGGCGGCCAGCCGCCAGGAAGGTATGCACGAAGGTTAAATCAGGGGCCAGCTTCGCGGCCGCCTCGTCCACCGTCTCTCTGTCCGGGGGGTGATAGCTCAGGCGCTGGTCCGGCGCCGCCGACATGTCCTCCAACAGCAGGTTGACCCTGGCGCCGGCCTCGGCCAGCAGGGATTGGTCCACCACGTCGCTCAGGGTCAGCGCGCCCAGCAAGAAACCGCTCAGCCGGTTCTGGCGCGGCTCATTCGCCGTCCCGGGCGCCGCTACCGTGCGGTACAGCGGCAACAGCACCATCACGCAGTAGGGCCGCTCCTGGGGCAGGTGGGGCAACAGCACGCGCCCCGTGGCGGCGGCGGCGTTGCTGGCCATGGCCTGGGCCATGGCCGAGGCCGCCTGGGGCAGCGCGGCCATGTCCAGCCCCAACAGACGGTCGCCGGCCTCGACGTGTTGACCGCCTTGCAGGTACAGCGCCGGAAAATACTCCGGTCTATCGGCCGCCGGCTCCAGGCTGTTTTGGGGGCTCAACTGGCGCAAAAAAAAGTTGGGATAGCCCTCCAGCCGCGCCCGGGCCTCCACCTGCGCCTTTTGCGCGGCCGGCACCCGGGGCAGATAGGCCACCAGGTGGATGCTGGATTGATGCTCCAGGATGAAACGGCCATAGGCCTGAAAGGCCTGGCGATCCAGGTCGGGGCTCAGGTCCAGGAACTGGCGGAAATCCCCCAGGGCCGCCAGGCAGACCCCCATCTCCCGCTCCAGGGCCGCCGAGCGCACATGGGCCCGCCGCAGGAACTCATCGGTCAGTTCATGCCGTTCCATCTTGAGCATCTGCCAGCCTCCGGCCAGGCTCAGGCAGGCGCCCAGGATAATGGTCAGCCACACCCAGGCCCCCCCGACGGGGTGCGTGGCGCGGCGCGGGAGCGCTGTATGGGGCGTATCGGTGCTCAAATGCTCAACCTATGGTGGACGGGCAAATCCGTAGAATCATCGCCAGGAGCTTGTGTTGCGACTAGGATATCGCCTTTGCCCCTGGCCGCCAAGCATTGTAATCGGCGTGCGGGTCCAAGGCCATCAAGGGGCCGGCGGCCGGGGGGCGTGGGCGGTCAAGTAGTCGGCAAGCCTCAGCTTGCGCCGAGCGCTGGCACTGGACATGTAGCGCACCTGTCCGAAGATGGCCCGCCGGGCAAAAGGCCGGTCGTAGCGCCCCAGTATCCAGAAGATGCCGCTGTAGGAGTTGGGGTCGCGGCCGTCCAGGGCGTGGCGGTTGTTCAGCTCGATCATAGCCGCGCAGGCCGCCTGGGGACTCGGGCTCCATTCCAGGATTTTCTTGCCCCACAGCATGCGCAGATAGCCCGGCATCACCCCTTCGGCCAGCAGATGACGCTGGGCGGCGTTCCACAGCTCGTCGTGGGTGCGGGCCGCCGCCAAATCCTCCAGGCCGTAGAGCCAGGGGCGCTGGTCGCCGGCGTGGGCGGCCAGGCTGGCCAAGGCCCAGGGGGGCAGGGATTGGTACTGGTCGTGGTCCGGCCGCTGCCGGCAGGTGTTGAAGCCCAGCTCCCGCCAGGTGACCAGCTGGTCCAGGAAGGCCTCGGCCGCCGGGGACAGGCCCCACCAGCCCTGGCGCCGGCCTTGGGGCCGGGGGGAAAGACGCTGGGGCGACCAGCCCTCGGCCCGCGCCAGATCCAGGAATATCTGGTGCGGCGAGACATGGCCGAAGTGCAGGTAAGGGCTCAAGCCGCTGGCGCCGCCCGGCTGGGAGTGCTCGCGGTCGTAGGCGGCCAGGCCCTCAGGCAGAAAGGCCCTCAGGCGCTCCTGGCCGGCCCGCCAGCCCCCGGCCAGGGGGGCGGGGGGCACGGAGGCGTCCAGTTCCAGGCCATCCAGAAAATCCTGGTCCGCCGCCAGGGCCGCCCGGGGCGCCGCGGGCCAGGCCCGGGTCAGCTCCGGGTCCAGGCCGGCGGGCTGGGGTAGGCGCAGGCCCTCCAGGGGATCGGCGGCGGGCAGGGCCATCAGATGGAATGGCAGGGTCTTTTGCAGATGCCGGCGAAAGGCATAGGCCGTGGGGAAGTCGCGCTGGCTGGCCAAGAGGGGCAAGAGCCCGCAGCCGTCCACGGCCTCCAGGCGCACCGGTAGCGCCCGGGCGGCGGCGGCCAGCATGCGGGGCAGAAAAAAGCAGGGGTAGTAATCGGCCACCACCAGGCAGGCCCGTTTGGCCAGGGCCGCGAGCAGCCCCCGCCCCTGCCCGGGGCGGGGCTCCACGTAGGGATAATACAACACCCCCCGGCCGGCCAAGGCCCGCTGGTTGTCGGCCATGCCTTGCAGGATGAAGGCGTGCGGGCGCTGGCTGGCCCAGGGGTAATCCAGGCGCAGGGCCTCCAGCACCAGCAGGGGCCGCCCCAGGCGGGCCGCCTGCCCGGCGGCGCGCTCCAGGGCGAAGTTGTAGAAAGGCCGGCGGGCCATGGTCATCCAATAGAGCACATAGTCGCCGGCCGGGTTGGCGGCGGCCCGGTTTTGGGCCAGGACGCGGCTGTCGCTCCAGGAATCCATGACTCCAAGTATAGGCCCGCCAGGCCTCCGCCTGGCAAGCCCCGGCCGCCGGCAAAGGGCGGGGACCCAAAAAAAGGGCGCCGCCGGTGCTTGGCCGGCGGCGCCCCGCGAGCGGGAGGGAGGGGGACTACTTGCTCTTGGGCTTGAGCACGCTCTTGGCCTCGGGCAGCACTTCGGGCAGGCGCTGGGCGGTGACGTGGCAGTCGCCGCACATCACCGGTCCCTTGGGATTGCCCTTGACCGCCGCCTTGTTGTGGCAGTCCTTGCACTGCTTGTGGAAGGCCGCGGTGAGCGAGACCTGGTTCTTGGCATCGGGCGCCACCTTGTGGCACTCGGAGCACAACAGGCCCTCGCTGCTCTTGAGGTTGAAATACTGGTCAAAGTCGTGGTGGCAGGTCTGGCACTCGATGTTGGCCGAGTGCTTGCCGTGGGTGAAGACCACCAAGGGGCGCTCGTGGGGACCCATGGCCTTGCTGTTCAAGGTCATCAGGTCGTCCTGGGCCAGGGCGACCAGGGGGGCGCACAGCGCGCAGGCCAGGAGCAGGACCAGGCCGGGCTTGAAGTGCTTCATGGGGCGCCTCCTTTATTCTTCGCCATCGGCGCTGGCGCCGGCGTCTTCTTCCTCGTCCTCGTCCCGGGGCTTGAACTTGTCGGGAATGATCATCATCTCGGTGATCAGCTCCTTGAAGGAGACCACCTTGTAGCCCAGGTTGTATTCCTTGTTCAGGTCGCCCAACTGGTCGAAGCAGTTGTGGCAGGGGCTGATGACCACCTTGGCGCCGGTGGCCCGTATCTGCTCGGCCTTGACCTTGCCGGAAACCATGCGCCGCTTCTTGTACTCCGGCCCCATGGGGATGAAGCCGCCCCCGCCGCCGCAGCAGTGGTTGTACTCGCGGTTGGGGGTCATGTCGCGGAAGTCGTCGCAGAGCATGAGGGTCAGCTCGCGCAGGTACTCCCAGAGCCCGCCGGAGCGGCTGACGTTGCAGGGGTCCTGCACGGTCACCGGCTCCTTGAGGCGCTTGGCGGGGTCGATCTTGATCTTGCCCTCGCGGATCAGCTCCACGAAGAGCTGCACCGAGTGCTTGACCGGCACCGGAGGCTTGCCGCCGGGGATGTCCAGGAAGTAAGGCCCCTCGAAGCAACCGGAGCGGTAGGCGTGGCCGCACTCGGTCATCAGGATGTATTCCACGCCCAGTTCCTGGGCGGCCTGGTACATGTTGCGCACCGGGATGGCCGCCGCGGCCTTGTCGCCGCAGAACATGGCCAGGTTGGTGCAGTCCCAGCCCTTGGTGGGCACGGTCCAGCTCTGTTCGGCCACGTACATGATGATGGCCATCATGCCCACGTCCTGGGGGTAGTACACCGGCTCGCGGGGGTTGACCGTGTACATGTACTTGGCGCCCTTTAAGTCCACCGGGATGTTGAGCCCCACCACCTCCTCGCCCCACTCCTCGGCCATCCACTCGCAGGTCTCGATCCAGTCCTCGTTGGAAACCGCCATCTGGTTGCCGGACTCGATGATGTTCTGCTTGGTGCGGGCCAGGCCGGCGGGCAGGATGCCCTGGGAGTTGCAGACCGCGCGGGCGGCCATGAACATGGAGGCCATGTCGATGCCAAAGGGGCAGAACATGGAGCAGCGCCGGCAGACCGTGCACTGGCCCCAGATCACCTCCTTGGCCCGCTCCAGGAACTCCCGGTCCACCTCCCCCTTGCGTTTGTACATCTCGCCCAGGGTGGACTTGATCTTGTAGGCCGGGCTGAACTTGGGGTCCTTGTCGTTGCCCAGATAGAAGAAGCAGCTATCGGCGCACAGGCCGCAACGGGCGCAGATGTTTAGCCAGGTGCGCATGCGGGCGCCCTGGTTCATCTCCAGGATGCCCTTTATTTTCTTCACATCCATGGGTGGTGGGGCCTTGGGCTCCTCGGCGGCTGGCGCCGCCTGGGGGGCCTCGGAGGCCTCGGGGGCCTGGTCCTCGGCCGGCTCCAGGGCCTCGGCGGCCGTTTGTTCCATGTCATTCTGAGACATACGCGCACCCTCCCGCGAGGTGTTGGGCTTGTGGGGTGTGGTTTACCAGGTCCGGGCGCCCTGGCGGCCTTCGATCTCCCGCCGCGCGCCCATCTCGGAGCCGATGAAGGCCCTGGTGAAGAAGAAGAGCAAGAGGTGCCCCAGCTTGCTGAAGGGCACCAAAATCAGCAACGCCTCGCCGGAGAGGATGTGCAGGTTGAGCATCAGGTCGTAGGGGCCGATCTGACGGTAGGCCAGAAAACCGCTGAGAAAAGGCGCCAGCACCAACAGCAGCAAGAGGTAGTCCCAGGCGCTGGAGAGGATGCGCACCTCGGCCCGCGCCAGGCGGCGGATGAACAAAAAGGCCACCGAGGCCATCACCACCATGGTGCCGTAATCGGCCAGCTTGTCGGGCAGGGCGGGCAGGCTGAAACCCAGGGCCTCGTCCCATAGCACGTTGTGGGCGCTCAGGAACAGGGGCACCGCCAGCAGGCAGAGGTGGAAGACCCAGAAGACCAGCCCGAAGACCGGCTGTTGCCTAAGGGAGACGCTGCCCAGGGGTATGAGCCAGTGAAAGATGGAGCGCCAGGCCCAGGACCAGTCGAAGTGGTTGAAGAGCACCTTGTCGCGCTCCTTGGACAACCCGAATAAAAAGGCCGCGCGCACCGCCAGCCCCAGGAAGAAGACCGTGAAGGCCAGCCAGGCTCCGGGTCCGCGCAGGAACTCGTAGAGTTGATACATACCCCTGCTTACCTCCCTATCATCCTTACTTTACGCGGGTTTCACGCCAGTGGCCCGTCACTGTGCAATAGAAAGGCCTCAATCGCCCAAAGCTGCTAAATTTTAGAGGTCCCCGGTGGGTTTAGTCAAGGGCTTAGCGTGGGGCTGGCTGCGGTTTTTTCTAGTCTGAATGCACATTTGGCACTGAGAGGGTCCTTATTATTTACTATTACCATTAGGACTATGCTATTTGTGCGTTTTAAGGGTGCCATTCCTACCAAATGGTAGCCGTGCCGGTCGCGGAAATCTCCGGACCCGGTTCAGATCTCCAGTGGCAACAAGCGCCACAGGCCCACCCCTTGGGGCGAGACCCGGGCCTGCGCCACCCAGGCCTCCACCCCGGCGGCCAGGGCCTGGGCCAGGAGACGGGCGTAGAGGGGGTCGATGGCCGTGGCCGGGGCGAAGCTTTGCGCGTCCCCGCGCTGCACCAGGTAGACCATGGCCGCCTCTTGGCCGGCGGCCTTCAGGGCCATCAGCTCCTCCAGATGCTTGGCCCCCCGGGCGGTCACGGCGTCGGGAAACAGGGCCCGGTCCCCCTCCACCAGGGTGACGTTCTTCACCTCCACGTACAGGGGGCCGCGGGTCCTTTGCACCAGCAGGTCCAGGCGGCTGTGGGCCGAGACCTTGACCTCTTGGCGCACCTCCAGGGCGTCGCTGAAGCAGGGCAAGGCCCGCATCCGGGCGGCCAGGGCCACCAGGCGGTTGGGCAGGCCGGTGTTGATGCCCACCCAGGTGTCGCCCACCTGGATCATCTCCCAGGTGTGGGCCGTGCGGCGGCTGGGCTGGGGGTGGTGGCTGAGATAAACCGGCGCGCCGGTCTCCTGGCAGCCCAGCATGGAGCCGGAGTTGGGGCAATGGGCCAGCACCCGCGTGCCGTCGGCCAGGTCCACCTCGGCCAGAAAGCGCTTGAAGCGGCGCACCAGGCGACCGGGCAGGAGCGGCTGGGGGAACTCCAGGCGCACGGCCTCCAGAGCGGGGTCGGCCTGGAGCATATCGCCTCTCACGCCAGGGCTGCTTTCAGCTCCGCCGGGTCGGTCAGGGGACGCTGGCAGGCGTGGCCCGTGCACAGATAGGCCGCCGGCTTGCCGCCCACCGGCCCCATGCCCCGGGTGTAGGGCGCCAGGGCGCGCACCCGCTCGCCGGCTGGCCCGTCGGCCAGCAAGAGCAGCACTCGCCGGGGGCCGAAGCCGGCCTGGGCCAGGCGCAGCATCTCCTTAAGGGCCGGGTCGGCCGGGTCGCCGGCCAGCACCAGCTCCTGGCAGGGGCCCAGCAGCAAATCCAGGGCCATGAGCATGTGGGTGTAGGCCATGGGCTGGCGGCGCATCTGCTCGCCAAAGGCCCGCAGCAGCTTGACCGCCTTGCGCTCCCACTCCGGCCGGGCCAGGAGCCGCGCCAGGCGCAGCAGGTTGACGGCCATCACCGAGTTGCCCGAGGGCGTGGCCCCGTCGTAGGCATCCTTGTCGCGGGCGATGAGACCCTCGCCGTCGTGGGGGGTGAAGAAAAAGCCGCCGTGCAGCTGGTCCTCGAACAGGCTCAAGGCCAGCCCGCACAGGCGCTGGGCCTCTTCCAGCCACGAGGGGTCCAGATCGGCCTGGTACAGCTCCAACAGGCCCCAGATAAAGAAGGCGTAGTCCTCCAGGAAACCGGGGCCGCTCAGGTCTCCGCCCCGCCAACGGCGCAACAGGCGCCCGTCGGCGTCGCTGAGCCCCTCCAGCACGAAGCGCGCGGCCCGGGCCGCCGCCGCCAGGTAGGCCTCATCGCCCAGCACCTGATAGCCCTTGGCCAGGGCGGCGATCATCAGGCCGTTCCAGGCCGTGAGCACCTTGTCGTCCTTCAGGGGGTGAACGCGCTCTTCGCGGTGGGCGAAAAGGCGCCCGCGGGCCTGGGCCAAATCCCGGGCCAGTTGGTCGGGGTCCAGGCCCAAATTTTGGGCATAGGCCGACACGCTGGTCAACTGATGCAGTATGCTGCGGCCGTGCTCGAAATTGCCGGCCGAGGTGACGTCGTAGTAGCGGCAGAACAGCTCGCCCAGTTCCTGGCCCAGCACCCCGCGCACCTGCTCTGGCGTCCAGACGTAGAACAGCCCCTCAACTCCCTGGCTGTCGGCGTCCTCGGCCGAGTAGAAGCCGCCTTCAGGATCGGTCATGTCCCTGAGCACATAGGTGAATATCTCGCGGGCGGTCTGGGCGAACTCGGCCGGGCCGCCGGCCTGGAAGGCCTCCAGATAGGCGAGGGCCAGTTGGGCCTGGTCGTAGAGCATCTTCTCGAAATGGGGCACCAGCCACTCGGCGTCCACCGAGTAGCGGGCAAAGCCCAGGCCCAGGTGGTCGAAGATGCCGCCGGCGCGCATGGCGGCCAGGGTGGTATCCACCATCTCGCGGCCCCGGGAGCCGGGCTGGCGGGCCTGCCAGCGCAGGAGGAAATTGAGGTGATGGGGGGTGGGGAACTTGGGGGCCTGGCCAAAGCCGCCGCGCTTGGGGTCAAAGGCGTGGGTGAGCTGCCAGTAGGCCTTCTCCATCAGCGAGAGGTCCGGGTCGGCCCCGGCCGCGGCCGGCTTGGGCTGGATGGACTTGGTGATCTCCTCGCCGGCGGTAAGCAGGCGCTGACGGTCCTCGCGCCACAGGCGGGCCACCTCGCCCAAAAGCTCCAGGAGCCCCGGCCGGCCCATCATGTTGCGCGGAGGGAAATAGGTGCCCGCGTAAAAGGGCTTGGCCTCGGGCGTGAGCAGCAGGGTCAGGGGCCAGCCGCCGGAGCCGGTGAGCGCCTGACAGACGCCCATGTAGATGCCGTCCAGGTCGGGGCGCTCCTCGCGGTCCACCTTGACGGCCACGAAGTCGCGGTTGATGGCCTGGGCCACCAGGGTGTCCTCGAAGGACTCGTGGGCCATGACGTGGCACCAGTGGCAGGTGGCGTAGCCGATGGAGAGCAGGACGGGCTTGTCCTCCTGGCGGGCCTTGTCAAAGGCCTCCTCCCCCCAGGGATACCAGTCCACGGGGTTGTCGGCGTGCTGCAACAGGTAGGGGCTCCGCTCCCCGGCCAGGCGATTGGGCATTGCTCGTCTCCTTGCCGGCCGGGGCGGGGTCGCGCCCGTCCCTCCGGGCCGGGGGACAAAAGGGAGGGGCTAGCCCCTCCCCCACGGCCAAACGGTGATCCTCCCCCAGGGGGCGAGGCCTGTGGATCGGCCCCTGACAGGATCGCCTAGTCTTCTTTTTCTTCCACGGTGCCCTTGTGCTTGGTGCCGCACAGGGGGCACAGGATGTCGATCTCCTTCTCGTCGCCGATAAACTTCTCTCGCATCTTCTCCGGGGGGATGAAGGAGATGTCGCCGCAGGCGCAAGCAGGGCATTCGGCTCTGACCTCAAAGCGTTTTTTCTTGGACATGACATCCTCTCGCTAGGGAAGGGTTGAAGGAGGCTCGCGCCGGCGGGCGGCAAGCCCTTACCATTCATTATAAGCACACCGGACGGCGGGGCAAGCGCTCCCTGTCTCCCCGGCCCACCTGACGGGGCCACGACCGGCGATTGCCAAGCCCGCCAGCGGGGTTTAGACTAAAACAATTAAGCGGGACAGCCCCAGCCCCACCCGCCGACCACCCCAGCGCGGCGCTCCCCCGGGAGCCCGGTAAGGCGCGAACATGGCCTATCTACATCCCCTCATGCAGGTGGCGGCCTGGCTGCTGGGCCTCTACGCCCTGATCCTGGCCTGGCCACGGCTGGCCAGCCTGCACCTGGGCCTGACCCGGCGCTTCAACCGCCGGCGGCACGCGCTGCTGGGCGGGGCGTCCCTGGCGCTCCTGCTGTCGGGGACGGCGGGCGGGGTGTTCATGGGGCGGGTGTATCTGCACGCCTGGCTGGGCAGCGGGGCCCACGCCCGAGGGGCGTTGATCATGCTGCCCCTGGCGCTGTGGGGCCTGGGCTCGGGGCTGTGGCTGCACATGCGTCCCCGGCCTCGGCGCCTGTTGCCCCTGCTGCACGGCCTGGCCAACCTGCTGGTGCTGGGCCTGGCCCTGCTCCAGGCCCGCAGCGGCCACGCCCTCCTGGAGACCCTGGCGCGCGGCGGGAGTTAATCGGCCAACAGGTTTTTTTTCGCTTTTGTGATGGCGCGGGGCTGCCGATATAAGGTCAAAGGCAACGGAACAAAGGCGGCCGCGGCTTTCGCCACGCCCCAAAATATGATAGGCTTTTAAGCGAGGCAGCCACCAAGGGAGCCTGTACCCATGAGTAAGATAGACCAGTTGCAGCCGGGGCAGTCGCCCCAGACCCCCCAAAGCCCCCCGGCCGCGCGCCCCCAGGACGGCGAGGCCTTCCAAAACATCCTGGAGCAGGCCACCCGGCAGGCCGGGGCCGCGCCCTCCGAGAGCGCCGGCCAGGCCACGGCCCCCACCCAGGCCACCCAGGCGATCAGCGCCGGCCAGGCCGCCGGCCAGGCCAGCGCCGTGGCCCAGGACGTCAGCCCCTTGCAGCGCGAGGGCCTGCTGCGGGCCGGGCGCACCCTGGACCTTCTGGACGCCTACGCCCAGTCCCTGGCCGATCCCGGCCAGCCGCTCAAGAAGGTGGCCGGCCTGGTCAAGTCCCTGGAGGAGGAAGGCAAGGGCCTGGGGCAGCTCCTGGAGGGCATGGACCCCCAGGACGGTCTCTACGGCCTGTTGCAAGAGGTGGCGTCCACCGCCCAGGTGGAGAGCCTCAAGTTCAATCGCGGCGATTACGTGGAGGGCTAGGACCGGCTTTAGGCCCCTGACGGTCCAACGGCCCCGCGGGTTCGCGGCCGGGCGCCCACCCAGGTGGAGCCCGGCCTTTGCTTTTTCCCCGGAGGCGCCCGGCCACCCCGGCTTTCTGTTGTGGCGGCGAGCCCCCGACGGGAGCCGCCAGCGCCGGCCAAGGGAACACCCCCCCGACCCGTTATCGCCCCGCCGGGGGCACCCGGCCGGTGCTCCTTGTACCCGCGACGAGCCCCCAACGGGAGCCGCCAACGCCGGCCAGGGGAACACCCCCCCGACCCGTTATCGCCCCGCCGGGGGCACCCGGCTTATTGCCCCGTGGGGGCGCCCGCCCCGCCCCCGCGTTGATCCACGATGACCCCTCCGCGCAAGAGGTCCATACTTTGCTGCTCCTTGCGGCGCTCCTGGCGCTCCAGGCGGCGGGCGTCGGCGGCGCTGTTCTGGCCGGCGCGGTAAATCACCTGATCATCGGTCTCGGTGATGGGTCCGTTGGTGGTGGTGGCCGTGCCCTGGCGCTCCTGGTCCAGCATTTTCTGGATGGTGGCGTCGCTGACCCCGGCCTTCTTGAGCTTGATCACCTCCTCGGGTGAAAGAGCCGCCGCCGGCGCCGTCCAGGCGCCCAGCAGGAGCAGCAGCGCCGCCACGGTCGTTATCGCTCGCATGTTCCGCCTCCCGCCAGGCCCTCGGTTGACATACCGAGGCCGCTGGCCCTAGACTGCCGTTAGCCTCCCAATCATGAGGCCGCACGGACACTCAAGCCCGCAGGCGCCCATGTCCTCTCGCATGTCCACAGCTAATGTTATCACGCTTTCGCGCCTGCCATTGCTGGGTCTGGTGGCGATTCTGCTATACGCTCCGGGTGGCGCGGCGGCCTGGACGGCCCTGGGCCTGTTGCCCGTGCTCTACCTCATGGACTGGTTCGACGGCTTTCTGGCCCGCCATCAGAACCAGGTCAGCGACCTGGGCGGCGTCTTGGACATCGCCATCGACCGCGTGGTGGAGAACGTGCTGTGGATCGTCTTCGCCCACCAGCAGCGGGTGCCGGTGTGGGTGCCGGTGCTGTTCATCACCCGCAGCTTCGTGGTGGATGGACTCAGGGGCTACGCCCTGGCCAAGGGTTACAGCGCCTTTGGCATGATGAGCTCGCCCGGCGGGCGCTTCCTGGTGGCCGGGCGCTTCATGCGCGGGCTCTACGGCCTGGCCAAGGGCCTGGCCTTCGGGGCCTTGGCCCTCCAGGCGGCCCGGGCCGGCGGGGGCGGCGCGCCGCCTCCGGCCTGGTTGGACGTGGCCACCCAGGGTTTGGTATATTTTTCAGTAGGGCTCTGCGTGCTCCGGGGGGTACCGGTGCTCCTGGACATCAGGGCGCTGTTGGACGATGCAGCCTGAATGGTGATTGCACGCGCCCGAGGGAAGTCGGCGTGGCCCCCGCACGCCGACCGGCGCCCACCCAGCCTGGCCAGGGAGCAGCCCGAGCCTTGTCGCCCAACCGTCACATTGCCGCCTTTTTCGATGTGGACCGCACCCTGGTGGGACCGCACTCCATGGAGCAGGTCTTCGCCTCCTACCTGATCCGCCGGCGCTACCTGCGGCCGGCGGACCTGGCCCGCTATCTGGGCTTTCTGGCCCGCCACCTGGACCAGCTGGGCGAGGGCCTAGTGCAGAACAACAAGTACCACCTGCGGCACAAGGACCCCGCCGAGCTAGCCGGCCTGGCCGCCGATTGCTTCAACAGCCTCATCCAGCCGCGCATCAGCCGGGCCGGCCGCCGGGCCGTGGAGCGGCACCGTCAGCGGGGCCACCTGGTGGTGCTCCTGACCGGCTCGCTGCGCACCCTGGCCGAGCTGATGGCCCGGGAGCTGGGGGCGGACCTGACCCTGGCCGCCGATCTGGCCGTGGAGGGCGGGGCCTATAGCGGCACCCTCTTGAACCGCCGGCCCTACGGCCCGGAGAAGGCCCGCCTGCTGCGCCAGGTGGCCACGTCCCGGAGTCTGGACCTGCCCAGCTCCTGGGCCTATGGCGACCACCATTCGGACCTGGAGGCCCTGGCCTGCGTGGGGCATCCCGTGGCCGTCAATCCCCATCCCCGGCTGCGGCGCCAGGCCCTGAGCCGGGGCTGGCCCATCGTCAACTTTTAACCAACAGGCCTGGCCCCGGTGGACGCAAGGGGATGGCCTTTGCCCCGGCGCTAATGCTAAGGTATTAGAATAATATTTACCTGCCCCTCGGCCCAGCCTGGGCCAGATAAGCCGGCTACGGCCACGGACGGCAAGCGCGGGGCTGGCGCGGAGGGGGCGGCTGGCCTGGACTGCCCCAAACTTGCGGGCCGCTTCCCTGGACGCCAGGGGGGCGGGCTTGGCGGCGATCGCCAAGGGAGAGAACCTAGCATGAAACGAAACCTTTCGGCGATACTGGCCATTCTGGCATTGGCCGTGCTCCTGGCCGGTTGCCAGGGCATGGGAGGGGACTCCGGTCCGGCGGTGGCCGATTTTCAGTCCGGCCTCAAGGCCCTGGAAAAGCAGGACCCCGACCTGGCCATTGAGCTGTTCAGCCGGTCCCTTAATCAGGGCACCCTGCCCGAACTGGCCCGGGCCCAGGCCTATTACAACCGTGGCATCGCCCATAGCCACCTGGGCGACTTGCAGCCGGCCCTGGCCGATTTCGACCAGGCCATCCTCATAGACCCCAACTTCGCGGCGGCCTACAACAACCGGGGCATGACCTTCAACCGCCTGAGCCAGTTCGACAAGGCCGTCAGCGACCTGGACACCGCCGTCCGTCTGGACCCCGAGCAGGCCACGGCCTATTACAACCGCAGCTATCCCCTGGCCGCCCAGGGCAAGACCAAGCAGGCCATCGCCGACCTGGAGATGGCGCTCAAGCTGAGCCCCGGCAACGACGTCTACCGCAACCGGCTTAACGCCCTGCGCCAGCCCCAGCGGCCCAACCTGCCCCGCGGCGACCAGCGCCCGCCCCGGGGCCTGCCCCTGGCCTCGGGCGGCAAGCTCACCGGCACCGGCTTCGTGGTCAGCGGCCAGGGGCATGTGCTGACCAACCTGCACGTGGTCAAGGACGCCCGCGAGATTCGCGTGCCCGGCCAGGACCAGCCCCTCAAGGTGCGAGCCATCGACGCCCTGTCCGACCTGGCCCTCTTGCAGATGGCCGGCGCCGGGGACAAGGTGGCCTCCTTCCCCGAGGGCCGGCCGCCCCGCCCCGGCGACAGCGTGGTGGTGGTGGGCTTCCCCCTGGCCGGGCTGTTGGCCAGCGGGCCCAACGTCAGCGCCGGCACCATCAGCGCCCTGGCCGGCCCGGCCAACAACCCCAACCTTTTGCAGATCACCGCCCCGGTGCAGCCCGGCAACAGCGGCGGCCCGCTCCTGGACCAGGGGGGCAAGGTCATCGGGGTGGTGGTGGGCAAGCTGGATGCCGCCAAGGTGACCAGGGCCTATGGCGACGCGCCCCAGAACGTCAATTTCGCGGTCAGCGGCACCGTAGCCCGCGGCTTTTTGGAGGCCAACGGCGTGACGGTGCAGAGCGGCCCCGAGGGCGCGGCCCTGGCCCCGGCCGACATCGCCGAGAAGGCCACGGGCTTCGTGGTGCTCCTGGAGTGCTTCCGATAGGTAATAAGGCGGCGGCGACCCCGGGGGCTCGGCTGTTCGGCCGGGCCTTTGTCTTTCCAGGGGCGCGCGGGTGGATGCGCGCCAGCCGCGCCCAAGCGCCCCCAACGGCAAGGCCCGGCTGAAAAGCCGGGCCTTGCCGCGTCGTCAACTATATTGGTCGGGACGACTGGATTTGAACCAGCGACTCCTGCGACCCGAACGCAGTGCTCTACCAGGCTGAGCCACGTCCCGATTACCGACCGCAAGGCAACAATGCGATTTTGCCTCGCCTCCCGGCCGCCTGCCGGCCAGGTCCGAAAGCTCCAGACACCCAGCGCTTCCGGAAATAGATATCTACACGAGGCCCCGGCGGCTGTCCACCGCTTTTTGCGCGCCGTTGCCGGCCACGGCCGCCACGGCCGCCGCCTTTTCGCCCAAGACGTCCAAGAGGTTGAGCAGCATGCGCGCCGTGGCCCCCCAGATGACATCCTGACCGTGGGTCAGGGCCACCTGTTGCATGCTAACGCCCTGCCATTGCAGGGGGCGGGGCTGGTAGTTGGCCCGGTCCAGCACCTTGGCCAGCGGCACCACCACCAGGCGCTCCACCTCCACCGGGTTGGGCCGGAAATCGGCCCGGGCGTCCACCAGGCCCAGGTAGGGCGTGACCAGGAAGTTGGTGATGGTCAGCACCTGGTCCAGGCGGCCCACCACCTCCACCAGCCCCTGGCAGACCCCGATCTCCTCGCAGGTCTCGCGCAGGGCCGTCTCGGACAGACCACTGTCCTCGGGGTCCGCGGCCCCGCCGGGAAAGGATATCTGGCCGGGGTGGTGGGGCAGGTCGGCGTTGCGCTTGGTGAAGACCATCTGCACCCGCCCGTCGCGCTCCCACAGGGGCATCAGCACCGCCGCCGGCCGCGAGCCGGGGTAATCCAGGCGCCGGGGCTGGTGGCCGGCCAGAGCCCCTTGCAGGGCCTGGGAGGTCTGTTGCAGTAGATCGCTCATGGCAAGGCTTATTGTACCCCAGGCCGGGGCACTCGGCACACCGTCCCCGGCGACGCCGGGCCGGCGAGGGTCTGTCCTGGGATCGCTAGCGCCCCCCGACCGAGGGGCGCTGGATGGTTCACCAGCCGCCGGGGGGGCGCAGGGGCTCCATGTCGAAGAAATTGTTCATGCCCCGCCAGAGGTGCTCCTCGCGCACCTCGCGGTCGCGGATGTTCTCGGCCACCATCAGGGAGCGCAGCTCGCGGGGCGGCAGGGCCGGGGCCAAGAGCACGCTGATGCGGTCCCAGCCCAAATCCAGGGCCACCCGCCACTCCTCCACCCCGGCCAGGATCAACCCCTCGCGGGTTACCAACAGGGGCTTGAAGCGCGTGCCCGCGGCCAGGCTGGAGCGCAGGGTCTCCATCTCCGGGGGGGTGGCCGGCTCGAACAGGCGGGCATATTCCGGGTGGGGCTTCAAGGCCCGTGGGTCGCGCACCTCGATGGGCAAGGAACGTCTCCTAAAGCAGGGAGGCCCAGTTTATCCGCATGTGGCAAATGGCGCAAGCAATATGCTCGGCCCGCCCGCCCGGCGGTCGCCCCAGGCAACTTGCCGTGGGTGCTGGCATTTGCTATGAAGGAAGGGCACCAACCACTGGGAGCCCCCATGACCTCACCCGACTCCAAGGTAATGCCCCTGGCCCAGGCCGTGGCCCAGCTGGTCCGGCCGGGCATGAGTATCGCCATGTGCGCGGCCTTGGAGGGCTTCGTGCCCTTTGCCGCCGGCCACGAGATCATCCGCCAGGGCCACGGCGAGCTGACCCTCATCGCGCCCATCAGCAACATCCTCTTTGACCAATTCATCGCCGCCGGCCTGGCCCGGCGGGTGATCGCCGCCTGGGTGGGCAACGTATCCTCCGGCATTGGCTACAATTACCGGCGGGCAATGGAGCAAGGCCTGCCGCGCCCCCTTGAGGTGATCGACCACAGCAATTTCAGCATCACCCTGGCCCTGGAGGCCGGCTCCCGGGGGCTGCCCATGGCCGTGTCGCGCTCGCCCCTGGGCAGCGACATCGTGCGCGACAACCCCCACTTCAAGGAATTCGCCTGCCCCCACAGCGGCCAGAAGCTGCTGGCCATCCAGGCCCTAAATCCCGACCTGACCATCCTGCACGTGCAGCGGGCCGACCGGGCCGGCAACTGCCAGTCCTGGGGGGCGGCCGGTTTTTCGCGCCAGGCGGCCCTGGCGGCCAGGAGCGTCCTGATCACCTGCGAGGAGATCGTGGACAGCCAGGTGATCCGCGCCGCCCCGGACCGCACCCTCATCCCCGGCCTGGCGGTCAGCGCGGTCTGCGAGGTGCCCTGGGGCGCCCACCCGGCCCCGGTGCAGGGCTATTACGGCCTGGACGGCCCCTGGTTCCTGGAGTACGCCGCCGCCACCAAGACCTCCGAGGGCAGCGCCGCCTGGCTCCAGGAATGGGTGCATGGCCTTGAAAACCGCGACCAGTACATGGCCAAGGTCGGCCGCGCGCGCTGGAGCGAGCTCTTGGTCAAGCACCCCATGCCCAGCCCGCCGGTGGAGTATGGGTGGTGAGTCACCCCGCCACATCTCTTCCAGCATCCCTTCTCACCCCCGGCCGGGCGGCTATCCTGGCCCTGCTCTTTGCCCTGGCGGTCTTCGCCGTCACCCGCCAGGCCCTGGTGCCCTACAACGCCACCCCGGAGGAGCGCTATCACCTGCTCACCGGCGACGAGCCCGATTACCTGCTGGCGGCCTATAACCTGGCCCACGGCCAGGGGCTCAGCCTGGGCCTGCGCGACCGACAGGGCTTTCTGCCCCCCGGACGGCTTAACGCCCTGTTCGCCGACTGGCAGGGCAGCTACAACTACTTCCTCACCGTGAGCCCCGAGCTGGGGCGGGCCTTCACGCGCCAGGAGTGGGGCGAGGGCCGGCAGATACTGGTGCACCGCCCGGGCACCAGCATCCTCTTGGCCCCGGCGGCCTGGGCCGGGGAGCGTCAGCGCTGGTGGTCCTACGCCATCATCGCCGGCCTGGCCTCGGCGCTCTTGGCCATCATGGTGTGGTGGGCGGCCGGCGCCGGGGTGGGGCCGGGCCTGGCCCTGGCCGCCGGCCTGGCCTGCCTGCTCTCGCCGCCGGCCCTGTTCTACGGCCAGCAGGCCTTCCCCGAGCTGCCCTATGCCCTGCTCCTGACCCTGGCGGCGGTGCTCTTGCTGCGCTCCAGCCGGGGGGCGGTAATCGGCGCGGCCCTGTGCCTGGCGGCGGCGCCCTGGTTCTCTGACCGCTCCCTGGGGCCGGCCTTCTTCCTGGGCCTGGCCGTGCTGTGGGCGGCACCCCGGCGGGGGCTCAAGGCGGCGCTATTGCTGCTGTTTGCCCTCAACGCCGCCGGCCTGGCCACCTATTACTATCATCACCTGGGCGTGCCCTGGCCGCGCAACACCCACACGGTGCTCAAGGCCTCCCTGGGCTACATGCCCCTGGGGTTCTTGCAGCTTTTCTTCAGCAACCTGCAAGGCCTGATCTTTTTCTTCCCCCTGGTGGCGGTGCTGCCCCTGGCCGCCTGGCGCTGGTGGCAAAGCGGCTGGCGGCGGCCGCATTGCCTGCTGTGGTCCCTGGCTTGGGCCGCGGCGGTGGCCGGCGTGGCCGCCTGGCCGGACTGGACCGGCGGCACCTGCGCCCGGGGGCGCTACGCCGTGGCGGTGCAGGTGCTGGCCCTGCCAGGGCTCCTGGCCTGGGCCAGGCTGGGGTTGGGACGCCGCCAGGCCTGGGGCCTGGCCCTCCTGGCCGGCTGGGGCCTGGCCTACGGGGCCTTGGTGGCCTTCCAGCCCAAGTGGTGGTTCGTCAAGTTCCACCCCATCTTCAACCTGGACACCAGAAGCCCCCTCTTCGCCTGGCTGCCCGACCTGGCCCAGCCCACGTCGCGTGCCCTCTGGCTCTGCGGGGCCTGGGCCTTGCTCCTGGGGGGGATGATCTGGTGGCTGGCCCGGCGGCCCATGGGCGGGGGGGCCTGGGCCTCGCCGGCCGCTGGCGATCCCCCGCCGCCGAATGCCACCTGATCCGGCGTCATGCCTCTTGTTTTTTTTATTGGTTTGTGATGCTATTGAGGATGCATGCCGATAGAGTGAGATGACGGGCCGCGCCACGGTGTGTACTTGGCGCTTCGCCCTTTTGTTTGGTCAGATACCCCGGGCCTGCCGGGGCCACCCGTCTGGCGGGCGGTCGGCCCCGGTCCGCTAGCGGACAGGTAGCAACCCGATATCCGCCGAAGAAAGAGTCAGCCATGATAATACGTTGCAAAACCAAAGCCATATCACTATGCGCCCTGTTGCTCTTCTGCCTGGTGGCCTGGTCCGCGCCCGCCTGGGCGGGCCTGCCTCTCAGCAGCCCCTGGGACGGACTGGACGCCTCCGGCCTGTCCATCAGCGGCGGCGGCACCGGCTATGCCCTGCGCGAGGACATCGAGGCGCGCTTCACGGCCTCCACCATCGGCGACAGCCTCACCGACAACTCGGTGCTGCAAAACGTCTTCTTCGACCGGCTTAACAACTCCGAATTCACCTACCGCAGCATCCCCGGCGGCACCAACGTGATCCGCCACGGCATGCCCGGCGGCACCACCGGCTCCATCCTGGACGCCGTGGAGAACCGCGACTGGGGCTACGGCGAGGGCGCCAACTTCGTGGTCATCATGGCCGGCACCAACGACATCGACTACAACCGCCACGACAACATCGCCGACCTGGCCGCGGCCATGGTCAGCAACGTGCAGGCCATCGTGGACAACATCCTGGGCGGGCAGAGCGACGCCAATACGCGGCCGGCGGTGGTGGTCATGGGCATCCCCTGCTACCTGGACACCGACTGGACCGAGCGCGCCAAGACCTACAACAACCTGCTGCGCAGCTCGCTCAAGCACATCGACATCTTCTCCGACGCCAACTGGTACGACCTCTACGACAGCAACTCCAAGACCGCCTCGGGTAGCCTGATGGAGGACATCAAGCATCCCAATGGCGACGGCTTCTACCGCATCGCCGAAAACTGGTTCGAGGCCGTGGACGCCCTCTACGACCCCAAGCGCATCAGCGCCAACAACCACGTCTACAAGGGAGACTGGTACTTCCAACGCCAGTAGGACCGCGGCCCTTGCCAGTCAGCCCCAACACCACCACCCCCCGGGGGAGCGGAGGCGCGCAGGCGCCCTACTCCCCCGGCGACGTCATGGTCAGCGCCGCCGCCCGCGAGATAAGGGACGGCGAGGTGGTCTTCGTGGGCATGCGCCTGCCGCTTTTGGCCTTTTTGCTGGCCAAGAGCACCCACGCGCCACGGGCGGTGGGGGTCTTTGAAAACGGGGTGCTGCGCGACCAGCCGGCCCTGGGACCCATCATCACCATGGGCGACCCGCCCAACCAGGCCGGGGCCTTGCGCCTGTGCGATCTGGGCGAGGTGATGACCCTCTTGAGCGGCGGGCGGGTGGATGTGGGCTTTATCGGCGGGGCCCAGGTGGATCAATACGGCCACGTCAACACCCACCGGGTGGCGGGCCGGGACGGTACCACCCGCCTGCCCGGCTCCGGGGGCGGGGCGGACATCGCCTGCCTGGCCGGCCGCCTCTTGATCATCATGAATCACCAGCGCCGCCGCCTAGTGGAAAAGGTGGACTACATCACCAGCCCCGGCTGGGGTCCCCACCCCGGCTGGCGCGCCGAGCAGGGGCTCGACCGTGGCGGCCCGGCGGCCCTGATCACCTCCCTGGGGGTGTTCCGCTTTCCCCGGGGACGGGCCGAGCTGACCCAGTTGCACCCCGGCGTGGAGTTTTCCCAGGTGGCCCAGGCCACCGGCTGGGAACTGGAGGCCAGCCCCCACCTGGAAACCACCCCGGCCCCCACCCCGGAGGAACTGGCCATCATCCGGCGCTTCGATCCCCAGCGTTTCTGGACCGGCTGAACCCGGCCGGTGGGGCCGCGCCGGGCGAAATTGGCCGTCGCCAGCCCCGGAGCGCGGCCTTAACCCCCGAGGTCCAGGCAATTTTTCGTTGACAAGGCCCCGCTCCGGGACCTAATGTCACAATATAGCTGCAAAGTAGTTACTATATGACGTTTCCCCTGACCGGTTTTGCCCCATTTGCCCAGAGGACAGGGTACTCCCGACCCTGGCCAATCCCATTCACGCACGCGGATGAGTACAAGACATCATGACCAGAGCCGACGAGCCATATAGCCGCCCTCCCGATCAGGAAGACGCCAGCGGCGACGCCCGCCGCAAGGCCAAGTTCGAGGTTTACGGCGAGGAGATGATCGAGAAGGAAGTGAAGCAGAGCGGCAACTCCGGCCGTGTGTACCTGCCCCCGGAGTGGGTGGGCAAGAACGTCAAGATCATCCGCATCGACTAAGAACTTGATGCCAAGGAAGAATATACCGTGAAGCCGCGTCGCTTGACCTCGCAAGACATGGAACAGGTGATATCCATCCAGCAGAGCATCACCCGCCAGCCGGTCAGCCCCAACTGGCGCAAGATGCTGGCCCAGCACGTGGAGGACCCTTGCCAGGTGGGCCTGGTGACCGAGGCCGAGGGCAAGGTTATCGGCTTCATCCTGGGCGAGATCAAGGTGGGCGGCTTCGGCAGCGAGATGACAGGCTGGCTGGAGACGGTGGGCGTGGTGCCGGAGCAGATGGGCGCCGGCGTGGGCCGCGCCCTGGCCCAGGGCATCTTCGAATACTTCGCCAAGCAGGGCGTGTCGGAGGTGCTCACCGCGGTGCGCTGGGACTCCGGCGACATGCTGGCCTTCTTCAAGAACCTGGGCTTCGACCGCAGCCCCTTCATCAACCTGCGCGTGGTGGTTAGCAGGTAGGCCCCGCCGGCTAGCGACTGCCGGGCGGCTCCAGGAGGTCGCCTGTTTGCGCGGCCGCCCGGGTGGCCGGGTTTTCGCCGATCCCGTGCCGAGACTCTTCTCTTCCCCCTGATCAGATCAACCTGTCGACCACGACGCCGACGAGCACTGACGTGCTTGCTCCGGCCTGCCCTTAAACCCCCGGGCCATATCTTCGCTTGACAGGTCCGGCTGTTCGGCATATGTCTTAATCAACTTATGTCATTTATGGCATAAGTTGATTAATTATGTTTGTTTTAGCATGGTTGTCCTATATGCCCCCTGGGAGGCGGCCATGAAAAAATGCGTCCCCCGGCCAAAATTCACCGCCAGCGTCCCCCGCTACGCTGTCCCGGACAGGCCCCGCCCCCCGCATCCCAGCCCAACCTTCAGGGGCACCGCCTCCGCAACCGGCATGCCAACCACCAGACATGACTACGTTTTGAGAGGCAGGCCGCGCCCGGCCCGCGACGGGGTGGGTGGGAGAGGCCGCCAAGGGAGAGACCTCGCCGCCCGCCAAAACCGCCGCCTAATTTTCTGTTGACAGGCACCCCTCACCCCCCTATAGTCACATTGTAGCTATTTTGTATTTACTTTATAGCTGCATTATAGCTCGACCCTGGGCTGCCTCCCGCCGCGCTCGCCGCGGGCCCGGACAGCCAGCCCCGGCAAGCCCTATCCAAGCGAGGCCAAAACCATGAAAAAGCCCCCCCAGGCCAAGTCAGCCGCGCCGGCCACCCCCACGGGCTCCCCGGGCGCCACCAACCGCCGGGGGGCCGTCTTCGGGGGCTACGGCGAGGAGATGATCGAAAAGATAGTCAAGCAGAGCGGCAACGCCGGCCGGGTGTACCTGCCGCGGGAGTGGGTCGGCAAGAACGTCAAGATCATTCGCATCGACTAACCATAGGGGCGAGGAGGGGCCGTGACACTGCGCCGCATGACCACCCAAGACATGGAACAGGTGATCGCCATTCAGCAGGCCATCACCCGCCAGCCGGTCAGCGACCGCTGGCGCCGGATGCTGGCCAAGCACGTCGACAACCCAGGCCTGGTGGGACTGGTGGCCGAGACCCGGGACAGGGTCAACGGCTTCATCATCGGCGAGATCAAGGTGGGCGGCTTTGGCAGCGAACTCACCGGCTGGATGGAGATGGTGGGCGTGTCCTCGGAGCAGATGGGCTCCGGGGTAGGCCGCTATCTGGCCCAAGGCCTGTTTGATTACTTCGTTCAACAGGGCGTCTCGGAGGTGCTCACCTCGGTGCGCTGGGACTCCGGCGACATGCTGGCCTTTTTCAAGAGCCTGGGTTTCGACCGCTCCCCCTTCATCAACCTGCGCCTGCGGGTGGGAGGGTAGCGGTTTTCGCGCTAGACGGCTCCCCGGGACTTGCCCCCCGGGGATTGGCGATTCCATGCGCTGGCCCCCCGCTTTCCTGGCGCCGGGGCCCGGCCACCAGGGTAGACCGATCCTTAGGAGGGTAGGACCATGATCGATAAGTTCCAGGAGTGGTACCAGTTCCGGCACGAATACGCCAAGGAGTGGAAAGCCAAAACCGGCGGCAAAGTTATGGGCTACTTCTGCACCTACGTGCCCGAGGAAATCCTCTACGCCGCCGATGTGCTGCCGGTGCGCATCCTGGGCTCCCACGAGCCCCAGAACGTGACCGAGCCGCACATCTTCGGCATGTATTGCCCCTTCTGCCGCGACTGCCTGGCCCAGGGGCTGCAAGGCCGTTACGACTATCTGGACGGCGTGATGATCGCCCAGAGCTGCCTGCACATCCGCCAGTCCTTCACTTCCTGGCAGCTGCACATCCCCACCGAGTTCACCTACTACCTGCCCATGCCCCACAACGTGCAGAGCCCCCGCTCCATCCCCTTCCTGCGCGCCGAGCTGGAGCAGTTCAAGACGTCGGTGGAAAAATGGGTGGGCCGGGAGATCAGCGACGCCGACCTGGACCGGGGCATCGAGATCATGAACCAAAGCCGCCAGGCCATGCGCGCCCTCTATGACACCCGCCAGGCCGACAACCCGCCCATGACCGGCCTGGAGGCCATGTACGCGGCGGTGAGCAACCAGTGGACCGACAAGCGCGAGCACACCCCGGTGGTCCGGGAGGTGGTCAAGCAGGAGCTGCCCAGACGCGACCTGGGCCTGGGCGACGACATCCGCCTGATGATCCTGGGCTCCGAGGACGACGACACCGAGTTCCTCAAGATGGTGGAGAGCCTGGACGCGGTCATCGTCACCGACGACCACTGCACCGGCAGCCGCTATTTCTGGAACCAGGTGGAGCCCGAGGACGACCGTCTCCTGGCCATCGCCAAGCGCTACGTTTTCCGTCCCGCCTGCCCCACCAAGGACTGGCCGGAGCGCACCCGCCTGGAGCACGTGCGCAATCTGGCCCAGGAATGGAACGTCAAGGGCGCCATCATCATCCAGCAAAAATTCTGCGACCCCCACGAGCTGGACATCCCCGCCCAACGCCTGGGCCTGCAAGAGATCGGAGTGCCCAGCCTGTTCCTGGAGTTGGATGTGACCGTGCCCGTGGGGCAATTCAAGATCCGCGTGGAAGCCTTCCTGGAGATGCTCCGCGAAGAGGATCTTTTCTAGGGGCCGGCCGGAGAGAGTTTTCCGGCGGGCCTCCAAGCGGACCATGGATGGCTTTTACCGACATACCCAGAGAGAGGTAGTGGAAATGGACAAGTATCCCACCGAGATTCTCATGAGCTGGCCCAAAGCCAAGGAGATCCGCGAGGAATATTACCGCAACTACGCCGCCGCCCACGAAAAGGGCGGCCTGCGCTGGGCCGGCGGCGCCTGGACCTTCGACGCCGTGCCCGCCGGCCTGGGCCGCGACGTCTACTCCCTGACCAGCGAGCCCTACGGCGCCTCCCTGGCCCACAACAAGCAGCTCAGCAACCGCTGCCTGGAGGCCGCCGAGGCCAAGGGCTACGCCCGCGACCTCTGCGCCTACATGCGCAACTACTGGGGCTCCATCCTCATCGATGAATACGCCTTCGGCGGACCCTTCCCCAAGCCCGACTTCATCTGGCAGGACCACATCTGCTGCTCCCACGCCAAGTGGTACCAGGTGGTCAGCGAGCTGGAGCACGGCATCCCCATGTTCTGCGTGGACGTGGCCGTGGGTCCGGCCGAGCCCTGGGGCGCCATCACCGACCACAAGATCCGCTACGTGGCCGACCAGCTCCTGGACGGCATCGCCTGGCTGGAGAAGACCACCGGCCGGCGCTACGACGACGAGCTGTTTATCGAGGCCTGCTGGAACGACTTCCGCTCCACCCACACCTGGGCCAAAATCTGTCTGCTCAACCAGGCCGTGCCGGCGCCCCTGGACGAGAAGACCATGTATTCGCTCTACGTGCTGGCCACCCTGCAAAAGAGTTGGGGCAAGGTGGCCGACTATTACGACGAGCTGCTGGAGGAGGTGCAGGACCGCGTGGACCGCGGCATCGCGGCCATAGCCAACGAGCAGGCCCGAGTCATGAGCGACACCCAGCCCCCCTGGTCCTTCCTCAAGGTCTTCCGCTACCTGGAGCAGTTCGGCGTGGTGAGCGTGGGCTCGCTCTACACCTTCGGCCTGGAAGGCATGTGGGACTACCACCAGGAGACCGGCGCCATCCTGCCCCGGCCCATGCCCGCCAAAAAACCCGCCACCCGCCAGGAGGCGGCCTACGAGCTGGTGCGCTGGCACCTGCACAAGCCCGAGTACCAGCACTTCTACTCGCCGGACCACAAGAGCGACATGATGATCAGCATCTGCCAGGACTGGAAGCTGGACGGCGTCATGCTGCACTACAACCGTGGCTGCGAGGGGCTGAGCCTGGGCATCGCCGAGAACCGCCTGGCCATCCAGTCGGCGGGCTATCCGGTCATGACCTTCGAGGGCAACATGGGCGACGAGCGCGAGTTCGACGCCGGTCGCACCATGCAGCGCATTGACACCTTCATGGAAACCCTGGGCATCAAGAAGGTGGCGGCCTAGAACGCCGCCTTCGGAAAGGTTGATAAAAAATGATTACCGCAGGCATCGATGTGGGGGCCAAGACGGTCAAGATCGCGGTGGCCCAGGACGGCAAGCTGCTGGAGAGCGTCATGGTGCCCGCCGGCCAGGATGCCGCCACGGCCCTGGACCAGGCCTGGCGAGACCTGAAGACCGCCAAGGACAAGATCAGCGTGGTGGTGGCCACCGGCTCCGGCCGCAAGATGGCCACCATGGCCCACGGCTTCGTCACCGAGGTCTCGGCGGCCTCCAAGGGCGGCGTCATGGTCTTCCCCCAGGCGCGCACGGTCATCGACGTGGGCGCCGAGGAGGGCCGGGCCATCAAGGTGGATGAGAGCGGCAAGGTGATCGACTTTGCCATCAACGAGAAATGCGCCGCCGGCGCCGGAGCCTTCACCGAGGCCATGGCCCGGGCCCTGGAGGTGAGCATCGAGCAGATGGGGCGCATGAGCCTGACTTCCTCGGGCAGCGTGGCCATGAACGCCCAGTGCGCGGTCTTCGCCGAGAGCGAGCTGGTGACCCTGGTGCACTCCAAGACCCCCAAGCCCGACATGGCCAAGGCCATCCACGAGGCCATCGCCGACCGCATCATCTCCATGGTGCGCCGGGTGGGCATGCAAGAAAAAGTAGCCCTCATCGGCGGCGTGGCCCGCAACGTGGGCTTCGTGGACTCCTTGAACAAGGGGCTGGGCATAGAGGCCCTGATCCCCCAATTCCCCGAGATCGTCTCGGCCCTGGGCGCGGCCGTGCTGGCCGCCGAGGGCAATTACTCCAAGACCGACGTCGCCTAGGCGGGAGGACTAACATGACACAAGAATTTTGGAGATGGACCGAGTCCCGCTGGACCGCTCCCGATATTGACCCCAAGGGCGCCGAGTTCATCTGCGCCGGCGTGGACGTGGGCTCGGTGAGTTCCCAGGCGGTGGTCATGGTTGACGGCCAGCTCTACTGCTACGGCAACACCCGCACCGGCTCGGATTCGCCCCACAGCGCCATCAACGCCATGAACCTGGCCCTGGAGGGCACGGGGCTGACCATCGACGACCTGATGTACACCGTGGGCACCGGCTACGGCCGCGTCAACGTGCCCTTCGGCAACCGGGCGCTCACCGAGATCGCCTGCCACGCCCGGGGCGCCAACGCCATGTACGGCCCCACGGTGCGCACCGTGCTGGACATGGGCGGCCAGGACTGCAAGGCCATCCACTGCGACGAAAAGGGCAAGGTCACCAACTTCCTGATGAACGACAAATGCGCCGCCGGCACCGGCCGGGGTATGGAGGTCTTCGCCGACCTGCTGCAAGTGCCCATCACCGACATCGGCGAGCTGTCCTTCCAGGTCCTGGAGGAGCCGCCGCCGGTCTCCTCCACCTGCGTGGTCTTCGCCAAGACCGAGGCCTCGGGCCTGTTGCGCGAGGGCTGGCCCAAGGAAAAGGTCCTAGCCGCCTACTGCTCGGCCATGGCCCACCGCGTGGTGACGCTCCTGGAGCGCATCGGCATGGAAAAAGACTTCGCCATCACCGGCGGCATCGCCAAGAACCTGGGCGTGGTCAGCCGCATCGAAAAGGAACTGGGCGTCAGCGCCCTGAAGCCCAAGATGGACACCCAGATCGCCGGCGCCCTGGGCGCGGCCCTGTTCGCCAAGGCGCTCCTGGAAAAAGACCGCAAGGGCCAGAAATAGCCTGGAGGAACCGGCCATGATCGCCAACTACGGCTACAAGGACGGCTCGGGCGAGTTCTTCATCGCCATCGACACCGAGCGCTGCGACGGCTGCCAGGCCTGCGTGGCGGCCTGCCCGGCGGGCTGCTTCGAGGTGAGCGAGGACCAGCACGATCCCCTTAACGAAAACCAGGTGGCCCGGGTGGTGGACGGCCAGCGCAAGAAAATAAAATACGCCTGCGCGCCCTGCAAGCCCTCGGGGCCACGCCCTGCCCTACCCTGCCTGACGGCCTGCCCCCAGGGGGCCATCGCGCACTCGTGGTGAGAGAAATGCGGAGGGAGCCTTTTGTGAACCAAGGGGTCCCTCCGCGCCCCCTACCCAATAAATTCGTGGAGGTTGCGCCGGTTGGGGCGCGTGCAGGCCGGGCCAACAATCGGCGCCACTGCCGGCCGGCTGGTGGCGCCCTTCCCGCCAAGGAGGCATTCTGATGAGCACGGTGAGCCTGCGCGTGGACGGCCAGCCGGTGACGGCGCCGGCCTACTACACCATCCTTGAGGCGGCGCGCCAGGCCGGCCTTTACATACCCACCCTGTGCCATCATCCCGACCTGCCGCCGGGCCGGGGCCAGAAGCCGGCGGCGGCGGTGTATCAGGGCGCCCTGCGCGTGCAGAATGCCCAGCGGGCGGACCTGGGCGGCTGCGGGCTATGCGTGGTGGAGCTGGCCGGCCAGCTCGAGCCGGTGCCGGCCTGCGTCACCCCCGTGGCCCAGGGCATGGTGGTCGTCACCGACAGCCTGGCGCTCACGGCCCTGCGTCAACAACGCCTCAAGCCCATCATGGCCCGCCACCCCCACGCCTGCCTGTCCTGCGCCCAGGCCTCGGGGTGTTCGCGCAACCAGTGCTCCTCCAACACGCCGGAGAATGAGCGCTGCTGCCCCCGGCTGGGCAACTGCGAGTTGCAGCGGGTGGTCGCCCATGTGGGCCTGCCGGACGATACGCCGCGTTGGTTGCCCGGCGATCTGCCGGTGCTGGACCAGGGACCCTTGCTCCAGCACGACTACAACCTGTGCATCGGCTGCACCCGTTGCGTGCGCGTTTGCCAGGATTACCGGGGCGTCGGCGCCCTGGGCTTCGTCTTTGACCAAGAGGGCCGGGTGCGGGTGGGCACCTTGCAAAACGGCCTGGCCGAGAGCGGATGCCGCTTCTGCACCGCCTGCGTGGAGGTCTGTCCCACGGGCGCCATAAGGGACTGGCGCCTGCCCAGCGGCGACAGGGAACGGACCCTGGTGCCCTGCCGCGCCGCCTGCCCGGCGGGCGTCGACGTGCCCGAATACCTGCGCCTCATCGCCGCGGGGCAGCCCCAGCAGGCCCTGGCCACCATCCGCGAGCGGGTGCCCCTGCCGGGGGTGCTGGGACGGGTGTGCCTGCATCCCTGTCAGGAGCAATGCCGGCGCGGCCAGTTGGACCAGCCCGTCAGCATCTGCCTGCTCAAGCGCCACGCCGCCGAGCACGGCGGCCAGGCCTGGAAAGAGCGGCTGTCAAGGCTGCCGGCCACGGGCAAGAGTGTGGGCATCGTGGGCGCCGGCCCCGCCGGGCTCACGGCGGCCTTTTACCTGGCGCGCCAGGGGCACGCGGTGACCATCCTGGAAGCCCAGCCAGAGCCCGGCGGCATGCTGCGCTATGGCATACCCGCCTTTCGGCTGCCCCCGGAGGTCCTGGCCGCCGAGGTGCGGGACATCAGCGACCTGGGCGTGACCATCCTGACCAACCGCCCGGTTAAGAGCCTGGAGGACCTGCGCGCCCAGGGCCATGAGGCCCTGTTCCTGGCCGTGGGGGCCCAGCGTGCCCGCCGGCTGGCCATGGAGGGCGCCGATGCGCCCCACGTGCTCCAGGGCCTGGATTTCCTCAAGGCCGTGCGCCGGGGGGAGGACCCCCGCCTGGGGCCCCGGGTGTTGGTCATCGGCGGGGGCAACACCGCCCTGGACTGCGCCCGCAGCGCCCTGCGCCAGGGTGCGCGGGAGGTGCTCATCTACTACCGCCGCGCCAGGGACCAGATGCCGGCCCATGCCTGGGAGATCGCCGAGGCCGAGGACGAGGGGGTGCGCATCCACGATTCCTGGAGCCCCACCTGCCTGGACCCCCGGAGCGGCATGCTCTTCTGCCGCTGTGTGTGCATCCTGGACGATAAGGGCCAAGCCACCCTGTGCCACGACCCCCAGGTGACCACCCAGGTGCGGGCCGATCAGATCATCATGGCCCTGGGCCAGGATGTGGACCTGGACTTTTTGCCTGACAGCCTGGCCGTGTCCCGGGGGCTCATCGCCGTTGACCGGACCACCCTGGCCACCAGTCTGCCCGGGGTGTTTGCCGGCGGCGACGCCGTTGCCCAGCCCGGGTCGGTGATCCAGGCCATCGCCGCCGGCCGCCTGGCCGCCCGGAGCATCGACGTCTATCTGGGCGGCGACGGTGAGATCGACTTCAAACTGCTTGAGCACCGGACGCCCAGCCCGCGCCTGGCCCCGGCCCAGCGGACGCCCAGCCCGCGCCCTGGCGAGCCCGACCAGCCTGACCAGCCCGGCCAGGCCCATCTGGGCTACGACGGCCCGCGGGCCCGGGCCGAGGCCTCCCGCTGCCTGCAATGCCAGCTCAGGCTTCTGATCCAGCCCGTACCCCGCCCGCCGGAGCACCTCTTGCCCCTCAGCCAGGAGGCCGTGGACCAGGCGCCTCCGACCGAGGGCGTGCTGCTACTCTTCGACGTTGACCACCGCGTCCTGGCCATCAAGGGCGCCACCAACCTGCGCCAGGAACTGCAAGCGCGCCTGGAAGGCGGCAGCCGCGCGGCTTTCTTTGAATACGAGGAGGACCCCATGTTCTCCAAGGCCGAAAGCGAACGCATGCAGGCCTATCTGCAACAGCATGGCTCCATGCCCCCCGGCGACGGCTCCAGCGGCGGCGACGACCTGGACGACCTGTTCTAAAGGCGAGGCCAGGTCCGACCCTTGCCATCCCGAGGGCAGAAGTCCTCTACCCCAGCCGGCCGGGGGCTGGTACCGTTAAGCTGACCACGAGAAAAGGACGCCGCCATGACCTGTAGCGCCGAGAGGGAGAGCGAGCTGCTGGCCCAGGGCTGGAAAAAGCAGTTCATGGCCAACGAGCCGCGCCTAAGCGAGGCCGTGGCCCAATACCGGGAGCTGGGGTTCCAGGTGCACCTGGAGCCGGTGGACCCGGCGGCCTGCCGGCGCTCCAGCGGCTGCACCGCCTGCTATGAGCAGCCCCAGGTGGCCGAGCAGTTCAAGATCATCTTCACCCGCTAGACCGCCAGCCCGCCCCACAGGTTACCCCCCGCCCTGATAGGCCTCGTCCTTAGTCAGGTTTTTGGCGATATCCCTGCCCGGCAATCCCCGGAGAGGTGGATTTGGGGCCATTACTTTGACACGCAAGTGGACGTGGCCTGCACACCTCTGTGAAGCATGCTTTACAGCCTGTTTGAGCGCCCGGCTGCCATCACTGCGTAATTACTAATTTTATTGCGAGCCAGCCTCTCCAGGCCCCAACGGGCACTGGGCAATATTTTCCGCCCTGGCTAAAGGCTTTCCAGGCAAGGTGCTGTTTTGGTTTGTATTTTATTGGATGGCCGTTATTGGCCCGTGGTTTGCAAGATAGTCGGGCAACCGAGCTTCAGTAAGGAGACAGACCATGAGCGCCAATACCAGCTACCCCCGCGGCCTGACCCGCATCATCTTCGAGACCCTGGTTGCCCTGACCCCGGGGTTGGCGGCGGAGGGCGAGTCCCTGAGCCCCGCGTTGCTGGCGCGGGTGGAGCAGGAGGTGCATCGGCAGCTGGCCCCCCAGGGCAACGGACGCGACCGGCTGTTCTTCGACATGGTCTTCGGGCGCTCCTTTGCCGAGGCCAGCGACCTGATGCTCAGCACCAGCACCCGCCCGGCACGCCCCAAGACCGCTCCCCGGCCGGTGGCCCTGCAGGCCATGGCCTAGGCCCACCGCCCTCGATTTCCGCCCATCCCAGCCGCCCCGCGCCCACGCGGGGCGGCTGCCTTTATGAGGCCTGCGCTTCTAGAGCTCCCGGGCCGCCCGGGCCAGGACCTCGGGCCGCCCGCCACCGTGGATCAGCTCCCGCAACAGGGCCGTCATCTCCACCGGCTTGGCGTGGCCAAAGAGATTGCGCCCCATGCACACCCCGGCCGCCCCGCCCTTGAGGGCCTGGGCCACCATCAGAACCACCGCCCCGGGATCGGGCTCCTTCTCGCCGCCCAGCACCAACACCGGCGCCGGACAGCCGGCCACCAGCCGCTCCATGGCGCCCGGCGAGCCGGGGTAGGCCACCTTGATCAAATCAGCCCCCAGCTCGGCGGCGGCCCGGCAGGCCAGGATGAGGGCCTCGGCCTGGCCCATCTTCTCGGCCCGCTCCCCGCGCACCATCACCTCCACCATCAACGGCAGGCCCCAACGGGCGCAGGCATTGGCCGCGCGCGCGGCCTGTTCCATGAAGTCGCCCTCGCGGGCATGGCCGAACTTGACCGTCACCGCCGCGGCCTCGGCCCCCAGGAACAGGGCGTCCTCGGCCCCGGCCAGCATGTGCTCCTCGAAGCCGGCGGGGTCGCTGAGCAGGGTGAAGCCGCCGGTGAGTCGCAAGATCACCCCCACCCGGCGCTCCAGACCCGGCCAGCCGGCGCGCAAGGCCCCGGCGTTGAGCAGCACCGCGTCCACCCCGCCCCGGCTGGCCCGCTCCAGGGCCGCCCGGGGGCTCTCCAGCCCCGGCAAAGGCCCGGCGATGACCCCATGATCCATGGCCAGCACCAAGGCCCGCCCGTCCTGGTCCAGTATCCGCGACAGCCTGCGTCCCTTCATGCCCCTCTCCTCCGCCTCCGTGGTTCAGTTGGGCCTCTCACCGACCATGACATACTATATTTGGCCGCCCGGCACGACAGTTTTCGCGCCCCCCACCCGCCCCCCCACCCGCCGTCGGCGGGCCTTGCCAGGCGGCCCGGCAAGTACTAGACTGGCCTCATGTTTGCCAAGCCCCTCCCGTTGCCAGGCCGGACAAGCGTGTTGCCAGGGATGCTCCTGGCCCTGCTGCTTTTGGCCGCCCCGGCCAGCCAGGCCGCGCCCCCCCCCACCGCCATACCGACAGCGGCCACCTGGCGGGTCCTACGTCCAGGCCTGGAGTTCGGACGCCTGGAGGTGGATACCGCCACCCGCGCCGGCTCCACGCGCCTGGCCCTGTTGCGCGTGGAACCGGCCCGCTACAGCTTCCGGGTGCTGGCCGGCGAGATCGGCGACGAGGGCATGAGCGCCGCCCAGTGGCGCCAGAAGAGCGGCGCCCTGGCGGTCTTCAACGCCGGCCAGTTCACCCCCCAACACGCCTACCTGGGACTCTTGATCCAGGATGGTCGCCAGATCACCCGGCCGGTGACCAACATGGAGGCCATCCTGGTGGCCGAGCCCGAGGAACCAGGACTGCCCCCGGCCCGCATCATCGACCTGCACTACACCACCCTGCCCCTGCCGCAAAGCCCCTACCGCCAGGCGGCCCAGTCCCTGATGCTGGTGGACCGCTTCGGCCAGGTGCGGGTTCGCCGCTCCGACAAGGTGGCCCATCGCACCCTGGTGGCCGAGGACGGCCAGGGACGCATCCTGGTGATGATCAGCGAGGGCAAGCACACCCTGTGGGACCTGGCCCGCTCCATCGCCGAGGCAGGGTTGGGCCTGCGCGAGGTGATGTGCATGGACGGCGGGGCCGAGGCCCAACTGGACCTGGCCGTAGACGGCTTCACCTATCAACAGACCGGCGGCCCCAAGGGCGCGCCCGACCTGCCCCTGCCCTGGCCAGCGGCCAACCTGCCCGCCGCCCTGGGCATCTTCCCCCGCTAGGCGGCGTGCCCACCGATGGGCCTAAACGGGTCGGCGGCGTGCCCGCCGCTGGGCATAAACGGGTCGTTAGGCGTTGCCGCGCCAACCAGCGCTAGCGGCTCCCGTGGCAAACTTGTCCTGGCAATTGATATTTCGCCACGGCATTCTGGGGCCAGCGGCGCCCCGGTTTTCTCTCCCACCCAGACCCCGTGCCCTGCCTAAAGCCCGGCCATTCTTAGATCGCCACCACACGGCCGAGGTATGAACGTCCGCGTCTGCCAAGCAAGACGATCTCGCTAGCCCTCGCTATTGTCCAGGCACGGATGGGCCAGGCCCACCCACCGCCGACGCGTGATATGGCCGGGCGGCTGGGCAGGGCACAAAGAAGAACCGCTTGGATTTGCCGGGTGCCCCCGGCGGGGCGTAAACGGGTCGGGCGGCGCCCTGCCCCAACC
>JAZDIQ010000020.1:0-85779 GCA_043804825.1 Pseudomonadota bacterium
CCTGCTCGGCGATCTCGTGGAAGTCCACGCCCGTGGCCACCCGGGGCGGCTCGGGCATCAACCCGCTGGCGGCCTCCTCGATGGCCGCCGCCAGGCCCGGAGACTCGCCGCCGCTGGCCGCCAAGAGCACCCGCACGCCCACCTCGCTGAGCAGGGAGCACAGGCCCAGCACCAGGTCCTCCTCGCCGTAGACGATGGCCGTGGCCCCGGAGAGATACTTGTGCCCGTCCACGAAGGCGTCCAGGAGCTGGCCGCGCTCGCGGGCGTGCTTGTCCGGGGTGGGCCGGCCGGCGATATCCTCCAGGGCCGTGAAAAGGGCGTCACTGGCGCGCAGGCCGATGGGCGAGGCCATGACGTGCAGGGGCACGCCGTGGCGCTGGGCCAGGAGCGCCCCGGCGCTGGGGTGGGGCTGGGCGAAGCGGCCCAGCTCCAGGGTGGCGCGGCCGCCGCCCATGGTGCGGATGTGGGCCAGGGGGGTGCCGCCCTCGGGGATCAGCTCGTACTCGGCCCTGGCCACGCCGTCCAGGGTCTGGCTGATGTCCGGCAGCACCACCGCCGGCAGGCCGAAGTCCTCCAGGACCTCCTTGAGGTAGCGCAGGTCGGCCGGGCTGCACAGCCCTGGCAGCAGGTTGACCCGGCCGTTGGCCGGGCCGCCCTCCAGGGCCAGTTGCTCCACCAGGGCGGCCACGGCGCGGTGGAAGCCCTGGATATGGGTGCCGGCGAAGCTGGGGGTGCTCACCGCCACCACCGCCGGCAGCCGCCCGCCGGCGCCCTCGACCTTGGCCTCGCGGTTGAACTGGCGCACCAGGCCGGGCAGGTCGTCGCCGATGGTCTCGGTCAGGCAGGTGCTGGCCAGGCCGATCACCTGGGCCTGGTACTTGTTCATGACGTTGACCAGGCCCTGCTTGAGGTTGGGGCCGCCGCCGTAGATGGCCTGCTTCTCGCCCAGGGAGGAGGAGGCGATGTCCACCGGCTCGCGGTAGTGGCTGATGAGATAACGCCGCATGTAGGTGGCGCAGCCCTGGGAGCCGTGCAGGAAGGGCACGCAATCGGCCACGCCCTTGAAGGCCAGGCAGGCGCCCAGGGGCATGCACAGCTTGCAGGCGTTGGTGGTGGACACGTAGGCCGGCGCGGCGTTGCTGCTCATGCCACCCTCCTGGCCGCCGGCTCGGCCTGGCCCACCCGGGGCACGAAGTTCCAGACCGGGCTCATGACCGTGCGCTCGATCTCGGCGGCGAAGTTAAGGATGCCCACGAAGCCCTCCAGGGCCAGCTTGCGCTCGTGGTTGTGGTCGCAGAAGCCGATGCCCAGCTTGTAGGCGATGGGCCGCTCCTTGACCCCGCCCACGAAGACGTCGGCGCCCTTGTCCTTGAGGATGCGCATCAGCTCCAGGGGGTTGGCGTCGTCGATGATGACCGTGCCCGGGTCGGTGATGGCCGCCAGCTCGCGGTAGTCCTCCTCGGTGCCGGTCTGGGAACCCACCAGCACGGTCTGCATGCCCAGCATGCGGAAGGACTTGACCAGGCTGAAGGCCTTGAAGGCCCCGCCCACGTACACCGCCGCCTTCTTGCCCTGCAACTTCTCGCGGTACTCCATCAGCCGGGGATAGACCCGGCCCAACTCCAGGCGCACCACCTGGCGGGCGCTTTCCAGCATGCGCTGGTCGCCGAAATGCTCGGCCACGTCGTAGAGGGCCTTGGCCATGTCGTCGGCCCCGAAGTAGCTGGCGCGGATGAAGGGGATGCCGTAGGCCTCGTGCATCATCCTGGCCAGCTCCATGGTGGCCCCCGAGCACTGCACGATGTTCAGGGCCGCGCCGTGGGCGCGCTGCAAATCGGCCACCCGCCCGTCGCCGGTTATGCCCGCCACCACCTGCACGCCCATGCGCTCCAGGTAGTCACGGATGATCCAGATCTCCCCGGCCAGGTTGAAGTCGCCCAGCAGGTTGACGCTGTGGGGGCTGATGCCGGCGGTGTCGCCCATGCCCACCAGTTGGAACATGGCCTGGCAGGCCGCGGCGTAGCCGGCGCGCTTGTTGCCCTTGAAGCCCTCGCTCATCACCGGGATCACCGGGATGCCCTTGGCCTGGGACACCTTCTTGCACACCGCCTCCAGGTCGTCGCCGATCAGGCCCACGATGCAGGTGGAGTAGACGAAGGCGGCCCGGGGGGCGTGGCGCTCGATCAGCTCGTGCAGGGCCCGCTCCAGCTTGCGCTCGCCGCCGAAAATCACGTCGATCTCGCGCAGGTCGGTGGAAAAGGACAGGCGGTGCAGCTCGGGCCCCGAGGACAGGGCCCCCCGGATGTCCCAGGTGTAGGCCGCGCAGCCGATGGGCCCGTGCACCAGGTGCAGGGCGTCGGCGATGGGATAGAGCACCACCCGCGAGCCGCAGAACACGCAGGCCCGCTGGCTGACCGCCCCGGCCAGGCTTTCCTTGTCGCAACTGATGGTGAAGGGCGCCTCGCCCTTGGTCACCACCTGGTCGCGACGTTCCTCAAAGACGATGTGGCTCATGGCCGCCTCCAGGCGCCGGGCCGGCCCCGGCCTAGCTCAGCAGGTATTCCTCGGCCGGCCGCCCCTGTTCCAGGGCGTCCAGGATCTCGTCCACCACGTCCTCGCTGTCCACGCCTCCGAACCACCAGTTCTGGGGATGCACCACCAGGGCCGGCCCGCGGTCGCAGAGCTTCAGGCAGGTGGTGGCGGCCACCGCGGCGCTCAGGCCGCGGCTGGCCAGCTCCTCCTCCAGGTAGGGCAACAGCCCCAGGGAACCCTTCTTGTGGCAGACCCCCTGGGAGTCGCCGCCGGCGCGGAAGCTGCCGCAGACCAGGATGGTGTAGTCGGGCTTGTCCATGTCCGTGTCTCCTTGAGTTACATGACCAGTTCGAAGCGTTCCTCGGGGTCGTCGCGGTCGCGGCGGTCCATCAGGGCGCCCAGGATTCTCTCCAGCAGGCGCAGGCCGCCCTTGTAGCCCACGGTGGGGAAGTACTGGTGGCCCACGCGGTCCAGGATGGGGAAGCCCCAGCGCACCAGGGGGATGTCCTCGTCGCGGGCGATGTACTTCAGGTAGGTGTTGCCGATCAGCAGGTCCACCGGGTCGTTCTTGATCCACTGATGCAACAGGAACAGGTCGGCGTGCGGGCCGGCCTTGACGTTGACCTCGTAGGGCAGGTCGGCGGTGATCTCCCGGATCTTGGCTTCGAAGGCCTTGCCCGGGGTGCCGGTGACCACGTGCCTGGGCCACATGTCGATGGAGACCAGGAACTCGCACAGGGCGATGAGCTGGTCCGGGTCGCCGGCCAGGGCCACGCTCTGGTGATAGAAGTACTGGTGCATGTCAGAGATCATGTCCACCAACTGGCCGCGCTCGTGGGCCACCTGGTCGCAGACGCTCACTCCGGCGATGATGCGCAACGCGTCCACGAAGCGGTCGGTGGCCATGAGGCCGAAGGGCATCTCCAACACCCGGCAGGGCACCTTGCAACTGGTGTCCAGAAAGCGCGCCGCATCGGCCGAGCACCACTCGCCCAGGGCCAGGGTGCCCACGCTGTCACCCGCGCTCTTGAGCTCTTCAATGGTCACGCCGCCTTCGGGGTACATCTTGTACTCGCCGGACATCGGGCCGTTGAGCACGCCGGAGGTGTCGGGGAAAAGGATGATCTCCACGCCGATCAAGCCGGCGATGCGCTTGATCTCCTCCATGTCCGCCGGCTCCACCCAGCCGGGGATGATGTTCACCTTGCCGTTCTTCTTGCCGCTGCTCCGGGCCAGGGCGGCCATGCCCTTTACCATGTTGGAGAAGCCGGTGACGTGGCTGCCCACGTAGCTGGGCGTATTGGCGAAGATGACCGTCTTGCCCTTGGGTATCTTGCCACCCTTGTCGGCCTTGTCGATGATCTGCGGGATGTCGTCGCCGATGGTCTCCGACAGGCAGGTGGTGTGCACGGCTATGACCTCGGGCTCATAGACCGCGAACATGTTCTCGATGGCTTGCATGAGGTTGGCCTGGCCGCCGAAGACCGAGGAGCCCTCGGTGAAGGAGCTGGTGCCGGCGCTGATAGGCTCCTTGTAGTGCCGGGTGAGCGCGCTACGGTGATAGGCGCAGCAGCCCTGGGAGCCGTGGCTGTGGGGCAGGCAACCGTGGACGCCCAGCGCCGCGTACATGGCCCCGATGGGCTGGCAGGTCTTGGACGGGTTGACGGTCAGCGCGCCGCGCTCGTTGATTTCCTTGGGCGTGTGTCTCAGTAACATGATGCCGTCCTCTCCTGGGTCTTATTCCCAGACGTAGGTCGCCGAGAGTTCCGGGTTAGCCTGCCAGGGGGCCTTGAGGTATCCCCAGACCTTGCTGTTAACCAGGCGGTCTATCTCGCGGTAGAAGTTGACCGCGCCCTTGAAGCCGGCATAGGGGCCGCCGGAGTCGTAGGAGTGGAGCTGCTTCATGGGTATGCCGGTCTTCTGGATGGAGTACTTTTCCTTGATGCCCGCGCAGAAGATATCGGGCTTGATCATCTCCACCAGCTTCTCGGCCTCGTACTGGTTAAGGTCGTCGATGACCATGGTCCCCGCTTCCATGTCCGGGATCAGGCCGTCGTAGTGCTTCATGGGCAGGCCCTTGGCGGCCAGCTGCTGCAAGGCTTCCTCGGGCTTGCGGGGCTGATAGCGCTGGGGATCGGCCTCTACCTCGATCTCCTCGATGTTGCGGCTGTCGGCGTCCACCGTCAGATTGGGGATGACTTGGCGTCCCTCGTAGTCGTCGCGGTGGGCGAACTCGTAACCGGCGGAGAGGGTCTTCATGCCCAGCTCCTTGAACAACTCCTGGTAGTGGTGGGCTCTGGAGCCGCCCACAAACAACATGGCCGTCTTGCCCTGGGTGCGCGGCAACACCTCGGCCTGCACCGCCTCCACGGCGGGCATCTCCTCGGCGATCACCGCCTCCACGCGGTCGATCAATTCCTGGTCGCCGAAATACTGGGCGATCTTGCGCAGGGACTTGGCCGTGGCCTTGGCCCCGATGAAGTTGACCTTGATCCAGGGCACGCCGTACTTGGTCTCCAGCATGTCGGCCACGTAGTTGATGGAGCGGTGGCACATGACGCAGTTCAAGTCCGAGGTGTGGGCCGAGGCGAACTGGTCGTAGGTGGAGTTGCCCGAGAAGGTGGCCACGTTGGTGATGCCGCACTTCTTGAGCACGCGGTCGATCTCGAACCCGTCGCCGCCGATGTTGTACTCGCCCAAAAGGCTGATCTTGTACTTGCCCTGCACGCCGTTGTCGTTGGTGCCCACCACGTGGCGGAAAATCTGGTTGTTGGCGATGTGGTGGCCGGCTGACTGGGAGACGCCCTTGTAGCCCTCGCAGGAAAAGGCGAAGACGTTGCAGTCGCCGAAGTGCTTCTTCATCTTGGCGGCCACGGCGTGCACGTCGTCGCCGATGAGCCCCACCGGGCAGGTGGCGAACACGGCGATGGCCTTGGGGTGGAACAGGTCGTAGGCCTCCTGGATGGCCTGCTCCAGCTTCTTCTCGCCACCGAAGATGATGTCCTTTTCCTGCATGTCGGTGGAAAAGGAATAGGTCATGAAGTTGTCAGCTCCGGGGGCGGAGGCGTCAGTCTGGTTGCGGCGGGTTAGCCAGGAGTAGAAGCCGCAGCCGATGGGGCCGTGGGTGATGTTGACGATGTCGCGGGTGGGGCCCAGGATGACGCCCTTGCATCCGGCGTAGGTGCAGCCGCGCATGGTGATGATGCCCGGGATGGTGCGCACGTTGGCCATGATCTCGGGCGTGTCGTTGCCCAGCGCCTCGTTGATCATCACCTGCTTGGCGCGCTTGCGGGCCACCTTGGGGGGATACTTCTTGAGCATCTCCTCCCTGACTTCGGTGGGCTCCCAGGGGGCCAGCTTGCTATCGTTGGTTGCCATCTCGCTGTACTCCTCAAGGCGTTAGAGAATGGCCTTCTGGCCCTTCTCGCCGGTGCGCACGCGCAAGGCGTCGCCGACCGGCATGACGAAGATCTTGCCGTCGCCGGGCTTGCCGGTCTGGTTGATCTCGATGAGGGTCTTGACCAGGGCTGGCACCTCCTTGTCGGGCACCACCACGGTGATCATGCGCTTGGGGTAGAGCTTGCCCTTTTCGCCAAGGAGCTCCACGGCCTCCTCATAACCCTCGCGCGCGCCCTCCAGGACCAGGCTGTTGACCAGGCCCCGTCCCCGCCCCTGTACCTCGTGGGCGAAAAAGGCCGAGATGCCCGCGTCGGTCAGAGCCTTCTTGTTCTGGTTCATCATGTTCATGCGAACCACGGCGATTACTTCCTTCATGCCAAAAACCTCCTAGGTCTCGGGCGCGGTGTCGCGTACGCCGGAACTGATGGTGTAGACGTCCTCGACCTCGCTGACGAATATCTTGCCGTCGCCGAAATGGCCGGCCTTGCCCGAGCGGGCGGCGTTCATCATGATGTCGATGACGAAGTCCTTGTCCTCGGGCTTGATGACGCTCATCATCATGGTCTTGGGAATCTCGTCGTAGGTGACTTCGCCGATCTTGATGCCGCGCTGCTTGCCGCGGCCGGCCACGGAGTACTTGGTCACCGAGGGATAGCCGGCCTCCATCAGGGCCGCCAACACGTCGTCGGCCTTCTCGGGTCTTACGATGGCGCGAATCATAATCATGGCTGAATGTTCCTTTCTAGGCCGCGTCGAGCAGGCCGAAGTCCATCAGGAGGCTCTCCAGGACCGGCTGGGTGATGGGGGTGGGCACCACGAACATGTCATTGCTGTCGATGGCCAGGGCCAGGTTGCGGTACTCCTGGGCCTGGGGACACTCGGGCTTCCACTCGATAACGGTCTTGCGGTTGATCTCGGCCCGCTGCACGTCGTTGTCCCGGGGCACGAAATAGATCATCCTGGTGCCCAGGCGCTTGGCGAACTCGGCGATCATCTCCTTCTCGTTGTCCACGTTGCGGCTGTTGCAGATCAGCCCGCCCAGGCGCACGCCGCCACTCTCGGCGAACTTCATGATGCCCTTGCAGATGTTGTTGGCCGCGTACATGGCCATCATCTCGCCGGAGCAGACGATGTAGATCTCCTGGGCCTTGCCCTCGCGGATGGGCATGGCGAACCCGCCGCAGACCACGTCGCCCAGTACGTCGTAGAAGACGTAGTCCAGGGCATACTTGTCGTCATAGGCGCCCAGGGACTCCAGCATGTTGATGGAGGTGATGATGCCGCGCCCCGCGCAGCCCACGCCGGGCTCGGGACCGCCGGACTCCACGCAAAGGGTCTTGGAGAAGCCTTCCAGCCGCAGATCCTCCAGATCCACGTCCTCGCCCTCCTCGCGCAGGGTGTCCAGCACCGAGCGCTGGGCCAGGCCGCCCAAGAGAAGCCGGGTGGAGTCGGCCTTGGGATCGCAGCCCACCACCATGACCTTCTTGCCCATCTCGGCCAGACCGGCCACGGTGTTCTGGGTGGTGGTGGACTTGCCGATGCCGCCCTTGCCGTAGATTGCTACCTTTCTCATTTTCAGCTCCCTCCAGGGAATGGTGTTGCCAGCCTATAGAGCAAAGGTGATACCAACCGGCGGGCCAGGCGGAGGCCAGGTGGCGCAAGCAGCCGTTGGCATTGGTTAATAAAAATATGGCCGAGCGAAATAGCGGGCTGGCGCCAAGGCCGCCGGGCTCGGCGAGGAGCGGTGGTATAACAAATTTGTGCTACACACCTGACAATTGCGGGCCTGTCATGCCTCTACCGATGGGAGCTGACGGGAATTGGTCTGGCAGCTTGGGCACCTGTTAAGGCCTGCACTGGACAAGGACGGGCGGGATGTAAACACGCGGATGATTAAAGCGAGGATCGGCCAGACCTGGACAGGCCGAACCCAAAGAGGCTGTCCAAGCCTGGGCAGGCGTGGGCGGCCACGCCCGGACGCGCCCCGATCGGGAGCGCGTCCGGGCCTGTCTGCAAGAGCGATGGTTTTGGGGAGAAAAATAGGCCCCGGGCCTAGAGCCCGCCGGAGACGGTCTGGCGGCGCTGGTGGCGCACCAGCTCGGTGAGGCCATACTTCTGCAGGCGGTAGTTGAGCTGACGCAGGGTGATGCCCAGGGCGCGGGCCGTGCGCGACTGCACCCAGTCGGCGCGTTCCAGGGCGCTCATGATCTCCTGACGGGCCAGATCGTCCAGGCGCGACAGGGAGGAAACCTCGGGGCTGGCGGTGGCCGTGGCCTGACGGTTGAGCAGATAGCTGGGCAACTGCACTGGGCCGATGTGGGACTCCTCGGCCAGGATGGCCAGGCGCTCCACCAGGTTTTCCATCTCGCGCACGTTGCCGGGCCAGTTGTACTCGGTGAGAATCAGCCGGGCCTGGGGGTCCAGGGTCAGACGGCGGTTGTATTCGCGCGAGAACTTGTCCAGGAAGTGATCCAGGAGCAGGGGGATGTCCTGGCGGCGCTCGCGCAGGGGCGGCAGCAGGATGGGCAGCACGTTGAGGCGGAAGAAAAGGTCCTCGCGGAAGCGCCCCTCCTTGACCATGGTCGACAGGTCGGCGTTGGTGGCGGCGATGATGCGCACGTCCACCTTGCGGGTCTTGGTGGAGCCCAGGCGCTCGAACTCGCGGTCCTGCAAGAAGCGCAGGAGCTTGGCCTGCAAGGGCATGGTCAGCTCGGCCACCTCGTCCAGGAAGATGCTGCCGCCGTGGGCCTCTTCGACTCGGCCGCTCTTGGCCGACGAGGCGCCGGTGAAGGCGCCGCGCTCGTGGCCGAACAACTCCGACTCCAAAAGGTTCTCAGGCAGGGCCGCGCAGTTGATCTTGACAAAGGGCGCCCCGGAGCGGGCGCTCAGGGTGTGGATCACCCGGGCCACCAGGGTCTTGCCGGTGCCGGACTCGCCCAGGAGCAGCACCGAGGCCTTGCTGGGGGCCACCTTCTTGACCAGGTTGTGCAGGCGGGCCATGGCCAGGCTCTGGCCCACGATGAAGAAGTTGTTGTAGCGTTCGGAGACCTCGGCCTTCAACAGGCGGTTGTTGCGCCTAAGCTCCTCCTCGCGGGCCTCCACCTGCTTGTTGAGGCTGAAGAACTGGCCGATGAGCTGGGCCACCACGGTCAAGAAGCGCACGTCCTCCTCGGGGGAGACCTCCTCGCCGAAGAGCCGGTCCACGGTCAGCACCCCCACTGGGCGGCGGTGCACGTGGATGGGCACGCCCACGAAGGACAGGAACTCCTGCTCGATCTTGCGGGAGCGGGTCTTGTTGAGGAAGCGGGGCTCCTTGCTCACGTCGGGCACGTACAGGGGCTGGCCGCTCAGGAAGATGTGCCCGGTGATGCCCTCCTCGGGGCGGTACACGCCGCGGCTCATCTCGTCCTTGCTCAGGCCGTGGGAGGCCCGGATGGCCAGGTTGCCGGTGTTCTGGTCCTCCAAAAACACGGTGGCCCGTTTCATCTCCATGGAATCGGAGAGTATCTCCAGGATGCGCGCCAGGGCCAAGTCCAGGTCCAGGGCCTGGCTCATGATCTGGCTGATCTCGAAGAGAACCTTCATCTCTAGTTCTGTAATCATGCTTCTCATGGTGCTTCTTGACTCTGCATGAACGATGCCACTACCGGACAACACCTCGTAAACAAACAATATTTGGCGCGAGGCCCACGGAGGGCGGCGCGGCCGGGGCGTTCATGCGGCGATAAACATACCTATAGGTCTGTTTTTCCTTTTCGTGCTTCAAAGTGGTAGGTATTGTGTCGGGGCGGGAAGCTTGACCCGCCGGGCCGGGGCTGTGCTAAGCTTGGCTGGCGCCGGGTGGCCCCTCCAGAGGGGGGCGCCCCGCCGGGCCGGCCCGCCGGGGCCACATCGCCAAGCCAGGGAGATTGCAGGCCATGTCAGAGAGCGCCATGCGGTTGGACCTTAAGGGTAAATTTGTGTTGGTTATTGTTTTCGGGGCCTTGGCCCTGTTGGCCAACATCTGCCTGGTCTATTTTGAGACCAGCCGCATGAACCACACCGTCACCGCCCTGGAGCTTACCGAGGACATCTACAACAATATCCTGGAGATGCGGCGCTACGAGAAAAATTTCCTGCTCTTTCACGACCAGGAGAGCATGGAGCAGGCCCGCGTCTATCTCCAGCAGGCCCAGGGATTGCTGCAAAACATCTCCCTGGACCGCCTGGCCATGCGCGGCGGCGAGGAATATGGAGAGCTGGCCAGCCACCTGCAAGGCTACTCCAACAACCTGGAGCGCCTGCGCCGCGACCCTGGCGACGGGCAAGCCACCAACGACATCCGGGCCATCGGCAAGAAGGTGGTGGACATCCCCGAGGGCCTGTTGAAGGTGGAGCGCCGGCGGGTCTCCCGGGCGGCCCTGAGTTCCTCGATGTGGCCCCTGACCCTCACGGGCTCCATGTTGCTGTTGTTCATCGCTGGCGCCTATCTGGTGACCAAGAAGGTGATAACCCCCCTGGCCCGCCTGGAAAGGGCCACCGAGCACATCGCCCAGGGCGATTTCAGGCCCATCCCCCAGGCCGAGCGCCAGGAGAGCCAGGTGGACCGCCTGGTGGCCGCCTTCAACCACATGGCCCAGGAGCTGGAGGCCCGCCAGGAGCAGATCATCCACTCGCGCAAGATCGCCTCCCTGGGCACCCTGGTGTCGGGCATCGCCCACGAGCTGAACAACCCCATCAACAACATCATCCTGACCATCGACACCCTGGTGGAGGGCAGCAACGTCAGCGAGGACCGGCGCAAGCTGCTCTTGGACGACATTCTCAAGCAGGCCCTGCGCTCCAGCGAGATCGTGAAAAACCTGCTGGACTTTTCGCGGGCCGAGACCCAGGTCTTCAAGGAGTTGGACCTGGCGGCGGTGCTCAAGGAAACCCTGCAACTGGTGGGCAACCAGATCGCCCTGTCCAAGGTGACGGTGCGCCATGACATCTCCGAGGACATGCCGGCCATCGTGGGCAACCGTCAGGGCCTGCAACAGGTCTTCCTCAACCTGGTGATCAACGCCATCCAGGCCATGCCCCAGGGCGGCGACCTGACCTTGCTGGCCCGTTGCGAGCAGCAGCGCGAGATAGTGGTGGAGGTGCGGGACACCGGCCAGGGCATCTCCGAGGAGAACCTCTCGTCCATCTTCGACCCCTTCTTCACCACCAAGGAGGTGGGCAAGGGCACCGGCCTGGGCCTGTCGGTGAGCTACGGGGTGGTCAAGAAGCACGGCGGCCAGATCACGGTGGCCAGCAAGCTGGGCCAGGGCACCACCTTCAAGGTGGTGCTGCCGGTGCGGGAGCAACTGGTCAATGGCTAGCCCGGAGCTTTCCATCGCCCTGGTGGAGGACGACCCCACCACCGCTCGGCGCCTGGAGGAATGCCTCTTGGGCCTGGGCTACCGCGTGGACAGCTACCAGGCCGGGGAGCCTTTTCTGGAGCAACTGCCCTCCGCGCCGCCGGACCTGGTGGTCACCGACCTCAAGCTGCCGGGCCTGGACGGCATGGAGATTCTGCGACGGGTCAAGGCCCAGGACCCCCAGGTGGAGGTGGTGGTGGTCACCGGCCACGGCTCCATCGAGGCGGCCATCGAGGCCATCAAGGCCGGGGCCTTTCATTTTCTCACCAAACCCTTTCGCCTGGAGGAGTTCCGCAACCTGGTGGGGCAGGTGGCCGAGAAGATCGCCCTGCGCCGCGAGGCCCGGGAGCTGCGCGCCTCCCTGCGCCAGAACCTGGGCATGGAGGGCATGGTGGGGGCCAGCCCCCAGATGAACCAGGTTTTTCGCCTGGTGGAGAAGGTGGCCCCCCTGGATTGCCCGGTGTTGATCCAGGGCCAGAGCGGCACCGGCAAGGAGCTGGTGGCCCGGGCCATCCACCAACTGAGCCCCCGGCGCCAGCGGCCCCTGGTCAGCTTCAACTGCGGCGGCTTCAGCGACGGGCTCATCGCCGGCGAGCTGTTCGGCCACGAGAAAGGCTCCTTCACCGGGGCCTTCCGGGCCAAGAAGGGCCTGTTGGAGGCCGCCGATCAGGGCACGGTGTTTTTGGACGAGATCACCGAGATGTCCACGGACATGCAGGTGAAGCTCCTGCGCGTGCTGCAGGAGAGCCAGCTTTTCCGCGTGGGGGGCACCCGGCCCATCCACTTGGATCTGCGGGTGCTGGCCGCCTCCAACCGCGACATCCGCGAGGAGGCCCGCCTGGGGCGCTTTCGGGAGGACCTGTACTTCCGCCTCAACGTGGTGACCATCACCCTGCCGCGCCTGGTGGAGCGCGAGGGCGACTTGCCGCTGTTGATGGACCACTTCCTGCGCCAATACAGCCAGGCCTACCACAAGGGACTTTTAAGTTTTTCGCGGGCGGCCCGGGCCCTGTTGGAGGCCTATCACTTTCCCGGCAACGTGCGCGAGCTGGGCAACGTGGTGGCTCAGGCCGTGGCCTTGTGCGAGGGACCGGAGATATTGCCCCCAGACCTGCCGCCTTATCTGAGCCAGATTGGCCAGGCCCCGGCCGGCGGCCTGGCCTCCATGGAGGCCATGGAGGAGGCCCACATACGGCGGGTCATGGACCAGGTGGGCAACCACCGCGGCGAGGCGGCCAAGATTCTGGGCATGACCCGCACCACCCTGTGGCGCAAGCTGAAGAAATACGGGCTGGTCGAGTAGGCTCGCCGGCGCGGGCCGGGTATTGAAACGGCCTTGTTTCAATATTAAACGAGTAAATTTGCAAGCAATCTCCACGAATTATCCCGCTAAACCAGCTTGTTGTCTTGTGATGTTTAATAATGAAACATGGCTTGATGGGGTCGTGCGGCGGGCAATTGATATAACTATATATAATTAAAAGATAATTATGCGAGGCATGCTCCTTGCTGTTCTTTCTTGCGCGGGGATCAAAACCAGCAGGAGGGAACATGTCCTGGTACATCTATCTGCCTATTGCCCATCAAAGCGTATTCCTGCCCCTTGTCGTGGGCTCGGGGTTCCTGGTGGGGCTATTGTCCGGTCTCTTCGGGGTGGGCGGCGGCTTTCTGATGACGCCGCTGCTGATCATGATCGGCATACCGCCCACGGTGGCCGCCGCCTCGGACTCCAACCAGATCGTGGCGGCCTCGGCCTCGGGAACCTATGCCCACTACCGCCTGGGCAACGTGGATTTCAAGATGGGTCTCTACCTGCTGGCCGGCGGGGTGATCGGCGGCACGGGCGGGGTGCAGCTCATCAAGCTCTTGCGCGCGGCCGGCGACGCAGACTTCGTCATCCAGATCACCTACGTGATCATGCTGGGCGTGGTGGGCGGCTACATGCTGGTGGAGAGCCTGCAAAGCCTGCGCTCGTCCCAGGCCCCGGCCCCGGCGGCTCCGGCGCCTTCCCGGGATTCGGCCTACAAGCGCTTCCTCAACAGCTTGCCCTTCCAGACCAACTTCGCCAAGTCCGGCATCGTGCTATCGCCGGTGGTGCCCTTGTTCCTGGGCGCTCTGGTGGGGGTGCTGGCGGCCATCATGGGGGTGGGCGGTGGCTTCATCATGGTGCCGGTGATGGTCTACCTCTTGCGCATGCCCATGCATGTGGTGGTGGGCACCAGCCTGTTCCAGGTGTTGTTCACCTGCGTGGACGTCACCATCATGCAGGCCTGGTCCAACCACACCGTGGAGTTCATCCTGGCCCTGATCCTCCTGATCGGCTCCACCATCGGGGCCCAGGTGGGGGCCAGGCTATCCAGCAAACTCAAGGCCGACCAGCTCAAGGTGCTCCTGGCCTGCGTGGTGGTGCTGGTGATGGTCAAGATGCTGGTGGGTCTTCTGCTCACCCCCGACAACCTGCTTTCCATCCACGGAGGGCACTAAAATGCGGCGCTCTCTCTCTACCATGATGCTGCTGATCCTGGCCGCCGTGGCGGTCCTGGCCCTGACGCCCAGCGGGGCCGCGGCGGCCCTGGAGACTCTGAACATAGAGCCCCTGGCCTTGACCATCGGCACCTTCTATGCCGGCCAGGACGCCCAGGTCAGCGGCGAGATCGCCCAGGGACAGGACATCCTGCTGGAGTTCAAGGGCCCCAGCGAGGATGTCAACTTCGACCTCAAGGGCCGGGTGGGGCCATTCTGGATGAACCGGGGCCTGGTCAAGGTGCGCCAGGCGCCCAGCCTCTACATCCTGCTGTTGCCCGCCCAGGTCCCCGCCGGGGCTGATCTGCCGGCCCTGGGCGTGGGCATGGCCCACCTCCAGGCCGGGGTGGACATCCAATCCCCGGGCCTGGAGGCCGGCCCGCTCTTCGCCCGCTTCCTGGACTTCCAGAAGGCCTCCGGCCTGTACCAGGAGATCGCCGGCGCCGTGACCTACGAGTCGGCCGGGCCGGGGCGGCGGCGCTTCACGGCTCGCTTCCGATTCCCCTCGGCCCTGACCGCCGGCCCCTACCGCCTGACGGCCACCGTGCTGGAGGGAGGCGCGCAAAAACAGCGCCTGGTCAGGGACTACCCGGTGCGCGACGGCGCCTTCCTGAAGATGGTCAAGGACATGGCCTATGACCGCGCCCTGCTCTTCGGCGTGCTGTGCGTGCTCATCGCCCTGGTCACCGGGGCCTTGATGGGCGTGGTCTTCAAGGGTGGCAAGGGAGGCCATTGATGGCTGGCGGCCCCATTCGCGGACAGGGCTTGCTCCAGCGCTTGTTGTTCTGGCGCAAGCGGGAAGGCGTGCCCTTTGCCGAGATTTTCGGGCGCTTCCAGAGCATCCTGCAAAAGAACACCAGGGCCATGGAGATCATCGGCGACATGGGCGGCAAGCTGGGGGGCGAGTTCATATTCGACAAGAAGTACCTGATGGACTGCGCCGCCCAGATCGGCGAGGTGACCCGCGACTCGGCCTTTGATCTCAACTTCATCACCGGCAATCGCTACCTGGAGGTCTACGAGGTCCTGGAGAACCTGGGCAAGGAGCTGGAGCTGGAGCTGGCGGGCAAGATCGTGGTGCATCAGCGCCAGAACATCTACCGCCTGGAGGATATCGCCGAGAACATGGAAGACGTGGTGGGCAACAAGGCCTACAACCTCTCGCGCGTGGCCATGCTGCCCTACGTGCGGGTGCCTTCCGGCTTCGTGGTGACCATCGCCGGCTTCCGGGGCTATCTGGCCTACAACAACCTCTTCGAGAAGATCGAGGCCCTGGTGGCCGAGTGCGCCCAGGGCGGCCGGGGCCTGGATTCCATCTCCCAGGCCATTCGCCTGATGGTCCTGGGCGGCGACATCCAGCCCGAGCTAAGGCGCGAGATTCTCTCGGCCGCCGAAGGCATCTGCCAGGCCAATCCCGAGCGCTGCTTTTTCTCGGTGCGCTCCAGCGCCCTGGGCGAGGATGGCGACCTGAGCTTCGCGGGCATCCACGATTCCTTCATGAACGTGCCCTTCCGCGAGCTGCTTAGCAACTACAAGAAGGTCCTGGCCAGCCTCTACAGCCCGGCCAGCCTGGAGTACCGCCTCAAGAAGCGCCTCCTGCCCATGGAGATGGCCATGCCGGTCCTGTACCAGGTCATGGTCAACAGCCGCGTGGCCGGCGTGGTCTTCACCCTGGACCCGGCCGACCCCGGGCGCCAGGAGTGCCTGGTCAGCGCCAGTTGGGGCCTGGGCCGGGTGGTGGTGGAGGGCATGGTCTCGGTGGACAACCACTGGGTCTCGCGCCAGTCACCCCATCTGGTGCGCGAGGAGCAGATCGGCCACAAGGTGGCCATGCTGGCGCCCCTGGAGGCCGGCCCGCCCCGGGAGGTGGCCGCCGGCGACCAGGATCGCTCCTGCCTCTCCCCGCCGGAGATCGCCGACCTGGCGGAGCTGGCCCTGACCCTGGAGCGCTTTTTCAAACGGCCCCTGGACATCGAGTGGAGCCAGGACCAGGACCACCTTGTGTGGCTGTTGCAGGCCCGCTCCCTGGGGGTGCAGCGGGCCAGCCGGGCGCGCGGCCCGGAGTTGACCAGCCTTTTGGCCGGGCGCGCGGAGCTGATGCGCGAGCGGGGAGTGATCGCCTATCGGGGCATAGGCGCCGGCCCGGTCTGCCTGGTGGAGGAGGGGGACGATCTGAATCTGGTGCCCGGCGGAGCGGTGGTGGTGGCCCGCTACAGCTCCCCCTGGCTGGCCAAGGTCATACCCCGGGTCAGCGCCATTATCACCGACGTGGGCAGCACCACCGGGCACCTGGCCACCGTGGCCCGCGAGTTCCACGTGCCGGCCATCGTGGACGCCCAGATCGCCAGCAAGGTCCTGAAGCCCGGTCAAGAGGTGACCGTGGACGCCGAGCGCAACGTGGTCTATGAGGGGCGCATCGAGGAGCTGCTTCACCATCAGCTCCTGGAGTCGGCGGCCTTTGAAACCACCTACGAGTTCCAGCTCCTGCGCCGGCTGCTCAAGCGCATCAGCCCCCTGACCCTGACCGACCCCCAATCGCCGGAGTTCGCGCCCGATCGCTGCCAGACCTTCCACGACGTGGTGCGCTTCATTCACGAGAAGGCGGTGCAGGCCCTGGTGGAGGTGGGCAAGGACCCCTGGGACATCCAGCGGCGCGGCGGCAAAAGGCTCCTGTCCAGCCTGCCCCTGGACCTGGTGCTAATCGACGTGGGTGGCGGGCTGGTGGCCGAGGCCCAATCCCAGCCCCAGGTGGCGCCGGAGCAACTGGCCTCGGAGCCCATGCTGGCCCTGTGGCAGGGGCTGACCAACCCCCAGGCCTGGAGCACCGATCCCCTACCCGTGGACTTCAAGGGGCTCATGGCCAGCCTGACCCGCACCCGGCCGGCGGATTTGAGCCAGGCCTCCTCAGGGCTGAACCTGGCCGTGCTGGGCTCCAATTACCTGAACATGAGCCTCAGGGTGGGCTACCACTTCACGGTGGTGGACGCCTATCTGGGCCCCATGTCCACCTATAACTATATCTACTTCCGCTTCATGGGCGGCGTCACCGACCTGACACGCCGCTCCCGCCGGGCCATGCTGCTCTCCGCCATCCTGGAGGAAAGCGGCTTCAAGGTGGAGGTCACGGGCGATCTGGTGGTGGCCCGGGTCAAGAAGATGAGCCAGGAGCACACCCGGGAACTCCTGGTGTTGCTGGGGCATCTGATCGGCTTCGCCCGGCAGTTGGACATCATGATGAAGGACGACAGCGCCATCGATACCTATTTCGAGCGCTTCATGGACCAACAACATAACTTGCAAGGAGGGCCCTTTGCCCGAGGAGAATGACATGGCAAACAAGTTGTCGATCTGTCTGCTGGACGACGAGCCCATCGTGGGCGACCGCCTGCAGCCGGAGTTGGAGAACGACGGTTACGAGGTGGAGGTCTTCACCGACAGCGCCAGCGCCATGGCCCGGGTGGGCCAGCGTTGCTTTGACATCGTGATCACCGACCTCAAGATGGAGGGCGCCGACGGCATGGCCTTTTTGGAGCTGGTCACCGAGCGCTGCCCCGGCAGCCAGGTGATCGTCATCAGCGGCTACGCCACCATCGAGACGGCGCGGGAGGCTTTCGTCAAGGGAGCTTATGACTTCATCGCCAAGCCCTTCCGCATCGGCGAGATACGCGAGGCGGTCAAGAAGGCCAGGAAGAAGCTGGGCCAGAGGCCGGTAGCCTAATTCATGCATGGAGATGGCAAGATGCTTTCGTCGCTGGTGGCGGTGGATCGCAACCTGGAATCCAGCTTCGCCCTGCGGTGGGCCTGCGCCCTGGGGGGCAGGGTGCGGCCGGTGCACGTGGTGGACAGCCCCGTGCGCGACATGTCTTTTGGCATAGGCTGGGCGCGCAAATCCTGGGAGCAGGACGCCGTGGACCAGGCCCGGCGGGAGCTGGCGGGCCTGCTCCAGGCCGAACGCCACCAATGCCCGGCCATCGAGGAGCCCCTGGTGATGGCCGGCGACACGGTGCAGCAGGTGGAGACGGCCTTTCAGCAACAGAACCTGGACCTGTTGGTCATGGGTCTGCCCTTTCGCGGCTTGGAGCCCGGCGGCCTGATCAAGCGCTTCGGCCCCCTGGCCGACAAGGCCAGCCTGGAGATACCCGCCCTCCTGGTGCGCGGGCTGGGGCCGCTCAAGCGCCTGTGCGCGTTGACCGACGGCGGTCGCCTGGCCGAGGACGCCCTGGGGGTCCTGGCCCGGGCCATGCCGGCCAGCGGCGGCGAGATCAGCCTGATCGGCGTCTCCAGCGGGGAGTCCGCCGATCCCCAGGCCGAGGCTAGGCACCTGCAACGGGGCGCGGCCATTCTGCGCGAGAAGGGCCTGACGCCCCAGAGCTTCGAGGCCTCGGAGATGGGCGAGGAGGCCCTCTTGGAGCACCTGGGCCAGGCCGACTTGGTGGCCTGTCCCCTGCTCTTGGAGGACAAGCGCCATCATCACCTGAGCGAGTTTTGCCAGTCGCGCTGCCAGGCGCTGTTGGTCATCCTGGGCGGCGCCTCCAAGTAGAGGCGCGGCCCAGGCCTAGATGTCGGCGGGGATGGTGGTGATGGGCAGCATCACCGTGAAGGTGGAGCCCGCGCCCTCGCGGCTGTTGACGCCGATCCTGCCGCCGTGCTTGACCACGATGCCCTGGGAGACCGACAGCCCCAGGCCGGTGCCCTTGCCAGGGGCCTTGGTGGTGAAGAAGGGATCGAAGATGCTGGCGGCCACGTGGGGCGGTATGCCCGAGCCGTGGTCCACCACCTTGACCGCCAGGTAGTTGGGCTCGTCGGCCGGCAGCACCATGATCTGGATCTTGGCGCCCTTGGGCGAGGCGTCCATGGCGTTCAAGATCAGGTTCAGGAAGACCTGCTGCAATTGCTGGCGGTCGCCATGCACCCGGGGAAGATTGTCCACGGCGCTAAGCTCGGTCTTGATGCCCGAGAGCTTGACTTGGTTGGCCGCCAGCTTGACGGTCTCCTGCATTAGCTCCTTCAGGTCCAGGGGCTCCAGGGTCGAGCCGCTCTCGCGGGCGAAATCCAAGAGGTTGCGGATGATCTTCTGGGCGCGCCCAGCCTCGTTCACGGTGTCGGAGACCATCTCCTTGCGCTGCTCGTCATCCAGGTCCTGATAGTCCTCCAGCAGCATGTGCGCGGTGAGCATGATGTTGTTCAGGGGGTTGTTCAGCTCGTGGGCCACCCCGGCGGTGAGCGTGCCCACGGCGCGCATCTTGTGGGATTGGATCAGGAAATCCTCGCGTTTTTGAATCTCGTCGATCATCTGGTTGAAGGCCAGGGCCAAATCGCTGAACTCGTCGCGGAACTTGCGCACCGGGATGATGGGCGTGTAGTCGCCGGCGGCGATGTGCTGGGCGTAGTGGCCGAAGCGGCTGATGGAGGACATGATGCGCTCCTTGAGCAGCCAGGTCACCACCAGCATGAATACCGTGAGAAAACACAACGAGAAGACCAGGATCATGCGGAAACGGCTCATGGCCGCGTTGACCGTCTCCTTTTCCTTTTGAGCCAGGTTCTCGGCCAGGGAGACCATCTTTTGCCCGTGGTCGCGCATCTCCAGCTCGATGGCGTCGCGCTCTCTCTGGTAGTCCGCTCCCTGGGTCTTTTTTTCCAAATCAGCCAAATGGCCCAGGAGCTGCTGGTAGCGCTCCAGGTGGGGCTGCATGATGGCGAAAGGCCCGGCGCCCATAACGCTCTTGAGCTGCTCCAGGTTTTTCTTGAGGATGCTTTTGGCCCGGTCGGCGTAGTCGATGGCCTCGGCGAGGTTGGTCTTGTAGAGGAAGTAGTTCTTCTCAAAACGCCTGGCCTGTTGCAGCTCCATGACGAACTCGTTTGCCGCGTCCAGAAAGACCAGCTTTTCATCCACGGTGCTGCTGGTGCCCAAGAGGGCCACGGCCACCACCAGGCCGAAGACGAAGGTGAGCAGGGACCCCAGATACAGGTGTACCTTGAGGCTGAACACCGGCCGGCCCATGAGGGCCTGGCGGGCCTGCTCGGTGGCCCCGCGCGGGGCCAGACCGGCCTGGGGCTGCTGGGGGGCATCGGTCGCGAGGGATTGGAGGTCGTTCATGCTGGCCTTCCGGCGCGGCCCAAGGCTAGATGTCCCCGGGCCGCGTTTTTGACGCGGAGTTCTGGCGTTGACCGGCCGTGGCGCCCGGCTTTTCTAGGACAAGGTGGCCAGCTGGTCCACCGGGATGCCCAGGGCCTGGGCGGCCTTGGCGATCACCGCGCGCAGATCATCTGGCTTGAAGGGCTTGGCTATGAAGTCGAAGGCGCCCTTGTCCATGGCCTCGCGGGCCAGCGTCATCATGGCGTAGCCGGTGATGATGATCACCTTGGTGCGCGGGCTCTTCTTGGCCACCTGCTCCAACACCTGGATGCCGTCGATGTCATCCATCTTGATGTCGGTGACCACGATGTCGAATTCCTTCTCCTCGATGCGCTTCAAGGCCTGCCGAGGGTCTTGAAAGGTCTCCACCAGACAGCCCGACTTCTCCAGGGCCGGCTTGAGTCGCTTGCCCACGATGGGCTCGTCGTCCAGGAGCAGTATCTGCAAAGCCTGTGTCATGCCTAATCCTCCCCGCCCCGCCGACGCGGGGCCTGTGGGCCCTTGCCCCGTCCATCCAAGGCCTGGCGGCCCGCCTGACCGGCCAAGCGTCTACCGCATGGTGTCGGCGGCCTGGCCGATCAGGTCGGGCAGCACCTGCACCTCCAGGTCGGCCACGCCAGGCACGCCCTGGACCAAGGCGCGCATGGCCTGCACCCGCTTTTCCTGCTGGCGCTTGACCGCGATGGTCTGCACCTGCACCCGGCCCTTGCCGGCGTTGACCCGCACCTCGGGGTCCAGCTCCAATAACTCGGCCCGCACCCGGCTGGCCAGGGCATGATCGCGCAGGAGGTCCTGCGAGAAGGTCATGGGCTGGAACTTGCGCGAGGCGGCCGTCTCGGCGATCATCCGCACGGCCTGCTTGGGTTCCACCCGGCTCAGGTTGATCACCAGGTCGTAGAGCCCGGCCGCCGATTCGTCCTCGCCAAAGACATCCAGAGACCATTGGCGGCGGCTCAAGTCCTCGGCCTCCAGGCGCGCCAGAGCCTTGGTTTGGCTCAGGCCCTGCGCCTGGGCCAGCACCTGGGCCCTGTCCTCAGTATCGGCGATCAGGCGCACCTTGCACATATGGGAAACGCCGCGCACGAACAGGTGGGCGGCCAGGCCGGCGCTGACCACGCGGTCGGTCTCCAGGCGCTCCAAGAGGACGGCCTTTACATAAGCCAGCAGGCGGGAGCGCAGCTTGGGGTTCTGGCGTTGCCAGACCTTGGGGGCGCCCAGGGCGGCCCCAAGCTTGTCCACATCCACCTTGAAGCGACGGGCCACGTCCTCCAGACAGGCGGCGTCCACCTGGGCGTAGCCCAACTTGGCGGCCAAGAGGGGGAGCAAATCCTGGCCCGGCAGATGGCTGGCGGTTGAAACGCTGACAACCGACATGTGTCTTGTCCTTTCCTTGGGGTCACTCCTGCAAGGCCAGGCCCAAGCTCTGGGCGGCGCGGACTATCACCTCGCGCAGGTCGGACGGCTTGAAGGGTTTGGCCAGGAGATCGAAGGCCCCCTTGGCCAGGGCCTGGCGGGCCACCTCCAGGGTGGCGTAGCCGCTGATGACGATCACCTTGGTGCGTGGCGACTTGGCCAGCACCCGCTCCAGGACCTGGATGCCGTCCAGCTTTTCCATGCGTATGTCGGTGACCACCACGTCAAACTCGGTCTGCTCCAGGCGCGCCATGGCCTCGGTGGGGTCCACGAAGGTCTCGGTCAGGCAGCCCACCTTGGCCAGCGCCGGCCCCAGGCGCTTGCCCACCGTGGGCTCGTCGTCCAGGATCATCACTTTTAGTTGTTCAGCCATGCCACACCTTCCTTAGGAAACCTGGGCCGGCACGCGACCCACGTCCATGGTGCTCTTGATGCGCCGGCGCTGCCTATAGGCGCGTCCCACCTGGTAGAGGATCAAGCCCGATCCGGCGATGCCGCTGGCAAAGAGCAGTATCTTGCTGCCGCCCTGGAAGTATGCGTCCCAGGCGGGGTTCAGGTCGGCCAGGCCCAGCTGGCGCAGATACATGGGGATGGCGATGGCCCGGCTGAACACGCACAAGAGGATAATCAGGCCGGTGACCATGCGGATGTATCTTTCGTTGACCACCTTAACGCCGTAGGTTCCCAGATGCACGCCGATAAGCGAGCCCAGGTACAACAGGAGGGTGAGCCGGATGTCCACGAAACCGGCCCAGGCGTAGTTCAGGGCGCCGAAGGCCCCCATGAACATGGCCAGGTACAGCTCGGTGCCGGCGGCCACGGCCGTGGGGATGCCGAAGACATAGATCATGGCCGGCACGCCGATGAAGCCGCCCACGCCGATGGTGCCGGCCAGGTAGCCGGTGGCCAGGCCCACCAACAGCAGCACCCACAGGGAAACCGTTACGTCAGCCACCTTGAAGTGGATGAAGGGCGGCAGGTAGACGCGGGCCATGAAGTCGGCGATCTTGCGCGAGGGGCCGGCGCCATCGCCCTCGGAGGAGCCCATCACGTCCTTGATCATGGAGATGGCCACGGCCGTGAGGATGCCCACGAAGACCAGGCTGATGTAGAGGTTGGAGCCGGCGCCCTTGCTGGCCGCCTCGCCCTCGCTGAACAAAAGGCTGTTGATCCACACCGCCAGGCGGATGCCGCCGGCGGCGGTGGCCAATAGGAACATGGCCAGTTTCTTGTCCACGTTGCCCATTTTGCCATGGCTGTGCGAGCCCACCATGGCCTTGCCAAACTTGTGGGTGATGTTGCTGGCCACGGCCACCACGCCCTGCACCCCCAGGTTCATCATGCCCGGGGTCATGAAGAAGGCCCCGCCGCTGCCGATGAAGCCGCTCAAGATTCCGCCGATGAATCCGATCAGCACCACCTGTAGGGCGGTGGCCAGGTCCACGTGAATGAATAGATCTCCCAGCATGGATTCCATGAAACCTCTCCTTTATCTGTATCCCACGGGGGCTGGTTTTCCTCGTCGCTCCGGGCTGCCTATTCGAATTTGAGCCACTTTAGGATCAGGCCCGTGGCTCCGCCGTAGAGGTAGGCCACCGCGGGCACCACCGAGGCCAGGACCAGCACGGCCAGCGCTCGCATGAAGGAGCCACCGTCGTGGCCGCCGAAGAACCTGAGGATTGGCTCCTGGTTGGTGAAGGCCACCAGATATATCAGGACCACGCTGGCCAGGAGCAGGCCCAGACGAGCCATCTGGCGCTTGCCAAAAAGGAACTTGTCTTGCAGGGTGTCGCCGGTGATGACCGGGGGCTTGATGCGCTCGGAGAGGTAGCCGGCCATCTCGCGGGTGAGCCGGGTGCGCACCGAGGGCTCCTTGCTCTTGAACAGGTCGCCGATGACCACCAGGGCGTATTCCTGGTTGGGGTTGAGAGCCTGTATAACCTCCGGACCCAGCCCCCGGGAAATCTGGCTGCCGCCGTAGCGACCGCGTTGAATGAGCTCCTCGCGGGCCGCGGCCAGGGTGGTGTCGATGGTCTGCCTGGGGACCTCGGCGTCGTCCTCGATGCCGCAGGTCTGGTCCTGGCTCTTGGGTATGGGCGCGCCTTCCTCGGGCAGGATGGCCTCGGTTGGCTGGCACTGGGCGGGGTCGTCGGCCGGCGCGCGCAGGCAGAGCATCTCCACGCCAGCGCCCCAGCGTTGGGCCACGTCCACGATCTCGGCGAAGGTCTGGCTGCGGGGGTCGAAGGCCTCGGCCACCCACAGGATGTTGCTGCTGGCCATGGTGCAGATGATTTCCTTGGCCCCGGCCAGGCCGGCCAGCACCACGGGGATGGCCTCGGCGAACTTGCCCTGGCTGGGCATGTAGGTCACCGTGACCCGGCCCTCGGCGGCGGTGACCGTCAGGTCGGCGGCGCCGGTGCGCTCGTCGCGGCCCAGGATGTCGCGGGCCTGGGCGGCCAGCCACAGCTCGTTGATGGCCCGCTCGGAGGCGATGGTGCGCTGGAAGTCGGGCATCTGGGCCATCTGGTAGATGACCGCGCTGGCGCTCTCCAGGCTCATGTGCTCCAGGTTGATGGTCAGGTCGTAGTGGCTGGTCTGGCTGGCCTCCACGCCGTGGGCGAAGCTGACCCAAGCGGCGATGTCGGAGTCCAGCTCCTTGATGTAGCCCTCGGCCTTGTCGCGGCTGAGCTTCATGTCTCGCATGACCCGTTGCAGGCGCACCTCCGGCTCGGGCACCACCTGCACCCTGAGTACATGCCCCACGCGCTTGAGCAGCATGTGGCAGGCGCGGCCGTGGTAGACCATGTCTCCCTGGCTGGCCCGCTGGCAGACGCTGGCGGTGATGAAGGCCATCAGGCGATTCTTGTGGCGGGCCAGGCGCTCGCGGGGGGTGGACCGCTTGAGCACGGCCATCTCCATCTTGGCCACCGGTATGCCCGCCTCGGTGGCCTGCTCCACCACTTCCTCGCGGCTGACGCTGGGGCAGGCCATCTTGCGGGCCAGGTTTTGGGCCAGCAGGCGACGAGTTTCCTCGTCGCAGCTGGATATGATCACAATGGGCATGCTCTCTCTCCCTGTTACTGGTCTGGGTTGGGGGTTATGCCTGGACCCATTACTGGTTCAATCCTTGTTTAGACGTCCATCGGGCGCGGCCGCCAGGGGTAGGCCTGGCTGGAGCCGTCATTTAGCCCCTGACGCTGGGACTCCTGGCGGGGCCGCACCACCACCAGTGGGCAGCTCAGGCTGCGCCTGAGCGCGGCCACCTGGGCGCTGACCCGCTCGAAATCGCCGCTGTCGCTGGCCGGCAAGGCCACCACGATGCGGGATACGCCCTGCTCGCGGGCAAACTCGGCCACCTTGCGCACGTAGTCGCCCTGGGTGACATAGGTGCCCATCTTCAGGCCCCGGCGCAGGCTGTGCTGAATCAGGGCTTCCATGTCCTGGGACTGATGGGGCGGTGGGGGGGGGATCGGCCGGCGGGGTGCGCCCGGCGGCGGGCTGGGGCTCCTCAATGATGCTCAAGAAAAGCACCTCCGCCCCGGTGCGCTCGGCAAAGCCGATGGCGAACAAGGCGGCGTTGTGGGCCAGTTCTCCCTGATTTTCCAGCGGCACGAGGACTTTGTTCATGGCCATCTCCCGCGCCCTTCTTAAGCAAGGCTGGGGCCATGAGGCCAAAGTAAATTAAATCAGCAGGTTGTCCGCAAAGGGCTCCGAGGGGCCAGTTTCAGATTGAAACTGATTTTGGGGTTGGGCCTATAAATACCCTGTTTTATCGTGGGGTTGGTTTGTGAAACCAGGGGCAATCCATGGATGGATTTTGGTTTCAAAGTGAAACTTAATAGTCCTGCCCGGGGCTTTCAAGGCCAAACTTCTTGATTTTGCGCCATAAAGTGGTGCGGGGCAGGCCCAGGATGCGCGCGGCCATCACCCGGTTGCCGCCGGTGGCCTCCAGCACGCGGGCGATGTAGGCTTTTTCCTGCTCCTCCAGGGAGACCAATTCCTGGGTGCCCAGGGTCTGCACCTCGAAGCTCTCCAGATCGGCGGGGATGTCCTCGGCGTGGATCAGCTCCCCCCCGGCCAGGGCCACGGCCCCGCTGACGATGTTCTCCAACTCGCGCACGTTGCCCGGGAAGGAGTAGTTCATCAAGAGGTCCAGGGCCTCGCGGGCGAAGCCCCGCGCGTTTTTGCGGTAGGCCCGGTTGAATTTCTCCAAAAAATGGTTGATCAGGATGGGGATGTCCTCCTTGCGCTCGCGCAGGGCCGGCACCCGCAGTTGCACCACCTTGAGCCGGTAGTAGAGGTCCTGGCGGAAGCGCCCCTGCTCCACCTCCTGTTCCAATTCCTTGTTGCTGGCCGAGATGATGCGGATATCCAGGGCCACGGGCTTGCTGCTGCCCAGGCGGTAGAGGTTGCGCTCCTGGATCACCCTTAGCAGCTTGACCTGCATGGATGAGGGCATGTCGCCCACCTCGTCCAGGAACAGGGTGCCCCCCTGGGCGGCCTCCAAGAGGCCGATGCGGGTGGTCTCCGCGCCGGTGAAGGCGCCCTTTTCGTGCCCGAACAGCTCGCCGGCGATCAGGCCCTCGCTGAAGCCGCCGCAGTTGAAGCTGACGAAGGGCCCCTGGGCCCGGGGGCTGTTTTGATGTATGGCTCGGGCCAGTATCTCCTTGCCGGTGCCGCTTTCGCCGGCCACCAGCACGTTGCAATCCGTGGCCCAGACCTTGGCCGCCGCCTCCAACAGCGTCTTCATGGCCACGCTGATGCCCGCGATGCCGTCGAAGGCGATGCGCCCCTGCATCTGCTGGCGCAGCTCGCGGTTCTCGGCGGCCAGTTGCGCCTTTTCGGCGGCCCGGTCCACGATCAGTTGCACCTGCTGGGGGGTGAAGGGCTTGGCCAGGTAGTAGAAGGCCCCCTGCTTGACCGTCTGCACCGCGTCATCCAGGGAGGTGAAACCGGTGATGATTATCACCTCGCAGTGGGGGCACAGCTCGCGCACCTTGGGCAGCATGTCCAGCCCGGACATGTCCGGCAGGCGCACGTCCAGGAGCACAATGTCGAAATAGGCCTGGCGCAGGCGCTCCAGGAAGGGGCCGCCCTGCTCGAAGGTCTCCACGCTGTAGCGGCGCTCCAGGAGCTGGGTCAGGCGGCGGCGCACGATGGGCTCGTCATCGACCACGGCCAGGCGCAGGGATTTGGGCATGATTATGAGCCTCGATTGCGGGGGCCGCCCTGGGGGATTGTCCAGCGGCGGCCAGAAGCATGCAGCAGCGACAGCGCCGGCCGGCCCGCGGGGCGGTGCCAGGGAGCCACCGTGGCCCCGGCCCGGCCGGGGACCCTGGAGCGTGTGGCTCCGACAAAGACCTAGTGGAGTTTGTTAGAGCATAAATGGGCAGCCGGCGCCAGGATATTTTACGCCGCCCGCGCCGTGGCCCCTGACGGCTGTCGGCGGGCGCCACCCTGGACCCGAAAAGCCGGCGTTGAAAAATCCGCCATGAACAGGCAAGGTATACAGATACTTGCTTGCCACATAAGGATGTAACCATGACCCAACAGGATTGGCCCCTGGGCATCGAGCCCGGCCAGGAAGTGGAAGTGGACCTGTTCAAGCCCCAGGATGCCGCCGGCGTGGTGGCGCTTTTCGCGGCGGTGTACGGCCAGGACTATCCCGTGAAGGTCTACTATGACCCCGAGCTTTTGGCCCGGGAGAACGCCGCCGGCCGCATCATCTCCTCGGTGGTGCGCACCCCCCGGGGCGAGGTGGTGGGGCACAACGCCTTGTTCAACTCCGCTCCCAACCCCAAGCTTTTCGAGTCCGGGGCCGGCGTGGTGCTCTCCTCCTACCGCAACACGGCCAAGCTCTTCACCCGCATGGTGGACCACGGTCCCCGGGTGACCGCCCAGCAGTTCGGCCTGGAGGCGGTCTTCGCCGATCCCCTGTGCACCCATGTCTATTCCCAGAAGCTTTGCCACGGCCTGGGCTGGGTCACCCACGCCCTGGAGCTGGACATGATGCCCGCCCGGCTCTACGACCAGAAGGCCCAGGCGGATGACCGCGTCTCGGCCATCATGGACTTCGTGACCCTGGTGCCCAAGCCCCACCAGGTATTTTTGCCGGCGGTGTATGAGCAGCCCTTGCGCTTCCTTTACCAAGGCCTGGATGACGCCCGGCACCTGGAGATATCCCGGCAGGCCATGCCGCCGGATGCGGCCACGCGCATCGAGAGCACGGTGTACGAGTTCGCCCAGCTGGCCCGCCTGGCGGTGTGGGAGGCCGGGGCCGACCTGGAGGAGGTCCTGGCCCGCGAGGAGCAGGCCGTCGCCCAACGGGGGGCGCTGGTCAGGCAACTGTGGCTCAGACTCTCCTGCCCCTGGGTGGGGCAGGTGGTGGAGATGCTGCGCGGGCGGGGGTATTTCTTGGGGGGCATCCTGCCGCGCTGGTTTGGCGAGGACGGCCTGCTGATGCTGGGCATGGCCCACGCCCCCCACTGGGACAGCATCAAGCTGGAGTTTGAGCGCGCCCGCCGGCTGGTGGAGCTGGTGCGGGAGGATTGGCACAAAGTTGGGGCCGGCCAACAGACCGCCGGGGAGGGGTGTCGTGAGTGAGCAGCGGGAACAGCCGGTGATCGAGCCCGGCCAAGAGGTGGAGATCGGCCTGTTCAGGCACCAGGACGCATCGGGCGTGGCGGCCTGCTTCGAGGCGGTCTACGGCCAGGACTATCCGGTCAAGGTCTACTACAACCCCCAGGAAATGATCGCCGCCGTGGAGAGTGGCGAGATCATCCCGGTGGTGGCGCGCACCCCCCGGGGCGAGGTGGTGGGGGTGTCCAACATGTTCCGCTCGGCGCCCTTCCAGGGTTTATACGAGGTCGGCGCCGGCCTGGTTATCCCCGCCTATCGCCAGCGGGGACTCAACAACGACATGATCCAGTACCTTCTAGATACGGCGATCAGGCTCAAAAAGGTGCCCATGGCCTTCGGCGAGGCGGTCTGCAACCATGTCTTTCAGCAGCGGACCCAGGCGGCCATGGGTTATGTGGCCACGGCCCTGGAGGTGGACCTGATGCCCGCCGCCGCCTATAGCCGCGAAAAGAGCGCCAGCGGCCGGGTGGCGGCCATGCTGGCTTTTCGCAGTTACGAACCCCACCGCCACGCCGTGCGCCTGCCCCCGCGCTACGCACCGGCCTTGCGCCAAATATACGCCGCCATGGCCCTGGAGCGCGACTTCGGCGAGGGCGACCCCGGAGCCACCTTGCACGGGCGCACCGTGCTCAAGACCCAGGTCTTCGACTTCGCCCAGACCGCCCGGGTGGCCGTGCCCGAGATCGGCAGTGACCTGGAGCCGCGCCTGGATGAGCTGCTGGTGGAGCTGGCTGGGCAAGAGGTGGCGGTGATCCAGGCCTGGCTGCCGCTGGCCTCGCCCCTGGTGGCCGTGGCGGTGGAGAGCCTGCGCGCGCGGGGTTTCTTCCTGGGTGGAGTGCTGCCGCGCTGGTTCGACACCGACGGCCTGTTGATGCAGAAGGTGCCGCCCCAGCCCAACTGGGATGACATCAAGATTCACGGCCAGCACAATGAGAGCGTTTTCAATCTGGTGCACCAGGACTGGCGAGATGTCCAGGGCGGTGGCCAGGCCTGAGAGAGAGGCACATGACCCAGGAAAGGACTAGGCCGGCGATAGAGCCCGGCCAGGAGGTGGAGATCGGCCTGTTCAGGCCCCAGGACGCCGCCGGCGTGGCCGCCCTGTTCCGGGCGGTCTACGGCGAGGGCTATCCGGTCAAGGTCTACTACCAGCCAGACCAGCTCATCGCCGCCGTGGAGCGGGGCGACGTCATCCAGGTGGTGGCGCGCACCCCCAGGGGCGAGGTGGTGGGCGTGGAGAACATGTTCACCTCGGCGCCCTTCAAGGGCGTGTACGAGATGGGGGCCGGGCTGGTGGCGCAGTCCTATCGCAAACGAGGTATCAGCAGGGATATCAACCGCCATCTGATGGAGGAGGTGATTCCGGTCAAGAAGGTGCCCATGACCTTCGGCGAGCCGGTGTGCAACCACGTTTATCAGCAGAAATCCCGGCATGTCCTGGGGTATGTCCCCATGGCACTGGAGGTGGACCTGATGCCGGCGGAGGCCTACAGCCGCGAGCAAAGCGCCAGCGGTCGGGTGGCGGCCCTGATGAGCTTCAAGGGCTACGAGCCTGGGATACATGATGTGTATCTGCCCCCCCGCCACGCCCGGGCCCTGGCGGAGATGTACGCCGACTCCGGCCTGCGGCGCGGCATTCTGGAGGCTGACCCCGCCGCCAGCCTGCGCGGTCGCACGGTCTTGAGCTCCCAGGTCTTCGACTTCGCCCAGGTGGCCAGGGTGGCCGTGCCGGAGATCGGCGCTGACCTGGACCAGCGCCTGGGCCAGCTTTTGGCCCAATTGCAGGGCCAAGGCGTGCGGGTGGTCCAGGTCTGGCTGCCCCTGGCCTCGCCCCAGGTGGCCGGGGCCGCGGAGGTGCTGCGGGCGCGCGGCTTTTTCCTGGGTGGGGTGCTGCCGCGCTGGTTCGACACCGACGGCCTGTTGATGCAAAAAGTGCCGCCCCGGCCCAACTGGTCGGAGATAAAACTGGATGGCCAGCGCAGCGAGCGCATTCGCGATTTGGTGCACCAGGACTGGCATAGTCTGGTCCAAGGCTGAGCGCCGCCCGGCGGTCGGCCCGGCGTGAAAGGGGCGTGGGCATGGATGACACGCGGGCCCTGTACGCGATCCTGGCCGGCCTGATGTTCATGGCCATCGCCATCGGCCGGGGGGCGGAGGTGCCCCGCCGGCGCCGGCCCTGGGGCTACCTGGCCCCGGGCCTGTCATTTCTGCTGGGGCTGGTTTTTCTGTTGGCCGGGCTGAGGATCAAGGCCTGACGCCGCGCGGCAATGGCCGACCCCCGGTCCGAGCCCGCCAGCGCTCCTCCGCGCCAGGGGCATATCCAGGGGCCGGAGCCGTCTTGCCGGCGCTGGCGGCCGGGGGTATCCTTCGCGATTATCTCCTTGCACGCAAGCGAGGCCCCATGGACCTGAAGTCCCTGTTGCTGCTCATCATGGGCCACCTGGTAGTGGACACCCCCCAGGGTGCCCTGCCGGCGTTGTTGCCCCTGCTCAAGCAGGCCCAAGGCCTGAGCTATGCCCAGGCCGGGGCCATCGTGATGATCATGAACCTCACCTCCTCGGTGATCCAGCCGCTTTTCGGCCATTTCACCGATCGGTGGCGCCTGCGCTGGCTTCTGCCCGCCGGCCTGGCCGTCTCGGGTCTGGGCTTTGCCCTGGTGGGCCTGGCCCCGGGTTACGGCACCATCCTGGTTCTGGTGGTGATCAGCGGCCTGGGGGTGGCCAGCTTCCACCCCGAGGCCTTCAAGGCCGTGCTGGGCTCGGTTTCCACCCGCAAGGTGGTGGGCGTCTCCTGGTTCATGGTGGGCGGCAACCTGGGCATGGTGCTGGGGCCGCTGATGGTGGGGCTCTACTGCGCCTGGCTGGGCCTCAGGGGCACCCTCCTGTTCGCCCTGCCGGGGGTGATGATGGCCGGCCTGCTGCTTTGGAATTGGCCCCGTTTGCAGGCCCTGCGCTCGCTGGAGCCCGGCCAGGAACAGGGCCGTCCCCAGCCCTTGGCCGGCCGCCTGGCCCCCTTGGGCATCCTGGTGGGGGCGGTCATCCTGCGGGCCTGGGTGTACAGCGGCATCACGGCCTTCGTGCCTTTTTATTATGTTGGGGTCCTGGGCGGCCAGGAGGTGGACACCTGGCGGCTCTTGACCACCTTTCTGCTGGCCGGCGTGCTGGGCACCGCCCTGGGCGCGCCTCTGGCCGAGAAGGTGGGACCCAAGCGCTTTTTTGTGATCACCGTGGCCCTGACCACGCCGCTGACCCTGTGGTTCCTGCACTCCAGCGGGTTCTGGATGTACCTGGCCATGGCCCTGGACGGGGCCTTTTTGATCTCCACCTGGTCGGTGGTCATGGTGATGGCCCAGCAGATTCTTCCCGACCGCGCGGGCATGGTTTCGGGGCTGATGGTGGGGTTCGCCATCGGCACCGGAGGCATAGGCGCGGCGGTGCTGGGGGCCGTGGCCGACCGCTGGGGCGTGGGCACGGTGCTGCACGTGGTGGCGGTGATGCCCCTGCTCAGCGCTTTGGCGGGCTGCTTCGTGCCGGCCGGGGCCTCGCGCCCCCCAAAGCCCCAGCCCCTGGCCCCGGGCGCCACGGGATCGGCTAGGCCCTGATTCTGGACCGTGACCATGTGTTACAATGATTAATTAAGAATCCTTCCACCGTGCCCACCCGGGCCGGCCAGTCCTCACCAGCCCTGGGAGACGTTAGCTTGAGCGCCAAGACCACCCCCATGCCCGACAACAAACCAGCCACCGAAAAGGTGAGCTTTTACTCGGCCTGGTGCAAGCGCTGCGGCAACTGCGTGGCCTTTTGCCCTCGTCAGGCCCTGGCCAAGGATGAGTGGGGCTATCCGGTGCTGGCCGCGCCGGAGCGCTGCACCACCTGCGGGCTTTGCGAAATGCTCTGCCCGGATTTCGCCATCAGCGTGGGCGAGGTCCCGGCCCGGCCGGCGGCCGCCGAGGCGCCCAAGGGCTCGCAGGTGGCCCCCACCACCAGCCCCGAGCGCCTGGCGCCCGCGCCCGGCAGCCAGGAGAACGGCCATGGCTAGACCCCGCCCCCGCCTGTTGCAGGGCAACGAGGCCATCGCCCTGGGGGCCTTGGCCGCCGGCTGCGATTTCTTCGCCGGCTATCCCATCACCCCGGCCAGCGAGATCACCGAGATCATGAGCCGCGAGCTGCCGGTCAAGGGGTTTCCCTTCATCCAGATGGAGGACGAGATCGCCTCCATCGGGGCCTGCATCGGCGCCAGCCTGGCCGGTAAGAAGGTCATGACCGCCACCAGCGGCCCGGGGTTTTCGCTGATGCAGGAGAACCTGGGCTATGCCACCATCGCCGAGGTGCCCCTGGTGGTGGTGAACATCATGCGCGGTGGCCCCTCCACGGGCCTGCCCACCAACGTGGCCCAGGGCGACGTGCAGCAGGCCCGCTGGGGCACCCACGGCGACCACCCGGCCATCGTGCTCTGCCCGGCTACCGTGGGCCAGTGCTTCGATTTGTCCGTGCTGGCCTTCAACTGGGCCGAGCGCTACCGCACGCCGGTGATCCTGTTGGGCGACGAGGTGGTGGCCCACATGCGCGAGAAAGTCACCCTGCCCGACCCCGAGGACGTGGAGGTGATCGACCGGCGCCAGCCCACCGTGCCCCCGGACTGGTACGTGCCCTACAAGACCGACGGAAGCCTCATCCCCCGCCTGGCCAGCCTGGGCCAGGGCTATCGCTACCACGTCACCGGCCTGGTGCACGACGAGCGCGGTTTCCCCACCCGCCGCGCCGACGAGGTGGAGCCCTTCTACGCCAGGCTCTTCGGCAAGATCAGCCGGCATTTTTCTGACCTGGAGCTGGTGCGATCTTTTGAGTTGGACGACGCCGAGGTGGTCTTCATCGCCTACGGCTGCACGGCCCGCGCCGCCCAGGCGGCGGTGCGCCTGGGCCGGGAGCGCGGGCTGAAACTGGGCATGCTGCAACTGCTGTCGCTGTGGCCCTTCCCCCGCCGGCCGGTGGAGGAGGCGCTGACGGGGCGCCGCCTGGCCCTGGTCCCGGAGTTGAACATGGGCCAGATCAGCCGCGAGGTCAAAAGAGTGAACAACGGCCGCACCCAGGTGCTCAGACACGGCAAGATGGACGGCAACATGATAACCCCCGAGGAACTCCTGAACCGCCTGCGCGAGGTGAAGTGATGCCCCCCGTGCATAGAAACGTGGTCTATGGCTGGCTGCGCCACGACAAGAAGTTCCCCCATGTGTGGTGCCCCGGCTGCGGGCTGGGCATCCTCTTGGGCTCCCTGCTGCGCTCCCTGGCCCAGAGCGGCCTGGACAGGAATGAGGTCGTGCTGGTTTCGGGCATCGGCTGCTCGGGCAGGCTGCCGGTCTACGTGGACGTGGGCAGCGTGCACACCACCCACGGCCGGGCCCTGACCTTCGCCACGGGCATCAAGCTGGCCAAGCCGGAGTTGACGGTGATCACCGTCATGGGCGACGGCGACGCCACGGCCATCGGCGGCAACCATTTGATCCACGCCGCCCGCCGCAACCTGGACATCAAGGCCATCATCGTCAACAACCAGACCTACGGCATGACCGGCGGCCAGTATAGCCCCACCACCCCCCTGGGTGCCAAGGCCAGCACCGCGCCCTACGGCCACATCGAGCCCAGCTTCGACATCAGCGCCCTGTCGGCCACGGCCGGCGCCGCCTTCGTGGCCCGCTCCACGGTCTACCACGTCACCCAGTTGGACCAGCTCTTGGGCCAGGCCCTGACCAAGCCGGGTTTCAGCGTGGTGGAGGTGCTCTCGCCCTGCCACACCAACTTCGGTCGCCAGAATCGTCTGGGCTCCCAGGTGGACATGATGAAGGATTTCAAGAAGCGCGGGGTGCGCCTGGATCGCTGGGAAAAGCTCGGCCCCCAGGAACGCCAGGGGCGTTATCCCCTGGGGGTGCTGGTGGATCGCGATCTGCCCAGCTTTGGCCAATCATATAGCGGCGTCTGCCAGAAAGCCGGCCGCCTGCGCCAGGAGCAGAAGTCATGAGCCCCAAAAGTCCCCTGCCGCTCAATCGCGTGGAGGTGCGCCTGGCTGGCTCGGGAGGCCAGGGCCTGCTCCTGGCCGGGCTGGTGCTGGCCGAGGCCGCTGGTCTTTATGAGGGGCGCGAAGTGGCCATGGTGCAGTCCTACGGCCCCGAGGCCCGAGGCGGCGCCAGCAAGGCCGAGGTGATCGTCAGCGACGAGGCCATCGACTATCCCCTGTGCAGCCGCGTGGACCTGTTCCTGGCCCTGACCCAGGAGGCGGCCGACGCCTACTCCTGGGACCTGAAGCCCGGGGCCTGGATCCTGGTGGACGATGACCTGGTCAAGCACCCGCCCTCCAGCCGGGCCGTGCGCCTGCCCTTCACCGCCGCGGCCCGCGAGAAGCTGAAAAAGCCCATGGTGGCCAACGTGGTGGCCCTGGGGGCACTGGCCGAGGTCACGGGGCTTATTGGCCGCCGCGGTTTGGAAAAGGCCCTCTTGGCCCGGGTGCCCGTGGGCACCGAGGCCCTTAACAAAAAGGCCCTGAGCCTGGGCGCCAAGATGGCCCGCGAATACCTGGGGCAGGGCGGCGGCGAGCCCTCGCCCCAGGCCCACAGCGAGGACCTCTAGCTCTTTAGGCTGGCTTGTTTCCCATCGCCGGCCGCCGGGGTTGAACGCCCCCGGCGGCCGGCGGCGTCTGCTCCCCAGGCCCAGGGCGGGAAAAACCTGCCCCACTCCCGCCCGACAATCTAAAATTTTAGTATAGGGACCTGCCCGTAGAGCGCCGCCGCGGCCCCGGGGCGCGGTCGGCGCCAGCCAGCCTGGAGGAGAGGAGGTCGGTCATGGCCCAGCCTGACGATGCCAACCCCCAAAGGCTCCTGGGGTACCGCAACCTGGAATGCCCTTATTACCTGCGCTGCCTGGACCAGGCCGTGCGTCGGTCCTGGCCCACCTTCAGTTGCCAGCATTGCGCCCACCAAAACCTCAAACAGCCCCTGCGCGCCGAAGACCTGGACCAGGAAACCCCCGGCTGGGAGGATATCTGGTCGCAGACAGGCTGGAGCGAGTGGACGTCTTCGTCCTGGTGAAACCGCAACCTGGAGGCCGGGCAGGGGCGGGATAGCCCGCCGGGACCCCCGCCATGACCACGGGCGAGCAAGGGGGGAGGCCGGGCATGGCCTCGCGGTGTCGGGACGGCTGGCGGGAGCTAGCCCTTGAGGTTGATGGCCGTCTTGAGCATTTCGTCTGAGGTGGTGATGCTCTTGGTGTTGGCCTGGTAGGCGCGCTGGTAGTTGATGAGGTTGACCATTTCCGAGGCCAGGTCCACGTTGGAGGTCTCCAGCGCCTCGCCTTGGATGGTGCCGAAGCCCAAGGTTTCGTCGCCCGCCTGGCCGGTCACGGCCGGGCCGGCCGCGGCGGTGGCCATCCACAGGTTGTCGCCCCAGCGGGTGAGTTCTTCGGGGCTGGTGAACTTGGTCAGGGTCACGGTGGCCAGGACGCGCATGTCGCCGTTGCTGAAGTACCCGATGATCTCGCCCTGCTTGTCTACCTCAAGCCGTTCAAGCGATCCCGCGGCCGAACCGTCCTGGTACAGGTAGGCCACCTCGCTGTCGCCGGCCGACTGGGTGCTGCCCGCGGCTTCGGTGGGGTTGTAGTTGAAGATGACGTCCTGCAGCGTGGTCGGGGTGCCCAGACTGAAGGCCAGGTCCACCTGCCCCTCGGTTTCGGAGGAGCTTTGGGCGTCGGCGGCGACGGTGGTTTGGCTGAAGTCGTTGAAGTCCAGGGACAGGCCGCCGCCCAGGGTATTGCCGGTGGCCACGGTCATGGTGGCGGTGGCGCCGGTGTCCGTGCGGGCCAGGTTTAGGTAGCTCTTGCCACCGGTGGTCACCACCGAGGCCTGCACCAGGCTGGTGGCGCTGTCGTCCAGGCCGCCTTGCAGGGTGGCGCCGCTGACCAGCACTCCCCCGCCGCCAGCCAGGGTGATGGCGTCTCCGGCCTGGCCCACGCTGTTGTAGGTCAGATAAACGTCGTTGCCGCCGTTTTCGCTGGCGGTCACGCCCAGGCCGGCGCCGGTGATGGCCGCGGCCAGGGTGGCGGCGTCGCTGAAGTCCACCCCCTCGGTGAAGGTGGTGCCGCCCACGGTGACCGTGGCGCCCGGGGTCATGCCGCTCAAGTCTAGGGCCCCGCTGCTGGCCTGGCCGTTGTTCAGGCCGTTGACCAACTCGGTGAGGGTGGTGGTGTCCTTGACGGTGATGGTGCTGCCCGAGGCCGTGACGCTGGCGGCGGTGGCGCCGGTCTTGGCGTGCAGGGTGACCACACCCAGATTGGCCTGGGCGTAGTAGTCCAGGGCGGCGTTGGCATTGATCTGCCCGGCCAGGTCGTTGGCCGCGTCTTGGGCGGTGGCGTTGGCCCCCAGGGTGATGGTGGTGCCGCCCAGGGTCACGGTGTCGCCGGCCAGGGTGGCGCCGCCGAAGGTGACCGTGGCCGTGGTGTGGAAGGTCTGGGCGTTGCCCGCCCCGGTGAAGCCCAGGGTTTCTCCCAGTTGGTTGCTGGCTTGGCTGCCGGAGCTGGAAAAGCCCGGGCTGGCGGTGTAACTGTCGCCCACCGCCGGCTGCACGGTGGAGGTGCCCACCAGGTGGCCGTCGGTATCGAAGTGCATGTAATAGATGTTGTTGGGGTAGAGGGGATTGGCCACCGCGCCGTTGCTGCCTACCTCGAAGGACTCTGCCTTCCACACCGAGGAGCTGCCGGCGGGCGTGGGGCCGGCGTAGGAGTCCAGGCGCTGGTAGTAGGTGGCGATGTTGTGCTCGTTGCCCTGGCTGTCGTAGACCGTCACCGACTGAGTATAGTTGTAGGTGCTGCTGTCGGTGGGGTCTATGGCCGTGGCCTGGGTGTGATAATTGGTGTCGCCGGCGTCCAGATTGATGGACAGGTCCACCTGGCCGGTGGCCCCGCCGGAGCTTTGGCCCAGGGGTATCTGGATGTCGGTCAGCCCCCCGCCCCCCAGCACGTGGTAATCCTGGGCGTTGACCAGATAGCCGTCCTTATCCAAATGGAACTGGCCGGCGCGGCTGTAGAAAAGGGAGGTGCCCGCGGGTTGGCGCAGGGTGAAGAAGCCCTCGCCCTCAATGGCCATGTCCAGGGGATTGTCCGTGGTTTCCAGGGACGACTGGTCCATGACGTTGGTGGCGAATTCATAGGCCCCGTTGCCCACCTGCTGGGCCTGGGTGGCGCCGGTGTATATCTTGCTGGCCATGATGTCGCTGAAATTGGCGCGAGTGCCCTTGAAGCCCGAGGTGCTCAGGTTGGCGATGTTATCCGAGACGCTGTTGAGTGCGCTGGTGTGAACATGTACCCCGCTGATACCGTTGTACAGGGATGGCATTTGCATGGTGGGGGTCCCTTCCTTGGGCAAACCTTGCCAGGCTATCTCTACGCCGAGCTAATAAGCAACTCTGGTGCCAGCGGGTTCTCTGAATAATATTGTAATTAAACTAGCGTGTTGCCTAGGAGGGGCTGGCTAAGCCCCGGCCGAGGCGGGCACATTTTGCCGGCCCGGGCCGCCTGCATGGCCGGGCTGGGGGAGGCATGGTAATCTTCACGAGAGACCATTTCACGGGGCGTCCTGCCCCGTGAAATGTCGGCTTGGCAAAAACGTGGTTTTGCCAAGCCTCTAAAATTGCTAGCCTTATTAGGCTCGCAATTTGGCGGGTCATCCATGGCCCGCGTCGGCCATTGCATGTGAAATGGTGTTTCACGTGATTACTGTCTGTATTTACAGATAATCTTTTTGTTTCACCAGGCAATGGCCTCCACGAAATTGATTGTCGATACTCTCCATCGCCAGGGAGTTGGCGCCATGTCCGACCAAAATCCGCCGCCGGCCATCGCCGCCTGGCCGGCCTACAGGTTGCACAACGGCCAGGCACCGGACCAGGCCCAGGATGAGCGGGTGGCCGTGGAGCTGCCTTTTGAGCTGCGCCTCAACGGCCGCTCGCATACCGTGCTGATGGTTAGCCCGTTGCTCCTGGAGGAGCTGGCCCTGGGCCTGTGCCTCAGCGAGGGCTTGGTGGATGGGCCGGAGCAGGTGTTGGGCGTGACCCTGGGCCAGGCCCAGCTGCCGGGGGTGGGGATGGCGACCTGGGCCGACGTGGCCCTGCCGCCCGAGCTGGCCCGGCGGGCCAAGGTGCGCCGAGTGGCGCCGGCGGCCACCTCCTGCGGGCTGTGCGGCCTGGAGTCCCTGGCCCAACTGGGCCAGCGCCCGCCGGCGCCGGTCGGCCCCGGCCCTCGGGTGGAGCTGGCGGCCCTGTTCGCCCTCCTGGCGGCCATGGAGCAAGGGCAGCGGGTCTTCGGCGCCACCGGAGCCACCCATGCCGCCGCCCTGGGCGATGACCAGGGCCGGCTCTTGTGTCTGGGCGAGGACGTGGGCCGGCACAACGCCCTGGACAAGGCCTTGGGCCTGGCCATCAAGGCCGGGGTGGACCTGGGCGGCTGCCTGACCGTCTTGAGCGGTCGCTTGAGCTATGAGATGGCCCTGAAGTCGGCGCGGGCCGGCCTGTCCATCCTGGCCTCGGTCTCGGCCCCCACCAGCCTTGGCCTTGGCCTGACCCAGCGTCTTGACATGACCCTGGTGGGCTTTTTGCGCGGCCAGCGGGCCACGGTCTACACCCACCCCCGGCGGGTGCTGGTGGGGGGCCAGCCCTTGGCGGCCAGTGGACAGGCGCAGGCCCGGCGGCCCTAGGGCCGGGTGCGCGACCAGGCCGGCCCCAGGACCTGCACCACGATCTGATCGCCGGCGGCCAGTCGGGTTTGTCCCTGCTCCAGGCGGGCGATGGCCTGGGAGCCGGCCAGGGTCTTGAGTCGACCGGCCAGGGGCAGGGGCTGAAAGCGGGGCAGGGGCAGGCCGGGTTCCAGGCGGCCGTGGAAGAACTGGGTCCAGTCGCTCTCGCCGGACAACTCGGCGCTCAGCAGGGCCGGCCGCTGGGCCAGGCCGGGGTCGGGGTGGCCGGCCAGGCGAAGGAGCCCTGGCAGGGCCAGTTGTAAAAAGGCCATTTCATTGGAGGGCGGGCCGCCGGGCAGGCAGAAGACCGGCTTGCCTTCCAGTAGGCCCAGGGCCACGCCCTTGCCTGGCCCGATGCGCACCCGCCGGAAGACAAGCTCCAGCCCCATGTCCTTGAGGGTGCCCACCACCAGATCGCGCTCGCTGAGCCAGGCCCCGCCGCTGGTGAGCAGGGCGTCGCAGTCGGCCAGAAGCTCCGAGGCCCCCTGGCTGATCTGCTGGGCCTGGTCATCGCGGACCAGGGTGCGGTGCTCCAGACCGTGCAGGCCCAGCCAGGCGGCCAGGCTGACCAGGTTGCTGGCGTAGACCGCGCCGGGCGGCAGGGGTTGGCCCGGGGCCACCACCTCGCGGCCGGTGGCCAACAGCCCCACCCGGGGGCGGGGGTGGGCCGGGGCGGCGAAGCATCCGCCGGCGGCCAACAGCCCGGCCAGGGAGGGGGTCACCACCTGCCCGGCCTGGATAACCACCTGCCCCGGGGCCACGTCGCCGCCGGCGGCGTAGACGTTCTTGCCCGTCGGGGCGTCGGCCATACACAGCACCCGCTCGCCTTCCTGGCGGGCGAACTCGCGGGCCAGCACGGCGTCGGCGCCGGGGGGCAGGGCCGCCCCGGTGGTGACCCGCACCGCCTGCCCCGGCCCCACCGCCGGGCCGGCCGGCTCGCCGGCCCGCCCCACGCCCACCAGGGCCAGCGTCAGCGGCCGGGCGGCAGAAGCCCCCTGGATATCGCCCCCACGCACGGCAAAGCCGTCCTTGGTGCTGGCGGTCACCGAGGGCGAGGCCACCCGCGCCGCCACCGGCTCGGCCACCACCATGCCGGTGAGTTGCTCCAGGGGAAACAGGCGAGGGGTCAGGCGCGGCAGATTCTTGCGCACCAGGGCCTGGGCCTCTAGGAAATCCACGTAGTCGCGGGGCATGCTGAATGCCTTTCCGGGCTGGCCCGGCCTGCCCGTGCAATGCTAAGCTGATCAGAAGCGGCGCCTCGTTTCACCTTCCAGCCAGGAGCAGCCCATGAGCCAGTCACCCCCGCCAGCGGCCAGCGTCTGCGGCCTGGACCTGCCGACCTTCATGCTCAAGGCCGAGGAGTTTCACGGCCACGTTTCGCCAGGCCTGATGCTGGGCGGCTTCCTGCTGGAGGCCGCCTGGGACCGGCTGGGCGACACCCCCTACATCAACGCCGTGGTGGAGACCGTGGTCTGCCTGCCCGACGTGGTGCAGATGCTCACGCCCTGCACCTTGGGCAACGGGTTCATGCAGGTGCTGGACTGGGGCAAGTTCGCGCTGACCCTCTACGACCGGCAGACACTTTCGGGTTATCGCGCCTGGGCCGACCGCCAGGCCATCGCCGCCCAGCCGGTGATCGCCGGCTGGTTCCTGCGCACCGGCCAGACCCTGCCCAAGGAGGAGGTGGTGGAGCACATCGCCCGTTGCGGTCCGGGGCTGGCGCGGGTTAAGCCGGTGAGCCTTACCCGGCCCCTCAAGCCCACCGAGAAGGTGGCCACCGGGCCCTGCCCCCGCTGTGGCGAATCCTATCCCCTGCGCTTGGGGGCCGCCTGCCTGGCCTGCCAGGGCCAGGCCTACTACCGGGACTGAGGAAGCTTCTTGCGCCGAGCAAGGGCGCTCGCGCCGCCTCATGTCGGCGCCTGGGTCTCCTTAGGACGCTTGGGGCTTACAGGGGTTTTCGGCCAGGTACTTCTGGGCCACCAGGTCCAGGTGCCAGGTGGTCAGGTCATCCAGCAGGGGGACCACCGGGTCCGTGAGGGAGCGCAGGTCCAGGGTCTTGAGGTACAGGCCGCAGCGGCGGCAGAGGTCTAGGCGATAGCCCTCCTCGCCCTCGGGCAGGAGCACCACTAGGTCCTCGGCCTCCTGGGTCTGGCAAAAGGGGCACTGCCGGCGGTTAAAGCGCCAGGCGGTCTCGCACAGGGAGCAGTGCAGGGTGCGCTGGCCTCCCTGTCCGGCCAGGGAGGCCAGGCGGGGTGAGGAGCCGCAGACCGGGCAATGCCCGGCCGTCCAGAGGGTGAGGTCCAGGCCCTGGCAGGCGGCCTGGGCCAGGGCCAACAGGCTGGGCCTCATGGCCAGGCGCAGGAACAGGTTCAGCACCTGGGGGTCCAGGCCCAGCTCCTGGGCGGCCGTTTCCTGGGCCGGCGGGTCACTGGCCAGCACCGCGCCCAGCACCCCCCGCAGGTCGTCGTCGGGCAGGGCCAGCAGGCGCTCCAGACCGGCGGCCTGCTCCCGGCCCCCCTTGCGCGCCGCGGTCTTGGCGGCCAGACTGGTCAGCAGGGCGCGGATGGGCTCCAGGTCCGGGGGCGGGGACAGGGGGCTGTACAGAGAGCGCCCCTCCTCGAACCAGGGACCGGGCGCCGGGTTGGCCTGATCCTGGGCCAAGGGCGGCGCCGGGGGTTGGGCTCGCATGGTCAAGGCCAGTAGGTCGCCCATCCAGGCGGCCACCTCGCCGTAGGCCGCATGACGGCGGCGCACGGTCGCCACCTTGGATTTGATCTGCTCCAGGCTGGGCTGGGAGGGCATGGTCTTGCTCCTGCTGGTTGCTGAACTGGGGCCAAATGACGAGGGAGCCCCGCCGATGTGGGGCTCCCTCGAATTTACCCGCGCGGGCATCTGGGGGCAAGGGTCGACCCGTACAGGGGTTAGGCGTACTCGGAGTACTTTTTCTTATCGTCCACGATCAGGTACAGAACGCGCACGTCGTCCGGGTCCAGAATCTGGGCCTTGTCGCCGAATTTCTGCTTGGCCAGGGCCAGACGCTCCTGGCCCAGCTTTTTGATCGTCTCCTCGTCGCCGAACATCAGCGCCCCGGTGGGGCAGCTCTTGGCGCAGGCCGGCATGAGCCCCTCGTCCACGCGCATGTGGCACATGTGGCATTTGGCCACCAGGCCGGTCTTGGGGTCCTGGCGGGGGATGTCATAGGGGCAGGCCTTGCGCACCTCCTCGAACTTCTTGCCGAACTCCTTGGTTTTTTCGGTGTAGATCACCGCGCCGTAGTCATTGACGATGATGGCGTCCTGCACGTGCTGGTCGCCCTCGTCCTTGCAGGGCGGGGCCACGCAATGCCGGCAGGCGTCGGTGAAGAAGTACCAGGCCACGGAATTTTTTGGGGCCGTGTACTCGTTGAAGCGCACCAGGCGATAGGTGTCGAAGTTCAGGTCTTTGGGGTTCTGATGGGAACCCCAGTTGCGGGTTTCGGTGGCGGGCAGCTTGTTCCACTGCTTGCAAGACACCTGGCAGCCGCGGCAGGCGGTGCACTTGGTGGTGTCCACCAGGAAGTACTTTCCAGGCATGGTTTACTTACCCCCTTTCTTGATCACGTTGACCATGAAGGCCTTGGACTCCGGGATCCTGGTGTTGGGGTCGCCGGTGGAGGGGGTCAGCAGGTTGGCGGAGTCTCCGCCGTATTGGGGGTGCACCCAGCCGAAGTGCCAGGGCAGGCCCACCTCGTGGACCACCTGGCCGTGCACGTTAAAGGGCTTGAAGCGCTTGGTGACCATGGCCACGGCCTCGACCTTGCCGCGGGCCGAGGACACCTGGCACATCTCGCCGTTCTTGATGCCCCTGAGTTGGGCCAGCTCCTCGCTCATCTCCACGAACAACTGGGGCTCGCACTCCAGGAGCCAGGGCTGCCAGCGGGTCATGACGCCGGTCTGCCAGTGCTCGGTGACCCGGTAGGTGGTGCCCACGAAGGGGAAGCGGGGGTCGCAGGAGGCGAAGTGGTCGGCCTCGCCCTTGAAGATCGGGGCCGTGGGGTTGACCCGCTGGCTGGACATGAGGTTCTTTTCCACGGGGCACTCCAGGGGCTCGTAGTGCTCCGGGAAGGGACCGTCGGCCAGGCCGGGGCCGAAGACGGATGCCACGCCGTCGGGCTTCATGATGAAGGGCAGCTTGCCCTTTTCCTTGTCGGCCATGGGCGGCCAGGGTCCGTCGGGCACGTCGCCCACCCACTTGCCGTCCTTCCACTCCAGGATGTTCTTGTTCTCGGCCAGGGGACGTCCGTGGATGTCCACCGAGGCGCGGTTGTAGATGATGCGGCGGTTGACCGGCCAGCACCAGGACCACTCGGGATACAGGCCCATGCCCGTGGGGTCCTTCTTGCCCCGGCGGGCGGCCATGTTGCCCTTGTCGGTGTAGGAGTTGCAGTACAGCCAGTTGCCGCTGCTGGTGGAGCCGTCGGCCTGCAACACCCCGAAGGTGGGCACCAGCTCGCCCTTCTTGTAGGTCTTGCCGGCGATGGTCACGTCGGCCTCGAAGTAGCCGTTGATCAGCTTGGCCACGGCGTGAGCGTCAAAATGGCCGCCCTGGACGAAGTCCCAACGCAGGTTTTTGATGGGCTCGGGGAAGGCCCCGCCGTCCTTGGCGTAGAGGGCGCGTATCTTCTCGAAGAGCTTGACCATGATGTCGCCGTCGGGCAGGCAATGGCCCGGCGCGTCGGCGGCCTTGTAGCGCCACTGCATCCAGCGGCCCGAGTTGCTCACCGAGCCTTCCTTTTCCACGCTGGCGGCGCAGGGCAGGAAGAAGACCTCGGTCTTGACGTCCTTGGGATTCAGACCGGGACCCTTCCAGAAGGAGGCGGTCTCGTTGTCGAAGAGGTTGACGTTGACCAGCCAGTCCAGCTTGGCCAGAGCCTGGCGGGTTTTGGTGGAGTTGGCCCCCGAGCAGGCCGGGTTCTGGCCCCAGGCGAAGAGGCCCTTGAAGGCGCCCTTGTGCATATCGTCGAAGATGTCCAGCCAGGAGTAGGTCTTGCCGTCGTCCAGCTTGGGCAGCCAGCCGTAGCCGAAGTCGTTGTCCTTGGTGGCGGCCTGGCCGAAGAAGGCCTTCAGGAGGCTGGCCATGTACTTGGGCTTGTTGCCCCACCAGTTGGCCGACATGGGGTCTTTGGTATGGGGGGTGTTTTTGTCGTTGTAAACGGCCAGGGTGGGCCAGGAGCCCCGGGGGGTGGCCATGTAGCCCGGCCAGATGTGGAAGAGCAGGCAGTGGTCCGTGGAGCCCTGCACATTGCTCTCGCCGCGCAGGGCGTTGACCCCGCCGCCGGCCCGGCCGATGTTGCCCAAGAGCAGTTGGATGATGCTCATGGCCCGGATGTTCTGCACGCCCACCGTGTGCTGGGTCCAGCCCATGGCGTACATGATGGTGCCGGCCTTGTCGATGACGCCGGTGCGGGTGTAGGTGTCGTAGACCTTGAGCAGATCCGCCACCGGGGTGCCGGTGATGGTGCTGACCTGCTCCAGGGTGTAGCGGGAGTAGTGCCGCTTCATGACCTGCAAAACGCAGTTGGGGTCGGAGAGGCTCAGGTCCCGCTTGGGCAGGCCCTTTTCGTCCATCTGGAAGCCCCAGGTGGCCTTGTCGTACTTGCGTCCGCCCTCGTCGTAGCCGCTGAACAGGCCGTCGTTGAACTTGAACTTGTCGGTGAGGAGGAACGAGGCGTTGGTGTAGTTGGCCACGTACTCCGGGAAGAAGCGTTTGCGATCCATGAGGTAGTTGATCATGCCGCCCAGGAAGGCGATGTCGGTGCCCGAGCGCAAGGAGGCGTAGATGTCGGCCTTGGCCGAGGTGCGCGTGAAGCGCGGGTCCACGCTTATCAGCGTGGCGCCCCGTTCCATGGCCTTGGTGACCCATTTGAAGCCAATGGGGTGATTCTCGGCCGCGTTGGAGCCCATGATGAGCACGCAGTCGGAGTTACGCAGGTCGATCCAGTGGTTGGTCATGGCGCCGCGTCCGAACGACTCTCCCAGAGCCGCTACCGTGGCGCTGTGTCATATGCGTGCCTGGTGTTCGATATATACAAGGCCCAGGGAGCGCATGACGGCTTGCAAAAGCCAGCACTCCTCGTTGTCCAGGGCGGCCGAGCCCACGTGGGCGATGGCGGTGGTGCGGTTGACCACCTGGCCCTTGTCGTTTTTGATGGTGAAGCTGGCGTCGCGGTCGCGCTTGACGTTTTGCGCGATCTTGTCCAGGGCCCAATCCCAGCTTTTGACCTCCCACTTGTCGCCGTGGGGCGCGCGGTAGAGCACGCTGGTCAGACGGGCCGGGTTGACCGCCAACTGATACAGGGCCGCGCCCTTGGCGCACAGGGCGCCTTCGTTGATGGGATGGTCCGGATCGCCCTCGGTGTTGATGATCTGCCCGCTCTGCTTGTCGGTATAAACGATCTGGCCGCAGCCCACGGCGCAGTAGGGGCAGGTGGTGAAGGTTTCCTTGGCCTGCTTGATGTTAAGCCCGGCGGCGTGGACCCGCATGGGTTTCAGGTCGAAGCCCAGGCTCAGGCAGGCCCCGGCCACGGTGGCCATGCCTGACCACTTAAGGAAATCGCGACGGGTTAGTGCCATGTTTCCTCCTAGGAAATTAGATTGTCTCGGTATGGGGGCGTGCCCCTGACCCAGCGGCGCGCCGAGCGGGCTCCACGGGCCAGGGAAAATTATTCGGCGGTTTTCGCAAGAGCGGACCCCATGCGTTGCGTGGCAAAAGGGCAGGCGCGGTCTCGGCCAAAGGTTGGTGCAGGCGCGCCGCCGGGGCTTGTCGCGGTCAATATTCGCACGGTTACAGGCTTGCAACTATCAGTACAAGATAATTCCATAGATAGCATCCATGGCCCGCGTGAGTCAAGGGATAACCAGGCTAACTAGCTAATTTTTATATAAATATGTCATTATTGACATATGTGCGATGGGACGCGCGGAGGCCTGATGGCGATCTAAAACAGGTGCGCCGGAGCCATCTTGCACAACGAAATTAGTTAGCTTAAATAATTGTGCATAAATACACTCCGCACATTGGAATGATATGCCAATGGCGTTAAGGGGTTGCCCACTTAGCGATGTAAATGAAATCAAATTGATCGGGGATTTGGCGCTGATCCCGCCAATTAAGCGGCCCCGCCTGGTGGGCGGGGCCGCTTAATGATTCGGGCGGAGAGCGGGCCTTAGCCTTGCCAGGCCACTTGCCCCATGGGCGAGACGTCGTAGCCGCCCATGGCCTCCACGGCGGCCCGGAAGCGGGGGTCTTGCAGGGTGTCCAGGAGCACGCGCACCCGGTGGTCCTCCAAAAAGGCCTGGGGAATGCAAAGGTCGTAGCGCTCAGGGCACAGGGGCACGAAGTCCAGTCCCAGGGCCTTGGCCGCCGCCAGGATGCCCAGGCCGCAGTCCGCACCGCCGGAGAGCACCTGCACCGCCACGGCGGTGTGGGTGTATTCGTCCTGGCGGTAGCCCTTGATGCCCCCCGGGTTCAGGCCCTGTTGGGCCAGGTGGTAGTCCAGAAGCACCCGGGTGCCCGAGCCGGCCTGGCGGTTGACAAAGGTCACCTCGGGCCGGGTCAGGTCGGCCAGGCTGTTTATGCCCTTGGGGTTGCCCTTCTTGACCATCAGGCCCTGTTGGCGCCAGGCCAGGGTGATCAGCACCACCGGCAGGCCCGCCAGGTGCTTTTGGATATAGCTGACGTTGTAGTCGCCGGTCTGGGTGTCCAACAGGTGGGTGCCGCCCAGGTGGCTGCGCCCGGCCTTCAAGGCCATCAAGCCGGCCAGGGAGCCCACGTTGGAGGAACTCATCCACAGCCGGGGGTCGCGGTATTTCATGTGGTCGGCCAGGATGTCCAGGGCCACGTCGTGGCTGCCCACCACCACCAGGGTCTCCTCCACGGCCCAAGCCGGCTTCAAGAGCTCGGCCTGGGCCTGGGCGCCTTCCTCCAGCCCCTCGCTCTCGGCGGGGATACGCAGGATGCCGTCGGCCCGGGTGAGGCTGCTGATGGTGCCGGCCCCGCGCTTCAAGGGCATGGCCACCACGCTCCTCCCCACCCGCCCCAGGTGCACCCGCAAGAATTCTTCCTGCCCCAGCTTGGAGGGCAGGCGCCGAGCGGCCACCACCGGCAGGCTGGCGCGCTCCTGGGGCGGTTGGCCCTGCATGAGGCTCAGGGCTGGCCGCAGGAACTGGTCAAAGCAGACCCAGGCCGAGACAGGGTAGCCGGGGCTGCCCACCACCGGCTTGCCTGCGGCCCGGCCCAGGATGCTGGGCTTGCCGGGCATGGCCGTGACCCCGTGCACCAGCACCTGGCCCAGCTCGGCCAGCACGTGGGCCGTGAAGTCCCTGGAACCGGCCGAGGCCCCGGCGTTGAGCACCACCACCTGGGCCTGGGAGTCCAGGGCCTTTTGCAGGGCGGCCTTGATGGTCTCGTAGTCGTCGGGCTGGCGGGGCAGGATGATGGCCTCGCCGCCGGCCTCCCGCACCAGGCTGGCCAGGAAGGTGGAGTTGGCCTCGATGATGGCGCCCGAGGCCGGGGCGGCGGCCTCGGCTGTCTGCCAGTCCATCAGCTCGCTGCCCGTGGCCATGATGGCCACCAGGGGGCGCTCCAGCACCGGCAGGCGGAAGACCCCCGCCGTCAGGAGGGCCGCCAGGTCCTGGGGGCTCAGGCGCTGGTGGTGGGGCAGGATCATCTCGTGGGCCACGATGTCCTCGCCCACCTTGCGCACGTGCTGCCAGGGAAAGGCGGCGGCGCGTATCTCCACCCCGTCGTCGCCGGGCTGGTGCACCTGCTCGATCATGATCACCGCGTTGCAGCCGGCGGGCAGGGGCTGGCCGGTGTTGACCAGATGGGCCTGCCGCCCCATGGTCAGCAGCAGGGGCCGGTCCTCGGCGGCGCCGAAGGTATCCTCGGCGGCCACGGCGATGCCGTCCATGGCCGCGGCGTGGTAGGTGGGCGAGGAGTAGTTGGCGAAGACGGGCTTGGCCGTCACCCGGCCCAGGGCCTCCACGGTGGGTATCTCCTCGTTGCCCACCAGGCCGGTCCAGTCAAAGGCCTCCAGGAACTCCCGGCGGGCCTGCTCCAGGGGTTTCATCTCCAGGTAGATGTTACGTTTCATGGCATTACTTCCTCGGCGTTGGCGATGGGCGCGGCGCGGGGTGAGAAACGACTGGGATAGAGTCTGCTCCGCCTACGGGCCGCTGGCGGGCGGCCGCGGGCCTGCTCAGGCCGGCAGTGGCGCGGGGAAGGTCAGCACCTCCACGCTCTCGCCGGCCTCCAGCCCCTCGCGGTTCAAGGGCACCCGCAACAGGCCGTCACCCTCCACCAGGGTGCGGATCAGCCCCGACTTGCCGAAGATGGGCTCGGCGGCCACATGGCCGTTTTGGCTGACCAGGCGCACACGCACATACTCCTCGCGGCCAGGGGCCGAGGCCAGGTTGCGGGCCAGCACCGCCCCTTGGCGGCCAAAGCGGCTGAAGGCCCGCCCTGGCCGGCCCAGCAGGCGCTCGATCATGGGCTCGGCAAAGAGGTGGAAGGCCACCAGGCAGGAGGCCACCTGGCCGGGCAGGCCCAGCAGGTGGCCTCGGGCGGCGCGCACCCAGATGAAGGGCTTGCCCGGGGCCACCGCCACGCCGTGCACCAGCATCTCGGCTCCGGCCTGGGCCAGGAAAATCTGGGCCGTGAGGTCGCGGCTGCCCATGGAGGAGCCGCCGGAGAGCAGGGTGAGGTCGTTGTGGGCCAAGGATTGGGCCACCGCCTGGGCCAGAAGCGTCTCGTCATCGCCCACCAGGCCCAGGATTCGGGGCTGGCCGCCGGCCTCGCTCACCGCGCGGGCCAGGGTGTGGGTGTTGACGTCGCGCACCTGGCCGGGGCCGGGCGTGGCCTGCACCGGCACCACCTCGTCGCCGGTGGAGATGATGCCCACCAAGGGGCGTCTGGCCACCGGCACCCGCGCGCAGCCCAGGGCGGCCAGGAGCCCCAGGTCCTGGGGCCGCAGGACCTGGCCCGCCGGCAGCAACACCTGCCCGGCCCGGGCGTCGTCCTGGGGACCCAACAGGTGGCTGCCCGGCGCCACGGCCCGGCTGACCTCCACGGTCTGAGGGTCCAGGCCGCGGGTGTGCTCCACCATCACCACGGCGTCGGCGCCGGCGGGCAGCATGCCCCCGGTCATGATGCGGGCGCACTGTCCCGGCGCCAGGGTGAAGCCCGGCACCTGCCCCATCATCACCTCGCCGGCCAGGGTCAGGTAGCCGGGCAGGGCCTCGCTGACCCCGAAGGTGTCGGCGGCCTGCACCGCGTAGCCGTCCATGCAGGACCGCTCAAAGCCCGGCAGGTCGTGGGGGGCCACCAAGTCCCGGGCCAGGGTGCGGCCGCCGGCCTCAAGCAGGTCCACCTCCTGGCCTGGCAGGGGCGCCACCTGCTGGATATGGGCGTGCACCTGGGCCACGGTCTGGACTTGGAAAAAAGGCTTCATGCTGCTCTCTGCCCTGCGTCATTGGTTTTGCTGATAAAGATTATGTCAAGGATGACACATAGGCAAGCATTAACCGGCCGGCCGCCAGGCGCGGGCGGCATCCCCTGGGACTGGCTTGGCGGTGGTTATTTCAGCTTGTCGATTTCGCGCATCAGCACGCCCAGGTCCGGGCGTTTGTTGATGTCGTGCACGTCGATGTAGCGCAGCACGCCGGCCTTGTCCACCAGAAACCAGGCGCGTTCGCTCACGCCCTCGCCGCGCAAGACACCGTAGAGCTTGCAGACGGCGCCGTGGGGCCAAAAGTCGGAGAGCACCGGGAACCACACCCCACCCATGGCCTGGGTCCAGGCGTGCAGGGTGGGGATGTTGTCGGTGGTGATGCCCAGGATGATGGTATCGCGCTGCTTGAACTCATCCTCGGCCAGGTTGCAGCCGGGCCATTGCTCGGAGCAGACCGGGGTCCAGGCCGCGGGCACAAAGGAGAGCACCACGTTTTTCTGGCCCCGGTATTGGCTAAGGCTAATGCGGCCGCCGCCCACTGCCGGCAGGCTGAAGTCCGGGGCCATCTGGCCCACGGCCACCTTGAGCTGGCTGTCCACGGGCTTGAGTTGGCCGACCTGATATAGCTCCTCCCTGGGTAGCGGCCCGGCCTGGGCGTAGAGGGTGGCGGTCAACAGGGCCAGGGCGGCGGCCAGGGCCGTCAGCAGGGTCTTGCCGGTCAGCAAGCGTTCCTCGCGGCCTGTTTTCACTTCAGACCTGCCTTTTGTTTCAGGGTGGCCAAAAACTCCTGGGGTTGGCCGATGGCGCCCAGGTGGGTCAGGATGACCTTGGCTTGCCCCGCGCCGGAGGGCTTCAGCAAGATGAAAAACGGCGTGCGCGGCTGGCCCAGGGCCTGATGGGCGCTGAACTCGGGGTCGATGAGCAAGGGGAAGGCGACCTGGTATTTTTTGCGGAACACTCCCACCTCATACTCGGAATTGCCTGCGCCCAGGCCCACGATTTTTATCGATTTATCCAGATGCTGTTGCTTGATGAGCTCCCAGAGCTGGTTGACCCGGGGGGCATCGGCCTGGCAGAAGTGCAGTACATGCTGAAGACCTCCACCAGCAGGTAGGGTGCCTTGACCTGGCCCAGGTCGAATTGCGCCTGACCGGAAGGCAGACCCAGGTAGCCCAGGTCGCCGACCGAGGCTGGACTGGCCAGCTGCACGGGCGTCAGCATTTGGCCCTCCTGGGGCAAGCCGGGAGCGGCCTGGGCGCCGCCGGCCAGGCACAGCGCGGCCAAGAGCAGGTATGTCAGCATTTTTTTCATGGGGTTTCTCCGGGTTTTTGGTTGGCGGACACCCCCCCGTGGGCGATGGGACAGCTTGCCTTTCATGTTGGGTCGCCCGTGGAGTTTAGTCAAGGGCGCGCTGGCGAGTTTTAGCGCCCCTTGACACCCCCGGCCGGGTTGGCTAGCCTGCAAGCGTGGCCGGCGGGGATGTCCCGGCCGGCCGTCCCCAGCGCCGCGATCATGGTCCTGGTCTGCTGGCGGGGCCGAGACAAGTCCCAAGAGGGGGCGGAAAGGCAGGCCCGATGATGCAGATTCATTTCAAGCTGTGGCTGGAGCGAGAGGGCAGGGTGCTCTTCGGCCAGGGGCGCCAGGAACTCCTGGCCGCGGTGGTGGAGACCGGCTCCCTGGCCGGGGCCGCCCAGAAGCTGGGCATGAGCTACCGCGCCGCCTGGGGCCGCATAAAGGCCTCCGAGGATCGGATGGGCTTTTCCCTGGTGGAGCATAGCGGCCAGGGACGCCGCTCCACCCGCCCCACCCTGGAGGCCCGGCAACTCCTGGAATGGTACAACGACGTGGAACAGCGCACCGCCGACGTGCTGCGCCAGGCGCTTGTGGACGCGCCGGCCTGCCTGCGGGAGCCCGCCCCCAGCGAGCAGGAAGCCGCCGGCGATGAATGAGGCTTCAGGAGAGTAGGGGAGGGATTGGGGGCTCCAGGGGGGGCGGCTGGGGCCCCCCCTGGAAGAGCGTGAGGATCAGCGTGGAGCGTGAGCTTGAGCGTGAACTTGAACTTGAGCGTGAGCAGTCATATTAACAGGTTCCGCGCGTGCTTGAGTTCGAGCGTGAGCTTCAACGTGAGATTCAGCCTAACTACTTGAGATTAGCCCCCTGGGCCATGTTAGCCCGTATAACCTTTTTGTCTATTTTGCCGACGCTGGTCTTGGGGATGGCGTCCACCACCAGGATCGTGTCGGGAATGGCCCACTTGGATACCGTGCCGTCCTCCACGAAGCCCAGGAGGAACTGGCGCACCTCCTCGCCCTTCAGCTTGCCGACGAACTCGGGCCGGGCCACCACGGTGGCCAGCGGACGCTCGCCCCACTTGTCGTCGGGCACGCCCACCACCGCCACCTCGCTCACCCCCTGATGCTGGCTGATCAAGGATTCCAGCTCCAGGGAGGATATCCACTCGCCGCCGGTCTTGATGACGTCCTTCAGGCGGTCGGTGATCTTGACATAGCCCTCGGCATCCATGTTGGCGATGTCGCCGGTGTGCAGGTAGCCGTTCTTCCACAGATCGGCGCCCTTCTCCGGGTTCTTGAAATAGCTCTGGGTCAGCCAGGGCGCCCGCACCACGATCTCGCCGGCCGAGCGTCCGTCCCGGGGCAGGGGGTGGAACTGGGGATCGACGATCTTGAGGTCCACCAGGGGGATGGGCAGGCCGGTCTTGGTGCGGATGTCCAGTTGGTACTCCAGGTCGGCGTCCAGCTTGTCGGGCTTGAGCATGGCCAGGGTCAGGATGGGGCAGGTCTCGCTCATGCCGTAGCCGGTGTAGAGGTCGATGCCCCGCTGCATGGCCGCCCGGGCCAGGCCCCTGGGCAGGGCCGAGCCGCCGATGATCACCTTCCACTTGGAGAGGTCCACGCTCTTGGCCGCCTCGGCGGTTAGCAGCATGTGCAGGATGGTGGGCACGCAGTGCGAGAAGGTGACACCCTCGGTGATCAGGAGTTTGAGCAGCATGGGCGGCTCGTAGCGGCCGGGGTAGACCTGCTTGACGCCCAGCATGGTGGCCACGTAGGGCACGCCCCAGGCGTGCACGTGAAACATGGGCGTGATGGGCATGTACACGTCGTCGGAGCGGAAGCGGGCCGGAGCGGCGAAGGCCCCGATGCCCACGGCCGAGGCCAGGGTGTGCAGCACCAACTGGCGGTGGCTGAAGAAGACGCCCTTGGGGTCGCCGGTGGTGCCGGTGGTGTAGAAGGTGGTGGCCTTGGCGTTTTCGTCAAAATCTGGGAAGTCGTAGGTGGCCGGGGCGGCGGCCAGTAGTTCCTCGTATTCGCCGGCCAGGGGCAGGCTGGTGGCGGGCAGGGCGCCCTCCTTGATGACCACGAATTTCTTGACCGTCTGGAGCTGACCCCGCACGGCCTCCAAGATGGGCAGGAACTCTTGGTGGCTGATCACCACCAGGTCCTCGGCGTGGTTCATGGTCCACAGTATCTGCTCGGGGGACAGGCGCACGTTGACCGTGTGCAGGATGGCGCCCATCATGGGCACCGCGAAGAAGGCCTCCAGATAACGGTGGGAGTCCCAGTCCAGCATGGCCACGGTGTCGCCGGGGCCCACGCCCAGGCTGGCCAGGGTGTTGGCCAACTGGTTGATGCGCCGATACAGGTCGCGGTAGGTCAGGCGCATCTGGTCGCGGTAGACTATTTCCTGATCCGGGGAGTAGACAAGGGGCGTGTGCAGCAGCTGCTTGATAAGCAGCGGGTAAGCGTAGGCCTCGGGGGCGCGGTCAACGATCTGCACCTGTTTGGGCATAGAGACTCCTCCGGAGGGAAAGGTGGCGGGGCGCCGAGCTACCGTGCCGCTGTTGCGCCCGTATTGTCTGGTGTAAGAACAAGAAGCGTGCCAGGAAGGGGCTGATCGGGCATGGCGGGCAAGCGGCCGGATTGCCAGGGATCGCCCCGGGCCGAGTAGCGAGCCGCCGGGGGCGTGTACGGAATAATGGACGAACGGCCGGACGGTAAGTCCTATTTATCGGAATAATCCTGCAAACAGGACAGAAAATCACTCCCCGCCACCGGGACGGGGCAGGCCGTGCTCTCTGAGCAGCTCGTAGAGCCGCGAGCGCGATAGCCCCGAGACCCGGCAGGCCGTGGCCACCTGGCCCCGGCAGAGCAGCATCAGCTCCCGCAGATACTCCCGGTCCTGGGCGCGGCGGTGTTGGCGCAGGCTGGGCAGGGGCGGAGAGGTGGCTGGCGGCGGGTCGGCGCCGACCGGCTCCGCGAGTGTGGGGGGGGCCGCAACGGCGTGGTCGCTGCTCTCGCCGGCGGCGGCGGCTCGGGCGAAGCACACCCGCACCTCCTCGGGCAGATGGCGGGGGAAGAGGGTGGGGGCCTGGCCGGCCCGCGTGAGCACCTGCTCCAGGGTGTTGACCAATTCGCGCACGTTGCCCGGCCAGTGGTAGGAGGCCAAGGCGGAGAGGAAATCCGGCGACAGACCCTTGGTGGCCAGGGAGTAGCGGGCGCAGAGCCGCTCCAGGTGGCGGCCCACCAGGGCGCGCAGGTCTTCCATGCGCTCCCGCAAGGGGGGCAGGGGCAGGCTCAGGCCCCGCAGCCGGAAAAGCAGGTCCTGGCGGAAGTCCCCCTGGCGCGCCATCTCCTCCAGGTCGCGGTTGGTGGCCGCCACCAGGCGAAAGTCGCTGACGATCTCGCCGCGCCCGCCCAGGGGGCGGAAGGTGCGGTCTTGCAGCACCCGCAGAAAGGCCTTCTGCACGCTTGGGGGCAGCTCGCCCACCTCGTCCAGGAACAGGGTGCCCCCGTGGGCCTGGCGGATCAGCCCCTCGCGGGCCTCGTTGGCCCCGGTGAAGGTGCCGCGTTCGTGGCCGAACAAGAGGCTCTCCACCAGGTTCTCGGGCAGCACGCTGCAATCCACCACCACCCAGGGGCCGGTGGCGCGGGCGCTGTTGTGGTGGATGGCCGCCGCGAAAAGCTCCTTGCCGGTGCCGGTCTCGCCGCTGATCAAGACGCTCTGCTCCGATCCGGCGGCCTGGGCCAACAGGTCCAGGCAGGCGCGCATGGCCGGGCCGTCGCCCACGATGGCCTCGCGTCTCAAAGCCACCCGCTGGCGGCCGGCGGCCCGCTCCTGGCGGTATTGCAAGGCCCGCATCAGGGCCAGGGTCATGGCTTGCAGGGACGAGGGCTTCCTTATATAGTCCCAGGCCCCGCTCTTGATGGCCAGCTCGGCCCCGTCGGGGTCGCCAGCCCCGGTCATGATGATCACCTCCGGCCGCCCCGGCGTCTCCTGTAGCGCCGATAGGCTGGACAGGCCGCTGCCGTCGGGCAGGCGCACGTCCAGGAAGACCACCTCGTAGGCCTGGCCGCTGGCGGCCTCCAGCCCCTGGCGCAGGCTGGAGAAGGACTCGGCCTGGTGGCCCAGCAGGCTGATTTTGAGCGCCAGCATGCGGCAGAGCTGTTCGTCGTCGTCGATGATCAATACCCGGGCCATGGCCTAGCGCTCCTCCAGCGCCCGCCGCAGGGCCAGGGCCAGTTCCTGGCGCATGATGGGCTTTTTGAGGAACTGGCGGATGCCCAGGGAGCGGGCCTGCTCCGGGCTGACCATCTCGCTGTAGCCCGAGCACAGGATGACGGGCAGCTCGGGGCGCAGGGTCAGCAGCCGCTGGGCCAGTTCGGCCCCGGTGAGGTGGGGCATGGTCTGGTCGGTGAGCACCAGGTCGCAGTCCTGGGGTTGCCGCTCAAAGGCGGCCAGGGCCTCTTGGCTGTCGGTGAAGGTGCTCACCTGGTAGCACAGGTTGCCCAGCATGGTACTGGTCATGGCCGCCACCTCGGGTTCGTCCTCCACCAGGAGCACCCGCTCCCGGCCCCGGGGGGCCATGACGTCGGACGGTACCGGCAACTGCCGTCCTTCCTGGGCCTGGGGGAAAAACACCTGGAAGGTCGTACCCAGGCCGGATTGGCTCCGCACCCGGATGGCGCCCCGGTGGCTCTTGACTATGCCGTGCACCACGGCCAGGCCCAGGCCGGTGCCCTCGCCGGGTCCCTTGGTGGTGAAATAGGGCTCGAAGACGCGCTCCAGCACCTCCGGGGCCATGCCCTGGCCGTCGTCGGCCACGCTCAAGATGACGTGGGGCCCGGGCTCCAGGCCGGGCAGGGCCAGGGCCTGCTCTTGGCTTATATCCCGGCGCTCCAGACCCACCTCGAGCACCCCGCCGGTCTGGCCCATGGCCTGGGCGGCGTTGGCGCAGAGGTTGAAGATCACCTGGTGCATCTGGGTGGGGTCGGCCAGGACCGGGCCGGTCTGCTCGTCCAGGCGCGCTTGTATCTGGATGGTGGAGGGCAGCGAGGCCCGCAAGAGCTTGAGCGCCTCCTTGAGCACCGGGGCCAGGGACAGGGGCAGGCGCTCCTCGCCCCGGCGGCGGCTGAAGGTGAGTATCTGGTCGGCCAGGTCGCGGGCGCGTTTGCCCGCGCGGACCACCTCCTCCAGGGGGGAGCGGGCCGGATGACCGGGTTCCAAATAGTCATGCAGGGCGATCTCCGTGAAACCGAGGACCGAGGCCAGGATGTTGTTGAAGTCGTGGGCCACGCCCCCGGCCAGGGTGCCGATGGCCTCCATCTTCTGGGCCTGGCGCAGTTGGGCCTCCAGACGGGCCTCGTGGGTGACGTCGCGCTGCACCAGCACGAAGTTGACCAGCTCGCCGCCCTGGTCGCGCACCGGCGAAAGGCTGGCCTCCACCGCCAGGGCGGCCCCTTGGCCGTCGCGTCCGCTGGTGCGGCCGGTCCAGGCCTCGCCTCGGGTCAGGGCCATCCACATCTCGTCGGGGAAGGCCGGCCCCTGATCCAGCAGGCGCAGGTTGCGGCCCTCCAGGTCCTGACGGAGGCTGCCGCTCAGGCGCTCCATGGCCGGATTGGCGTACTGCACCCGTCCCTGGCGGTCGCTGACCAACACCGCCTCGGCGGCCTGGGAGATGGCCGTGGCCAACAGGGCCCGCTCGGCCTCGGCCTGCTTGCGCTCGGTGAGGTCCAAGAGCGAGGCCACGCTACGCCTGGTGCCGGGCACCACCGCCACGGTGACCAGACAGTCGTGCAGGCCGCCTTGGTTGTCCCTGACCTGGGCCTCGTAGGCCCGGGGGGCCGCGCCGGGATCCACCCGCCGCAGGCGGTGATAGCCCAGCATGCGCCGCACGTCGTGGCTGGCGATGAACTCGGTCCAACTGCGCTTGCCGTCCAGGTCCTCCTTGCGCACTCCGGTCAGGCGGGCGAATTCGGTGTTGGCCAGGAGGATGGTGGTGTCCTCCTCCATGATGACCATGGCCGAGCCGGCGGTCTCGAAGATGGTGCGGTACTTCTCCTCCGACTCGTGCAGCGCCGCCTCGGCGGCCTTCTGCTGGGTGATGTCCATGAACAGGCTGATGACGTATTGCAGGCGCCCCTCCTGATCGCTGACCAGGGTGGACTTGACCAACACCCATAGGGCGTGTCCGTAGCGGTGCACAAAGCGGCGCTCCTGCTGCACCACCCGGGGACCGCGCCGCAGATGGCGCAGGTGGCGCAGGGTGGCCTCCAGGTCGTCGGGGTGGGTGAGGTCGTTGACGTGCAGGGCGCAAAGCTCGTGCTCGGAGTAGCCCAGCATCTCGCAAAGATGGCGGTTGACCTGCTGGAAGCGTCCCTGGGGGCTGACCAGGGCCATGCCCAGGGCGGCCTGGGCGAAGACCTGGCGATAGGCCGAGGCGCTGGCCAGGGCCTGGGGGGCCGGCGGCTGCGGGGCCTGGGCCAGGCGCTGGCGCAGTTGTTCCAACTCGGCGATGAGCTGTTGTTTGGTCTTGGCCTGGTCCCTCACCCATTTCCCCCTGGCAGGACTTGGCAAGCATCCGCATAGGGTTGGATTCTACTCCCCGTCCCGCCGGGCCTCAAGCACGGGTCTGCCCGGCCCCCAAAAAGATGGCGTGGCGGGGATATTGGGAATAGTGCATAATAACCATTTTAAGTAAGCACATGTGTGAATAACCGGCAACCCGCTCCGGTGGCAGGCCTTACCTTTTGAGCCCGCCCCTGGCGGACGCCGGTCGGCCTACCCCGAGGGCGGGCGATACCACTGGAGCACATGCCGCCACGCAGCCTTAAACCGCTAGCCCTGGTCCGCTGGCCAGCCCCGCGTACCCGCTCCGCCGCCCCGGCCCAACGTCTGGCGCCGGGTATGCCGGCGGCCTCCGGCGGTTCTCCGCGCGGCCTGGGCCTACCCCTGGTCCAGGGTCCTGAACAGAACCAGTCTGCGGAAGGCATGCGCTTCATCGGCGTGGAAGAAAACTGCCAGGTGCCCGTGCGCGGCCGGGAGGGGTGGGCGCCGTGAGGATCTCCCGCCTGTTCAAGAAGACCTTGGCCATCATGGTGGTGCTCTTTGGGGTGCTGGCCAACGTCACCGCCGGGTTCTCGGCCTGGGTGCTCTACAGCCAGCTCACCGAGCAGTACCGAAGCAAGGCCGTGGCCATCGCCAAGAGCATCGCCAGTTCCAACGTGGGGCTTTTCCTCAACCACGACGCCACCACCCTGCAGGCCATCATCGATCAGTACCCAGAGATTCAGGGTGTGTCCTACGTGGTGGCCACCTACCCCGACGGCCGCATCATGGCCCACACCTTCAGGCCCCAGCCGCCGGAGGAGGTGTCCAGGATGCTGGGCGTCAGACAGCCCGGCGCTTCCCAGGGCCTGGTGCGGGTGCGCGAGTTTGGCCGCTACCTGGACGTGGGCGCGCCCATCCTGGCCGGTCGGGCCGGCTACGTGCACGTGGGCATGGACAAGCAGGGCCTGCGGAATTCCATCTGGGAGCTGGTGATACAGCAGCAACTGGTGACCCTGCTGCTGTTTCTGGCCACCGCCGGCATCGCCTATCTGCTGGTCAACAGCGTTTCTCGGCCCCTGGCGGAGTTGACCGACTACGCCAACCGCCTGGCGGCCCAGGATTTCTCGGCGGAGGTGCCCGTGCAGTCCGACGACGAGATCGGGCTTCTGGCCTCCACCATGAACGCCATGAGCCTGCAACTGCGCGGGCATTTCGGCCAGATGCAACAGGCGGTGGAACACGCCACCACCGATTTGCAGGCCGCCCTGTCCTATCTGTCGGCGCTGATCCACAGCCTGGCCGAGGGCCTGGTGGTCATGGACCACCGCGGCCGCCTGACCCAGGCCAATCCCGCCAGCCTGGCCATGTTCGGGCGCGGTCTGGAGGAGATGATAGGCCTGGACTGCCGCCAACTGTGGGAGCGCTCCCTGGAAGAGCTTTTGCCCGGGCCGGTGGACAATATGGAGGGCTGGCCCCTGGGCATTCTGGAGCTGACCGGCCGGCGCGCGGACGGCGGAGGCTTCCCCCTGGAGCTGGCCCTGTCGGCGGTGACCATGGGCGGGGAGACCAATATCATCGGCCTGGTGCGCGACATCACCCTGCGCAAGCAGGAGCAGCGCTCCCTGCAACAGGCCCGCGAGGAGTTGGAACTGCGGGTGGAGGAGCGCACGGAGGAGTTGCTGCTGGCCAACCGGCTATTGCGCCAGGAGGTGGGCGAGCGGCGCCACACCGAGGAGGCCCTGCGCCAGAGCGAGGAGCGTTTTCGCGGGGTGAGCGACAACGCCCCGGACATCATCTACGCCCTGGACGTCAAGGGCGCGGTCACCTATGTCAATCCCGCCTGGCTGCGGCTGTTGGGCCACGCCCCGGAGCAGGTGCTGGGCCAGCCTTTTGTGTCCTTCATCCCGCCGGGGGAATGGGGCGCCTGCCGGGCGGTCTTCTCCAGCATCATGGAGGCCGGGGCCACCCTGCGCGATGAGTGCCGCACCCTGCGGGGCACCGACGGGGCCCCCAGGCTGTTCAACATGAGCGGCGCGCCCAACCGCGACGCCCAGGGCCGGGTCATCGGCCTGGTGGGCATCCTCAAGGACATCACCGAGCACCGCCAACTGGAGGCCCAACTCCAGCATGCCCAAAAGATGGAGGCCGTGGGCACCCTGGCCAGCGGGGTGGCCCATGAGTTCAACAACATCCTGATGACCATCCGGGGCTACACCCAGTTGATGTCCCTGTCCGGGGCCATGTCTGGCGATCAGGCCGAGTATCTGCGCCGGGTGGATGAAAGCTGCGCCCGCGCCGCCGCCCTCACCGGCAAGATGCTCACCTTCTCGCGCCTGGACGTGGGCGAGAAGATCGCCCTGCAACCCAATCAGGTACTGGAGGGGGTGCGCCAGCTTTTGGCCAAGACCCTGCCGCCCCAGATCGCCCTGGAGTCGCGGCTGACCCCGGAGTTGCCCCTGGTGCTGGCCAATCCCTCCCAGTTGGAGCAGGTGATTCTCAACCTGGCCCTGAACGCCCGCGACGCCATGCCCCAGGGGGGGACCATCACCCTGGGCAGCCGGGCGCTGCCCCGGCCGCCGGCGGGGGCATTCCCCGCCCCGGTCCCCGAGGCGGCGGCGGGCTGGGTGGAGCTGTGGGTGGCCGACAACGGCCAGGGCATGCCCCCCGAGGTCTTGGGGCGCATCTTCGAGCCCTTCTACACCACCAAGGAGCCGGGCAAGGGCACCGGTCTGGGGCTTTCGGTGGCCTACTCCATCATTCACAACAGCGGCGGTTGCATCGCCGCCCAGAGCCAGCCCGGGCAGGGCTCGCGCCTGGCCCTGTTCCTGCCGGCCTTGCCGGCCGGCGCCGCCGAGTGTCTGCCAGAGACACCCCCGCCCCAGGACCTGCCCCTGGGCCAGGGTCAATGGGTGCTGGTGGTGGATGACGAGGAGCAGGTGCGCGACATCGTTTGCCAGATATTGCAGAACGCCGGCTACCAGGTGCGCGCCGCCGCCAATGGTCAACAGGCCCTGGAGCAATACGATACCGCCTTGCTCCAGGGCAGGCCTTGCCAATTGGTCATTCTGGACCTGGCCATGCCGGTGATGGATGGCGAGGAGTTCCTGGCCCGTCTGTTGGCGCGCCATCCCCGGGCCAAGGTCATCCTGACCACCGGCCACGGCGGCGACAGCTCGGGCCAGCATCCCCTGCTCAAGCAGACCCGGGGCCGGTTGCTAAAGCCCTTTGACTTGCGGGCTTTGTTGCAGATGGTGGCCCGGGTGTTGGCCCAGGACGGGCCCTCCGGCGGCCTTGACAGCCTGGGCCCCAGGGGCCACAGTTAGCTCTGGCCGGGCGGGTGTCCGGCCCGCCGATGATGCCATTTTTTGGAGAACCCCATGGAAGAACTCAGTCCCTCCCCGCGTCTGCTGATGGGACCCGGGCCAAGCAATGTCTCCTACCGGGTGCTCAGGGCCATGTCCACGCCCCTGGTGGGGCACCTGGACCCCCAGTTCATGGTGATCATGGACCAGGTTTGCCAGATGCTGCGGGATTTGTTCAAGACCCGTAACCCCATGACCTTCCCGGTCAGCGGCACCGGCAGCGCCGGCCTGGAGGCCGCCCTGGTCAACCTCCTGGAGCCCGGCGACGAGGCCGTGGTCTGCGTGCACGGCGTCTTCGGCCAGCGCCTGAGCGAGGTGGCCAGCCGGGCCGGGGCCAACGTGGTCACGGTGGAGGCTCCCTGGGGCAGCCCCATCGACGTGGGGCAACTGATCGAGACCTTGCAGGCCCACCCCCGGGCCAAGCTCTGCGCCATCGTGCAGGCCGAGACCTCCACCGGGGTGCTGCAACCCCTGGAGGAGCTGGGCGCCTTCATCCGGGGCACCCAGACCCTTTTGGTGGTGGACGCCGTCACCAGCCTGGGCGGGGTGCCGGTGGAGGTGGACCAGTGGGGCATCGACGTCTGCTATAGCGGCACCCAGAAATGCCTGAGCGTGCCGCCGGGCCTGGCGCCCATCACCTTCAGCCCCAAGGCCCTGGAGGCGGTCAGCCGGCGCAAAACCAAGGTGCAGAGCTGGTACCTGGACGTGAGCCTCTTGCAAAAATACTGGGGCAGCGAGCGCCTGTATCACCATACCGCGCCCATCAGCATGATCTACGCCCTGCGCGAGGGTCTGCGCATCATCCACGAGGAGGGGCTGGAGGCCCGCTTCGCCCGCCACCGCCAGCTTAGCGAGCGTCTGGCCCAGGGCCTGGCCGGGCTGGGCTTCGGCTTCCTGGCCCAGGAGGGCATGCGCCTGCCGCCCCTGACCTCGGTCTTCCCGCCCCGTGAGGACCTGGTGGAGCCTTTGCGCAAGAAGCTCCTACTGGAGCACAACATCGAGGTGGGCGGCGGCCTGGGGGCCTATGCCGGCAAGATTTGGCGCATCGGCCTGATGGGCGAGACCTGCCAGCCCCACAACGTGGCCGCCCTGCTGGACGCCCTCAAACGTGAACTATAAACCCCCGCCAGGAGGCGCGAGCAGATGCAAAAAGCTCTAAAAGGCGTGCTGCCGCCGGTGGCCACGCCCTTCAAGGACGATGAGCTGGACCTCACGGCCCTCCAGACCAACCTGCGGGCCTGGAACCCGGGGGGCCTGAGCGGCTACCTCATCCTGGGCTCCAACGGCGAAACCGGCTATCTGAGCGAGCACGAGAAGGACCAGGTCCTGGACGCGGCCCGCCAGGCCATCGCCCCGGATAAGCTCTTCATGGCCGGCACGGGCTGCGAATCCACCCGCGAAACCATACGTCTGACCCGACGGGCCGCCGAGCTGGGCGCCGACTGCGCCCTGGTGCTCACCCCGGCCTACTACAAGGGCCAGATGACCGAGGAGGCCCTGGCCGCCCACTACGCCAAGGTGGCCGAGGCCTCGCCGGTGCCCATCCTGCTCTACAACGTGCCCCAATTCACCGGCGTGAACATGGCCCCCGGCCTGGTCTCCCGCCTGTCCGGACACGCCAACATCGCCGGCATCAAGGACTCCAGCGGCAACATCACCCAGCTCACGGAGATAATCCGGCTCTCTGGGCCGGAGTTCGCCGTCTTCGTGGGCTCGGCACCGGTGTTTTTCCCCGCCCTGTGCGTGGGCGCGGCCGGCGGCATCCTGGCCGTGGCCAACGTGGTGCCCGAGCTGTGCGTGGAGATTCAGCGGCGCCAAGAGGCCGGCGACCAGGCCGGGGCCTTGGCCCTACAACAGGCCCTCAACCCCCTGGCCGCCCTGGTGACCACCGGCCTGGGGGTGGGCGGGCTCAAGCTGGCCATGGATAAGCGGGGCTTCCAGGGAGGGCAGGTGCGCTCGCCGCTCATCATGCCCAACGATACCGGAGCCCTGGCCGCCGAACTGGCCAAGCTGCGTCCTTGGCTGGAGCAGGTCGCCGGCTAGCCCTTCCCGCGCTGGGTTCAAGAAAAACAATAGCGCCCCGGAGACCTCTCCGGGGCGCTGATTCGTCGGGGGGGGCGGCGGCCGGGACCTAGGCGGTCTGCACGCTCAAGCCCGCCAGCACCGGCTGGTCGTCGACGTTGAAGGCCATCTGCTCCTTGGTGGCGGCCAGGAGTTGGCCCAGGGTGCCCCCGCCGCAGCGGTTGGACTGGGGCAGGCCCATGGTCCAGGAGCCCTGGGGGTCCACGGCGGTCAGCACCCCGCCGGCCACCATGTTGATCATCTCCCGGAAGGCGTCCAGTATCTGCTCGGAGTCCAGGTCGCCGGGTTCCTGGGCCAGGATGTTGGCCGCCAAATCCCGCGACACCTGGGGCGGGCACCACACCCACAGCCCGATCTTGATCTGCTGGCGGCTGACCACCACCATGCCCTGGTGCCAGCCCTCGGCTTTCTGTGGACCCAACTCGGGCAAAAGCTCGGGGTCCCATTCCGGCACCATGAAGAACATGGTGGCGAAGACGTCAGAAATCGAGGCCCTCAGGGCCTTGCTCCAGTTGTTCTCCATCAGGCTCCCCTACAAGCAGGCTTAATATTTTGCGCAATCCCTCGGGGTGAAAAGGCTTGGAGACATAGCCCCGGGCACCCAGGCCCAGGGCTTCCTTGAGGCGGTCCTTGCGTCCCTCCGTGGTCACCAGGATGAAGCACGGCGGCACGCGTCCTTCCTTTTGCAGGGTGCGCAGGAGTTCCAGGCCGTCCATCTCGGGCATGTGCAGGTCGCTCAAGACCACGTCCACCGGCTGTTCATGCAAGATCGCCAGGGCCTCCACCCCGTTCTGGGCCTCCAGGCAGGTCTGCACCGCGTAGCCGGCCGCGGCCAGGGTCTTCTTGACCACCGCCCGCATGGAGGCGGAGTCATCGACGATCAAGACCGTTATGGGCATGGCCTAGCTCCCAACTTGATGGCTACTCTCCCTTGATAAGAACCCTCCGCCGGCCTAGGAGGCCAAGGCCAGCAGGTCGGCGGCACTGTCCAAGATGTCCTTCAACTCCAGGAGCAGGATGTCCAGGTCGCGGGTGCGCAGTCCCACGTCCTTGAGCAGCGCCGTGGTGACCACGGCGGCCAGCCCCTCGGCTCCGGCGCCCACCCCCAGGGAGATGCAGATGAGGTTGGCCAGGGCCACCAGGTTGGCCAGGGGCCGGTGCTCGGCCGGCGCGGCGCCGGGGTTATGGTGGAAGGAGATGGCCGCCACGATGTTTTCGGGGAAATTCCACTGGCGGGCCACGGCCCCGCCCAACAGGGCGTGGTCCACGCCCAGCACCTGGCGCTCGGCGTCGGCAAAGGCCTGGCCCATCTCCACCATGCGCTCGATCTGGGTGAACTCCTGGTCCACGTATTCGCTCAACACCAGCTTGCCCACGTCGTGCATCAGCGCGGCGGTGAACAGCGTGGGCAGGTCGGGATACTTGAGGCGCTCGCCCAGGGTCTGGGCCAACAGCGCGGTGGCCATGCAGTGCTGCCATAGCGCGCCGCGGGCCAGGCGATAGCCGGTCTGCCCCTTCTTGAAGTGGCCCACCATCTTACCGCTGAGGATGATCTCCATGAGCTGCTGGGAGCCGATCAGCAGCAGCGCCTGCTGCAAGGAGGAGACTTTCTGCTTGAGCCCGTAGAACGGTGAATTGCACATGTTGATGACGTGGGCGGTGATCCCCGGGTCCAGGCGCACGGTCTCCAGCAGCTTGGAGAAGGAGAAGTTGGGGTCCTGGAGCGTGGCCAGGACCTGCTGAACCACCGCCGGCATGGGCGGCAGCTTGTTCACTCGGGCCAGGATTTCTTTGACCTCGGTCACAGGAACTTCATCTCCCCGCTGTTAACCTTCATCCAAACCCGGCCGCTGCCTATCTCCAGGCCCACGGTGCGGTTGACCTGGCCGCCCACGTCCTCCACGTCGATCAGCACGTTGTTGCGCCAGAATATCTTGCGCACCGCGGCATAGTTGCGTTGGCCGATATTAAAACGCCCCGACTCGTCCAACAACTGGCTGCCCCCCACCACCACCACCCGCATGCGGCCTTTCTTGGCGCCCAGGGCATAGGCGTTCTTGAACAGCACCGGCAGCCCGGTGTCGGCGAAGACCGCCGGCTGCTTGCGTGCCCTTTCCAGGTTGAGGTTGGAGTCAGGCAGCATCAGGTGCAACAGGCCACCCACGGCGGCCACTTGATCGTAGATGAGCACGCCCAGGCAGGAGCCCAGGGAATGGGTGACTATTTCGTGCCCTTTTTGGTTGGACACCGCCACGTCGCCCACGCCCACGGTTATTCGTGGACCGGCCAAGCCAACCTCCCCGCACCCAAGCTCAGAAGAGAATATTCACTCATGGCCGGACATCACCTCACAGAAGGTTCTTGCCAGTGCGTTGGTCCTGGCCCGGGGATGGCCCCATGACGTATACATGGGCCTAATCTCGGTGGGCGTTAGCCTACCCTTGTAATTGATGATAGTGAATCGGTTCCCCCTTCGTCAATTCGTTATCCATAGGCCCTGTATCAGCAGGGCTTGCCAGGGAAAGCCGGCGGCGGCTCTTTGATCGCCAATGCATCCCTAGTAAAGGTGAATCTCGATGCGCTTGGCCCCCTGTCCCCCCTTGAGGGCGCCGATGAGGGCGCGGATGGTGCTGGCCACGATATCCTGCACAAAGTCCTTGGCCGGCAGCCGGCGGCCGTCCACCAGCACCCTGAGCAAGGCCGGCGCGGACTGGGGCAGCAGGCCCACCAGCATATCGGCCAGGCCGGTCAGGTCTGAGGGGGTGAAACGGGGCAGGCCCAGGTCCAGGGGCTCGGCGCTCAACACGGCCTTGAGGTTGGGGTCGCCGGCCAGGATGGGGGCGGCGCCGGCCGGGCAGTATTCGATCTTGTAGACCTTGCGGTCCTGGTGCAGCCGGGACAGCACCACGTCCAGGTCCTGGGCGTGGCGCACCAGCATCTCCTCCAGGGAGGGCGGCTGCCAGGCGGCCTGGCTCAGGCACATGCCGTCGGCGCCCACGGCCATCTCCCATAGGGCGCCCGGAGGGGGGGGGGGCGGGGCGGTGGCCTGGTGACTGATCAGCCCCACCTTGAGGCCGCGGCCGGCCAGTTCAGCGGCCAGGCCGTGCAGCAGCCGGGTGGTTTGGTCTGACTGGGGACCTGCCAAACAAAACACTGTGGGCATGGACTTGCTCCTTTGCGGGCCGGCACGCTTGCATGGCGCTGGCGGCGGGGACGGGGCCGTGGCCGGCGTGGAAGGGACATCCCGGGGCTAGGGATGAAGTTTGACAACTTTTCGCTGATAAACAAGCGAACAATTACCCGCGCAGGCCCCCGCCGGAGAGCGGCGCTCAAATGGCCTGTAAGTAACAGGGCTTCACGGCGGGCTTGGCCTGGCTGGGCTTTGGACATATCATGGAAGAAACGAGGGCCGGCCGGTGGCCGCCGGATGAACCGCGCCACCCGCGCCCCGCCCCCTGTCCGCCAACCTCAGAGGGAGCATAATCATGCCTGAGTTCATGGACCCCTTCAAGGGATTGACCCCCGGACGCAAGATGACCCCGCGCGAGCTGACCCGCGCCCTGCGCCTGGCCCTGGCGGCCGAGGAAGAGGCCATCCACCTCTACGAGGCCATGGCCGATGCCACCAGCCATCCCCTGGCCCAGAAGGTACTGCAGGACATCGCCAACGAGGAGCGGGAGCACGCCGGCGAATTCCAGCGCCTGATCAACATCCTCCTGCCCGACGAGGAGCTGCTCATGGGCCACGGTGCCGAGGAAGTGGACGAGATGGCCGCCCTGCTCAAGCCCAAGAAGCCGGCGGCCAAGGCGGCCAAGGCGGCCAGAGCGGCTAAGACCAAGCCGGCCAAGGCCAAGAAATAACCCGCTTCTGCCTACGGTGTCCGGGGGCTGGCCAGGGCAGGCGCGTGGTCACCCCCGGCGCCCAGGGCATCGCTTCGCCCTGGCCGCGGGCGTGGCCGCCCTCAGGCCTGGCAGAGCGCTTCCAGGCTGGCGATTTGTTGGGGATTGCCGATTACGATCAGCACCGTGCCCGTGCCCAGCCGCTCCTGGGGGCTGGGGTTGTAGACGAACTCCGGCCGGTCGGGGTGCTTCACGGCCACGGCCAGGAGCCCGGAGCGCTGGTATAGACGGGCCTGCTCCAGGTTTTGACCAGCCAGCTCGGAGCCCTCGCGCACCGTGACCTCGGCCACGCGCACCGTGGGATCCTGGCCCCGCAGCATGCGGTCCAGGAAGCTGACCACCTGGGGGCGGATCATCTCGCTGGCGATGCGCATGCCGCCGATGAAGTCGGTGTTGACCACGTAGTTGGCCCCGGCGCGGTAGAATTTGTCCACCAGGTTGTTGTTGTGGCAGCGGGTGCCGATCTTGAGGCCGGGGTTGACGAAGCGGGCCTGCACGGTGATGAGCATGTTCTGGCTGTCCTCGGGCAGGGCGGCCACCAGACCCAGGGCGCGCTCCAGGCCGGCGCTCTTGAGCACGCCCTCGTCGGTGGCGTCGCCGTGCACCGTGGGTAGAGAGGGGTGGTTGTCCTTAAGCCAGGCCGCGCTATCGGCCTGGTCATCGATGACCACCACGGGGTGCTGGTTGGCCACCATTTCCTCGATGACGTGCCGGCCCACGCGTCCGGCCCCGCAGACGATGAAATGGCCCTTGAGTCCGCTGACATGCATCTCCATTTTGCGCTCTCGCACCAGGTTGGACAGTCGCTCCTCCACCAGAAAGGCCGTGACCGTGGACAGGGCGTAGAGGGTCACGCCCATGCCCGTCCACATCAGGCCCATGGTGAACAATCTCTCCCGCGCCCCGAAGGGCTCCAGAACCTCGCCGTAGCCCACCGTGGTCAGGGTGATGCTGGTCATGTAGGCGCAGTTGAACAGGCTCCACTGGCCATGCCCCATGAGCCAGTAGCCCAGGGTGCCGGCGCAGAAGACCAGGGCCAAGAGCGATAGCGGCACCCGCAGGTGGCGGTAGAGCTCGATGGTCAGGGCCTTGGCCAAGAGGCTATAGGTTTGCAGCAGGCCCATGGATGACCCTTGACTAGGGGCGGCGGCGGATACGGTGTTACTTGCTCAGGTGGCCGCGCATCTTGTCGCGGGCGGCCTTGATCTTGCCCATGCCCCGGCGGTTGCCGGCCAGATTGGCGGCCTTGTCGGCCAGGCGCAGGGCGTCGCCGGCCCGGCCTTGGCCCAGGCGGCGCTTGATCTCATGCTCCACGCGGGCGGCGGTGCCGTCGCCCCTGGCGTGGATGGCCACCGCCGAGATCAGGCGGGTCACCTGGGGGCAGGTGCACAGGGGACATTCGGGATCAGGATCGTCTATGCCTTGCAAGACCTCGAAGACGTGCTCGCAGTTGTTGCACTGGTAATCGTAGGTTGGCATAGTCGCGGTCTCCGTCGTCTCCGGCGGCCAGGGCCCGGGGCAGGGTAGGGTGTTTACCGGGAGAGGCTCCCGATCCAAGTATTATAACTCCATCAGCGCTGTCGGTGCATCTTGTCTGGCCAGGCCAACCTGCAATTCCGACCCCAGGTCCGCCAAGGCCTGGGCGGCGGCCTGGGCGGCCAGCTCGGGGCGGTTGTTGGTCTCCGACAGATGGGCCAGGGTGATCCGCCGCAGCTCGGGGTGGTGCAGGCGGCTCAATAGTTCGGCGCTCTGCTGGTTGGAGAGATGGCCATGGCGCGAGCGCACCCGCTGCTTGAGCCAGGGCGGGTAAGGCCCCTGGGCCAGGAGTTCGGGGTCGTGGTTGCTCTCCAGGATCAGGCCCTGGCAGCCGGCCAGACGGCGCTGAACCAGGCCCAGGGCCTGGCCCAGGTCGGTGCACAGACCCAGGCGCGCGGCCCCGGCGCTCATGACCAGGCCTACGGGATCGGCGGCGTCGTGGGGTATGGAAAAGGGCTGGACCCGCAAGGAGCCCAGGTCAAAGGACTCGCCGGCGGCGATGGCCTGGTGCCGGGTGGCCTGCATGTCGCCGCAGGCGGCCCAGGTGGCCTTGGTGGCCAGCACCGGCAGGCGCAGGCGCTTGGCCAGTACCCGCACGCCGCTCATGTGGTCGCGGTGCTCGTGGGTGATCAGGATGGCCTGGAGGGCTGAGGCTTGCAGGCCGCACAGATCCAGGCGGCGCAGAAGCTCGCGGGCCGAGAGCCCGCAGTCGATCAACAGGGCCGTGGAGCCGGCCGCGACGTAGACGGCGTTGCCCTTGGACCCGCTGGCCAACAGACAATAGGACAGCCCCACCGGCTAGCCCGTATGCCCGAAGCCGCCTTCCCCGCGCTGGCTGGCCGGCAGTTCGGCCACCTCCACCAGTTCGGCGCGGGTGACGGGGGCGATGATCAGTTGGGCCAGGCGATCGCCACGCTTGAGCGTCACGGGCTGGCCGCCCAGGTTGATCAGGGCCACCTTGACCTCGCCGCGGTAGTCGGCGTCGATGGTGCCGGGGGCGTTGATCACCGTGAGTCCGTGTTTGACCGCCAGGCCCGAGCGCGGGCGCACCTGGCCCTCATGGCCCGGGGGTATGGCCAGGCAGAAGCCGGTGGGCAAGAGGGCGATCTGCCCCGGAGCCATGGTCAGGGGCTCGCTGATGGCGGCGGGCAGGTCCATGCCGGCGGCCTGAAGGGTCATGTAGGCCGGCAGGTCCAGGCCAACGCCGTGGGCCAGGCGCAACACCTCCACCTTGACGGCGCTCACCAGGCCAACTCCCCGGGCAAGGCGTCCTCGTCCACCGGACCCAAGACCGTGGCGGCCAGGTTGCCGGGAGCCAACAGCTCGCCGGCCAGGCTGGCCACATCCTCCTGGGTAACGGCCTGCACCTGGGCCAGGGCCTCCTTGAGGGGCACGTCGCGGCCGAAGTTGTATTCATTGCGGGCCAGGCGGCTCATGCGGCTCTCGGGGTTCTCGGCGGCCAGCAGGATGGCCCCCCTTAGGTTCTCCTTGGAATCGGCCAGCTCCTGTTCGCTCACTGGCGCGGCGGCCAGGCCGGCCAACTCCTGGCGCACCACCTTGAGGGCCTCCACCACGCGCTCCGGGGCCACGCCCAGATAGATGCCCAACAGGCCCGAGTCGCTGTAGGAACTGAGGTAGGAGTAGACGGCGTAGGCCAGACCCCGGCGCTCGCGCACCTCCTGGAACAGGCGCGAACTCATGTTGCCGCCCAGGATCAGGTTCAACACCGCCGCCTGGTAGCGTTTGGCGCTGGTGGCGTGGGGCGCGGCCAGGCCCAGGGCCACGTGCACCTGCTCCAGGTCGCGGTTGATCACCTGCAGGCCGGGGCGGGGGTCCGGCGGCCGGCGCAGGGCGGGCTCGGGGTTGGCGGGCAGCTTGCTCAGCACCGGTCCCACCAAGTCCACCACCTGCTGGTGCTCCAGGCTGCCCACGGCCGAAATCACGGCCCGGCAAGGCAGATAGTTGCTTTCCAGGTAGGAGGCGATGGCCTGGCGGTCCATGGCCTCGATGGTCTGCTGGCTGCCCAGGATGGAGCGCCCCAGGGGATGGCCGGGCCAGAAATGCTCGCCGAACAGCACATGCACCAACTCGTCGGGGGCGTCCTCCAGGCCGCCGATCTCCTGCAGGATCACCCCGCGCTCGCGCTCCAGCTCCAGGGGGTCCAGGGCCGGGTGCAGGAAGATGTCGGTCAACAGGTCGCACATCTCCGGCAGACGCTCGGCCAGGGCGCGGCAGTGGAAGCAGGTGTTCTCGCGGCTGGTGAAGGCGTTGGCCATGCCGCCCAGGCGGTCGATCTCGCGGGCGATGTCCAGGGCGCCGCGCCGCCCGGTGCCCTTGAAGGCCATGTGCTCGATGAAATGGCTGATGCCGTTGTTGAGCGGCACCTCGTCGCGGGAGCCCACTTCCATCCATAGGCCCACCGTGGCCGAGAAGGCGTGCGGCTGGCTTTCGCTGACCACGCGCACGCCGTTTTCCAACACGGTTTTTTGGATCACAGTGGCCTTCCTCGGGTGTGTGTCAAAGCGGGCCATCCCCGGACCCCCCAGGCAAGCTGGGCCTGCCTGGGGTGGGTCAATGGCTTTCAATGCTTGGAACTTGCCAAGAGCAAATTCCGGCAACTCAACGAAATGGCGCCAAAGTTGTATTTGGCGCCATTTCGGGTGGGCCGTCCGTGGCCCACCTATGAACCTGTCGGACCAGTTACCACAGGCTCCTAGCGCCGGCGGTCGCGGTCGGGACGGCGCTCGCGGTAGTCGCGGCGGTCGTCGCCTTGGGGCTCGTCGCCGCCGGAGCCCGGGGGCGGCGGCGGCAGCAGGGCCTTGCGGCTCAGACGAATCTTGCCGCGGTCATCGATGCCCAGCACCTTGACCTTGACGATATCGCCTTCCTTGAGCACGTCGGTCACCGACCGCACGCGGGTGTGGTCCAGCTCGCTGATGTGCACCAGGCCGTCGCGTCCGGGCATGATCTCCACGAAGGCGCCGAAGTCCATGATGCGCACCACCTTGCCCTCGTAGACCGCGCCCTCCTCGGCCTCCTGGGTCAGGTCGCGGATCATCTGCAAGGCCTGGCGGCCGCTGTCGCCGTCCACGGCGGCCACGTGCACCGTGCCGTCGTCCTCCACGTCGATCTTGACGCCGGTCTCCATCTGGATGCCGCGGATGACCTTGCCGCCTGGTCCGATGATGTCCTTGATCTTCTCCACCGGGATCTTGATGGTGGTGATGCGCGGCGCGAAGAGGCTGATGTCGCCACGGGGATGGGTGAGGGTCTTGCTCATCTCGCCCAGGATGTGCAGGCGGCCGTCGCGGGCCTGGTTCAAGGCCCGGCCCATGATCTGCTTGCTGATGCCGCTGATCTTGATGTCCATCTGCACGGCGGCGATGCCTTGGGCGCTGCCGGCCACCTTGAAGTCCATGTCGCCCAGGTGGTCCTCGTCGCCCAGGATGTCGGTGAGCACCGCCACCTTGTCGCCTTCCATGATCAGGCCCATGGCCACGCCGGCCACGGCGTCGCTGGTGGGCACGCCGGCATCCATCAGGGCCAGGGAGCCGCCGCAGATGGTGGCCATGCTGGAGGAGCCGTTGGACTCCAGGACGTCGCTGACCACGCGCAGGGAGTAGGGGAAGGAGGCCTTGTCGGGCAGCACCTTGCCCACCGCCCGCCGGGCCAGGGCGCCGTGGCCGATGTCGCGCCGGGTGGGGCCGCCCATGCGCTTGGCCTCGTTGACGCTAAAGGGCGGGAAGTTGTAGTGCAGCATGAAGCGGCGGAAGACGTCGCCCTGGGTGATGCTCTCGATGCGCTGCTCGTCGCCGCTGGTGCCCAGGGTGGCGGTCACCAGGGCCTGGGTCTCGCCGCGGGTGAACAGGGCCGAGCCGTGGGCGCGCGGCAGCAGGCCCACCTCGCAGGAGATGGGGCGCACGGTGGTCAGGTCGCGGCCATCCACCCGGCGGTTCTGATCCACGATCATGGCCCGCATGGTGTCGGCTTCCAGATGGTCGATCATGGCCTTGACCTGGCTTTCCTTGCCAGTCGCCATCTCACCCAGGGCCTCGAGGACCTGCTTCTTGACCTCGCGGACCTTGGCGTAGCGCTCCAGCTTGGGCTTGATGGCCAGTATCTCGGCGATGCCGGCGGCGGAGAGCTCGGTCACCTTGGCCAGCAGCTCGTCGTTGGACGCCGGCGGGGTGAAGGCGCGCTTGGGCTTGCCCACGGCGGCCACCAGCTCCTCCTGGATGTCCAAGAGGGGCTGCAGGCCGGCATGGCCGAACCAGATGGCCTCCAGGACCTCGTCCTCGGAGAGGAAGTTGGCCCCGCCCTCCACCATCACCACGGCGTTACGCGAGCCGGCCACGACCAGATCCATGTCCGACTGGGCGCGCTGCTCGGTGGTGGGGTTGATGATGAGCTGGCCGTTAACCCGGCCCACGCGCACCCCCGCCAGGGGGCCGGCGAAGGGCACGTCGCTGATGGAGAGGGCCGCCGAGGCGCCGGTGAGCGCCAGCATGTCCGGGTCGTTGACCTTGTCCACCGAGTAGACGTTGGCGATGACCTGGGTCTCGTAGGTCCACCCCTTGGGCATGCGCGGCCGCACGGGGCGGTCGATGATCCGGCAGGTGAGCGTCTCGCGCTCACTGGGCCGGCCCATCTCGCGGCGGAAGAAGTTGCCCGGGATGCGACCGGCGGCGTAGGCCATTTCCTGGTAGTCCACGGTCAGCGGCAGAAAATCGATACCCTCGCGCATGCCCTGGTCGGCCACGGCCGTGACCAGCACCACGGTGTCGCCGTGGGTGACCCAGGCCGCGCCGCCGGCCTGCTTGGCCACCTTGCCGGTCTCGATGGAAAACTCTTGACCGTTTATGGTCGTCGATACTTTTTTGTACATTCTCTCTCTCACTTAAAGCCGAGGCTACTTGCGGATTCCCAGCTCCTTGATCACCGCCCGATAGCGCTCGACGTCCTTGCGCTTGAGGTAATTGAGCAGGCGGCGCCGTTGACCCACGAGCTTCAGTAGCCCGCGGCGGCTGTGGTGGTCCTTGGCGTGGACCTTGAAATGCTCGGTCAAATAACGGATGCGCTCGCTCAAGAGGGCGATCTGCACCTCCGGCGAGCCGGTGTCACCCGGTTTGCGTTGAAACTTGCCGATGAGTTCGCTTTTGAATTCCGGGGTGAGAACCACTTTGTCAACCTCCTTCTGGTTTAGTGGACCCTAACGGGTCCCTTGTCCGCGGCCCAGAATCACACCGCCCGGCCACACCGCCGGGCCTCCAGGCTCACTCGGCCCCGAGGGCCGACGCGGATGCCTCGCCTCCCGGGCCTTCGTCCGAAGGCTCGGGGAACACTCTTATCGTCTCATAGGCGCGTCCGGGGCGCCGTTGGTCCTCGGTCAGCCAGCGCAGAACCGCCACCATGGCACCGGCGGGGTCCAAGACCATGAAGGCCTGGCCCTGCGGGGCCTGGCTGGCGCCCTCCGGGAGCAAGGCCTGGCTGGGCAGGATGCGTCCCTGCCTAAGCTGCCAGGCCAGGTCGTCGTCCAACTCCACCACCGGCAGGCCGCAGCGGGCCAGGGCCTGGTCCAGGGGCAAGAGGTTTTGCGCCAGCTCCTGGCCGTTCCAGTCCAGGGCGGTCTCCAACTCCACGGCCTGGTCCAGGCCAAAGGGCTGAGACTCGGTGCGGCGCAGGGCCTTGAGGTGCCCCACGCTGCCCAACGCCAGGGCCAACTCCTGGGCCAGGGAGCGCAGGTAGGTGCCGCGGGAGCAGCGCATGACGAAATCGATCTCGCCGGGGCGCAGGGCCAGCAGCCGCGCCTCATGCACCGTGATGGGCCGGGGGGGCTTGTGCACCTCCTGGCCGGCGCGGGCATAGGCGTAGAGGGGCTTGCCCTGGAGCTTGGCCGCCGAATAGGCCGGCGGCTCCTGCAGGCGCGGACCCTCCATGGCCTTTAGCGCCCGGGCCACCTGGTCCTGGCTCAGCTCGGGCACCGGCGCGCTGGCCGTCTCCTGGCCGGTGGGGTCGCCGGTGTCAAAGGTCCGGCCCAGGGACAGGGTGGCGGCGTAGGTCTTGGCGCCTAAGCCCATGAGGTCCACCAGGCGGGTGGCCTGGTTGAAGGCCATGACCAGCAGGCCGGTGGCAAAGGGGTCCAGGGTGCCGGCGTGGCCCAGCTTGGCCGGCTGAAAACGCCGGCGCAGGTCCTCCACCACGTCGTGGCTGGTGGGGCCGGCGGGCTTGTCGATCAGCAGCACGCCCGAGCCCAGGAAGCGGGGATGACGGCGGCGCCGGCCCATCAGCCTTGCTCCCCGGGCAGTGAGTCCAGTTGGGCTTCCAGACGCGCGCTGATGAGCGCGGCGGCCTGGTCCAGGGAGCCCTCCAGACGGGCGCCGGCGGCGTTGTGGTGCCCGCCGCCGCCCAGGCTCAGGGCCAGGGCGCCCACGTCCACCCGTCCCCGGGAGCGCAGGCTGGCCTTGACGCTCCCCGCGTCGATCTCCTTGAGTAGCACCGCCGCCTCCACCCCCCGAATGGCCCTCAGCTCCTCCACGATGCGGTCCAGGTCGCTGGGGGGGCAGCCCAGTTCCTCCAGGTCGCCGGCCGTGGAGACCGCCAGGGCCAGACGTCCGCCGGCCAGGAGCTTGAGGCTCTGCAACACCCGGCTGAACAGACGCAGCCGGCCCTCGCTGGTGGAGTAGACCTGCTGGGTGATGCCCCAGGGGTCGGCGCCGGCGGCCACCAGATCGGCGGCCACACGCAGGGTCTGGGGCGTGGTGTTGGAGTAGCAAAAACGCCCGGTGTCGGTCTGCAAGCCCACGAACAGGCAGGTGGCGGCCTGGCGGTTGATGGGCCAGCCCGCCTCCTGGGCCAGAAGAGTCACCATCTGGGCCGTGGCGGCTTTTGCCGGGTCCACCCAGCGGGGGTCGCCGAAGGCGGTGTCCCCCAGGTGGTGATCGATCACCGCCACCCGGGGCAGGGCCTTGAGCCAGGGCTCGGCCATTTGCCCGGCGCGCTCGGGTTCGTGGCAATCCAAGAGCACCGCCAGGTCGATGTCACCTGCCGCCGGCAAATCCGCCCGGGCCAACTCCAGGCCGGGCAGGAAGGCGTACTCCTCGGGCACGCTGCCGGCCCGGTGCACCAAGACCTGCTTGCCCTGGGCGGCCAATAGATGCATCAGCCCCAGGCCCGAGCCGATGGCGTCGCCGTCGGGGTCGCGGTGGGCCAGCACCAGCACCCGCCGGGCCTGGGCCAGGACCTCTGCCAAACGCGCGATCACGCCTGCTCCTCGCCGTCTTGGTCCGGCTCGGGGCCGCGCTGCTCGGCCAGGGCTTGGTCCTGCTGGCGGGCCTGACGTATCAGGTTGTCCATGCGCATGCCCTCGGCCAGGGAGGGGTCGTAGACCAGCCGCAGTTTGGGCGTGACCTTGATTTGCAGCCGGCCGGCCAGCTCATGGCGCAGAAAGGGGGCGGCGGCCTTGAAGCCGGCCTCCACCTCGGGCCGCCGGGCGGCATCCAACAGGCTATAGAAAACCTTGGCTTGGGACAGATCGGGGCTGACGTCCACGCCGGTGATGGTGATGGGCTCCAGGCGCGGGTCCTTGACCCGCTTGAGGAGCAGATCGCCCAACTCGGCTTGAATCAGGTTGGCCATTCTTTGGGTGCGGCGGGTGCCCATCAGGCTTCCCAGGGCGGGGGCTGGCTGGGCGCCCAGGCCATGTCCTTGAGGCTAAGGACCTCCTGTCGCACGTCCACCACCTCGGCCAGGGCCAGGCGCTCCACGAAGCGGCCTATCTCGTCCAGTTGGGCCTGAGCGTGGGCCACCTCGTTGCTGCACACCGTGAAGCCCAACTCCAGGCGCTGCCAGAGGTCGCCGGCGCCCAGTTGGCAGGCCGCGGCGTTGAACTTGGCGCGCACCCGATCAATGACCGAGCGCGAAACTTTGCGCTTGGCCTTGAGGTCGCTTGCCGCCTGCACATGCAGGGTCATCATCAACGCGCCTACCACCATTATCACCGCCTACAACTCGGCGGCCACCTCCTTGGTCACGAAGGCCTCGATCTCGTCGCCGATCTTGATGTCGTTGTAGTTGTCCAGGCCGATGCCGCACTCGTAACCCTGCACGACCTCCTTGACGTCCTCCTTGAAACGGCGCAGGGAGGAAATCTTGGTGGTGGCCACCACCACGCCGTCGCGCAGAAGCCGCGCCTGGGCGTTGCGTTCCATCTTGCCGCTAGTCACGGCCGAGCCGGCGATCACGCCGATCTTGGGCACGCCGAAGGTCTCGCGCACCACCGCGCGGCCCAGGACCTCCTCGTGCAGCACCGGGGCCAGCATGCCCGTGAGGGCTGCCGTGACGTCGTCCAGCACCTGGTAGATGATGTCGTAGGTGCGCACGTCCACGTGTTCGGCCTCGGCGATCTCGCCGACCTTGCCGGTGGGGCGCACGTTGAAGCCGATGATGATGGCGTTGCTGGCCGAGGCCAGCATGACATCGGTCTCGGTGATGGCGCCGGTGGCGGACTGGATCACGGCGACCTTGACCTGCTCGTTGCCCAGCTTGTTCAGCGCGTCCACCAGGGCCTGCACCGAACCCTGCACATCGCCCTTGACGATGAGCTTCAGCTCCTGGACGGCGCCCTCCTTCATCTGCTCGAAGAAGCCCTCCAGGGTGAGGCGCGTCTGGGCGCCCAGCTCGGCCTCGCGCTTCTTCAGGGCGCGGTGCTCGGCGATCTGCTTGGCCACCTTGTCGCTCTCCACCACCGCGAACTCGTCGCCGGCCTCGGGCACGCCGGCGAAGCCCTGCACCTCCACGGGGATGGCCGGTCCGGCCTCGTCCACGCGCTGGCCCAGGTCGTCGAACAGGGCGCGCACCTTGCCGGCGTGCACGCCGCAGACAAAGGCGTCGCCGGCCTTCAGGGTGCCGTCCTGCACCAGCACCGAGGCCACCGGGCCGCGCCCCTTGTCCAGGCGGGCCTCTAGGATGTGGCCGCGCGCGGGCTTGTTGGGGTTGGCCTTTAGCTCCAGGACCTCTGATTGCAGTTGCAGCATCTCCAGGAGGGTGTCCACGCCCTGGCCGGTCTTGGCCGAGACCTCCACCATGATGATGTCGCCGCCCCAGGCCTCGGAGACCAGGCCCTGGTCGGCCAATTCGCGGCGCACCCGCTCGGGGTCGGCGCCGGGCTTGTCGATCTTGTTGATGGCCACCACGATGGGCACCCCGGCGGCCTTGCTGTGGGCGATGGCCTCCTTGGTCTGCTGCATCACGCCGTCGTCGGCGCTGACCACCAGCACCACCACGTCGGTGATCTGGGCGCCGCGGGCGCGCATCTGGGTGAAGGCCTCGTGGCCGGGGGTGTCCACGAAGACCACGTGGCCGCCCTCGGGCAGATGCACGTCGTAGGCGCCGATGTGCTGGGTGATGCCGCCGGCCTCGCCTGAGACCACGTTGCTGCGCCGGATGGTGTCCAACAGGGAGGTCTTGCCGTGGTCCACGTGGCCCATGATGGTCACCACCGGGGGCCGGGTGATCATGTCCTCGTCGCGGTCGGCGGCCTGCTCCAAGAGGCCCTCTTCCTCGAAGGCCACGCGCTCGATCTCAAACCCGAACTCGGCGGCCACCAAACCGGCGTCCTCCACGTCCAGGGACTGGTTGAGCGTGACCATCATGCCGATTTGCAGCAGGCGGCCCACCATCTCGGCGGCCTTGACGCCCATGCGCTTGGCCAGCTCGCCCACGGTGATGGCCTCGCCCACGCGCACGCGGCGCTTGATGGCCTTGGGCGTGGTCAGCTCGGTCTTCTTGGGGCGCTTGGCCGCGCCGCGACCGCCGCGCCGGCCCTTGCCGGGGCGGGTGTCGTACAGGTCGGCCTTGTCCAGGATTTCCTTCTTCTTGCTGGCGGCCTTGCGCATCAGGAATTCGTCATCCGGGATGGCCGAGGTCTTCTTGCCCTTCTTGCGGCGGGGCCGATTGCGTTCGTCAAGCTTCTCCGGCGGCGGCACTTCGCCGGCGGCGGGAGGCGCGGGCATGCCGGGGCGCGGAGGCCGGGGCCCCAGGGGCGGCCGGGCCGGGCGCGAGTCGAAGCGCTGCTCCACCATGGGGGCCACGGGCTGGGTGGGGCGGCTGATGATGCGGGCCGGGGTGTCGCCGGAAGGACGCCTGGGCTTGGGAGCCTCCTCCTTGACCACCGGCTTGGGCCGCTCCTTGGGCTTGAGCTTGGCCTTGGCCTCCAGGCCCGCGTCTTTCTCCGCCTGGGGCTCGGTCGGTTGGGGGGGCTGCGGCTGGGGCTCGGCCACGGCTGTCTCCTCGGCCGCCGTGCTCGACGGGGCCTCCTGGCTGGAAGCGGTTTGCTGGGGCGGGGCCTGGGGCTCCGCCGGGGCCTGGGCCTGGGGCGCCGGGGCGGGTTCTTCCACGGCCTGGGCCGGTGCCGAGGCGGGCGGCTCCTGAACGGCTTCGGCGGCCGGGAGCACCGGCTCCGGGGCCTGGGCCTGTTCCGGCGCCTGAACCTGCGCGGGCTCGGGTTCGGCGGCCGGGGCCTCAACGGGCTGGGCGGCCCGCGCCGGCGGGGCCTCGGCGGGCACGGCGGTCTCCATGGGCGGCGGGGTCTCCCCGCGCGGCTCCTCCGGGGCGACCTCGGCCTCCGGGGTGGCCTCAGCCTCCGGGGCGGCCTCGGCCGCAAGGGTCTCCTGGGCGGACTCATCCTCGGCGGAGGCGGTCTCGTCCTCCACCGTCTTGCGGCGGCGGCGGATGACCCGGGTGGTAACGCGCTTTTCCTCGACCACGTCGGAGCGTTCGGCGCGCAGGCGCTCACGCACCACCTGCGCCTCCTCCGGGCTGATGACGCTCATGTGGTTGCGCACGTCCAGGCCCATCTCAGACAACTGACGCAGCAGATCCTTGTTGTCGACCTTGAGTTCCTTGGCCAGCTCGTACACCCGCAATTTGGCCATTCAAATCTCCTAAGAAGTCTCTTCTTGAGCCGGCAAGGAGCTGATCTCCGGCCGCATTAAAAACTCGGCCCAGGCATGTTCGCCCAGTGTTCCTCGAAATATCCGTTGTCTGGCCCGCCTGTCCCACAGCCGCTGAGCGCAGCCTTGACGCCGGCAGATATAGGCCCCGCGTCCGGCCAGCCGCCGCCCCGGATCGGGCTCCACCCTGCCGTCGGCCAGGGCCAGACGCAACAATTCGGCCTGAGGCCGTTTGCGTCCGCAGGCCCGGCAGGTGCGCACTGGCGCCGCGGACCTGGCCGGGGCCATGCTTCCCTAGGCCTCGCCGGGCTCGTCGGCCGGCGAGGCGGGCGGGGCAGTCTGTTTCGCCGTGTCGTCGGCCGTATCGTCGGCCGTATCGTCGGCCGCACCCTCGGTCGCATCGGCGCTGTCGCCGCCTTGGTCCGCCGGCTCGGTCTCGGCCCCTTCCGCGAAGGCCGGGGTCGGCTCGTCGGCCGGGCCGGCTTCGGGCTCCTCGTTGGCCTCGCTCTTCAACTGGCCGGACTCGCGGTCGTTCAAGTAGCGCCTGGCGTCGGAGATCAGGAACTCGGCGCGCTCCTGGCCGATGCCCGGCAGGGGCGCCAGGTCGGCGGCGTCGGCATCGGCCAGGGCCTCGGCCGAGCCGTAGCCAGCCTGGAACAGGGTGTCGGCGCTGACGTCGCCCACGCCCACCACGTCCAAGAGCGAGCGGTAGCCGTCGCGCAGGGCCTCGCCGTATTTGGATTCGCTTTTGACGTCGATCTTCCAGCCCGTGAGCTTGCTGGCCAGACGCACGTTCTGGCCGCGGCGGCCGATGGCCAACGAGAGCATCTCGTCGGCCACGATCACCTCCATGGTCTGGTTGACCTCGTCCACCACCACGCGGCTGATCTCGGCCGGGGCCAGGGCGTTGACCACGTAGCGGGCCGGGTCGGGGTCGTAGGAGATGATGTCGATCTTCTCGCCCCGAAGCTCCTGCACCACCGCCTGCACGCGGCTGCCCTTCATGCCCACGCAGGCGCCCACCGGGTCCACGTCGCGGTCGCTAGAGCTCACGCCGATCTTGGTGCGGCTGCCGGGCTCGCGGGCCACGCCTTCCACGGTGACGATGTTCTCGGCGATCTCGGGGACCTCCAACTCGAACAGGGCCTGGATGAAGCCGGGATGGGTGCGCGAGAGCACGATCTGGGGGCCGCGGCTGATGCGCTTGACGTCCAGCACAAAGGCCCGCACGCGGTCGCCGGGGCGGTAGCCCTCCCGCGGCACCTGCTCCCGGGGCGGCAGCACGGCCTCGGTGCGCCCCAGGTTGACGATGATGGCGCCCTTGTCGAAACGCTGCACGATGCCGTTGATGATCTCGCCCTTGCGGTCCTTGAAGTCCTCGAAGATGATGTCGCGCTCGGCGTCCTTCATGCGCTGGATGATGACCTGCTTGGCGCTCTGGGCGGCGATGCGGCCGAAGTCGGCGGTGTCGACCTTTACGCCCAGTTCGTCGCCCACCTCGCATTCGGGGTCCAGCTTGAGGGCCTGTTGCAGCTCCACCTGGGTCTCCGGGTCGGTGAGCTCCTCCACCACCTCCTTGAACTCGAAGACCTCCACCTCGCCCAGGTCGTCGTTGTAGGCCACGTCCACCTCCACCTTGGAACCCAGCTTGCGCCGGGCGGCGGAACGCATGGCCTCTTCCAGGGTGTTGATCAGGATCTCGCGGTCCAGACCTTTTTCCCTGGCCACCTGGTCGATCATCCGTTTCAGTTCGCTCATGCGAGGCTCTCCAAAAACCGTTATCCCTGCCCGAAGTCCGGGCGCGCTAGCCCTCGTTATGCCTCTAGCTCCAAGTTGGCCTTGGCCACCTTGTCCAGGGCGATGGCCCGCTTGACTCCCTCGGCCTCCACCAGCACGTCCTGGCCCTGGCAGCCCTTGAGCACGCCCTTGATGGTGCGGCTCTTGCCCTCCTGGTCCAGGTAGATCAGGCGCACGGGCCGGCCGGCGAAGATCTCGAAGTCGCGCCGGCTCCTCAGCCGCCGGGTCAGGCCGGGCGAGCTCACCTCCAGGCGGTAGCGGCCGGGGATGAGGTCTTCCACGTCCAGCAAGTCGCCGGCCTGGCGGTTGACGATGGCGCACTCGTCCAGGGTCACACCGCCCTCGGGCCGGTCGATGAACAGCCGCAAGACCTGCCCCGAGCCCTCGGGGCGCCATTGCAACTCCACCAGCATCAGCCCCTCCGAGCGCACCACCGGCTCCAGCAGTTCGCTGAGCCGCGCTTCCATTTCCTTGGAGTTGCTGGCCCTTGCCGGCACAACCACAGCCTTTCCCCGCTTGGGGCCGATAGCCCCGCGCGGTCCCCGCCCTTTTTGGGGTGCGAGACCGTGGACCTAAAGCGAATCTGTCCGTGCAAAGACGGTGGCCTATTATAAGCCGGCCAGATCGGATCGGGTCCACTAATCGAAGCAAGTCACCCGGCCCCGGGGGGTGGCGCCTGATGACCCCCTCAAAAAGGGACAACCCCGCCAGGGAAGACCGCGGCTTGGCCACGTCCCTCCTGTCGGGCGGCGGTCGGACGAATCAAGGGATGGAGCGGGCGACGGGGATCGAACCCGCGACTTCAAGCTTGGGAAGCTCGTACTCTACCAGCTGAGTTACACCCGCTCGACGATCCCGCTGCCAAGCGGCCGGATCAGAGGATCCCGCCGCCGGCCCCACGGGGCCTAGGGCCTCCATCCAGAAGCCGCACCAGGCCAATTATAAGGCATTATCCGCCGTTGGCAAGAGCTATTAAGGACCTGCGCCCCCGGCGGGCCGTCCTGGCCGCCTCGGGAGCCTGAGGGAACCTTGCTTCGACAGGCCTCTGGCAAGGCAGCATACACCCCGGCGTTGATTTTTACCCCTAAGCCTGCTATCCCTGGAAGGGCGTGTAAGCGTACTCAACGCCCAAGTGTTCGCGCGGTCGTTACAAACGCCAACTTGGCCCATCGGTCGGGCGCCCTGGCCGGGGCGCCGGGAGAAAGCCCATGACCCTTCCCCAAACCGCCGACCAGCCCGCAGCGGCCAGTCTGGAGCGCCTAAAGTCCCAGGTGCTGGACCCAGGCTGGTGCGTGGCCTGCGGCGCCTGCGTGGGGCTGTGCCCCTATCTCATCCTGCACGACGGCCAGGTGGCCGCCCCGGACGCCTGCGGGCTGGAGGCCGGCCGCTGCCTGGATATCTGCCCCCAGGCCCCGGAGCCCGACCCGGACCAGAAACGCGCGCAGCTGCTGGCGGGTCTGGGCCGGCCACGGGTCGAGCCCCTGGGTCCGGTGGCCAGCGCCTGGTGGGGCCGGGCCACGGCGCCTGACCTGGCCGGGCGGGTGCAATACGGCGGCGTGGTCAGCACGCTCATGGCCTTGGCCCTGCAAGAGGGGATCATCGGCGAGGCGGTCCTCACCCAGGCCGGCCTGCGTGGCGGGCCGGAGGGCGTGCGGGTGCGCGAGCGCGCCGAGGTGCTGGCCGCCGCCGGCTCCATCTACGCCGCCGGGGGCTCGCTGGCGGCCCTTAACCAGGCCCTGGCCGAGCCGGCCGAACCTGCCCAACCCGCCCTGGGCCTGGTGGGCCTGCCCTGCCAGGCTTATGCCGCCGCCTCGATGGCCGCCCACCCCCGCTATCCCCAGGCGGGGCGCATCAAGCTGATCGTGGGCCTGTTCTGCACGCTGAACCTGGCGGCCCGGGGCCTGCGCGGGGTTTTGGAGGCCGCCGACGTACAGGGACCGGTCACGCGCGCCGACTTCCCGCCGCCGCCGGCCGGGGTGCTGGAGGTGACCACCCGCCGGGGCACCACGGCCATCCCCCTGGATCGGATACGGCCGGTGGTGCTCAAGGGCTGCTCGCTGTGCCCTGATCTCACCGCCGAGTTGGCTGATTTGTCGGTGGGCGCCGCCGAGGGCCGGCCGGGCTGGAACACCATCCTGGTGCGTAGCGACCAAGGCGCCGAGCTCCTGGAGATGGCCCGCGCCCGGGGCCTCTTGGAGATGGAGCCCATGCCCAGCGAGTCCTATGAGCACCTGTGCACCGCCGCCGCCAACAAGCGCTCCCGCGCCCGGGCGGCCTGGAAGGAGCGGGCCAATGGCTGATCTGACCAAGCTCAAGCCCGGCGTGATCGCCCTGATGCAGGGTAACGAGGCCATCGCCCGGGGCGCCCTGGAGGCCGGGGTCAGCCTGGCCGCGGCCTATCCCGGCAACCCCAGCAGCGAGATACTGGAGAGCCTGGCCGACAGCGCGGCAAGCGCCGGCATCTACGTGGAGTGGTCGGTGAACGAGAAGGTGGCCGTGGAGACCGCCGCCGCCGCCAGCTTCACGGGCCTGCGGGCCATGGCCTCCATGAAGCAGAACGGGGTCAACGTGGCCCAGGACTTCATCTGCAACCTGACCATAAGCGGCACCCGGGGCGGCATGGTGCTGGTCACCGCCGACGACCCCTCGGGCATCAGCTCCACCAACGAGGAGGACGCCCGCTTCATCGCCCGCCTGGCCGACCTGCCCATGCTGGAGCCGGCCACGCCGGCCGAATGCCTGGCCATGACCAAGTTCGCCTTCGAGCTGAGCGAGGCCATCGGCAACCTGGTGGTGCTGCGCTCCCTGAGCCGACTGAGCCACACCCGCGCCGGTGTGCTGCCCGGCCCCCTGCCCGGTCCGCGCCCCCAACCCCACTGGGACCCCCGGGTGGCCTGGTCCACCACCCCAGTGGTGGCCAAGCACCAGGCTATGAAGGACAAGCTGCAAAAGGCCGGGGCCATCATGGCCCAGAGCGGCTTCAATACCTACTCCGGCCCAGAGCGGCCCGAGCTGCTGATCATCGCCTCGGGCTCATCGGCCCTCTACGCCGCCGAGGCCTCCGCCCTGTTGGGCGCGGGCCAGCGGGTGGGCCTGTTGAAGCTGGCCTGCACCTGGCCCCTGGACCAGGACTTGCTGCTCAAGCACCTGGCGACCAGCGAGCGGGTGCTGTTCGCCGAGGAGGTGGACCCCTTCATTGAGACCGAGGTCAAGGCCCTCTACGCCCAGCACGCCCCGGACCTGGGGGTGCGGCGCTTCTTCGGCAAGGCCTCGGGGCACCTGGCCCAGGTGGGCGAGCTGAGCCCCGGCCGCCTGGCCCGGGCCATCTCGGCCATCCTGGGCCAGGCCTGGCCGGGCGCCTCCCCGGGCTATGTCGCCGCCGCCCAGCAGGCCATCGCCGAGTTGGTGCCGCCCCGGGAGTTCGGCTTCTGCCCGGGCTGCCCCCACCGGGCCAGCTACTGGGCCATCAAGCAGGCCCTGGCCTTGGACGGCCGCCAGGGCATCGTCAGCGGCGATATCGGCTGCTACACTCTGGGGGTGCACTCCACGGGCTTTAAAAGGGTCAACGCGGTGCATTGCATGGGCTCGGGCCAGGGGCTGGCGTCGGGCCTGGGCAAGCTCCAGGCTCAGGGCTTTGAGCAGCCGGTGGTCAGCGTGGTGGGCGACAGCACCTTTTTCCACGCCGCCCTGCCGGGCTTGATCAACGCCCGCTGGAACCAGTCCAACTACCTGCTCATGGTGCTGGACAACTCGGCCACGGCCATGACCGGCTTCCAGCCCCATCCCGGCACCGGCATGACCGCCACCGGCCAGGCCGGCACCTCCGTGGACGTGGAGGACATCTGCCGGGGCCTGGGCCTGGAGTACCAGGTGCTGGACCCCTATGACCTGGCCGTGGTGCAGGATGCCGTCTTCGACGCCCTGCAGGGGCCTGCCGGGCTCAAGGTGCTCATCCTGCGCCGGGTCTGCGCCCTGGTGCAGGCCAAGCGCGGCGGGCATCCCTATCGCATGAGCGTGGACCCAGAGCTGTGCCGGGGCGACGATTGCGGCTGCCACCGTTTTTGCAGCCGCTCCTTCCGCTGTCCGGGGCTTTCCTTTGACGAGAAGGCGGGCAAGGCCGTCATCGACGAGGTGGTGTGCGTGGGTTGCGGGGTCTGCACCCAGATATGTCCGGCCGGGGCCATCCGGGCCGAGGCCAAGGAGGCGGTGGCATGAAGGCGCTGGGCTGTGATCCCCTGGATATCGTGATCACCGGCGTGGGCGGCCAGGGCAACGTGCTGGCCAGCCAGGTGCTGGGCCGGGCGCTGCTCGCGGCCGGCTACACCGTCACCGTGGGCGAGACCTATGGCCTGAGCCAGCGCGGCGGGGCGGTGATGAGCCAGGTGCGCGTCACCGCCGGGGAGGCCCTGGGGCCCCTGATCCCCGAGAACCAGGCCACGGCCATCGTCAGCCTGGAGCCCCTGGAGGCCTTGAGGGTGCTGGGCCAGTACGGCCATCCCGGGGTGGTGGTGCTGACCAACGACCGGCCGCTGATGCCGCTCAACGTGCTGACCGGCCAGGATCGTTACCCCGACCTGGGCCGGCTCAAGGAGGCCATCGCCGGGCTCTGCGGACGCCTGTACTGGTTGCCGGCCACCGAGGCGGCCTTCCACCTGGGCGCGCCCATCCTGGCCAACGTGGTGATGCTGGGGGCCTTGTTGGCCTCGGGGCTCTTGCCCCTGGGGCCGGAGCATATCGAGGGGGTGTTGAGCGGGATGTTCCCGGAGAGCAAGATGGCCGCCAACCGCCTGGCCCTGGCCAAGGGCCTTGAACTAGTGAGTGGGGTGCCCCCCACGGGGCATTAACGGGTCGATTGAGGTTGTGGCGTTGGCGGGCGCCGCCGGCTCCCGTTGCCGGCTAGTCCCGGAAAGACGCGGCCGGGGCGAAGCGCCGGGCTGAATAAAACGGGCGGGGGTTAAACCCGCCCCGACATGGTGGGGAGGGCGTGGGGGGCGGGTGGGGGGTGGGGGGGGGGTGTGAGCCCCCCC
>JAZDIQ010000021.1:0-21736 GCA_043804825.1 Pseudomonadota bacterium
CTTCCCTCCCCCCAGTGGGTGGGCATTAGATTTCGCTCCTTTTTGATTTAGGATTATATGTCCAAGCTAGCATTAGAATTTGGTCCCGAGAAGCGACAAGTGCGAATTAGAAAAACGTACCGTTTTATAGCGCATTTTATGAGACTGGCAACAACTATAGCAAAAAAAGCACCTAACCCGCCCCCGCGCTACGTTTAGCTCTTGCGTTCATGGTCCGCCAAGCCAAATCGTTGTCCTAACCTCTGTCAAGCCCAAACACCCTTAGTTTGCCCCAAACAAGCCCAAACAGGGTATAAAATTCCTTAAAATCCCGCAAACGCCAAATTAGCTAATTCCCCGGGTTAGCCTCCTTCCCATAGGAGGCTGCCATGGGCGCTGGCGCATTCACAACCTGGTCGGACTTGGCCCGCACCCTGCGGGATGACCTGGCCTCGGGCAACTTCCGCACCGTGGCCACCTATACCCTTCCCGGTGGCTCCGGCTACACCTTCCGCAGCCTTAAAGAATTCCTGGAGCTGCTCAGCCTGGCCGAGCAGCGGGCCGCCGAAGAGTCCGGCGATTACTGCGGCTTCATCACCACCACCACGGCGGGCGGTTTCTGATGGGCCGCCTGGCCTACAAGGTGGGCAGCGCCCTGGACGGCCTGCTGGGCATCGTCAGCCCCCGCCTGGAGCGCGCACGCCAGCATGACCGCTACCTGGCCGAGTCCTACCGGGGCTACGCCGCCGCCAAGCATGACCTGCAAACGGGCGGATTCGGCTCCCACGACCAGAACGTCAACCGCCTGATCGGCCACGACGGCCCGATCATGCGCGCCCGCGTGCGCCAGCTCTGCCGGGACTTCGCCTATTTCGCGCGCGCCGTGGAGGCCGGGGTCAACGTCAGCATCAGCACCGGTTACTTGTTCCAGTTCAACTTCGCCGGCAACGAGACCATCAACGAGGCCGTGGAAGCCGCCTGGGCCGAGTACTGCGACACTTTCGACTTCGTGGAGACCTGCCGCCTGGCCCGGCGTCAGGAGATCGAGGTGGGGGAGAGCTTCTGCCTGACCCCCCTGGACCCCGAGGACGCCATAGCCCCGGTCAAGGTGCAGATGTACGAGCCGGAGTGGCTGGGCTGCCATTGGGCCGCGCCCCAAAACCCGGCGGTGGCCGAGGTGATCAACGGCGTGGAGGTGGACAAGCGCTCCGGCCAGGTGATCGCCTATCACCTGCAAGACCCCGAGAACTGGGGCCAGGCCCTGCGCGTGGAGGCGGCCCACGCCATCCACACCTTCCAGAAGAACCGCCCAGGCCAACTCCGGGGGGTTAGCCCGTTGGTTTCGGCGGTTTTGGCCGCCCACGACATCGGCGAATACGTGGGGGCCGAGGTGGACGGCGCCAAGAAGGCCGCCTCCTACCTGGCCACGGCCAAGAGCCCCGACCCGGCCCGCTTCGCCTCTCTGCACGGCGGCATGAAAAACCCGGATGGTGTCCGGGTGCGCGAACTGCCCAACGGCATCATTGAGGTGCTGCACAGTAGCGAGGATTTCAAGCTTGTGGACCATAACCGGCCCGGCGCCCAATTCGAGCCCACGGTGAACTTCATCACCCGCATGATCGCCGTGGCCGCCAACCTGCCCTACGAAATGGTCTCCGGTGACTACCGGGGCCTGAGCTGGTCCAACATCAAGGGCATCCGCGCCGATCTGTTGCAACAGACCCGCCCGGGCCAGCGCCGTTTCGCCCGCCAGTTCAACCAGCTCCTGTTCAGCCGTTGGCTTGACGCCAAGGTGCTGCTCGGCGCCCTTCGCCTGCCTAACTACTGGGCCCAGCGCGGGCGCTATCTGCGGGCCGCCAACTGGATTCCCCCGGGCATCGAGGGCGTGGACCTCCTGCGGGAAGCCCGCGCGGCCTTGGACCTGATGGCCGCCGGCCTGGAAGCGCCCCAGAACTTCATGGCCAAGTTCGGCCTGGACCCCCGCGAAACCTTGAAGGCCATCGCCGCTTTCAAAAAGCTGGCCAAGCAAGAAGGCGTGGACCTGACCTGGGGCCGCCAGCCCTTGAAGACCAACCCGGCGGCCCTGGGGGCCACGGAGGATGCCAATGCCTAGTAACAGCCCCCGGCCGACTTTGTCCACCCGCAGCCAGGCCCAGGACCTCCAGACCCGGGCGGCGCCCCTGCTCTTGGGCGGGGGCGGCCCCTCCACCCTGGACGACAAGACCCGCTCGGTGGAGATGGTGGTGGCCTCGGAGGCCCCCGTGCGCGTGTGGGACAGCCAGCGCTGGGAAGACGTGGACGAGGTGCTTCTTATGAGTGGCCTGGAGCCCATGCCCGGCCAGGTGCCGCTCTTAGACTCCCACAGCCGATTCAGCACCGCCAACGTGCTGGGCAGCGCCCGCGACATCCGGGTGGAAGGTGGCCAGCTCATCGCCCGCGCCTTCTTCTCCGGTGCACCCGAGGGTGAGCGGGCCTACACCCTGGTGCAGGAAGGCCACCTCACCGACAACTCGGTGGGCTACCGGGCCAACGCCTCCACCTGGGTGGAGGCTGGCCGCACGGTGGAGATCAACGGACGCCAGTTCACGGGACCCAAGAAGGTGGTCACCAACTGGAGCCTCAAGGAAGTGAGCCTGACCCCCATAGGGGCTGATGAAGCGGCCAAGGTCAGAGCCGCCAACCATAACCGCCAAGACAAGGAGAGGACCATGCCCAAGGAACTCAGGGCCTACCTTGAGAAGCTCGGCCTGGCCAAGGACGCCACCGAAGAGGAAGGCATACGCTTCTGGCAGGAAATCCAGCAGCGGGCCGAGAATCCGCCCACCCCGCCGGCTCCCCCCGAGGGTCAGCGCGGGCACCACCGCGAGTCCGATCCACCCCCCGCGCCGCCGGCCCCGCCCACTCCGCCGGCCGCCAGCGATGATCAGCGCTCCGAGCAGACGACCCAAACCGAGCGCACCCGCGCGGCCGATATCGTGCAGATGTGCCGCGCCCACGGCATCGACGACCAGACCATGCACGGCATGCTCACCAGCAACAAGACCCCCGACCAGTGCGGCCGGGAGATTCTGGTCAGCCTGGCCCAGCGCAGTGGCATCAGCGGCGGCGGCGGCTTCCGCCCCGTGGTGAACTTCGAGCATGACGAGCGCGACAAGTTCCGCGCCGCCGCCCTGGATGGTCTTTTGGTGCGCGGCGGTCTGCCGGTGGCCAAGCCTGCACCGGGCCATGACGAGCTGCGGGGCTTCTCTCTCAAGGAGATGGCCCGCGAAAGCCTGCGCCGGGCCGGCCAGCCCACCAGCGGCCATGATCTGGACATGGTGGGCCGGGCGCTCACCGCCAGCGATTTGCCCAACCTGCTGGCCGACGTGGCCAACAAGAGCGTGCAGTTCGGTTGGGAGAGCGCCCCGGAGACCTGGCCCCTGTGGTGCGCCGAGGGCAGCGCCAAAGACTTCAAGCCTGGCCGGGAGGTCCGCCTGGGCGAGTTCGACGACCTGGAGGAGATGACCGACGAAGACCCCGAGTACACCTATGGTTCCCTCAAGGACGCCATGGAGAACTACGAGGTAAACACCTACGGCAAGGCCATTAAGCTTAGCCGCAAGTTGATCATCGACGATGACCTCAATCAACTGGTCACCGTGGGCCAGGCCATGGGTGAATCCGCCTCGCGCAAGGTGGGCGACGTGGCCTGGGCGGCCCTGATCGGCAACTCCAACATGGGCGATGGCAAGGCCCTGTTCCACGCCGACCACTCCAACATCGCCAGCATCGCGGCTTTTGACGTGGACGGCCTGGGCCAGGCCATCCAGAAGATGAAGGCCCAGATGGACCTGCGCAAGAAGCGGCGCATCGCGGTCACGCCCACCTTCTTCCTGGCGCCCACGGGCATGTATGTCACGGCGGAGAAGTTCTTCGGCTCCGACGTGATCGGCACGGCTGCCGAGCCCAATATCAAGAACCCTTTCACCGGCATCTTCCTCCAGCCCAACCGCATCTATGAGCCCCGCCTGGATGACTTCGACGCCAACGTCTTCTTCCTGGCCGGCCCCAGGGGCCGCACGGTGAAGGTCTTCTTCCTGCTGGGTAACAAGACCCCCTACATCGACTGGGAGAACGACTGGAACACCGACGGCCGCAAGGGCAAGGTGCGCATCGACGTGGGCGCCAAGGCCATGGACTGGCGGGGTCTGGAGCGGGTCACCATCACCGGCTAACCGATCAACGCCGCCGGGTCCACTGGCCCCGGGTCAGGCTTCAAGGAGCAAAGCAGATGGCTACCAACTTCATACAGGAAGGCAAGCGCCTCACCATCACCGCCGGAGCGGAGATCAAGTCCGGCGACCTGGTCTTGGTGGGCAGCTTGGCGGCCGTGGCCCTGGCCGATATCGCCTTGGCCGCCAAGGGCAGCGCGGCCACGGAAGGCGCTTGGGAGCTGGCTGGCAAGGACACCGCCGTGGCCATCGCCCAAGGCGAGAAGGTCTACCGGGTCACGGCCGACGGGAAGCTGACCAACGTCTCCGCCGACGCCTCCTATATCGGCATCGCCTGGGAGGCCGCCGCCCAGGCCGCCACCACGGTGATGGTCAAGATCAACGCCTAGCCAGTGCCGGCCCCGCGCGGGGGGCCGGCATCGGGAGCCCCATGAGCCCTGGCCTCAGCTATAGCGCCACCCTGGACCCGGCCCAGCTCGCCCGCCTGGAGGGCATGCTGGCGGGCATCCGTAATGGCCTGCCCCGGGTGCTGTCCCGCGCCGTCAACCGTGTGCGGCCCGGGGTGGGCAAGGAGATGGCCGAGGCGGTTCGCCACCAGGTGCCTCTGAAGGTATCCATCATCAGGAAGGCCCAGGGCTTCACCCGCGCCACCGTGGGCTTGCCCATGGCCCGCACCTGGTTGGAGGGCTACCCCATTCCCTTGTCCTACTTCCCGCACACCCCCAAGACCAACTTTCCCTACACCAGGCGCGGAAGGGCCAGCCGGCCCAGCAGTGGCGTTTCGGCCATGCTGGGTATTACCAACGGCGCCAAGGTGGTTCCCGGCACCTTCATCGTCAAACGCGCCAGCGTCTGGGCATACACCAATGGCGCTCCTTTCGAGGTGGTGGAGCGCGTGCATGAAGATCGCCTGCCCATCCGCATTGTTCACGGCCCAGCACCGGGGGAAATTCTCTCCCGGGACCTCGCGGGCATCGAGGGCATCGTCAAGCGCGCCCGCGCGCGCCTGGTGGACCGGATATACCACGAGACCCGTTTTCTGTTTCGCAAAGACGGCTATTACGGAGTCAATTAGGGGGCGTCATGGCAATGGACCTCTCGGCCGCCAAGGCCATCTTCTTCAACCCCGACGAGCTGGCCACGGCCGTGATCCTGTGGCCGGGCACGGCCCAGGAGCGGAACATCAACGCCATCTGGAGCGAGGCCGCCCACGGCGCCAGCCTGGGCCAGGCCCAGGTGGACGCTGGCAAGCCCCGTCTGCTGTGCCATCCCAGCGACCTGGAGGGGGTGACCTCGGGGCAGGGCGGCACGCCCTTGAACATCCCCGCCAATCCCAGCCTGCTGGTGCCTGGCGGCAACTACACCGTGGCCCGCAACCTGGCCGACGCCTCCGGCTTTAGGCTCTTGCTGCTGCATGAGGCCAAGCCATGAGCAGCAAGCGCCACGGCATAGTTCAATACGTCAAGCAGGCCCTCCTGGACGCCGGCACGGCCGCCGGCCAGCGGGTGCATGCCCAGCGCAACCTGCCGACCGACATCAAGGAGCTGCCTATCCTGCTGGTCTTTGCCCTGCACGAACAAGTGACTGACGACGCCTTGATCAGCCAGGCGCGCTCCTATGGCCGGGGGCTTCTGCTGGTGGTGATCGGCCTCGCCGCCGGCCAGAGCCTGGAGCTGGAAGAAGAGCTGGACGGCCTGGCCCAGGCCATCGAGCAGGCCGTGCAGGCCGACGAAAGCCAGGGCGGCTTGGCCCGCTCCACGGTCCTGCTGACCACGGACTTCGACCTGGACGAGGAAGGCTCGCAGCCCCTGGGCTCGGTCTGCCTCACCTACCGGGTTTCCTACCACGCCCCCGAAATCCCAGGAGAGTAGCCCATGGCAAGAGTCAAGAACACCAGCCCGGCCCCGCTGACCGTGCTGGGCCACGGCCAGGCCGCTCCAGGGCAGACCCTGGAGGTGCCCGAGAAGGTGGCCGGCGAGCTGATCGCCAGCGGGGCCTTCGCCCTGGTGGTGGACGACCCCCAAGCCCCACCCGTCAACGACCAGCCGGCCGAGGAGCCCGCGGACTCCCCGGCCCCGGAGGAATAAAGCCATGACCATCCCCATTGCCGACCTGGGCCTTGCCCGCGAGAACCTGGCCTTCGTCAAGCTGGAGAGCGCCTTCGGCGACCTGGCCGCCTTCGTCGCCACCGACGCCGTGGCCGCCCTGGGTCCGCCCAGCGTTTCCCAACCCTTGAGCTTCAGCGACTCCGAGGAGGTGGTGGAAAGCCGCTCCTTGATCACCCGCTTTCGGGACAAGACCCCGGCGGGCAAGTGGAGCCTGGACTTGTACAGCCGCCCCTCCGGCGCCGCCGGCACCCCGCCAGTGGAAGGCGTGCTGCTGGAGTGCCTGCTGGGCGACAAGGCCGTCAACGCCGGGGTGAGCGTGATCTACACGCCTGCTCTGGCCCTGCCCAGCTTCTCCTTTGCCAGCGCGCTGGGGCACACCACCCGCTTCGCCGCCGGCTGCCTGGTGGAGTCGGGCAAGCTTTCCATCGTGAGCAAGGGCGGCATCAAGTGGAGCTTTAGCGGCCCCTGCCGCCAGGTGATGCAGGCCGGCAAGGCTAGCACCGTGGCCGGTAGCACCGCCACGGTGGTCAAGCTGGAGGCCGGCGGGGCCAAGCTCTTCGACGTGGGCGCGCGGGTGCGGGTGGGTGACGACACCAACACCGGCGCCGGCTACACGGTCACTGCCTTTGACGAGGTGGCCGACAGCATCACCGTCACCCCGGCCCTGGCCTCGGCCCCGGCCGTTGACGTGCTGGTGCGGGGCTACCTGCCCACGCCCACCCTGGCCGGCCATCCTCTGGAGGGCCGCCTGGGCTCGGCCCTGTTCGACGCCGTGGGCATCAGCATCACCAGCGCGGACCTGACCATCACCAACAAGCTGGACATGCTGGAGGACGAGGTCACCCCCGACGACTTCCCCAGCGGCTACGTGCCGGGCATGCGCTCGGTCAAGGGTGACTTGTCCCTCTACTTCCTGCGCAGGTACCTGGGCCATTTCCGCCAGGCCAAGAACCAGGCCGACGTGCTGGTGACCCTGGGCGGTGGCCAGGTGGCGGGCAGCATCCTGACCGTCACCACCCCCAAGGGCCGCCTGGACACCCCGGAGATCAGCGGCAGCGGCGACCGGCTCATGTCCAAGCTGCCCTACACCGCCCTGGCGGGTGCCGGCGAGGACGAGATCAGCATCGCCTTCACCTAAACCGCCAGCGCGGAGGCAAAACCGAAAATTTCTCTTTTTGCCAAGTTGACCACCTAAACCGCAAGGAGCGCACCGTGGATTTGTTGAATATCGGGCAATTCATGCAGGGCCGCGAGGCCACCGAGGAGCTGACCGCCGAAACCGAGATACTGCCGGGCTTCTTCGTCACCCTGGCCTATTGCGGCCCCGAGGCGCTCAAGAAGATCAACAAGAAGGCCGAGCGCACCAAGTACATCGGCCACCAGCCCATCACCACCGCCGACGACCAGGTGTTGCTCCAGGGCATGGCCAAATACGTCAAGGGCTGGCGGGGGCTGACCTTGCGCATGATGAGCAACCTGCTGGCGTTCAGCATCGCCGATTTGGACGAGGACGAGAAGGACCAGGAGGTGCCCTTCACCCCCCACAATCTCCAGGCGCTTCTGGACAAGAACCAGACCTTCGGCTTCCTGCTCAAGGGCTCCGTGGGCAGCAGCGGCATCTTCCAGAAGGTCCTGGAGGGCGAATTAAAAAATGTGCCCAGTGGGCCCGTTGGTGGGTCCAGCCCGGCCGAGTCTCCTGCCGCCAGTGCCTAGAGGTTAATGGCGAGCTGGGGGAACCGGTTGATTGCGACACCTGCGAACACCCGCCCCCCCTCTTGCCCCGCAACCTCCCGGCCTGGCGGGTCTACACGCAAGTGTATGACCAGACGCTCACCACCCAGACCGTGCTGGCGGTCGGCCCCCTGGGCAGCATGGCCAGCCCCGGGCGCCAGGTCCTGGACCTGGCCACGGTGATCAAGGTTATCGAGTTCCTGGAGCCTGGCGACGAAGACAGCTCCCTGCTGCTGACCAAGGTCAGGCTCTTTCACGACACCATAAGGGGCGAACTGGCGGACGATGGCGCAAGACGCTAACAGGGTGGAGATCGAACTGGCGGCCCGCGACACCAGCGGGCCGGTCCTGAACCAGTTCGGCGCCACGGTCAAGCGCACCTTCGAGCAGACCAGCCAGGACGCGGCCCAGGCCAGCAAGAATACCAGCCTGCTGGACCGCACCTTCGGCAACCTGGCCGATACGGTGCGCGCGGTGGGGGTGGCCTTCGGGGCCTACGAGGCGGTGCGCTATGCCCAGCAGGCGGTGATGCTGGCGGCCCGCTACGAGACCCTGGGGGTCACCCTGGGCCAACTGGGCAAGACGGCGGGCTACAGCCAAGCCTACCTGGATCAGCAGGAAGAATCCCTGCGCAAGGCCGGCATCACGGCCATCGGCGCCCGCGAATCCCTGGCCCGCATGGTCCAGGCCAACCTGGACCTGAGCAAGAGCGCCCAACTTGCCCGGGTGGCCCAGGACGCGGCGGCCATCTCCGGGGTCAATTCCTCCGAGGCCTACAAGCAGATCGTCTACGGCATCCAATCGGCCCAGGTGGAGATGCTGCGCACGGTCGGCATCAACGTCTCCTTCGAGAACTCCTACGCCGCCGTGGCGGCCCAGACCGGGCGCACCGCCGACAGCCTGAACGAAACCGAGAAGGCGGGGATACGCCTCAGCGCCGTCCTGGAAGCCGGCAAGGGCATCGCCGGCTCCTACGAGGCGGCCATGGGCACGGCCGGCAAGCAGCTCCTAAGCTTCCAGCGCTATGCCGAGGATCTACAGGTAGAGCTGGGCAAGGCCTTTGGCCCGGCCCTGACCAGCATCGTCAGCCAATCGGTGCAGAGCATCGGCGAACTGACCCGGGCGGTAAGTGAGTCGGCCCAGTCCGGCGCCTTGCTCTCCGTGGGCCAGGGACTGCAATGGGTGGCCGATCACAGCACCGTGGTGGTCACGGCCCTGTTGGGCGTGGCGGCGGTGATGGCGGCGGTGAAGGCCGAGGCCTGGCTGTTGGACGGGGGCCTAAGCAGGTTGTCCGGGACCATCGACAAGACCGTGCGCGCCGCCGGCACGGGCCTCACCAGCGCCTTCTCGCTGCATCCCATGATCACGGCCGCCACGGTCCTGATGACCGTGGCCACGGCGGCGGTTTACCTGGCCGACAAACTGGGGCTCACCGACGACGCCATGCGCCGCCAGGCCGAATCAGCGGCGCGGGCCAGCCGGGAATATTCCAGCCTCAAGGACACCGTGGATGGCGTGGCCGGCCCCATCCAGCAATACCAGGTGGCGGTGGCCAAGGCCAACGGCGATCAGCAGAAGCAACTGGAGGCCTTGAAGGGCCTCAACGCCGTCTTCCCCGAGCTGACCGGCGAGTACCATTCGGCTGCCGAGGGCCTGGCCAACGTCAACGCCAACCTGGAGCGTTTCCTGGTCCTCAAGCGGGCCGAGTTGGAGATGCTCAAGGAGAAGGCCGAGAAGGAACAATCCGACCGCCTGGCCAACCTGGCCAGGCTCTACGAAGAGGCCACCGCCAAAATGGAGCGTTCCCAGCGCTCCATGTACGCCGCCTTCCAGCGCAACCAGGCTGGCGCTCACGACCAGATATGGTCAGAGGACAAGAAGTGGGCCGATGAAATGCGCGACCTCTACATAGAGGCCGGCAAGGTGGCCTCGGTAAAGGGCATCTCCCAGGAGCTGCGCGACAGCGCCACGGACCTGCAAGGCAAGGCTTCCCTGGCCACCAAGGCGGTGCTGGGCCTCAAGGAGGCCATGCGCATGCTGGGCCTGGAGGTGAAGAACGTCCAGGCCCCCTTGGCCCAGGTGGCCATCTTCCCCCAGCTCAACATGGGGGACAAGAGGGTCAGCGGGGAGCTGTACAAGCTGGGCGACGAGGTCCAGAAGGCCGTGATGTCGCCCACACAGGCCCGGCTGTTCGAAATCAACCAGGAGGTGGCCAAGCAGACCCAGGAGTTGTGGACCAACAACCCCACGGCCGAGGTGGCCCGGGCCGGCGAGGCCCAAATCCAGGCCTGGGCCAATGCCCAGCGGGCGGCCCTGGCCCCGGAGATGGCCAAGACCAAGGCCGAGTGGGCGCGGGGGCTCTACGACATCGGCGCGGCCACGCGCGAGCAGCTCCTGGCAAACATGCAGGCCGAGGCCGGGGTGCTGGCGGCCGGCGGGGAGCGCACCCGCGGTCAGTACTTGCAGACCCAAAAGGCCATCACCGACCTGACCTTGCAGGGCTACCGCGACCGCCAGTCCATCACCGAGGCCGGCTTCAACCTGGGGCGCGAGGGCCAGGGCGCCTTGATCGCCGCCTACCAGGCCGAGCTGGCCATCCTGCCGGCCCTCAAGATGAGCGCCGAGGACCGCGCCCGCCGCGAGCTGGAGCTGGCCACCAAGATCAGGGACGTCAAGGAGCAAGGCGCTGCCTGGGAACTCGATCTGGAAAAGCAGCGCGTGGCCTGGATGGCCGAGGGCACGGCCAAACAGAAGGCACTGTTAGAGCTGCAAGAGAAGGAAGAGCGGCAAAGCATTGAATCGCGGTTTAAGGCCAATGCGGACGCTCAAGAGAAGAAGAAAGCACTTCTCGATGACTACGAGAAGTACGCCCAGCGCCGGCGGGAGGATGCCGCGTCCAAGGAGCGCCAGCAGGCCCTGGACGTGCAGCTCCAGACGGCCAAGCTCTACGGCAACACGCGCTTGGCCAAGGAACTGGAGCTGGCCAAGTATGCCGAGACGCTCAAGACCTCGGGCGTCAACGAAATCTACCATGCCCAGCTAATCGCCAACGAGCGGGTGCGCATCAACCGCACCGGCATCGAGTCCATGCTCTTGCAGTGGAGCGACTTCTACGAGGGCTGGGACAAGATCGGCGAGAACTTCCTGCAAAACGTGCAGGGCGATATAGCCTCGTCCTTCAAGAGCGCCTTCGAGGGCACCACGACCCTGTGGGAGGGCATGTGGAACTCCATGAAGGACATCTCCTACCAGGCCCTGGCGGCCATCTCCACCAAGCTGTTGACCTACGGCATGGGCCAGGTGGCCATCAGCATCTTGCCCGGCCTGGCCGGACCCCTGGGCATGGCCAGCGGCACGGGCGGGCTGGGCTCTATCCTCAGCCTGGCCAGCGGGGCCAAGAGCGCCTACGGGCTCTTCAGCGGCCCAGGTCTGAGCACCTTGGGCGAGTACGGCGGCCTCGGCTCCAGCCTGTTCAACTGGGGACCAGGGGCCACGGGATTTACCGAGGGCGGCTGGGAGATGGCCACTCCCCTCCAGACAACCGGCCTGAGCGGCCTGGGCTACGGCGTCTCGGGCGTCGGTGGCGCGCTCACGGGCTGGCAGTTGGCCCAAATGCTCTATGGGTCCGGTACCTGGGGGCAGGTTGGCGGCGCGGTAGGCGGCGCGGCCGGAGGAATCGGCGGGGCCATGCTGGGCACCATGGTTTTGCCTGGTGTGGGAACCGCCATCGGGGCACTGCTGGGCGGAGCGCTGGGAGGGGCCGGAATAGGCGGTCTGGGCTCCTTGTTCGACAGCGAGGACGATACCCCCGACTGGGCCAAGCCCGGCAAGCCCCAGGCCCACCTGGACGAGCTTAACAAGCGCCTGGACGACTACATCCAGCGCCTCAAGGACGGCAAGCTGAGCCAGGACGAATTTTACGGCAGCCTGGCCGAGCTGGCCCCGCTGTTTGCCGGCACCAACGACCTGATGGGCGGCTACGGCGACACCATCGGCGGCACCATAGAGGCCATGCAAGGCCTGACCGCCGGCACCCAAGAGTACACCGACAAGCTGACCAACGAGCTTAACCCGGCCTGGATCATCTCCACCGGCCTGGCCAAGGACCTGGCCGCCGGCATGAACGAGCTGGAGGCTCACAAGAAGGCCCTGACCAACGCCGTGGACGCCTACGCGGCCAGTAACAGCCTGAGCGCCAGCCAGCAAGAGGCCTTGCTGGATTTGATCATCCGCGAGAAGGGCAACGTAGCCGAGCTGACCGCCGACTACAACCGCTACAACGAGATTCGCGACATGTTCCTGGACGGCACGGTGCGCGGCAAGGAGGAGCTGGCGGCCCTGGGCGAGGAGTTCCGGGGCCTGCATGACAAGCTCAAGATCACCAGCCCCATGGACAACATGGTCACGGCCATCAACAAGCTGGTGGACTCCCTGACCAAGGTTTTCAACCTGCCCAGCGAGAAGGAGTTCAACTTCGCGGTCAACTATAGCTCTAGCGGCAGCCCAAGCTATGGTGGCGGGTACAGCGGTGGCGGTGAAAGCAGCGGGGGCGGGGGCGGCGGGGGCGGTTCCGATCAGGTCTCTTCCATCGGCTCCCAGCTTTTGGGCCGCGATTGGTCCATCCCCTCGGATTGGCCCACGGGGCTCTCGGTGGACCAGTACACCACCATGATCCAGGGCTCCGACGAGTACTTAAGCAAGCACCACGACGGCGGCATGGTGGGGCGCATGCACAACGGCGGCACCCTGGCCAGCGACGAGGTGTTGCGCATCTTGCAGCTTGGCGAGCACGTCACCAAGCGCGCCTCGGTCACTCCCGAGACCCTGCCCTGGCTGACCTACATCAACAGCCACGGCGCCTTGCCCCTGCCCCAGGCCCCGGCGGGCATGGATGACTTCCTGACCGACTTCCGGTCCTCCCTGGCCCTGCGCAACCTGACCGCCTCGGCCTCGGCTCCCGCCGCCCCGGCGGCCCAGGCCGCCCCGGTGTTCAACCTGCACCTGGATTTCAGCGGGGCCAGCTTCGGCTCCGACCCCGAGGAAACGGCCCAACTGGTGGGCGAAGTGGCCGAAGACAGGATGCGTCAAGTGCTGGCCGACTGGGGCAACCGAGGCGAAGACCCTGTCGTGCGCCACAGCAAGGCGGTGAGCCGATGAGCCCGGCCTTGACCGCCCTGGAGTGGGCCAACCGCGACAACCAGGCCCGGGCCTTCTGCGCCACCTTGACCCTACCCAGGCTGAGCGACGGTGAGCCCCTGGACCTGCGCCTGACCGACAGCAACAGCAAGCTCAGCGGCACCTGGGACGATCAGTACAACTGGAATAGCTGCATCAGCAGCCCGGCCACCATCACCCACCAGATGCAGCAGCTTTTCAATGGCCGTTCCCTGGCCGCCTTTGGCGACCTGGAGCTGGCCCTGGACGATAACGCCAGACTGGGGCCGCGCGGCGACATCACCTGGCGTCAGGCCCAGAATGACTACCTCTGGTCGGGCGGGTCTTTCCTGGGCCAGGTGGGCGGCCCAAACCTGGCCTGGCCTTCCTGGATCACTTCCCACCGGGGCACTCTGGGCGGGGCCAGCATGGAGCTGGGCAGGATCAAGGTGCAGTTGTTGGGCAAGGCCGCCGCCCTGGAAACCATCAAGATTCCGCCCGACACCTACACCGCCGCCGATGGCGTGCTCCCGGCCACCGTGGGCAAAGTCAAGCCCTGCTGCATCGGCCCCTGCAACAACATCACGCCCGTGCAGCTCTCGGACACCGTCTTTCAGGCCCACGCCTACGGCCCCATGCAGGCCTTCCCGGAGATTCGCGTGGCCGACGTGGCCGTGAGCCCGGCCAGCACCGACCCGGCCAATGGCAAGTTCACGCTGGCCAGCAAACCCAGCGGCACCGTCACCTGCGACGCCCTGGGCTGGGTGCGCGGTGGGGTATATGTCTACAGCGCGGCCCAGATCATCGAGGCCATCCTCCGCCAGTGGGCCGGGGCCACGGACGCGGACCTAGACGCGAGCGCCTTCGCGGCCATGCACGCCGCCGTGCCCGACCCCCTCAATATCTACATGACCAGCGCGGGCGATATCCGCTCCGAGCTGGATAGCATCTGCCTGGGCCTGCCCCTGATTTGGATGGACGACCGCCTGGGCCGCTACACCCTGCGCCCCTTCGCGGCTCCCAGCGGCCAACCGGTGCTGGAACTGTTCGACCGCAGCGCCGGTGACCCCATCTGGGGATCAGCGACTTGCTGGAACGTGCGAAGCGCACCCGCCCCCTACTGGTGGTCCAAGTGCACGGTCCATGGCGACCGCAACTGGAGCAAGAACGGCAACCCCCTGGCCACCCTGCCCAGCGACCGCCAGGAGTGGCTGCGCGAGGAATACCGCGCCCGCGTGGCCACCGGCTCGGCCCCGGTCGGCAACGCCCAGGTGCGCGAAGGCGACTACCGCACCTACATCAGTGCCTTGAATGGCTGCCAAACCCACGCTACCCGGGAAATCGGTCTGCACGGAGTGCCCCGCCGGGTGGTCACCCTGGACAGCCTCTATGCCGCCCTGACCCTGGACCTGGGCGACGTGGTGCGCCTGTGGTCGCGGGTGGGGGGCATGGACACCGGCTGGCTGGGCATGGTGGTGGAGCGCAAGGCCTCCCTGCCTGGCCAGGCCAGCCTGAGATTGTGGGGATAAGCATGGTTGCCAAGTGCCGCGCGCTCTGGCGCGACTTCGCCCAAGAGGCCACCCTGAACGCCCCCAACGCGGCCGAGAACTTCCCGGCGGTGATGCTCCAGGACTATGACCCCTGCATGCTCTGCAAGGCCGACACGGCGGGCGCCGACCTGGTGATAGAGGGCTCCTTCGCCTCTCCAGAAACCTGCACCGCCCTGGCCCTGGTGCGCCACAACCTCACCGTGGCCGGCAGCATCACCCTGACCACCGACAGCGGCGCCACCATCACCGGCCAGCCCTGGGTGCCCATCTACCCCTTTGGCCGCGGCCCCTTCGGCCAGGGGCCCGTGGGCGGCTACCCCTCGGCCAGGGAGCGCCAGGAAATGATGCCCCAGCCCCTGGCCATCGTCTACTTCGAGGCGGCCGAGCGCTTCAGTGATTGGACCCTGACCCTGTCCAACCCCACCAACCCGGCGGCCCTGGAGCTGGGCCGGCTCTTCCTGGGCCGCTACCTGGAGACGGAAATCAACTTCCGCCATCCCTACAGCTTCGGCTTCACCGACCCCAGCCAGGAAATCAGGCTGCCCAATGGGGCCAAGCGCTTCGTCAGGTTCGAGCGGCTGGCCAAGTTCTCGCTGGACTTCCAGTACATCAACTCCGCCCAGGCCTACAGCCAGTTCATGGCCATGTACTACGTGCTGGGCAAGTCCATCCCCTGGATCATCGACGCCGAGCCCGAAGGACCTGGCAGCCGCAAGAGCTGGCTGCGCCGTTATGTGCGTTTCCGCAACGATCCGCCCCAGCCCGACTTCGAGCTACTGCACCGGGCCAAGTTCAAGTTTGACCTGGAAGAGGCCAGATAGGAGAAAGCCATGGCCAAGTCCGCAGCCCAAATCAGAGACGAGATTCCCAAGCCTGACAAGGATGGCTGGGCTGGCGATTTTTACCAGGTAGTCTCCGACACCGTGGACTTGGCCGAGGCCATGGAACAGGCCTTTGCCGCCAGCCCGGGCAACCCCATGGTGCTCTCCTCGCGTAGCACGGCCGACATCCTGGCCTATGCCGCGCCCTTTGAGGGCCTGAGCATCCTGGCCAGCGACACGGGCCTGGAATGGGTCTATCACAATGGCGCCTGGGGGCTCAAGGGCACTCAGGCCGACAGCTCGGACAACGTGGTGGCCGGCTGGATATTCAACGGTTAGGAGGTAACGATGGCCAGTTTTGATTTCGGTCCCCTGAATGGGGGCAACACCGCTGGCGGCACGGGCGCGCCCATCGTGGTGGCGGCCACCGCCACGCCCGGAACCTCCGTGCACAAGGTTCCCGCCAACTGCCGAGACGAAATCCGCATCTTCGGCAACAACGAGGACACCAGCGCGCGGGTGTTGGCCCTGGAGATCGCCGGGGTTGGCGCCACCTACACCAAGTATTATCCGCTGCCCCCCGCCTCGGCCGCCGCCACGGGCACGGGCGATCAGCTTATTACCGAGATCACCCTGAATGCCAACGAGGAAGTTAAAGCGTGGGTGGCCAGTGGCGCCAGCAAGGTCAAGCTGCACGGCAAGTACATGAGGAAGAGCTGATGCAGCGGGCACGCGGCAACCTGATACCCGGGCCTCTGGCGGGCCTGCCAGGGCTGGATATCGAGTTGATTCAGCGTGACATCCCGTTCGCTTTCCCCACCTTTTCCGCCGCTGGGGTTGTGGACGTGGACGTCACCATGGCGGTTGACCCATCCCGGCAAATCCTCATCCCCAAGACCTTCGCTAACCACTACTACACCACGTACACCCACTTCTATGGCGGCTCGATCTACATCCTCAACGCCACTACCTTGCGGGCTGAGTTGTCGTGCGTAGGCCCCCCCTATCCGGCCCACACCCATTATGCCGACCTCATCACCCTGGCGCGTAAACCCAAGAGCATCCAGACCGTGGCCGGAGGGGCCTCGCCCCAGACTATCCAGGCGGTCAATCCTGACAAGTACGTGCTCATTCCCCTGATAATCGCCAGTTCCTACACCGCCGGCATTTTTCGTCCTCGCCTGTTGAGCCCTGCCCAGATCGAGTTGCCCACCACCTACGCAAACGCCTGTCGCTGGTTAATCATCGATCCCTAGGAGGATTGCCATGCTCTACGTCTTTGATCAACAGGGACGCTGCCTGGAGCGTAACGGCCTGGACGTGGCGCCGCCGCTGGCGGCCTTCGTGGCCAACCACGGCCCGGACATCGTTCTGTGGCCCCAGGAGGCGGACCCCTACCCCCTGGTGCCCCTGGAGATGCTGACCGCCACCATCAGCCAGGGCCAGGTGGTGGAGGTGACTGTGGACCCCGCCTGGCAGCCGCCGGCCCCGCCCGCGCCCGACACCTCGGTGCAGGATAGCCTGGCCGACATCTTGGCACGGGTGGATGCCATCCCGGTCAGCGACCACTCCAGGCGCAACGAGGATCAAAAAGAATTCATCAAGACCTTTGGCATCCCCTGGGTCAAGGCCAACCCCGAAGCCACCCCGGAAGAGGCCGTGGCGGCCATCCTGGAAGCCTTGCGGGCCGAGTTCCCGGCAGACCCCATCGTCAGCCTGATCTACGCCAAGGACGAGGCCACGGGCCGCGAGGATGGCCTCCTTATGAGCTACGCCAAATCGGCGGTGAAGCTGGGCCTGATCGCCGAGCCCACCTGGCAGGCCCTGCGAGCCCTGGTGGTGGATGCCAGCAAGCAGCTGCTCCGGGAAGCCCTGCGCAAGTTGTAGGCCATGGAGCAATACATCTCTCAAAACCCCGGTGTGGCCCTGGTGCTGCTGGTTGGCGCCTGGGAGCTGGTGCGCTTTCTGCTGGGCAAGGGCTGGGCCTGGTTCTCTGGCGTGGCCGACAGGAGCGTGACCAAGCAGGACTGCCAGAGCTGCAAGGAGGAGTTCAAGGCCGACCTGCAATCGGGCGATGACCTCTTCCTGCTCCTCCTGGAGGGGCAGGCCTTGCAGACCAAGGCAATCCTGTACCTGTGCGGCGCCAAAGACGAGAGGTGCAAGAAGATCACCGACGAGCTGGAAGCCCACAACCTCAGGCTGATTACCAACCGCGAAAGGAGGCACGCGCATGCCTAGCCGCAGCTACCGCAACAACAACCCCGGCAATCTGCGGGCCAGCAAGTGGACTCGTGGCCGGTCCGGCTACATCGGCGACGACATGGAAGGCCAGCCCGCACGGCAGCCCGGCATGGCTCGCTTCGCCACCTGGTGGGATGGCGTCAAGGCCATGGGCGACCTGCTGCACCTGTCCAGCTACCAGGCCCTGGACGTGCGCGGGCTGATCTACCGCTATGCCCCGCCCGCCGACAAAAACGACAGCGCCCGCTATGTGACCCAGGTCTGCTTGCGCGCCGGCTGCCAGCCCGAGGACCGGGTGGCCACCATGACCCCGGTGCAATTCCTGGCCATGGTCGAGGCCATGATTACCCACGAGGGCTGGATACCGCCGGCCTGAGCATTTAACGCATAAAAAATGACCAGATATCCTGATAACGCCTATAGGCATCGAAAGGAGCCGAGATGAATTCCAAATCGTTTTTGGCCTCCAAAACCATGTGGGGCATCCTGATCATGGCTTTGGGCCGGCCGGCCCTGGGCCAAATGGGCATTGACCTGAACGACCAGGAGGCCCAGGAGATCGCCGGCTGGATCGTCACCGCCCTGGGCGGTGGCCTGGCCATCTGGGGCCGCCTCAGCGCCAAGAAGACCCTGGCCCTGCCGGGGGCCAGCACGGCGGCCCTGTGCCTGCTGGTGGCGTTGGGCCTGGGCCTGGCCTCTGGCTGCGCGGGCGCGCCTAGCTGGCTGGGCGGCGGCCCGGACAACCAGGTGACCACCACCCACAAGGACAAGGAGGGCAACGTCACCAAGGTGGAGGAGGGCCAGTACACCGACAAGGGGCTGGTGGCCCAGGCCAAGCGGGACATTGCCGTGGCGCGAGCGCAGAATCCCCGCAAGTCAAAAATGACCTTCGCGCCGGCCGACCCCGCCAAGCCCATGGAAATCAAGCTGGTAAACGGCAAGTTGGAGTTCGAGGCCGACCAACCGGAAGGGGCAGGGGCAGACGGCAACATAGCCGACCCCAAAAGCGTGGGTGAACGCCTGGCCGACAAGGCGGAAACCCTGCTTAGCATACTGACCGGGGGCTTGGTGACCATCAATGCCCAGGACCGGCAGGCCGAGGTTGTGAACCAGGTTATGAAGCGGCCCAGCTACGTCCAGGTCAACCCCAGCGGCCAGTCCCAAGTGCAGATGGACACCTCCGGCACGTCTTCCCAGGCCCCCCAGGCCAACCCCCAGACCACCATCAGCGACGATCACAGCGGCGGGACCCCCTAGCCGTGCTGATCACCACCCAACCCCAGCCCGGCCGGGACTTTGCGCCCGGCTGGGTCGGGTTTAGCTGCGCGCTGGACTCGGCCCTGGCCTCGGCCATCGCTCTGCGCACCGCCGGCCGGGAATGGCTGCATGGGCGCCTGGTGGCCACCCACGTGGGCACGGTGATAACCGATGACGCCGGCAACCTGGTGGTGGCCGAAGCCCTGGGCGGGGGCTACCAGCTCACCCCCATCGAGGCCTGGATAGACGCTGATGGCCGCTCCTATGCCCGCTGGTTCCAACGGCCGTGCGGTCTGACCCTCAAGGCGGCCGAATTCATGGCCATCAACGCCCGCCTTTGGGCCGCCGAACATGACGGCAAGGGCCGTGGCTATGACTTCGAGGCCATCTTGCTGGGATTTCCAACCGCGAGCGACCAGCACCTGGCCCAGGGCCGGCGTCTGTGGGCCGAGGACCCTGAACGGGTGTTTTGCAGCGAGGCGGCCGCCGCCCTGCTCAAGGCCTCGGTCGAGCTGCTAGACCCGGCCCCGCCGGTGCATTTCATGGCTGCTGACCCTAGCTCCTGGAGCCCCCAAGCCCTACGGCTCTGCCCGGGCCTCTGGGGCTAGGTTATCGCGGCATTAGGCGCCTGCCTCACCGCCCTGGGCTGTTTGCGCCGGGCGCACCTCCGCCCGGATGGCGGCACCTCGTTTTTCTTCGATCTTGGACAAGTCATGCTGGGCCTGCATACCCAGCCACCAGCGGGGCGACCCGCCGAAGTAGGCCGCCAGCCTGATAGCCGTGTCAGGGGTGATGCCGCGCTGGCCGTTGATGATTTCTGTTACCCGGTTGGCAGGCACGCCCAGGGCGATTGCCAGCCTGCCGGCGCTCAGGCCCAGCTCTTCCATCTCCCGCCGCAAGATGGCTCCAGGGTGCGTCTTGATTCTGCCCATATCTCTATCCCTTGTGGTAATCAGTAATTTCAACGCCAATCGCGGCCCCGTCCTCCCATGCAAAGACCAGCCGCCAGCGCCCGTTAAGCCTCATGGCCCACTGCCCGGCCCGGTCACCCTTGAGCTGGTGCAGGCCAAAACTCTTTAGGGGCGGGATTTCCGTCAGCGACTGAGCCTCATCAAGAGTATCCAGCCTTTCTAAGGCCAACTCAAAATCCAGGCCGGAAAACCTGTTGGGCTGTTCACCCTCAAAAACCTTACGCGTGGCCGCATTTGCGAATGACTTAATCATGGGGCCAGCTTAGTATGCCTGGCATAATATGTCAAGCATAATATGGGCAGCATATTATTCCCTTTCCCATTATGCTTTAATGCTTGACATGCAGCATAGCATGTAATACAGTATATAAAATGACAGCCCGCCGGATAGCGCCAACTACCCGGCGGGCCTAACCAAACCCAACCTAAAAGGGAGGTTGAGGATGGCTAAGCGCCACCGTATCACAGAGGCGGAGAGGATTCTAGCGGAGCCTGGGGTTTGCCTGGGCTGCGGCAAGGACTGCCCCAATGGCCGCAACACCGCCGGCCAGTGCATTGACTGCCACAACGCGGCCAATAGGGCATACCGAGCGGCCCGCAAGGCGGAAAACGAGCGCCGCGCCCACGAGGGCCGGGAGTTTTGGGCCTCCAAGGGCATCAAGGTAGGCCAGGCGGTCAGGTGGTGGGCACCTTCCACACTGGGGCTGGGGGGCATCTGGCACCGGGGCGTTGCCAAGACCGGGGCCACCGGGGCTTATGTCTACGTCAAGGGCCTGGGCTATAAGGCCAGTCCCCAAGGATGGAAGGCCGTGGAAGAGCCCGCCGGGGAGGGGCAGGAGCAATGAGCGCCAGCACCCCCCAAGAGGTATTTGGGCCGGTCATCAGCAGCTACAGCCGGGCGCAAGCCATTGAAGACGGCGTGCTGGTGGACGTAAGCAAGATGGCTAAGGAGGCCGGTTTCATTTTTAACGTGGCGGTGACGCGGGCTGTGTGGGATGGCTACATCACTCCTGATGAGCGCTCCCGGCCCCTAGGCCAGAGTGAGGATGGCCGGCTATGGGATACGCTGTGGATGCTGCGCATGGCCATCAAGCGCCTACAGGCCCAGGGGCAGCTTTATTACCGCCTCTACTACATCCAAAAGGCCAGGCAAAAGCGCCTGGTGACCCTCAAGGCCCATTGCGGCCCAGGTGACCAGGGGGAGCCAGTGATAACCATCATGCTGCCCGAAGAGGACTAGACCAGCGCGCGGGCTCCGGCGGCGGGGTCCGCGCCTTATTTTCGACCACCAGGAGGAACCATGGCCAGAGCAGACAGAGAGAACCGCATCGCCGCCACGGCCTACTTGGCCCCCGAGCTGAAAGCAAGACTGGTCAGGCTGTCAGGTCGCATGACTGCCGAGGCGGGCAAGCGGGTCTCCGAGGCCCAGGTGATCACCATGGCCATCGAGCGGTTTTTGGAAGAGGAAGAAGGGAAATGAACCAAAGGTTGACGATCAACCGTTGACGATCAATTGACGATCGAAAAAACGACTCAGGCGGTTAGCCCTGTTTGAGCTAACCGCCTGATATCATTCTTGGTAGGCCGGAAGGGATTTGAACCCTTGACTTCCACCGTGTGAGGATGGCACTCTCCCGCTGAGTTACCGGCCTGTATTTCTGATCCTGGGCTTGCGAGCGGGGGCTTTTGGTGCTCCTCGCCCTCCACCGCCTT
>JAZDIQ010000022.1:0-87145 GCA_043804825.1 Pseudomonadota bacterium
AGCACCTGGCCCTTGCCCCACTCCAGGAGCCGGGGCGGGCCGGCGATGGCCGCGCCAGGACCGCGTCCCCGGGGGTAGCGCAGGGCCACGGGGCCGTCGTGTTGCAGCGCCGTGCAGAGCATGTGCCGCAGCTCGTCCTCGTCGGCCGGCGACATCAGGCTCAGGTTGGGCACGCAGCGTAGAAAGCTGAGATCGAGCAGCCCTTGGTGGGTGGTGCCGTCCTGGCCCACGATGCCCCCCCGGTCCAGGCAAAAGAGCACCGGCAGGTTGGTCATGCACACGTCGTGCACGATCTGGTCAAAGGCCCTCTGGATAAAGGTGCTGTAGACGGCCACCACGGGGCGGAAGCCCTGGCAGGCCAGCCCGGCGGCAAAGGTCACGGCGTGCTGCTCGGCGATGCCGGCGTCGATGAAGCGCTCGGGCATGGCCAGGGCAAAGGACTGCAAGCCGGTGCCCTCGGGCATGGCCGCGGTGATGGCCACGATCTTGGGATTGGCGCCGCCCAGCTCCACCATGGTCTGGCCGAAGACCTGGGTGTAGGTGGGGGACGGCGGGGCGGGCGGCGGGGCCGAGGCCGCCGGGGCGGGACGGGCCGGCTTGCTGGCGCCCACGCCGTGGAAATGGCTGGGGTCCTCCTCGGCCGGGGCGTAGCCCTTGCCCTTCTTGGTCAGCACGTGCACCAAAAGCGGCCCCTGCTGGTTGTGCAGGTTCTCGAAGGTCTCCACCAGGCGGTCCAGGCGGTGGCCGTCCACCGGCCCCAGATAGTTGAAGCGGAAGGCCTCGAAGAGCATGCCCGGGGTGGAGAAGGCCTTGAAGGATTCCTCGGAGCGCCGGGCCAAGTCAAGAAGCTCGCGCCCCACGGCGGGGATGCCCCTGAGGAAGCGCTCCACGTCCTTGCGGAAGGTGAGGTAGGCCTTGCCCGAAAGCGCCCGCGACATGAACTTGCTTAGCGCGCCCACGTTGGGGGCGATGGACATGCCGTTGTCGTTCAGGACCACGATGATGTCCTCGTCCAGGTAGCCGGCCTGGTTCAGGGCCTCGAAGGCCATGCCCGCGGTCAGCGAGCCGTCGCCGATCACCGCGATGACCCGGCCCTTCTCGCCGGCCAGGCGCTTGCCTACGGCCATGCCCAGGGCGGCGGAGATGCTGGTGGATGAGTGGCCGGTGTCAAAGGCGTCGTAGGGGCTCTCGGCCCGTTTGGGGAACCCCGAAAGCCCGCCCAACTGGCGCAGGCTGGCGAAGCGTTCCCGCCGGCCGGTGACCAACTTGTGGGCATAGGTCTGGTGGCCCACGTCCCAGATGATCTTGTCCTGGGGCGCGTTGAAGACCTTGTGCAGGGCCAGGGTCAACTCCACCACCCCCAGGCTGGGGGCCAGGTGGCCGCCGGTCTTGGTCACCGTCTCGATGATGCGGGCGCGTATCTCGTCGGCCAGGCGCTCCAGCTCGGGCAGGCTCAGGCCCTTAAGGTCGGCCGGGCTGTCGATGCGCTCCAGCAGGCTGTCGGCATTGGCAAGAGGTTTGTCCAAGACGCTTCCTTAGATTTTATCGGTCAGCCCACGGGGTTAGTGGGTGCGTTCCATTATATAGCGGGCCAGCTCCACCAACGGCCAAGCGGGCTCGCCCAGGCCCGTGGCCAGGGCCACGGCCTCCTCCACCAGTTGCTCTCCGGTCTGACGGGCCTGGACCGGCCCCAGCACCGCCGGGTAGGTCATCTTGCCGCGCGCCTCGTCGCTGCCCGTGGCCTTGCCCAGCTCGCTGGCGTCGCCGCTCTGGTTCAAGAGGTCGTCGGCGATCTGGAAGGCCAGGCCCACCCGGCGGCCGTAGCGCACCAGGGTCTTAATCTGCTCTTCGTTGCCGCCGGCCAACAAGGCCCCGGCCTGCACCGAGGCGGTGATCAGGGCGCCGGTCTTCTTGCTGTGGATAAGTTGCACCGTGGCCAAATCCGGCTCCTGGCGCTCGGCCAACAGATCCGCGGCCTGGCCGCCCACCATGCCCTCATGGCCCGAGGCGCGCATGATGGCGTGGCTGGCCATGAGCACCCGCCAGGGCTCGATGCTGGCCACGTGGGCGTGGGTGGTCAGGAGCACCATGGCCTGGGTCAAAAGGCCGTCGCCGGCCAGCACGGCCATGCCCTCGCCGAAGACCTTGTGGTTGGTGGGCACGCCTCGGCGATAGTCATCGTCATCCATGGCCGGCAGGTCGTCGTGCACCAGGGAGTAGGTGTGGATCATCTCCAGGGCGCAGGCGCAGAACAGTACGCCCTCGCTCTGGCCGCCCACGGCCTCGGCCGCCGCCAGGCACAGGATGGGCCTCAGGCGCTTGCCGCCGGCAAAGAGGCTGTAGCGCATGGCTTGCAGGATCAGCCCGCCAGCCTCGTCGCCTGGCAGCAACCGGTCCAGCGCCAAATCCACCCGGCGGGCCTGGTCCTTCAGGTAGGCTTTGAGGTCGTGCCGGCCGTTCACGGCTGCTCCTCGCCCCTGGGCTCGGCCTGGAAGGGCGTCTGCACCAGGCCGCCCTGGCGGTCTTTCAGCAACAGGGTCACTTTCTTCTCGGCGGCGTCCAGGCGCTGTCCGCAAGCCTCGGCCAGCTTGACCCCCTCCTCGAAGAGGGCGATGGCCTCCTCCAGCTCCAACTCCTCGTCCTCCAGCTTGTCCACGATCTCTTCCAGACGCTTGAGGCTTTGCTCGAAGCCGCCTTCCTTCTTGGCCTTGGCCATGGGCTCTACTCCCCGCAAAAAACGATTAGGGCTGGCGCTGCCACCGCGCCAGCTCGGCGCTGGCCTTGATCCAGGCCAGGGGGTCCACGCGCGCCCCGGCCAGGTGCAGGTCAAAGTGCAGGTGCGGGCTGGTGACCCGGCCGCTGGCGCCCACCAGGCCTATGACCTGGCCGGGCCGCACCTCCTGTCCCTGGCGCACGTTGGCCCGCGACAGATGCCGATAGCCGCTGACCACCCCCAGGCCGTGGTCGATCAGCACCAAGAGCCCGCTGAAATAGGTGTCCAGCAGCAAGGCCACCCGCCCGGCGGCCGGGGCCTTGATGGGCGTGCCCGTGGCCCCGCGCAGATCCACCCCGCCATGGGGCGCGCGCGCCTGGCCGTTGACCAGGCTGCGCCGGCCAAAGACCCCCACCACGGCGCTGTCCAGGGGCATGATCCAGGGACCGCCCCACAGGCCGCGCGGGCCGATGGTGGCGAACACCGCCTTCTGCCGGGCCGTCTCGTCCTGGTGGCGGGCCAGGTCTTGGGGCTTTAGCTCCATGAACTTGCCGTCCACGGTGATCTTGCGGGTGCCGTAGTCGCGGGCCTTGACGGTCAGCGCGCGGCTAAGCAGCACCTTGTCTCCGGCCAAGACCTCCACGCGGGCCGGGCCGGGCGGGTCTTCCAGGTCCACGCCGGCCACCCCCAGGAGGCAGCCCCCCGGTCCGGGCAGCAGCGGCACCCGCCGGCCCAGCACGCGCAACTCGGCCCCCGGCGCCGGCCTCTCCAGCCAGACCCGCGCCACCAGGGGCTGGCCTTGTTCCAGCAGGCCCGGCCAAAGCTCCAGCCTGTCGGCGGCCGCCGCCGGCCCGGCCAACAGCAGCAGCAGGCCCACGGCCCAGAGCCAGGCTCTCACGCCTCGATCTCCAGGACCCGGACCGCCAGCCGCCCCCTAGCCAGACGCACCCGGATCAGTTCGCCCACCCGCGCCTGCTCGGCCCGGCGCAGAAGGCGCCCTTGTTGGTCCTGGGCCAGGGCGTAGCCGCGCCCCAGCACCGCCAGGGGGCTCAAGGCCCTGAGCCCGGCCAGGCCCTCCTGCAAGGCCGCCCGGCGGCGGGTGACGGCCAGCACCCCGGCTGCGGCCAGGCGTTGCGCCAGTTCCCGGCGGCGGGACTCCAGCTCGCGCAGGTGGCGGTCGGGGCGCCGGCCCAGCAGCCCCAGCCGCCGGTCCGTGAGCTGGCGGTGACGGCGATGAATCAGGCCACGCAAGCCCTGGCCAGCCCGGGAGAGCAGGTCCTCCAGGCGCAGACGCCGGTCGATAAGTCGGCGCCGGGGATCGCCCAGGGCCTTGAGCAGGCCTTGCAAGTCCCGGCGGCGCTGGCCCACCATCCCCTGGCCGGACCGGGCCAGGCGGGCGCGCAGGCTGGCCAGCTGGGCCGCCAGGTCGGCCCGGGGCCGCGCCAGAAGCTCGGCCGCCGCCGAGGGCGTTGGGGCGCGCAGATCAGCCACCAGGTCGGCGATGGTCACGTCCACCTCGTGCCCCACCGCCGAGATAATGGGGATGGGCGAGGCCGCGATGGCGTGCGCCAGGTCCTCGTCGTTGAAGGCCCACAGGTCCTCGGGCGAGCCGCCGCCCCGGGTGAGCACGATAACCTCGGGCCAGCCCCAGGCCGCCAGGTCACTGAGCGCCCGCACCATGGCCGGCGCGGCTTCGTGCCCCTGCACGGGCACCGGGTAGATGGCCACCTCCAGGCGGTCGAAGCGCCGGTGCAGCACCTGCAGGAAATCATGGATGGCCGCGCCGCTGGGCGAGGTCACCACCGCCACCCGCCGAGGCAGATCGGGCAGAGGGCGCTTGCGCTCCTCGTCAAAGAGTCCCTGGGCCTCCAGGCGCCGCCGCAGTTGGCTAAAGGCCAGGGCCAAGGCCCCGGCCCCCCGTGGCTCCAGGCTGTCCACCACCAACTGCACCTCGCCCCGGGCGGGGTAGAGGCTTAAGCGCCCCTGGCAGAGCACCCGCTGGCCGTCCTCCAGGGCAAAGCGCATCAAGGCCGCCTGGTGGCGGAAGAGCACGGCCCGGAGCTGGGCCTCCTGGTCCTTCAAGGCAAAATAGACGTGCCCGCTGCCCGGCCGGCGCAGGCCCGTCACCTCGCCCTCCACCCACACGAAGTCAAAGCGCTCCTCGGCCAGTTTTTTGAGCTGCCCCACCAGCTCGCTGACCGTGAGCACCTGACGCCGGGCGAATAGTTCCAGGGGCTCCATGGCTCTCCCGAGGAGGTTTGGCGGTCCGCGTGGGCGGACAAAAGCCTAATCTTGGAAGACTAACAGAGGCCGGGCCAGGCGGCAAGCGGCCAGGACCCTAGCGCGCCAGCACGGTGTAGGAGCCTATGCCGCCGACCTCACGCAGCTTCTCACCCTGGGCCTCGGCCTGCTCCCGGCCGCTGAAGTGGCCATGCAGCACCCGGTACCAGCGCCCCTGGGCGCCCAGGTCCACGCTCTCCACGCGGGCCTCGACGCCCTCGGCCGATAATTCCTTGGCGCGCTTTTTGGCCGCGGCCAACTCGCGCTGGCTCTCCAGAAGCAGGGTGTAGCGCCCGTGAGGGGTGGCCGGTTCCGGCGGGGTCCCCGAGGCCTGGCCAGCCGGCGGGTCCTGGGAGGGCTGGCGCCCCAGCATGCCCCGCAGGCCCGGGGCCTGGCGCCAGGCCGGGTCCATCTCCAGGGGCATCTCCGGGGAGCCGCCGCCGGCCTGATACACGATCACCTCGCCGCCGCCGGCCTGGCGCACCACGTAGCGCCCCTGCCGGCTGGGGCCGGACCCGTGCATCTCGTTGTCGATGAGCTTCTGGATGATGTCCTCGCTCACCCCGGCCTTTTTCAGCTCCAGCACCTGCTCGGTGCTCAGCGCCCCGGCCGGCCCGGCGCCCAAAACCAGCACGGCCATAACCAGCCACCCTAGCTTGCCCATGGCTCCTCCCTGCTTGGTTTAAGGGGAACTGCCATCAATCTAGCAAGGGTCAGGGGGTCTTGCCCAGCCCTTGCAGCCAGGCCTGGGCGGCGGTGCAAGCCTGGGCCTGACAGGCCGGGTCGGCGTCCAGGTTGCCCGTGGGCAGTTCGCCGCCCCGTCCGTCCCGCCCCACCAACCCGGCCCGCTGGGCCACCTGGTTCAGCAGCTCGTTCAGGGCGGAGATGTCCTGGTCCGTGGGCTGGCGGGCCGAGAGCACGGCCCGCTCGTTCATATAGCCGCCCCGCCAGGCCATGTAGCCCACGGCCACCGGCCTTAGGCTGTGCCCCAGGAGCCAGCCCAGGGCGTTGCCCGCCCAGGCCTCGGGGCGCGGGGCCTGGCCCGAGAGCCAGAAGACCCGTGGCAGGCGCCTGATCTCGGCCATCTCGGCGGCCATGGCCTGGCCCATCACCTCCGGGGGCACCAGCACCCCGTAGGCTTGGCGCAAGGCCCGGCCCCACAGGTCCAGCCCGGCGGCGGAATCAGCCCTCACCTCCCATAGCCAAGCGTTGTGGGGCCGGGAGAGCAGCCAGCAGTCCAGACCCCATTCCACGCGCTTATGGGTCAGGGGATCGGCGGAAAAGGCCCGCCCGGAGAGGCGGTTGATCAAGGACTCATGCCCCAGGCGGTCCAGGAGGGCGTGGGACAGATAGCCCCGGGCAAAGGCCCGTTCCTGGTCCGTGGCCGCCAGGTCCAACAGCGCGGACACCACGGCCCAGGGCCGCACCAGGTGGGCGGCCTCGGCCAGGCCCTCCGGGGCGCCGGGATAGTAGCCGGCATCCGGCGCCAAGGCCCCGGCGTAGAGGGCCGCCATCACCGAGGGCTGGCCGGCCCAGGCCGGGTCGGCCAACTGGCGGGCCAGCACCAGATGGGAAAAAGGTCCCAAGGCATGCGCTCCTTGCGGGCAGACCAAGAGCCAGGCCAGGCCCAGCGCCAGCGCCCAGCCACCCAGACGCCCCGGCCCGAGTCCCTTAAGCCGGCGCATCCAGCACCAGTACCGCCTCCACATGCCCGGTGTGGGGGAAGAGATCGATCACCGTCAGGCTGGCGGCCCGGTAGCCGGCCGTTACCAGCACCGCGGCGTCGCGGGCCAGGGCTGCGGGGTGACAGGAGACGTAGACCACTCTTTGAGGGTTTAGTTGCAGGATGCCGGCCATGAGGTCCTTGGCCCCGGCCCGGGGGGGGTCCAACACCACCAGGTCAAAGCCCCGGCCGGCCGCCACCAGCCCCTGGAGGGCCTGACCGGCCTCGGCGTTGTGCATCAGGAGGCGCTCTTGCAGCCCGGCCTGGTGGGCCTGGGCCACGGCCACCCGGCCGCCCTCCTGGTCGCCCTCCACCGCCAGCACTTGCCAGCCGGCGGCGGCCAGGGGCAGGCCGAAGTTGCCGCTGCCGGCGTAGAGGTCCAGGGCGGTAGCCGCCCCCCGGGCAGTGCCGGCCTGGGCTTCCTGGTCGGAATCCTCGTCCCGGGCCACCTCCAGCGATGACGCCGCCTGCATCACCAGATCGATGAGCAGGCGGTTGGCCTGCCAGTTGACCTGGCAGAACACCCCCGGATAGGCCCGCAGGCTTAAGTTCGGCTCTTGGTGATAGAGCAGGCCGCCCTCGGCCCCCAGGGGCCAGTCGTCCAGGTCCTGGCCCCGGCACAGGCGCGCGCCCGAGGCCCCCACCTCCCGGGCCAACTCGGCCGGGTCAGGCGGGTCGCCGTGATCCTGCCAACCCAGGGTGAGGAAGGCCTGGTCATCGTCGGCGATGATCTCCACCCAGGACAGGGCCGACCACTGGGGCCGGGCCAGGGCCGAGGCCAGGCCGGGCAGCAGCTTGTTGGCCGCCGGCGCGGCCACCGGGCAAGCCGCCACCTCCACCAAATCATGCCCTCCCCGGCCAAAAAAACCCAGACGCCCGGCCTGCACCTGTAGGCGCAGGCGGTTGCGGTAGTTCCAGACCAGGGGCGAGGCCAGTACCGTGGCCTCGGGCAGGGGGTCCAGGCGCCACAGGGCCCGCCGCACCCAGGCGGCCTTGGCCTCCACCTGGGCGGGGTAGTCCAGGTGCATCAGGTCGCAGCCGCCGCAGCGCTCATACAGCGGGCAGGCCGGCTGCACCCGTTGGGGCGAGGGAGTTAGTATCTCCAGGGCCACGGCCTCGGCATAGTCGCGCTTGACCTTGGTCAAATGGATGCGCGCTTTTTCGCCGGCCAGGGCCACGGACACGAAGGCCACCCGGCCATCGGGCAAGCGCCCCAACCCCCGACCGCCAGCGGCCAGGTCCAGAATATCCAGCTCCAAATCCAGGCCCGCGCTGATCTCGTCCAAGGTCATGTCCTCCGGCTGGCTGGCGGCGACATGCCGCGCCTCTTAAGGGCAATCATACCATCGCCCCGCCCGGAAGCCTCACTTTCAGGGATATCTGCGACCTCGTGGATGTACGCCGGGTCCGGCTTTCGGCGGGTGGCCAGGCAAGATGGTGGGAGCCAACACCACCAACCGCGCCCCCCAACCCGAGCCGCCAGCCTCCCGCTTTATCCTTGATGAATTTAGTCCCCGCCGCCCTGCCACAGGCGTTGGCGGTAGGGCTCGGCCAACTCCGGCCGGGGCGCGGCCAGGGCCTGGCCGTCCATGTGACTCACCGGCATGATGCCCATCAGGGAGTTGAGCACCCAAACCGTGGGGCAGGCTAGTAGGTCCTGGGGCCGGGCCGGGCGCTCCTCCACGGGCTGGCCGTCGGCGGCCAAGAGGCGGCGCATCCGGGCCAGGGTGATGCCCGGCAACTGGGCGGGGCTGCTCGGCGTCCACCAGCGGCCGTCCTGGAGGCAGATCAGGGAGCCCAGGGCCGTCTCGGCCACCAAGCCCTCCTGGTCCAGGATCAGGGCCTCGTCGGCCCCGGCCTGGCGGGCGCTCTGGCGCGCCCACAGGTAGAACAGATAGTTAAGGCTCTTGTGACCGGCCAGGGCCGGCGCGCCGCCCTGGCGGAAGCTGCCCAGGCGCCAGCCGGCCCGATAGGCCTGAGCCGAGGGCGGGGTGTAGGGTTGGGCCAGGATCAACAGGGTGGGCCGGGCCGAGGCCGGCAGGCCCAGGTCGGGGTCGATCCCCCGCGTGAGCACGATCTTGATCCGGGCCAGGCCCTGGGTCAGGCGGTTGAGGGCCAGAAGCTGGTGCAATACCCCGGCCCAGGAGGGTTCGTCGTCCAGGGGCATGGCCAGAAGGCGGGCCGAGGCCCGAAGGCGCGCCAGGTGCTCGTCCAGGCCCAGCACCCGGCCCTCTTGGGCGCGCAAGGTCTCGAACAGCCCGTCGCCAAAGAGAAACCCCCGGTCCAGGGGCGAGATGGCCGCCTGTTCCAGGGGCAGGAACTCCCCGTTGAGCCATAGCAGGGGCCTGATCTCCCCGTGGCTGCCTGGAATCATGCCTCCTCCTCGGCCAGGGCCTGTATGACCTGGAACAGGGTGCTTCCCTTGTGCAGGGTTTCCTGATATTCATCTTCTGGATCGGAATCATAGACCACCCCACCGCCCACGGCAAAGTGGCATTGCCCCTGGCTGACGATGCCGGTGCGTATGGCTATGTTCAGGTCCAGGTTCTGGTGCCAGCCCAGGTAGCCCATGGAACCGGTATAGACCTGGCGCACCTTGGGTTCCAGCTCGTCGATGATCTCCATGGCCCTGATCTTGGGGCAGCCGGTGATGGAGCCGCCGGGAAAGGTGGCGCGCAGGAGTTGGCCGTGGGTCAGCTCCGGAGGCACCTGGCCGTTGACCGTGGAGACCAGGTGAAACACGTTCTGAAAGGCCTCCACGCGCTTGTGGGACTCCACGGCGATGCTGCGCGGCAGGCAGACCCTACCAAGGTCGTTGCGCAACAGATCAACGATCATGGATAGTTCAGCGTCATCTTTAAAGCTTTGATTTAGCTCCTGGCGCAGGGCGGCGTCGGCCTGGGGGTCGCCGCCGCGGGGGCGGGTGCCCTTGATGGGCCGGGTTTCCAGGTACTGGCCCCGGCGCAGCAAAAAGCGCTCCATGGAGGTGCACAGCACCTGGTGGTCGCCGGCGTTGACATAGGCGTAGAAAGGCGCGGGGTTTTTGGCGAACAGCCGCTCCCACAGGGCCAGGGGGTCGCCGGCCAGGCTGAAGCTGAAGCGCTGGGACAGGTTGACCTGATACACGTCGCCCTGGGCGATGTACTGGCGGATGCGCCCCACCGCCGCCCGGTAGGCAGCTTGGCTGAAGGTGCTGGACAGCTCCCCCGGCCGGGGCGGCGGGCCGGTCTGGGGTTTTGACAGCTCCAGGGGGCCGGGGCCGGCGGGCTCGCGCCCCGGCCAGCCCAGACGCAGGTAACGCAGTTGGCCACCGTGGCGGTCGTGCACCAGCACCTGCCCGGGGAAGCTCAAATACATCTCCGGCAGGCCCAGGTCATCCTCGGCCCGCTGGGGCAAGCGCTCGATCCGGTTTTTCAACTCATAGGCCAGGTACCCCACCCCCCCGCCGGCAAAGGGCAGGCCTGGCAGGGCAAAGCCGGGACGCAGCTCGGCGAAGATTTGGTCCAAAAACTCCAGGGGGTCGCCCTGGCCCAACCAATGGGCCTGGCCGGCGGCCAGGCCCAGGCCAGGCCCCTTGCCGCGCAGCACCAGCAGGGGGTCCCAGGTGGCCAGGCTGTAGCGGCTGCAATCCAGGTCGCCGCCGCTGAGCAATACGCAGCCTCCTTCCTGGCCGGCCACGCCTCGGGCCAGCGCCAGGAAGCGGGCCTGATCGGCGTGGGTCTCCAAGAGGCTGTCCTCCAAGAGATGCACCGGCTGGGCCGGCAGGCCCAGGCTGGCCAGCAGAGAGGCCGGGCTCATGGCTGGCCTCCGGGGGCGGAGCTGGCTTTAAGCCAACGGGGGAAGCGCCGCCCACCAGGTCGCGCGGAGTGCGGCCCTCCCTGAAACTCAGGGTCCAGAAGCAGAAAATTGCTTATCATCTCCAGGCCGTGCTCGGTGAAAAACGACTCGGGATGGAACTGCACCCCCCAGATGGGCCAGTGCACGTGCCTGAGCCCCATGATCACCCCGTCCTCGGCCCGGGCCAGGGGTTCCAGCTCATCGCCGTCCGGCACCACCTGCAAGGAATGGTAGCGCGCGGCCAGAAAGGGCGAGGGCAGGCCGGCGAAGATGCCCTGGCCCTGGTGGGTAATCCGCGAGGCCTTGCCGTGCATGGGCCTTGGCGCCCGGGCGGTGCGACCGCCAAAGGCCTCGTTGATCACCTGCATGCCCAGGCAGACCCCCAAGAGCGGGGTGCCCGTCCCGAAGCGCTCCACCACCTCCCGGCTGATGCCGGCGTGGGCGGGGTCCTTGGGTCCCGGCGAGATGCACAGCCAATTGGGCCTGAGTTGGGCGATGCGCGTCAGGTTCACCTGATCGTGGCGGAAGACCAGGGTCTGCACCGCGAACTCGGCGAAGAGCTGCACCAGGTTGTAGGTGAAGGAATCGTAATTGTCGATCATTACCAGGCGCATGTGCCAACCCCACCGATGAAAAAAGCCACCCAGATCGAGTCTGGATGGCCGGTGGCCTGACATCACTCGCGACACATATCCCAAATCGTGGGCCGCTTGTCAAGTCGTTTGACCCCTGACCCCGCCGCGCTCGGCCCGCCCCTTTGCCAAGACCATTGACCCCAGCACCCGCTTTGCGACATTGTGGGCCAGTGAAAAACACCGCGCACCAGCCGGGAGGAGCAATCGTGCAGGACAAACAGGCCGTGGATCTGTTGTGGGCGCGCAGCCGCCAGGAGCGCTATAGCAAGCTGTTGGACATCGAGGTGCTGGAGATCGCGCCGGGCTTCGCCAAGGTGGCCATGGATTTCCGGCCGGATATGACCAATATCTTCGGTATGCTGCACGGTGGGGCCGTGTTCTCGCTGTTGGACGAGGCCTTTCAATTGGCCTGCAACGCCCACGGCGAGGTGGCCGTGGCCCTGCAACTGTCCATCTACTACCTGGCCCCGGCCGAGGCGGGGGTCAGGCTCTTGGCCGAGGCCAAGGAAACCAACGCCACCCGCAAGACCGCCCTGTACGACGCCCTGGTCTACCAGGCCGACGGCAAGCGCATCGCCACCGGCCAGGCCCTGGCCTATCGCAAGGGCCAGCCCCTGCCCTTTGACAGCCAGGGCGAGCTACTATCGAAACAGGTTAAATAAAGTGTATTATTCGGCGAAATAGCTTATCAATTAACCTACTAGACACCGGTTGTTCCATGGACACGTCCTCCCCCGCCCAACGCTTGAGCCGATTGCCCCGCCCTCTGGTGGCGGTGATGTCCTCGGGTTTTTTCGGGTTTTTCGCCCATGCCGGCTTTTTGCAGGCCTTGGAGGACCTGGGCCTGCGGCCCGATGCCTACGCCGGGGCCTCCTCGGGCGCCCTGGTGGCGGCCTATGCCGCCGGCGGCATGGCCCCCGAGCGCATGCGGGAGCTATTCCAGGGGCTAAGCCGCCGGGATTTTTGGGACCCCCCCACGGCGGGCGTCCTGTTCAAGAGCCTCCTGCGGGCCGGACGGGGCCAGACCGGCTACCTGCGCGGCCAGGCCTTTCAGCGCCTCTTGGAGGATAGCCTGCCCTGCCCCACCTTTGAGGACTGCCCCAAGCCCTGCCTGCTGGTGGCCCTGGACCTGGCCCGTGGCGCTCGGGCCTGGCTGACCCGGGGACCCCTGGCCCCGGCGGTGCGGGCCAGCGGGGCGGTGCCCCTGTTGTTCGCGGCGGTGGAGTTGGACGGTGGCCTGATGGTGGATGGCGGCCTGGTGGACAAGGCCCCCCTCCTGGGCGCGGCGGAGCGTTTGGGGGCCAAAACCCTATTGGTGCACTGGCTGCCCTCCTCCAGCCTGGAGCGCGAGCCCCTGGCCTTTTTGCAAAAGCGCCTGAGCCCCCTGGCCCTGCAATCCCAGGCCGTGGACGCGGCCCGCCAACAGCATTACCAGGACCAACTGGCCTGCCTGCGCGGCCGAGGCTTGACGGTGTTGGAGGTCCAGGGACGGGGCCTGCCACGGCCGGGACCCCGCCGGCTGCATCTGGGGCCAGGGGCCTTCGCCGCCGCCCGAGCGCAAACCCTGGCCGCCCTGGCCGGGACTTAGTGCGGCTGGCCAAGCCTGGCGATCCCAAGCTGGACGCTCTTGACAATTGCATTAAGTTACAGTAACTTCGCGGCAGGTTTCCAAACGTTCTCGCCGGGGAATCGACAGGCATGCAGAACCGCTTTGTCAGAGGCATCCGCTACGTACCCACCCTGCCCACGGTGCTGAGCCAAATATTGGCCCTGCTCAATAATCAAAACAGCTCGGCCCAGGACCTGGAGGCCATCATAATCCATGACCAGGCCTTGAGTTCCAAGGTGCTGGCCGTGGCCAACTCGGCCTACTACGGATTCAGGCATCAGATTTTGACCGTGACGCGGGCGGTGGTGGCCCTGGGTTACGAGGAGATTCGCAACATCTGCCTGGGCGCCAGCCTGATGGGCTTCCTGCACCCCTCGTCCTTCCGCAACCAGAAGGCGGCCGAGCTGCTGTGGCTGCACTCCCTGACCGTGGCCGACGCCGCCACCCTGGTCGCCGAGCGCCTGGACAAGTCCCAACGCGAGGCGGCCTTCACCGCCGGGCTGTTGCACGACCTGGGCAAGGTGGTGCTGGCGGCCTTCTTCCCCGACGAGGCCGCGGCCATCAAGGACTTGATGACCAAGGAGAACCTGCCCTACCGCGAGGCCGAGAAAGCCCTGGACATGGATCATGGCATGGTGGGCCAGGCCCTGGCCGAGCACTGGGACCTGCCCCAGCAGCTAGGCGAGGTCATGGGGTTTCATCACCTGCCCCATGTCGGCCTCTTGTGCTATCCCATGGTGGCCACGGTACACGTGGCGGACTACCTGGCCCGCAGCATAAACCTGGGGCATTCCGGCAATCCCGACCGCCCGGAGGTGCTGCCGCAGGTTCTGAGCAGGCTGGAGATGAGCCGCCCCCAACTGGCCGAACTGCGCGGCCAACTGGACGCCCGCCGCGTGGCCGTCATCGATCTCTGGCAGACCCTGATCAAGGCCTGACCCCGCCCCACGACAACCCCACGCGCCGCCCCCAAGGCCTGATCCGGCTGGGCCGTCTATCAGGCCCCCTGCTCAAAGGCGCGCATTTTCTCCGCGTGGTCCCCGGGAATCTCCGTGGACTGCCGGCGACCCAGGTGCCAGGCCGCCATCCGGGTGCTGCCGCCGGCGGCCAGTCGGTCCTCCTCGGGCAGCCACAGGGCATAGTGGAAGCTGAATCGGCTCTTGCCCCAGTCGGCGGCGCGCACATGCACCTGCACCAGATGATGATGCCGCACCGGCACCAGGTAGGTACACTCGGCCTTTTGCACCACCAGGGACACTGGCGAGGCCGGGGGCAGGAAGATGCCCAACCGCCTCAGATAGCCGCTGCGGCCTTCCTCGAAGTAGGTGAAGAAGCGGGCATTGTTGACGTGGCCAAAGGCGTCCAGGTCAGAGAAGCGGGGCCTGAACTCCACGTGGAACCGAAAAGCCGCCAATGGGTGCTCGGGGGGGTACATGGGGGCTCCTTGCAAATCCAGATCAGGATGACTTGCCCTTGCGCCCCGCCAGGCTCAAGACCTTGCCCCCGCCCGGGCCGGCCGGTCCCTCCCGCGAGGGCTGGGGGGGCTCCGGCGGCGGGGCCAGGCCCGCGGCCGGCGTCAGGCGCTCCAGGCGCATGCTGTCGCCGCCCATGGTGAACTCGCCGCCGTCTATGTACTCCTCGCGCAAAATCCAGGTCACCTCCTGCGAGGGCACCTGCAAGAACAACAGCTTGACCTGCCACCAGCCGGGCTTTACGTCCACGCCGACATCCTCGACGCGGGCGTAGGTCACCGGCTGGCCCTTGTGCCGGATGAGCACGATGTCGCCGGGGCCGGTGGTCATGCCGCCGCCCTGGCCAGGGCCAAGCGGGCCGAGAAATCAGCCTGGTCCACCCGGTATTCCTGGGTGCCGTAGATGGCCACGGCGTAGGAGGCCAGGGCCGCCCCCCACAGGCAGGCCTCCTCCAGCGAAAGGCCCTGGGCCAGGCCCTTCAAGAGGCCCGCGCGGTAGGCGTCGCCAGCCCCGGTGGGGTCTTTGACCTCCCTGGCCGGCACGATGGGGATCAAGACCTGTTCCCCTGGCCGCTGCAAGACCGAACCCTGCTCGCCCTTGGTGGTGATCACCGCGCTGGCCAGCCCCAAGAGTCCGGCCAGGTCCAGGCCGGTCTTGCGGGTGATCAGCTCCAACTCGTAGTCGTTGCTGATCAGGGCCAGGGCGCCCTTTATCGACTCCAGCAACTGCTCGCCGCTCAGGATGTTCAGCGATTGGCCGGGGTCGAAGATAAAGGGCACCCCCAGATCGCGAAACCGCCCCGGCAAGAGGGTCAGGTCCTCCAGGTTGCCCGGGGCCACGATGGCCAGGGATTGCCCGGGGTCCAGGCCCTGGGCGTCAAAGCAGCAGGAGAACTTCATGGCCCCGGGGTTGAAGCCGGTGATCTGGTTGTCGGACTTGTCGGTGGTGATGTAGGCCCCGGCCGTGAATTCCTCATCCACCTGGCGCACGCACTCCACGCCGATGCCCTGCTGGCGCAGCCACTCCAGATAGCGTCCGCCGTCGCGCCCCAGGCAGGCCAGCACCGTGGGTTTCTCGCCCAGTTGGGCCAAGCCGTAGGCGATGTTGCCCGCCGTGCCGCCCAGCTTCTCTTGCAGGCCGTTGACGTTGAAGCACACATTGAGCACGTGGATCTTGTCGGGCAGGATGTGGTCGGAGAAGCGCCCGTCAAAGTTCATGATGCGGTCGTAGGCCAGGGAGCCCGAGACGTAGATTTGCACGGATATTCCTCTTTGGGATGCTAGGATTGGTCGAGGGGCAGGCTTTGCAGCACCAGCTCCAGCCAGGCCAGGGCCTCGTCAAGCTGCTCCGGGGTCTGGGGCAGGTGGCAGGTGCGCTCATCCTGGTCCAGGCTGAAGCACTCCTCCCGGCTGAGCCGGCAGACCATCCAGCCTGGCAGCCCCGGCGGCAGGAAGGGCTTTTCGTTGACGCGGTAGACGCTGAAACAATCTTGGTCGCAGCGCACGCTGTACAGGCGCTGTCCGTGACTGATGCGCAGGGCGCGCCCCAACAGCCCCCGCTGACGGAAGGCCTCCAGGGCCTTGGCGAAGATCGCGGCCTGGCTGTCATGGGCCATGGACCCACCCCCATTGGCGCGCCCCACTGGGCGCCTCAGCCCGAACTGTAACCGCCCCGCCGGCCCCAGTCAAGCGGGGTGCCCCCCGCCGGGCGTAAACAGGCGGCCTGGGCCGGCTCCCGTCGTGGCCTTGCGGTGACAACTTGCGCCGGCACTCTGCTATAATCCAGCTTTAATCCCCGGAGAGCGCTGAATATGAGCCTATCATCGAGCAAGGTGTTTCCCCGCAAGCTTAAGGGCGCCCTGCCCCTGGCCAGCAGGGCCGAGGGGGTGTGGATATACGACGACACCGGCAAGCGCTACCTGGACGCCAGCGGCGGGGCCGTGGTGGTAAACCTGGGACACGGCCGCCAGGAGATCGCCCGGGCAGTCCATGACCAGATCATGACCTGCCACTACGCCCACCCCACCATGTTCACCACCGCCCCGGTGGAGGAGTTGGCCCAGGCCCTGGCGCGGCACACCCCGCCGGAACTCAGCCGCTTCTATTTCCAGACCAGCGGGGCCGAGGCCGTGGAGACGGCCATCAAGCTGGCCCGCCAGATACACCTGGAACACGGCCGACCCCAGCGGGCGCGGCTCATCGCCCGTTGGCAGTCCTACCACGGCCTGACCCTGGGCGCCCTGGCCGCCACCGGCCGCACCAGCTTCCGGACGCCCTACGCCCCCCTCCTGGGCGAGGTTCACCATATCCCCGCGCCCTATTGCCTGCGCTGCGCCTTTGGCCTGAAACACCCCTCCTGCGACCTGCGCTGCGCCCAAGCCCTGGAAGAGGCCATACAAAACATCGGCTGGCAGACCGTGTCGGCCTTCCTGGCCGAGACGGTCTCCGGGGCCACCATCGCCGCCGTGCCGCCGCCGCCGGGCTACTGGCCGCGCGTGCGCGAGATATGCGACCGCTACCAGGTGCTCCTGATCCAGGACGAGGTGATGTGCGGCCTGGGGCGCACCGGCCGTTGGCTGGCCAGCGAGCACTATGACGTGCTGCCGGACATCCTCACCCTGGGCAAGGGCCTCAGCGGCGGCACCCTGGCGCTGTCGGCCGTGGCCACCCTGGAGCGGCATTTCGCGGCCATCCGCGATGGCGGCGGGGTCTTCATGCACGGCGGCACCTATTCCCACCATCCCGTGGCCGCCGCCGCCGGGTGCGCCGCCATCGGCATCCTGGAGCGCGAGAAGCTGGTGGAGCGGGTGGCCGAGATGGGGCCCTTCCTGGGGCGCCTCTTGAGCGCCACCCTGGCCGACCATCCCCACGTGGCCCAGGTGCGCGGCCTGGGCTATCTGTGGGGCGTGGAGTTCGTGGCCGACAAAAGAACCCTGAGACCCTTCCCCCGCGACCAGCAAGTCACCGAGCGCCTGTGGCAGGCCCTGTTCGACCAGGGACTGATCACCTACAAGTCCACGGCCCTGGCCGGCATCGACGGCGACGCCCTGGTGTTGGCCCCCCCCTTCGTGGCCGGCGACCAGGAGCTGGAGTTCATCGTGGACGTCCTGAACCAGGTGGTGGCCGAAGTGCTGGGCGCGTAGACCTCGCAGGGCCGCGGCCCCGCCAGGCGGGTCCAGCCTTCCGCCCTCCGGCCGCCAGGCTTGCATTATTCAGCCCGCCGGCAGGGGCCTGATTGCATTATGCAGGCTCCAGCCCGGCTCCCCCTGACCCTGTCGCCACCCCGTCCCTCGGTTTTCACAAACATAAAAAGTAGGATACCACCCGCCCACCCCCTCTGGCTTTCCCACCATTTGGTTGGCATGCGCCTTGCGTGACAATTTTGAAACTCGGTCCCAACGGCTGCCGCGCCTTGCACCATGATAAGGATGGCCACATGATCTCCGGCCCAGCCGACCCCAGCCCCCAGGCCTCCCGCCCGGCCCGCGCCGCCCGGCTCCGCCCCGGTTCACCCCCCCCTTCCGGCGCCATCCCCCCTGCCCCCGCTGGCCCGGGCCGGGGGTGAAATTTCGGCAATTGACAGCTACATTACAGCTAGCATATGATCCGTTTATGAACGCCTACCTCACCGCTGATAGTACTTTTTTTCTCATCTCACCCTGTACAGCGTTCTGCTTGATAAACCTAGCTAGGCCAACGGTATTGCCATTGGCATGCGCCGGCCCGCCCTCGGGCCGTTGATCGTGTTCAGGCCTTTTGCGGGGCTATGCGGCTGGCTCTTCTTGCCCGAGCTGGTCTGGTTCAATGGCCCCCGCCAGCCCCGGTTGAACCGCCGGCCTGGTCGGGCGACATTGAGAGATCACTCACAACCGTCAGAACGGGAGGGTATTATCGGGTAAGCTGAATCAGTCTCCGCGACCAGCAGCGGTTTGTCGACTCGCCGACCTTAAAGGAGTGGGAAAGACATGTTTGGAATCGCCAGCACCGAGTTGGCCCTGGCCTATTTGCTGAGCATTGGGGCCGGGCTGTTGTGCCTCATCTACGGCATCATCAAGTACAACGACACGGGACCCCTCACCGAGGAATTGCGGGCCGAGGAAAAAGAAATCAACGCCAAGTTGTAGGCCTGCAACTTTAAGCCTGGACAGGCTTGAGTCAACCTTCGGAGGGCGCCATGACCGAAAAGATCATTTGGGCATCCATATATTTCGCCGTCGTTGTCTATCTGGGATACCGGGGCTGGAAGGAAACCAAGGTGGCCAGCGACTATATGCTGGCCGGACGCTCGGTGCACCCCTTCATCATGTCCATGAGCTACGGCTCCACCTTCATCTCCACCTCGGCCATCATCGGCTTCGGCGGAGCGGCGGCCATGTGGGGTTTCCCCCTCCTATGGCTCACATTCTTCAATATCTTCTTCGGCATCTTCCTGGCCTTTGTCTTTTGCGGCAAACGCACCCGCCGCATGGGCAGCGCCCTGGATGCCCATACCTTTCCCGAGCTCTTGGGCCGGCGCTATCAGTCGCGCTTCATCCAGGGCTTCTCGGGGGCGGTGATCTTTCTGTTCATGCCGGTCTACGCCGCGGCGGTCTTGATCGGCGTGGCCCGTCTCCTGGAAGTCAACCTGGGCATCAGCTATAGCATGGCCGTGTTCATCTTCACCGCCATCACCGCCCTGTACGTCATCACCGGCGGCATGAAGGCCGTGATGTACACCGACGCCTTCCAGGCCTGCCTGATGTTCGTCATCATGGCCATCTTCATCTTCTGGACCTATCACGTGCTGGGCGGCTTCGCCAGCGCCCACCAGCAGCTCACCGACCTGGCCTTGAACCCCGCGGCCACCGCCGCCATCAAGGGCCACCCCATGCTCAAGGGCTGGAACGGCTGGACCCAGGGCCTGGAGTTCGGCACCCCCACCTGGCTCATCGTCTACACCACCATCGTCTACGGCGTGGGCATCGGCGTGCTGGCCCAGCCCCAGTTGGCGGTGCGCTTCATGACCGTCAAGAGCGACAAGGAGCTTAACCGCGGCGTGATGTACGGCGGCCCCTTCCTGCTGTTCATGACCGGCGTGGCCTTTGTGGTGGGCGCCCTGTCCAATGTGGTCTTCTTCAAGATACCCAACCAGGCCGGCAAGGTCCTGGGCCAGGTGGCCTTCATCGGCGGCGACAAGAACATCGACAAGATCATACCGGCCTATATCACCAACTATTTCCCCGATTGGTTCGCCACCTTCTTCCTGCTGGCCATGTTCGCCGCGGCCATGAGCACCCTCTCGGGCCAGTTCCACGCCGCCGGCACCAGCCTGGGCCGCGACTTGTATGAAAAGGGCCTGGGCGCTCATGTAAAAAACGTGCTGACGGTCAACCGCCTGGCCGCCCTGGTGGCGGTGCTGCTGGCCATGGGCTGCGCCTTTATCCTGCCCGAGTCCATCATCGCCAAGGCCACGGCCTTTTTCTTCGGCCTGTGCTCGGCCACCTTCCTGCCGGTCTTCATCCTGGGCCTGACCTGGAAGTCCATGACCAAGACCGGGGCCATCGCTTCCATGTTGGGCGGCTTCGGGGTGTCGTTCTTCCTGCTCATGTTCCTGCACACCCCGGTTTCCAAGCCCCTGGGCATCTGCAAGGCCATCTTCGGGGTGGACTCCCTGTTGGCCGGCTACGCCCCCGGCAGCACCGGCTTCAACATGCAGTTCCTGGACCCCAACATCGTGGCCATGCCCGTGGCCTTCATCATCGCCTTCGCGGTAAGCCAGGGCACCGCCAAGTTCGCGCTCCCCCACATCAAGCACTGCTGGCGCCACATGGGCGGCTGACAGCCGGCGCTCAAGCCAGGATAGCCAACGAGGGCGGGGGGAGACCCCCGCCCTTTCTCATGGCCAGGCCTCCCCGTGCCGGCATCGCCACTTGCCTTTGCGCGGATGATTACTATTTTATATTCGAGCCGCCTGGAGCAGGTGGCATAATGGTGCCTGAAACAGGGAGCAGCCCATGCCTAAAGTACCAGCCATTTGCAACAGATGCGGTCACGTCTGCCGCTCACGGGTCTTCATCAGCGACGAGACCATTCACATCCATGGCGAGGAAGTGGGACCCTGCGCCTGCGGCGGCACCTACGTGTTCCTGGACGGCACCTATGTGCACCTGGGCGGTCCCATCAACCTGTGCAACACCAGCAGCGAGGAGATCGCCCGCTTCAAGGAGGCCTCGGCCAAGCTGGACGCCCAGTCCTGAGCCACGGGCGCAACCAGCGGTTCTGGCCTGCCCTCCGGACTCCCCGGTAGGGCTGGTCAAGCTTTGTCTTATTGCCCAAGACTGAATCCCGGCCATTCAGGTTGGAGCAGACAGCAGTCTGATCCACTCTCCCGACGTTGATGAACCACTTCATTAAACTGTTTGACATTGCGAGCACTTAAGCATATGCTTCGTCGGTATTATTCTTGCATGAAAAGGCAACAGGCTTACATGGGGTGTGGATAATTGGGGCATCGGCCCTAGACCGTGGTTTTGGCGAGGGTTTCGCTTGGCGATCGCCAGCCCGATAACCCAGTTAATCAGTAGTCAATATCGCTACCAACGATTGCCTTCCCACTCCAGTACCCGTTCGCATAGGTTCCAAAACCGTCTGGCGCGGAACAACCGCGCTAACGACCGCACCCATGGGTTCTTTCAGCAAACGGAGGAGAAATAACATGAAGAAGTTGGCTATCTGGTTGACCCTCATGCTGGGCTGCGTGTTCGTGGCGCCCCAGTTCGCACAGGCCTCCTTGGACGAAGCCAAGGATATGGTGGAGAAGGCCGCAGTCTATTTCCAGGCCAACGGCAAGGATAAGACCCTGCAAGAGCTGAACAATGCCACCGGCCAGTTCGTCAAGGGCAGCCTCTACGTATTTGCCTATGACGCCACCGGCACGGTCATCGCCCACCCGGTCAACAAAAAACTCGTGGGCACCAACACCGTGGAAGTGCCCGACGTGGATGGCAAGTTCTGGCGCAAGGAAGCCCTGGAAAAGGTCGGCAAGGACGGCACCGCCGTGGTGGACTACAAGTTCAAGAACCCCACCACCAACAAGGTGGAGCACAAGACCACCTATTTCAAGAAGGTGGGCGATATAATCCTGGGCTGCGGCACCTACAAGTAGCCGCCGCGCGGGGTTACTGTTACGGCAATAAACTCGAAGCACACCCCTACCCCGCGCCGCCAGCCCGGCGGCGCGGGGAACCCTGGCAGGAGCCCACATGAAGCGTCTTATCGGGAACCTCAAGATGAGCAAGAAGCTGATGATCGCCCCGACGATCGCCACCATCTTTCTGCTGTTGGTGGCGGGGGTATCCTACCAGGGACTGTCGGAACAAAAGCTGGCCATCGACGAGCTGACCATGGTGCGCTTCAAGGCCTTTCAGGACGCCGCGCGCATGATGCAGGACCTGACCATGGCCCACAAGGACGTGTTCATGATCCTGGGCTTCGCCGACGCCGGTACCGATGAAGCCAAAATTCAAGCTCTTTCGACGGAAAACCAGCAAGGCCTTGATAAATTAAAGCTGTTTGTGGCTGACATAGCCAAGAACGACCGGTTCAGCCCCCAGGAGCGCGAATTTTTCCTGGCCTCCCTCAAGGAGATCGGCGAATACGAGGCCGCGGTCAAGAAGGTGCTCCAGATGGCCACGGCCGACGTCAGTCTGGCCCTGACCATGATGGCTCCCCTGGAGAAACGCTTCCAGGAACTCAATAAAAAAATGACTCAGCTGCTGGCTCATGAGATCGGCCTGAACAAGGAGCGACACGACCAGTCCGTGGAGCGCTACGGCCTGCTGCTGAAGGCCTTCGTGGTCATCCTCTCGGCGGCCATCGTGCTCTCGGCCCTGGTCAGCATCTTCATGGCCCGCCTGGTCACGGTGCCGGTCGGCCAGGCCATGGAAGTGATAAAAAAGATGGCCGACGGCGACCTGACCCAGGCCCTGGGCGCCACCTACAAGGACGAGATCGGCCAACTGGCCCGCTCGGTGGAGTTGATGCGTTCCAAGATGGCCGAGGCCGTGGGCCAGTCCGTGGACATGTCCATGAGCCTGTCGGAGGCGGCCTCGCGCCAGGCCGCGGCCTTGGAAGAGACGTCATCCTCCCTGGAGGAGATGGCCTCCATGACCCGCCAGAACGCCGACAGCAGCGAGCAGGCCGACAAGCTGATGAGCGAGGCCGAGGCGGTGATACGCGAGGGCGGCCAGTCGGTTGATCAACTCACTGTCTCCATGCGCGAGATCGCCGAGGCCGGCGAGCAGACCCGCAAGATCATGCGCACCATCGACGAGATAGCCTTCCAGACCAACCTATTGGCCCTCAACGCCGCCGTGGAGGCCGCCCGCGCCGGCGAGGCTGGCGCGGGGTTCGCCGTAGTGGCCGACGAGGTGCGCAACCTGGCCTTGCGGGCCGCCGAATCGGCCAAGAACACCTCATCCCTCACCGAGGACATCGTGAGCAAGGTCGGCAAGGGCGGCGAGTTGGTCTCGCGCACCCACGCCGCCTTCCAGAAGGTCACCGAGCGCTCTTCCAAGGTGGTCAAGCTGGTGGGCGAGGTGGCGGCCGCCTCCCGGGAGCAGACCCTGGGGGTGGAGCAGATCAACCGCGCGGTGGCCGAGATGAACTCCACCACCCAGCACAACGCCGCCAGCGCCCAGGAGCTGGCCGCCATCATGGCCCTTTTCAAGACCGGGTCCGCTGGCCCCCCCCGCCGCGACCAGCGTCTCCTGGCCCACGACCGGAGGGGCCAGCGGACCGCCCAGGCCATCGCTGACCCTGATTGGCAGGACTAGGACGGAACTAGGCCAAGCCTAGGCCTGGCCTAGGCCCGGGCCGGCTTCACCTGGCCGCAGAGCATGGTCACGGTGAGCCCGCCGTGGGGGGCCACCAGACGCGCCTGGGGCTTCAGGCCCAGCAACTCCTCCCACTCCGGGCGATAGAGCACCACGCCCACCCGCCAGCCGGCGTATTGGGCCTTGAGCCGGCGTCCTAGATTCTGGGCGAACTCCCGCGCCAGACGCACGCTGCCCAGGCGCTTGCCATAGGGCGGGTTGATCACCAACAGCCCCGGCGGCCCCTCTGGCGCCGGCGCGCTGAAGAAATCGGCCTGCTCGATGATCAGGCTTTCCTCCAGGCCTGCTCGCCGGGCGTTGGCCCGGGTGCTGGCTATGGCCTTGGGCTCCAGGTCGCGGGCCAGGATGGCACGCGGCGGGGCGGGCAGGGCCTGCTCGCCGGCCTTTTTCTGCAAAAACTCCCAACTGGCCGCGCGATAACTGGGCCAATCCTGAAAGGCGAAGCCCCGCCCCAGGCGAGGCGGCAGGCGCCGAGCCAGCAGCCCCGCCTCGATGGCCAGGCTGCCCGCCCCGCACATGGGGTCCAATAGGGTCTCCTGGCCGTCATAGCCGCAGAGCATGAGCAGGGCCGCGGCCAGATCCTCGCGCAGGGGCGCCTGCCCCGGGTCCAGGCGGTAGCCCCGGCGGTGCAGGTGCTGGCCGCTGCTGTCCAGGCTGATGCTGGCCCGGCGCTCATTGCCGCGCACCATGATCATCACCGGCTCCGCCGCCTGGGGCGGGGCTGCCTGGGGCGGCGTCAAACCCATGGAGGCCATGCGGGCCTGGGCCGCCGCCAGCACCTCCTCGGCGATGCGCCCGCTGTGGCGCAGGTTGGATTCGTGCAACGTCACCAACACCTTGAGCAAAGCGCCCGGCTTGAGCCACACCTCCCAGGGCACCGCGGCAGCCTGGCGGGTCAGGTCCTCCCAGGTGCGCACCCGAAAGTCCTTGAGCCTGAGCAGCACCCGCCCGGCCGTGCGCAGCCAAAGATTGGCGGCGTAGAGCCCGTCCAGGCGCTCGCTAAAGGCCACGCCCCCGGCCAGGGGCTCCACATCCTCGAAGCCCAAGGCCGTCAATTCGGCGGCGCATAGCTGCTCCAGCCCTGGCGCCGTGGAGGCGAAAAGTTCGTGACCCGGGGCCCAGGCCTGGCGTTTGACGCGACGTTCCAGGTTGATCGCCGCCTGGGGGGCTTGCTGATCTGATTTTTCCATGACCGCAGTTTACCACGCGTCAGGCCCGGTGGCCCGGTGGCCGGGTGCCCCCGCATGGACCTATACGGGTCGAGCCACTCCATCCGCGGGCCAGCCCCGACGGCTCCCGTGGAAGGCTTGCGGCACCGTCATTCCGTCTGCTTTGGGCGCTCCTTGGGCAGGGTCACGGTGAAGACCGACCCCTGCCCCACCTGGCTGGTCACCGCGACCCGGCCGCCGTGACCCTTTACGATGGCCTCCACCCCGGCCAGGCCCAAGCCGTGCCCCTGGCGCTGGGAGGCGTGGTCGCGGCCGCGGTAAAACACGTCGAAAATGTAGGGCAACTCCTCGGCCGGGATGCCTATACCCTGATCACGCACCCGCAGTACGATCTCGCTGGGGCCATCCTGGGCCTCCAGGGAGACCACGGTGCCGGCCTCGGAGTACTTTAGGGAGTTTTCCAAGAGGTTGGTGAAGACCCGCCGCAACCGGGGCGCGTCGGCCTGGATCACCGGCAGCTTCTCCCATTCGCGCATTTCCAGAGTGATGCCCGCCTGGCTGAAGCGCTCCTGGAAAAGATCGTAAAGCTCCAGGAACTCCTTGTCCAGGTCGGTGGCGCTGAAGCTCAGGCGCAAGCTGCCGATCTCCAGGCGCGAGAAATCCAGGAAATCGTTGACCAGGTCCTCCAGCTTGGCGGCCTCCTTGCGGATGATGTCCAGGTACTTGTCGCGCCGCTGCGCCGAGTTCTTGACCGACTCGGTCAACAGGCGCAGGGCAAAGCCCTGGATACTCACCAGGGGCGACTTCATGTCGTGGGCGAACATGGAGACGATGTTGGCGCGCTCACGCTCCAGGGACTTCAGCTCGCTGATGTCCTGAAAAACCTCCACCCCTCCCATCTCCCGGCCGTGGGCATCCACCAACCTGGCCCCGATCAGGCGCACGGGAATGCGCCCGCGCCCCCGGCTGAACACCGTGCTCTCCAAGGGCTTAACACCCTGCTCGCGCACCATGGCCGATTTGATGGGGCAGGTTACGGGGCAGTCGCTGCCTTGCAGGATTTCCCAGCAATGCTGGCCCAGGGCCTCGGCCTGGCTTACCCCCAGAATCTGCTCGCCCTGGGCGTTGAGTTCGGTGATATGGAAATCGGCGTCCACGGAGATGACGCCCACGGGCAGGCTGTTGACCAGGGCCAGGTGCCTTTCCGCCGACTGGCGCAGCTCGGCCTCCAGGCGCTTGCGGGGGGTGATGTCGCGCACCGACTCGATGGCCCCCACCACCTGGCCCTGGGAGTCGAACAGGGGCGAGGCCTTGGCCCACAGGGTCAAGCCGCCGCCGCGCAGGGCCGGCACCTCCACCTCGCTGATCAGGGTGTGGTTGTCGCGCTGCACAAAGGGATAGCGGCCGGCCACCTCCTCATCCCAGGTCATGGCCAAATCCACCAGCACCGGCCGACGATGCCCGTAGAACGGCAGGGCCACCTCATAATCGCCTTTGCCCAGCATCTGGCTGGCCGGCACGCCGGTCAGCTCCTCCACGGCCCGATTCCAGGCGATTATCACCCCCTGTCGGTCCACGGCAAAGGAGGGGTCGGGCAGAAAGGCGATGATCTCGGCCAGGCGCCGCTGGGAATCCTCCAGGTCCTCCAGGGTCAGCTTGTGGTCGGTCACATCGAAGGCGGTGCCCAAGATGGCCGCCTGGCCCTGATAATCCATGAACCCGGCCGCGAAATCCACCCACCGGACCTGCCCGTCCCGGCGCAATATCTTGAACTCATAGCGAGCGGATGGGGTTTCGCCGGCCAGGCGAGCCGCGTGTCTGGCCTTGACCATCTCCCGGTGGTCCGGGTGGACCAAACGCCAAAACTCCAGGTTCTCGGCCTCTGGCGGCGAGTAACCGCTAAGCTGGCAAAAAGCCGGATTGACGTAGCGAAACCGGCCGTCTTGGATGAGAAATATGGCCGAGGCCGTGGTCTCGGTCAGGGTGCGGAACTTGGCCTCGCTGTCCCGCAGCGCCTCTTGGGCCTGCTGGCGACCGCTGATGTCGGTGATGAAGGCCCAGAAGCATGGGGGCCGCCCTCCCTGGGCCGGCAGGCGGTGCAGAAAAAGCTCCACCGCCACCGAGCCGCCGTCCCTGCGCAGCAGCTCCATCTGGAATTGCTGGGGTTGTTCGCTGGCCAGAAGGGCTTGCAAGACTTGGCGCTGCCGCTCCCGCCAGGCCGGAGGGGTGAGGTCGTCGATAAAGTTGAGGTTGGCCAGTTGCTCGGCCTCATAACCGCAGAGCCCGCCAAAGGCCTGGTTGTGGGCCACGAGGCGCCCGCTGGGCGAGGCGGCGGCAAAGGGAATGGCCGAGGTGGCCACCACCTGACTGAACAGGTCCAGCGACCATGAAGGCCAGCCGGCACCCGGCAGGCCTTGATCCGTTTCCGGGGGCTTTGCGCTCATTTCGCTCCCTGGCGCCGCCGCCCGCGCGGATATCGGCGACCTTTGAGCCGGTTTCTCGCCTTTGATCACCCTTGGCCCGTGGAAACTGTCTCTTCCTCGATGATAGACCCTATTCCCCTCCCCGGCAAATTCAATTGACCCGCGCCGGCGCCTCTGATATATCCTTCATCGACAATTCCAGGGATGGTCGGTCGCCCCCCCAGGGGGGCGCGCGAGGGAAGCCGGTGCGAAACCGGCGCGGACCCGCCGCTGTAAGTGGGGACGAAATCCGCATTGAAGCCACTGCCTGCTCCAGGGCCTAGGGCCCCGGAAACGGCGGGAAGGCGCGGAGAGTAGGACGATCCACGAGCCAGAAGACCTGCCGACCTCCCGAGACCGCCTGGTGGTGGGAGATGGCAAATCCCCGATCCTTTAATCAGGATCGGGGATTTGCCTTTTTTATCTCCCCCCGGGCCGGGAAGCCTGGCATGGCAGCCAGCTCCGGCCGGTTCGCGTGGCGAGGCCAGGCCCGCTTGTAACCTTCGCGAGTAAGGAGACACCTGATGCAGACCATCGTGGAAAAGGCCGTGGCCGGGGAGATCACCCCCGAGATGCGTCAACTGGCCCAGGCCGAGGGCCTGGAGCCGGAGATCGTCCGCCAGCGCATCGCCGCCGGCCAGATCGTGCTGCCCCTGAACAACAACCGCCCCGCCCGCCTGGTGGGCATCGGCAAGGGGCTGTGCACCAAGGTCAACGCCTCCATCGGCACCAGCACCGACCTGTGCGACGTGGCCGCCGAGGTGGCCAAGGCTTTAGCCGCCCAGGCCGCGGGCGCCGACACCCTCATGGAGCTAAGCGTGGGCGGCGACCTGGACCTGGTGCGGCGCCAGGTGCTGGCCGCCGTGGAGCTGCCCGTGGGCAACGTGCCCCTGTATCAGGCCTTTGCCGAGGCCCAGCAGAAATACGGCGACCCCAACAAGCTCGACGAGGAGATGCTGTTTGACATCATCGAGCGCCAGTGCGCCGACGGCATCAGCTTCATGGCCATCCACTGCGGCATCAACCGCGAGACGATTCTGCGCTTGGAGCGCCAGGGCTACCGCTACGGCGGCCTGGTGAGCAAGGGCGGGGCCTCCATGGTGGCCTGGATGGTACAAAATAACCGCGAGAACCCCCTCTACGAGAAGTTCGAGCGCGTGGTGGCCATTTTAAAAAAATACGACGTGGTCTTAAGCCTGGGCAACGGGTTCAGGGCCGGCGCCCTGGCCGACTCCTCGGACCGGGCCATGATCCAGGAACTGGTGATCAACTGCGAGTTGGCCGAGATGGGACGCAAGCTGGGCTGCCAGATGATGGTGGAAGGCCCGGGGCACGTGCCCCTGGACGAGATCGAGGCCAACATCATCCTGCAAAAGCGCATGTCAGCCGACGCGCCCTATTACATGCTGGGGCCCCTGCCCACCGACCTGGGCGCGGGCTATGACCACGTGGTGGCGGCCATCGGCGCCGCCCAGTCGGCCCGCTTCGGCGCGGACCTGATCTGCTACATCACCCCGGCCGAGCACCTGGCCCTGCCCAACATCGCCGACGTGGTGGAAGGCGTCAAGGTCTGCCGCCTGGCCGTGCACATCGGCGACCTGGCCAAATACCCCGAGCGCCGGGGCCGCGACGCGGCCATGAGCAAGGCCCGCCGCGACCTGGACTGGCAGGCCCAGTACGAGCTGGCCCTCTTCCCCGAGGACGCCCGGCGCATCCGGGGCGAGCGCTGCCCGGCCGACGACCACACCTGCACCATGTGCGGCAAGTTCTGCGCCAACAAGGGCTCGAATGCCGTCTTTGGCCACCTGCTGGAAGGCAGCGGCAAGCGCTAAAAATAGATGACCGTCAGGCCCCCGCCAGCGAGGATGGCGGGGGCCTGACAGCGATTAAGGCCTGTGGAGGGGCGTGTTTTTGTGGATAATGAATAATTGGTAGGGGAGATGGCGACGCATGGCCTGTTAATTCAGCGAGATGTCTCCTGCAATGAAAGCATGGGCGGACCACTTCCCACTGGTTACCTGGAGAAAAGGGATGCCTTTTGGGCGGGGACGCATGGAGGTGTGGGGTTTGGGACCAGAACTTAGGCATTGACCCTACGTGCCCGCCCCTTTAAGCAAATATGAAGGGATACCTTTAGACCGGCTCTCAATGTGAGGATGATAGGATTGCTGATCGGGTCCCCAATCGAAATAGACACCAGCGTTGTCACTTAATAGCTCTTCCGCATGAGTTTTGGAAATGGTAAGTTTGGTTTTAAATAATTCACTGGGAGACATATCATTTACATTTTTTGCGAAAACTCTAAGTATATATTCTCCTTCTAATAGCTCAAAATTGGTGCCATCTTTGGGCAGCAGGAAATGATGGTTGCATGCAATACCCGCTGATGGGACGAATAACCCGCTACCCCGCGCGAGTTGACCATCTCCATATACCCAGATCGAAAAATTTTGTCTCGACTCGCCACGTTGCAGGTTAACATAAATACTTTCCAGCATTTGTCCACGCTGGGAAGTGCTATATAATAAAGTACGAAGAAAAACTTTTAGGTAATTATGATGTCTAGGATGATCACCTCCGTCTGGCCCTAGAAAAATCACTGTTGGTTGGGTCATTCGCAGATCACCCTTTCGGAACCATGTTAGCCACGCAGTTATTAAGGATATTACTAGAGCAAAAAAAGCTATAGATATCGCAATCCAGTTGCTCACTTTAACCAGCCCCTTTTCAAATGGATGGACCAAGGCAGGTTACCGGCACCTCCTGAACAATTTACATAAGCACCCTGCTTCCCTGCAAGCATCTTTGCCTTCACTGATTATTCTCTCCCTTCTTCCCTCGTCCTGCCCCGCCGGACAAGAACCCCGTCCGCCTCTTGTTACGCTTGACGTACCGCGTATCTCAGGCTATCATTTGATCATGATACGCAGCTTCAAGGACAAGCGCAGCCGCAGGGTCTATGAGGGCCAGCCCGTGCGCGAGCTACAGGCCGTCTTCCGCCAAGCCGAGCGGCGCCTGCGCGTACTGGATGCCGCTGACACCCTGGAAGCCCTGATGATGCTGCCCAGCAACCGCTGCAAGGCCCTGACTGGCGACCGTCAGGGGCAGTACAGCATACGGATCAACGATCAGTGGCGTATCTGCTTTCAGTGGCGCGAGGACGGCGCCCACCAAGTCGAGATCGTGGACTACTACTAAGGGAGCAACCCATGCCGCGCATACCCATACACCCCGGCGAAATCCTGGGCGAGGAGTTAAGCGAGTTGGGTCTGAGCGCCGCCCACTTGGCCCGGGCCATCCACGTGCCCGCCAACCGGGTGAGCCAGATTATGGCCGGCAGGCGCGCCATCTCGGCGGACACGGCCTTGCGCCTGGGCCGCTGGTTTGGCACCGGCCCTCAGCTATGGCTCAATCTGCAAAAGGCCTACGAGCTGGACCTGGCCACCTTGGCAACCGGCAAGGACATCGAGAGCATCGTGCCATTGCGCCAGCCGGCAGCCAACCAGGTTTCCACCCTTCCCTGATTATTCTCCCCTTCCTTCCGCTCCCGTCCCCCAAAAGTTTCGGCCGCCCCCCATGGGAGCGGCCGTGACTTTAATCCGGCACGGGTTTTACCACTCAGGCAGGGGCTCCACCACCACGCCCGGCGGGGGGTCAACCACCACGTAGCCGCCAGGGGCCTGCTGATAATACACGCCCTCGTAGGCATAGTAGGTCAGGCCGCCTATCATCAGAGCCGCGATGCCAATGGGCAGGGCCGCCAGGAAAAAGCCCCGCGGCGGGCGCACCGCGTAATAATCGCCGGAGTTGTGACGGTGGTAGTAGCGGCCGCCGTGGTAATAGTAGTTCCTCCCGTTGGTGTGGTAGCGTTGGTAGCCGTGGGGCAGGTGTTGCACCCGGTGATGGCTGGGCCGGCCATAACCAGGCCGGGCCTGGGCGGGCCGATGCTGGCTTGGACGGTACTGATTGGGCCGTTGCTGTTGGTTGGAGCGGTACTGGTTGGGCCGTTGCTGCTGGTTGGACCTGTGCTGGCTGGGCCGCGCCTGGCTGGGCCTGGGTTGGCTCTGGCGCGGCTGGCTGGCCCGGCCCTGGTTGCCCCTGCGTTGGCGGTGGTCCTGCTGGTCGGCCAAGGCCAGGCCGGGCATGGCCAAGCAACAGACCAGCAGCAGACACAACCCACGATAGAGCCGACGTACTAGACCGGGACCTCTGAGCATGGCCATTTCCTCATCTCCAGGCTGGTGTTACAAGGCCAAGCAGGCTGGCCACGGACCATCCTCATAAGTCCTATTCACACATTGGCCGCGGCAAGTGAGCGCAACCCAGATTAATTTGCTAGTGGTTATAATTTAAACTAATAACCACCTATTTTTAACCTACACAATTTCCCACGGCCTTGGCAAGCCACTATCCCCTCCCCGCCCGCCAACAAAAAACCCGGCCACCCCCGAGGGAGTGGCCGGGACGTGTTTTTTCCTGGTAAGGCTGGCTACTTGAGCTTGGCCAGGCCGTCCCGCAGGCGGTCCATGCCCTTGGCGATCAGCTCCATGGAAGTGGCGAAGCTGAAGCGCACGCAGGAATCCTCGCCAAAGGCCACGCCGGGCACCGTGGCGATGTGGGACTCTTCCAGCAGGTAATCGGAAAGCTCCAGCGAGCCCTTGATCACCTTGTCGCCGAACTTCTTGCCAAAGTAGGCCGAGAGGTTGGGGAAGACGTAGAAGGCGCCGCCGGGCTCGGAGCAGGTCACGCCGGGCATGTCCCGCAGGCGGCCCAGGATGTAAGCCAGACGCTTCTCGAACTCGGCGCGCATGGTCTCCACTGCGTCCTGGGGGCCGTTGAGGGCGGCCAGGGCCGCCTTCTGGGAGATGGAGGTGGGGTTACTGGTGGACTGGCTCTGAATCTTGGCGCAGGCCTTGATCAGCGGCTGGGGGCCGGCCATGTAGCCGATGCGCCAGCCGGTCATGGCGTAGGCCTTGGACACGCCGTTGAGCGTGCAGGTGTGCTCGAATATCTTCTGACCCAGGCTGGCGATGGAGGCGAACTTGCGCCCGCCGAAGAGAATGGGCTCGTACATCTCGTCGCTGACGATGATGATGCCCTTGTCGGCGCAAAGCTGGGCCAGGGGCAAGAGCTCCTCGCCGCTGTACACCGAGCCGGTGGGGTTGCTGGGCGAGTTGATGAAGATGGCCTTGGTCTTGGGGGTGATGGCCTTGTTGAGGTCGGCCAGGTTGAGCTTGAAGTCGTCCTGCTCCTTGGTGGGCACGATCACCGGCACGCCGCCGGCCAGGATGACCATGGGCGGATAGCTCACCCAGTAGGGCGCGGGCACGATCACCTCGTCGCCGTCGTTCAATAGGGCCTGCATCAGCAGGTAGCTGGAGTGCTTGCCGCCCACGTTGATGATCACCTGATCGGTGGTGTAGTCCAGGCCGTTATCGCGCTTGAACTTCTCGGCCACGGCCTTCTTAAGCTCCGGCATGCCGTCGGCGGCGGTGTAGCCATGGAACCCCTGGTCGATGGCCTCTTTGGCGGCCGCGCAGATGTGCGCCGGAGTGCGGAAGTCGGGCTCACCCACGCCGAAGCTAATGACGTCCACGCCGGCGGCCTTGAGGCTTTTGGCCTTGGCGTCCACGGCCAGGGTGGGCGAGGGCTGGATGCTCATGACGCGACGGGCAAGTTCCATGGTAGCTCCTGCCTCCAGGGGCACTTAAGCCTCCCGGGGATGTGGGGGTGATAATCGCTCACAATGGGCGGTGGATTCAATACCCGTAACCAGAGGGTTTGTCAAGCTGGCGGCTCAGCCCCCCGCAGGTTGGGCGCCAGTCCCAGGAATCCTGTCCGTCTTGGAGAACCAGCGCCCTGACAACCCGTTATGGGAGGCCAGGCACTGGCCGTCGCGCGCCCGCGCTTACCGCAACCCATCCACGGGAGCCCGCCAGGTCTGGAGAACTAGCTCCCTGACGACCCGTTATGGCGGGGCGAGGCTCTCGCCCCCTATTCGCCGGTGATCTCAAAGGCTGGCGTGGCGAATTCGCGCTCGGCGGCCTCGGGATCAGGGGCGTTGAGGATCACCAGGTTGCGCAGGTGCATATAGGTTTCGGCATCCATGGAGACAAAATCGATGGCCGTGCCCACGGGGTCCACGCGGATGATGTGCCCCTCCATGTGCAGGACCGGGGCGCTCTCTTCCTCGCCCACCAGGTGCACGGTCAGGTTGCAACCCTGACCGGCCTTGAGCGGCAGGTCGCCGACCAGGTACAGACCCTTGTGACTCAGGTCGCGGCTCTCCACGTCCAGCAGACGCGCGCCGGTGGCCTGCACATCGACGCGGGTGCGGAAGTTCACGCGGGTGCGGCGCCGCCGATTGGAGGAGTCCATGGGAACCTCGGGCATGGGTTGGAGTCATAGGGGCTAATTTTGGAATATAGCAATATTGGCCCCATTGCTCAAGCCATTGCCAGTGCCCGCAATCAGATTGACAGGCCTTCGCCCGGGGAGTAGGTGTAAGTAGCGCGAGCCTCAAGGCCCTTCACCGCCGCGCCGGTGGCGGCCCGGGGTTGGCGTCACACATCGCTGGGGGAGCTGGCAACGGCTGAGAGTACGCCCGGAAGTCGGGCGTTTACCCCTTGAACCTGTTGGGTAATTCCAACGCAGGGAAGCATTCGCCAGGCCCAGCCATGCCAGGGGCCGGTTTCCCATGCGGAGGCCGGCCTTACTTGTTTCTGGCCGGCGGAAAGGACTTGAAGCATGCTGGACGAGACAATCATCACCAGGGCCATTATTCAGCGTTACATGGAAAAATTGCAGGACCACCTGGAGGTGGACGTGGCCATCGTGGGCGGCGGCCCGGCCGGGCTGGTGGCCGGCTACAAGCTGGCCAAGGCCGGCTCCAAGGCGGCGCTGATCGAGCGCAAGCTCTCCATGGGCGGGGGCATGTGGGGCGGCGGCATGATGATGAACGAGATCGTGGTGCAGGAGGAGGCCAAGCGCATCCTTGACGAGATGGGCGTGGCCAGCCGGGAGTACCTGCCTGGCTACCACACCGCCGACAGCGTGTTGTGCGCCAGCACCCTGTGCTCCCAGGCCTGCCAGGCCGGGCTGACCATCTTCAATCTGGTGAGCGTGGAGGACGTGATGGTGCGCGAGCAGCGCGTGGTGGGGCTGGTGATCAACTGGTCGGCGGTGGAGATGGCCAAGCTGCACGTGGACCCCTTGACCATGCGCGCCCGCTACACCATCGACGCCACTGGCCACGCCGCCGAGGTGGTGCGGGTCATCGCCCGCAAGGTGGACGCCAGCCTGTTCACCAAGACGGGAGACGTGGTGGGCGAGCGCTCCCTGTGGGCCGAGGTGGCCGAGAGCCACACCCTGAACAACACCCGCGAGGCCTTCCCCGGGGTCTTCACGGCCGGCATGTGCAGTAACGCCACCTTTGGCTCCTACCGCATGGGGCCGGTGTTCGGCGGCATGCTGCTCTCGGGCGAAAAGGCGGCCCAGATGGTGGGTGAAAGGCTGGAAGCGGAGAAGTAAGGCGGAGAAGAAAGGCAATCAAGCAAGGAAAGGCGGGCCCGCGCGGGGGCCTGCCTTTCATTATTTTTGCGGCCAATGGCGGCAAGCACGACAGAAGGCAGGCGCAATCCAAACGGTGTTACCTAAAATTACCATCAGGGAAATCCGACCTATTTGACAATATAGCTACTAAGCGTATCGACAAATTTTCGACCTATGTAGTCATTATCTTCTTGGCTTTGTGCTTTGCATGTCAATCTTATCTTTATAAAATTACCCCGATGTACAGTCAAAAAAGTCTCGGATTTACGAGTGCCATAATAGGATACCCTCTCCCCGGGATTCTGGCTATAGCTAAATATTGACCATAGATACCGCACTATTTTACCCTTACTAGGTGCGGGATAAATATCTTCTCTAATTTTAAGCACATCCTTGTAAATCCCCCTCTTTTGAAAAAGATATAAACCTTGCGCGACCTCCCTCATTTCATTTTTTACTTCTTGTGAAACTATACCATCTGGCAATTGACTAAGGTTTTTATTATAGACATAAATATCTGCTTTCATAATATCTGGCCCAATATATCTTACACTGTATCCAAGTCCGACATCTTTATATTTTTCAACCTTTAAATACCTGAATAGTCCAATCGCGGTTGGAAATTCCAAGCCAAGCGAATCATCTCTATGGGCTATTTCATTGGCGTGGATTGTGGTGGTAAAGATAGTGGTGGCAAATAGATTAGATAATAGCAACAAGCTAATGGCAGAGATGAGCCTGCTTGCAATACCCTGGTGTTGCATGTTGCCCTATGCCGCTAGGGGTTAGATAACTACCTCAACAAGCTCATGGCTTCTTCCTCGTTCAATGCCGCGGGCCCTGAAATTATTATCCTTTGAAGAACCCCCTGGGTATCACGGTGATGCCCCGCTCGCTGACCTTGAAGCGCTTGCGGTCCTCCACGGGGTCGTAGCCGATGCGGGTGCCTTCGGGGATGTTGTTGTGCTTGTCGATGATGGCCTTCTTGATGCGGCAGTGGCGGCCCACCACCACGTCGTCCAGGATCACGCTCTCGTCCACCTGGGCATAGGAGCGCACCACCACGTTGGTGGAGAGCACCGAGTTGCGCACCACGCCGCTGATGATGCAGCCCAGGCCCACCAGGGAGTCCAGCGCTTTTCCCACCCGAGGCGGATCGTCGCGCTCGTTCTGAAAGATGAACTTGGCCGGTGGGAACTGGCGCAAGTGGGTGCGGATGGGCCACAGTTCGCCGTAAAGGTTGAAGTAGGGGTCCACGCCGCACAGGTCCATGTTGGCGTTCCAATAGGAATCCAGATTACCCACGTCCCGCCAGTAGCCGGCGTCCTTTACCCTGTCCTGGTGCACCCGCAAGCGCTTGCCATCGGGCTGGGTGACGAAGGTGTAGTCGGAAAGCAGATTGTTCTGCTTGAAGGGATAGGCCTTGACCTTGTGGGTGCCCACCAGCCCCGGGATGATGTCGTTGCCAAAGTCCTTGCCCTTGCCATCCTCCAGCACCTGCATCATCACCGACTTCTTGAAATAATAGATGCCCATGCTGGCCAGAGTGCGCGTGGGGTCGCCGGGCATGGGGGCGGGGTCCTCGGGCTTTTCGTGAAAAGCCACCACGTTGTAATCCTCATCCACCTCCAGGACGCCGTAGGTTTTGGCCGCCACCTGGCGGTCCACCTCGATGACGCTGATGGTCACGTCGGCGTCCTGTTCCTGGTGATAGCGGCGAAAGAGGGAATAATCCATCTTGTAGACATGGTCGCCGCTCAAGATGAGCACGTGGTTCAGGGAGGTGTCGCGCTCGATGAGATTGGTGTTCTGGCGCACCGAGTCGGCGGTGCCCTGGTACCAATGCTCGCCCAGGCGCATCTGGGGACTGGCGATGCGCAGGTAATGCCCCAGGTCGTAGGAGAAGATGTTCCAGCCTGCCTCCAGGTGGTCCACCAGGGACTGGCTCTTGTACTGTGGCAGCACTATTATTTTGTATATACTGCTATTTATGCAGTTGCTCAAAGTAATGTCTATGAGACGATAGATGCCGCCGAAGGGCACCGAGGGTTTGGAACGGTCCTGGGTCAGCGGTGAGAGCCGCTCGCCCTTGCCCCCGGCCATGATGATGGCCAAGACGTCTTTCATGCCCCTGCACTCCTGCTGAAGAAATTTGCCTGACTTTTTATGGTAACGCCGGCGGCCGGTCCTGGTCATCACCCTGGGGAGGGTTGGCGCAGTCGAGGACTGGCACCGGCTCCAGGAAGTAACGCTGGTACACATCCAGTAATGACAACATGATGGCCAGCAGCAAGGGGCCCAGGATCAGGCCCACCATGCCGAACAGGCTCAGGCCCCCCAGCACGCTGAAGAAGGTGAGCAGGGGGTGCACGTTGCCCTGCCCGCCCAGGAGCTTGGGGCGCAGTATGTTGTCACAGACCAGGGCGGCGATCTCGCACCAGATCATCACCCCCACGGCCTGGCCCGTCTCGCCCAACACCAGCAGATAGATGCCCGCCGGCAGCCACACCAGGGCCGTGCCTATCAGGGGCACCACCGAGGAGAAAACCATCACCGTGCCCCAGAACAGGGCGTTGGGCACCCCGAAGACCCAAAAGCCCACCCCGGCGGCCAGGCCCTGGATCATGGACAGCACCACCGTGCCCTTGAGGGTGGAGCGCAGGGAGGCCAGGATGTCGTCGCGCACACGCTGATTGAGCTGCCGCGGCAGGGGTGACAGGGAAAATGCCTTGTCAGCCATCTCGCCGCCATCCATGAACAGATAGAAGGACACGAACAGCAACAGGGCGAAGCCGATCACCACGCTGGTGAAGCCTCTGACCAGGCTGGCCAGGTTGGCGTAGAGCAGGTTGCTCACCTGACGCACCAGCTCGCCGGCCTGCTTCAAGGCGTCGCTCTGGTCAAAGCCCAGGGTCTCCTCAAGTTTGTCCATGTAGGGCGCCAGACGCCCCAGTCCCTCCTGGAAGACCTTCTCCAGTTGATCGCCGCTGAGCATGTGGCTGACGGTGGTGTAGAGGTCCAAGGCCTGGCTGGTGATCACCCCCACCAGCAAAAAGAAGGGCAAGGCCACCAGGCTGGAGAGGATCAGGCAGGTCAGTCCCGAGGCCAGGGCGCGGCGCCCGCCCACCCAGCCCAGGATCAGATTGTAAAAAGGCCCGGCCACCACCACCAGCACCACGGCCATGAAGATGGGGATCAGGAAAGGCTCCACCAAACGGTAGGCCAGATAGATCACGAACAAAAAGCTGACCGCGAAGAACCAGCGGCTGACCTTGTTGGTGAAGATGGTGGGACGTTCCGTCTGGCTCATACACCCCCTCTTTGCCAAGCCGCGGGCAACAGCCGCGCCAGGCTGGCGGTATCCAGGAGGCCGCGCACCCGCGCCACCCGCTGGGGCCTGATCTCGGCCCAGACCAGGCCGATGCCCGGCTCGCATTGGGCCAGCACCCGGCCCCAGGGATCGACGATCATGGCCTGGCCGTGGCTGGCCCGTCCGGGCGCGTGCTCACCCCACTGGGCGGCGGCCAGCATGTAGCACTGGTTCTCCAGGGCGCGGGCGCGCACCAGAAGCTCCCAGTGCTCGCGGCCGGTGGCGGCGGTGAAGGCGCTGGGCGCCACCAAAATCTCGGCCCCCTGGAGGCGCAGCCGGCGGTACAGCTCGGGAAAGCGCAGGTCGAAACACACCGACATGCCCAGGCGGCCCAGGGGCGTGGGGGCCACCACCAGACGCCGGCCAGGGCTGTAATAGCGCGACTCGGTCAGGGCCGGCTGGCCGGGCAGGCCCAGGTCGAAGAGGTGGATCTTCTGGTAATGGGCGCGCGGGCGGCCCTGGTCGTCGATCAGCACCGAGGTGTTGTAGAGCCGGCCCCGGCCGCCACGTTGGGCAAAGGAGCCGCCCACCAGCCACAGGTGGTGCTGGCGGGCCAGTTTTTGCAAAAAGGCCACCGTGGGGCCGGCCAGGGTCTCGGCCGCCGCCGGGGCCTGTCCCTCGGGCAGCAAAAGGCCAAAGTGCTCGGGCAACACGGCCAGCCCGGCCCCCTGGGCGGCGGCCCGGGCCAGGAGGTCCCGGGCCTGGCGCAGGTTGGCCGCCTGGTCCGGCCCGGAGTTCATTTGCAGCACCGCGGCGATCATGCCGCATTATACCAACATGGCGGCTCGGCCAGCCATGGCTTTGATCGCCCCGCTCCAGGCCGGCCCCCGCCCTGCCCCGCCGGACCTGGCTGGTTGCCGGCCCCCGGCCCCTATGCTAGCATGGGCAACATCCCGGCTCTCGCCCGCGCCCGACCGGGCCTGGAAGTTCCGGCTAGCCGTCAAGGAGACAAGGGCATGCTCTCGTACCGGGAGGTGGAGGATCTGCTGACCCAAGCCCGGCGCAATGAAGATATTCAGCGCCGCCTGGATCAAGTGGAGGAGTACCTCCTGTCTCACCATCAATTGCAGGACCTGTGCCGACACCTGGGCTCCCGCATCGCGCAAGTCTATGAATTGGAAAAGGTGACCCTGGCCCTCAACGCCTCCCATCAGCCCCTGCGCCTGGCCCTGGAATCCCTGCCCGAGCCGGGCCTGCCGCCGGAGGTCTTCACGCGGCCGCGCAAGGAGCTTCGGCTCATCCTGGGCAACCTGGAGCGGCCCTTCTTGAGCAACCGGGTCAGCCCCGAGTTGGGCGACTGCTTTTTTCCCGACGGGTCCTTCCTGGCCTCCCTGGCGGTGATACCCATGTGGGTGCGCGGCGACTTCCTGGGCACGCTCAACCTGGGCTCGGCCTCGTCCTCGCGCTACCAGCCCCTTCTGGACACACACTTTCTGCGCCGCCTGGGCAACAAGACCGCCTCCGGCCTGGAGGCCTGCCTGCTCAGGGAGCAGACCCGGCTGATGGAGCGGCGCGAGGCGGCGGTGGAGATGGCCGGGGCCGCCTGCCACGAGTTGGCCCAGCCCCTGACCACCATGACCCTGCAGATCGAGATGCTCCTGCGGGCCACCGCCGAGGACGATCCCCGCCGCCCCAGCCTGCTTTCCTTGCAGCAGAACGCCGAGCACCTGGGCGACCTGGTGCACCGCATCAGCCAGGTGAGCCAATACGTGACCAGGCCCTACGCCCAGGGCCTACGAATCATAGACGTCGAGGCGGCCAGCGCGCCGCCGGAGCACGGGGAGGAATAAATCAATGCCCGCCGAAGATCAAAAAGAATGCATCTTTTGCCAAATCGTGGCCAAAAAGATACCCGCCTATCGCATCTATGAGGACGAGCGCAGCCTGGCCTTCGCCGACATCAACCCCCTGGCCGAGGGGCACGTGCTGGTCATCCCCAAGAACCACACCGTCAACCTGATGGAGATCACCCCCGGCGATCTGGCCGCCGTGCATCAGGCCAGCCAGAAAGTGGCCCAGGCCATGATGAAGGCCTTCAAGCCCGGCGGCATCGCCGTGTTGCAGCTCAACGGCCTGGGCGCCAACCAGGTGGTGATGCACTATCACATCCACCTGGTGCCCCGCAACCGCCCCAAGGACGGCCTGACCATCCTGGAGTGGGAAGCCAAGCCCGGCGACCTGAAGGCCATCGAGAGGATGACCAGACGGCTGGTCGACGCCTTTTAGTCACTGGAGGCGGTTAGTTGAGCATTCTCTTCACCCCCGGCCGTCTGGGCGCCCTGGAGGTGCCCAATCGCTTCGTGCGCTCGGCCACCTATGACGGCGGCGCCCAGCGGGGCGGCCAGGTCTCCGACTGGCAGGTGGAGCTTTACGACGCACTGGCCAGGGGCGGCGTGGGCCTGATCGTCAGCGGTATCTTTTATGTGACCGAGGCCGGGCAGATCTCGCCCACCCAGAATTCGCTGGCCGACGACAGCTTCATACCCGGCCTGGCCCGCCTGGCCGAGGTGGTGCACAAGGCGGGCGCCAAGCTGGCGGTGCAGCTCTTCCACGGCGGGCGGGAGGTCTTTGGCTGGCAGAACCACCTGGGCCGAGCCGCCCTGGGGCCCACCAGCCTACCCAAAGGCCAGGACCCCTATTTCGCGGGCACCTGCCAGGCCATGAGTGAAGAAGAGATCGCCGAGACGGTGGCCGCCTTTGGCCAAGCCGCGCGGCGCGCCCAGGAGGCCGGCTGCGACGCGGTGCAACTGCACGCCGCCCACGCCTACCTGTTCAGCCAGTTCCTCTCGCCCTTCTGCAATCAGCGGACGGACGACTGGGGCGGCGGCCTGGAGGGCCGCCTGCGCCTGCACCTGGAGACCGGCCGCGCCATGCGCCAGGCGGTGGGGCTGGATTATCCGCTGTTCATCAAGCTGGGCCTGGCCGACGGCTTCAGCGGCGGGCTGGCAATGGCCGAGGGCCTGGAGGCGGCGGCGCGCCTGGCGGCCGCTGGGTATGAGGCCATCGAGGTCAGCCAGGGCCTGCGCGGCGTTGACTACACCCAGAGCGAATTTCGCCCCCAGATCGTCAAACGCCAGCGCGAGGCCTATTTCCGCCACTGGGCGCGGCAGGTCAAGGAGCGTGTGGAGGTGCCGGTGATCATGGTGGGCGGCCTGCGCAGCCTGGATATCATGGAGGAGGTCATCGCCCGGGGCGAGGCGGACTTCGTGAGCCTCAGCCGGCCCCTGATCCGCGAGCCCGACCTGGTGGCCTCCTGGCGGGCGGGCGAGCCGCGCAGGCCCACCTGCATCTCCTGCAACAAATGCTTCGAGGTGTTGCGCAAAGGCAAGAGGGTGGAGTGTTTGGTGGGGAAGAAGGAGGAGGAAACGTAAGAATCATCAGGGAAAGTAGGGCGGGTTCGAGTAGGTAATCCGCCCTATTAATCTGTGACACTAGCGAGGGGCTATTTTGGAGACTCGGGAATTACTGCAACATAAATTTGTCGAAAGGGCCTTTAAATACTTCAGCGCACTCCCGAAAGATGTTCATGGGAAACCATTAGATATCGAATTCGGTGATGGTGACAAGATAGACGAATACCAATTCTATGTGCTAGGTGTGGGGTCATCTATCGCACATTTATTAACATTATTGGAGCAACTAGAAAGAGCAGTTATACTACTAAATAACTTTCACTATTCCAGCAAGGTTAAGAAGCTTGGCATAACACGATTTCACCATCTTCATTATAATATCGAGAACTACCTAATCAGATTACGATCTATTATCGACCGCGTTCTTCAGTTAATCAATACAGTATTTCACCTGCAACTTGATGAATCGACTGTTACATTCCAGATTATTATTAAAAATGTAAAGGTTGAAAGAACTCCAATTAAAGCGAACCTGAATGATTTGAGGAAATTCATAGAATCCAATACTAGTGAGCGCAATGCTATAGTCCATAGACATTCCTTGGTGGAACCAGCACTAAGAAAGCTTGAATTATTATATTTATTCGACGAAGAAAAATGGAGGAATAATAGCAAAGATAAAGCGCTTTCGTTTAAAGGATTAACTGACATGCGCAGTAAAATATTAAGAGACTATCTTGAAGCAAAGAGAGGGACATTTTTCGCGATAAACAACGAGGTTTTTTCCAAGATAAGCAAATTGTACGACCATCTTTATCAACAACATTTTCTTGAATCAGCTAGGCTGCGTAAATACCTTTACGAATAAATATTAACTTTTGCTAGGCGTTGTGGGGATAATTGAACTCGGTCAGGGTGCCATCCGGAAGACTGGAGGGCGGCTTGTCGCCGCATGCTCCGCCTTCTTGGCCACATGAAGATGTTGGGTTATAGGGCCAGAGCCCCTACCACAACCTATGCAAGCCGCCGCAACCGCCTCAGGCCGCCCACAGACCACCGCCGGGTGCACCGCTCCCCTTTCCAGTTAATCTTGCTCCACTTTTCACCCGCTGGCACGTTGACACCATGCGGCTATTTAGGTACATTTCCTAATCTAGTCCCAAACTCCCGGCCCCCCTGCCGGCCCAAAGCCAGCGGCGGCGGCCGGGGTTCATTGTCGCCAGGAGTCGTTCCATGAGTTCCATCGCCGTGGTGTTTCCGGGCCAGGGCTCCCAATACGTGGGCATGGGCCAGGCCTTGTGCCAGGCCTCACCGGCCGCCAAGGCCGTTTTCGAGGCCGCCGAGTCCTTGAGCACCCTGCCCATCCAGCGCCTGTGCTTTGAGGGGCCGCTGGAGGAGCTGACCCAGACCATCAATCTGCAACCCGCCGTGGTGGCCGTGGACCTGGCCTGCTGGCTGGCGCTTCAGGAAGCCGGCGTCAAGCCGGTGGCCGTGGCCGGCCACAGCCTGGGCGAGTACCCGGCCCTGGTGGCCTGCGGAGCCATCAGCGTGGCAGAGGCCCTGCGCCTGGTGAGCCTGCGCGGCCGGCTGATGGAGCGCGAGGCCAATGCCCACCCCGGGGCCATGAGCGCCATCATGGGGCTATCACCCGACGCGGTGATGCAGCTCACCCAGGAGGCGGGCGGCGTGGTGCAGCCGGCCAACTACAACACGCCCCAGCAGACGGTGATCACCGGCGCGGTGGATGCGGTGGCGGCGGCGGGCGCCCTGGCCAAATCGCGGGGCGCCAAGGCCATACCGCTGAAGGTCAGCGGCGCCTGGCACAGCCCCTTCATGGAGGCCGCCGGGGTGGACATGCGCTCGGCCCTGGAGGAGGTGGTCTTCCAGCCGCTGAACTGCGCCCATGTGCCCAACACCACCGGCCAGCCCACCCGCGATGCCGCCGTGGCCCGCCAGGAGATCATGGGCCAGCTCACCTCGCCGGTGCGCTGGGTGCAGACCGTGCAGGCGCTTTTGGCCATGGGCGTGGACACCTTCATCGAGGCCGGCCCCAAGAACGTGCTGGCCGGGCTGATCAAAAAGACCGCGCCCGAGGGCGTGCGCGTGTTCAACGTGGAGGACCCGGCCGGCCTGGCCACGGTCCTCGACGCCTTGGGCTAGTTCTTAACCAACGAGGAGCGGCATGACGGCCAAGGTAAAAATCCTAAAAGATCGCTGCAAGGGCTGCGGCCTGTGCGTGGCGGCCTGTCCCAAGCAGAACCTGTCCCTGGGCAGCAAGTTCAACGCCTCGGGCTACGCCTTTGCCAAGGCTGGCGACGACTGCATCGGCTGCGCCTTCTGCGCCGAGCTGTGCCCGGATATCGCCATCCGGGTGTACAAGGAAGCAAAGCCCGCGGCGGCCAGCGCCAAGAAAAAGTAAGCCTGCGCCGGCCCTGGCCTGGCGTGCCGGGTGCACCCCGGACACGCCGGCGCCAACCCCGCGCGCCGCAACCAACCATTCACCGCAACAGGAAGCCAAGCACATGGCCAAGCGCGTCCTGGTCAAAGGTAACGAGGCCATCGCCATGGGGGCCATCGCCGCGGGCTGCCGATACTACTTCGGCTACCCCATCACCCCCCAGAACGATATCCCCGAATTCATGAGCGCCCACCTGCCCGAGGCGGGCGGAGTCTTCATCCAGGCCGAGAGCGAGGTGGCCAGCATCAACATGCTGCTGGGCGCCGCCGCCACCGGCGCCCGGGCCATGACCAGTAGCTCCAGCCCGGGCATCAGCCTCAAGCAGGAAGGCATCAGCTACCTCTGCGGCTCCGAGCTACCCGGCGTCATCGTCAACATGAGCCGCTCCGGCCCGGGCCTGGGGGGCATCCATCCCTCCCAGGGCGACTACTTCCAGTCCACCCGCGGCGGCGGTCATGGCGACTACCGCACCCTGGTGCTGGCCCCCTCCACGGCCCAGGAAAACTACGACCTGACCATGCTGGCCTTTGACCTGGCCGACAAGTACCGCAACCCGGTCTTGATCCTGGGCGACGCCCTGTTGGGCAACATCAAGGAGCCGGTGGAGCTGAAGCCCTACCGCAAAACCCCGCCGGCCAAGGACTGGGCGCTCACCGGCAACGCCGGCCGGCCCCAGCGCATCATCAAGTCGCTGTACCTGGCCGATGGCGAGCTGACCGTGCAGAACTGGAAGCTCTTCAAGAAGTACCAGTCCATGGAGCGCGAGGTGCGCTCCGAGACCTACCTCACCGAGGACGCCGAGATGATCGTGGTGGCCTTCGGCTCGGTGGCGCGCATCCTCAAGACCTCGGTGGACAAGCTCAGGGCCAAGGGGCGCAAGATCGGTCTCTTGAGGCCCGTCACCCTGTTCCCCTTCCCCAAGGCGGCGGTGCTGGCGGCGGCCAAGCAATGCGGGCATCTGATGGCCGTGGAGCTGAACACCGGCCAGATGGTGGAGGACGTGCGCCTGGCCGCCGACTGCCAGGCCAAGGTGGACTTCTACGGGCGCCCGCCCGGCTCCATCCCCACCCCCGACGAGCTGGCCCACGAGGTCGAGAAGGCCTGGCGCCAGGGAGGCCGCAAATGAGCGCCCAGCAGACCAAGAAAACCAGCAAGGCCAGCCAGGCGGCGACAACCAAGCCAGCCAAGGTCAAGATGGACCAGGTCTTCGACCGGCCCAAATCCCTGAAGGACGTGCCCTGGCACTTCTGCCCGGGCTGCCATCACGGCGTGATCCACCGCCTGGTGGGCGAGCAGTTGGACGCCTTCAACCTGCGCGAAAAGACCATCGGCGTGGCCAGCGTGGGCTGCTCGGTCTTTCTTTATGACTACTTCGACGTGGACGTGGTGGAATCGCCCCACGGCCGGGCGGCGGCCGTGGCCACCGGCGTCAAGCGGGCCCGCCCCGACAACTTCGTCTTCACCTACCAGGGCGACGGCGACCTGGCGGCCATCGGCACCGCCGAGATCGTGCACGCCGCCAACCGCGGCGAAAAGATACTGGTGGTGTTTGTCAACAACGCGGTCTTCGGCATGACCGGCGGCCAGATGGCCCCCACCACCCTGGCTGGCCAGGTGACCACCACCTCGCCCCACGGCCGCGACATCGAGCTGGCCGGCCCGCCCATCCGCATGGCCGAGATGCTCACCACCCTGGAGGGCACCTCCTTCGTGGCCCGGGTGGCGGTGGACAACATCAAGAACCTGAAAAAGGCCAAGGCCGCCCTTAAACGGGCCTTTGAGTACCAGGTCAACGGCTGGGGCTTCGCTTTCGTGGAGTTTCTCTCATCCTGCCCCACCAACTGGAAGATGACACCCGAGGCGGCCAACGCCCGCGTGGGCAAGGAAATGGCCGAGTACTTCCCCCTGGTCACCTTCAAGGACCGGCGCGCCGAATGACGCCAAGTCGCGATCAAACCAATGGATTGGTCGCGACTCGTCATGCGGGCCATGGATGGCCCGCCGGGCGCGGACGCGCCCGGGAGGCCGGGCAAAAACACTCTTTTGCCCGGCCGATAAGCAAGCAATGCCACGGATGGCTTTGCTTGCATTCAGGTTAAAGCGGGAGATAAGCATGTATTTTGATACCATAATCGCGGGCTTCGGCGGCCAGGGCGTGATGCTGATGGGCAACCTTTTGGCCTACGCGGCCATGAAGGCCGGCCGCCAGGTGACCTACATGCCGGTCTACGGCGTGGAGATGCGCGGCGGCACCGCCAACTGCACGGTGGTGATCAGCGACAAGCCGGTGGGCTCGCCCATCGTGCAGGAGCCGGTCAGCGCCGTGGTCATGAACAACCCCTCGGCCGAGAAATTCGGCCCCCTGGTGCACAAGAAGGGCCTCTTGCTGGTCAACTCCAGCCTGGTGGATGACAAGTACGTGCAGGCGCGCACCAGCCGCATCCTGCGCATACCCTCCCTGCAACTGGCCGACGAGGTGGGCAATTCCCGCCTGGCCAACATGGTCATGCTGGGAGCCTTGGTGCAGGTCAGCGGCCTGGTGGAGGTGGAGCAGGTGGTGAAATGCCTGCCCGAGGCCCTTGATCCGCGCTATCATAAGATGATCCCGGTCAACTCGGCGGCCCTGCGCCGGGGGGCCGAGGTTGTGACCCAAGGCTAGGCCCGGCCTTTCCCCGCCCACGCCAAGGAGACGCGCCCATGACCCACGATCCAGACAACGGCCACCACGACCTCATGCACCGCATGCAGGATTATCAGGAATCCAGCCGCCAGAACGACTACCTGCGCGGCGTGGCCAAGGTGGCGGCCCTGGCAGGGCCTTCCCAGGCCGACCTGGATACCCCGGTGGGCCAACGGGTGCGGGCCTTGCGCCAGGAAAAGGGCCTGAGTCTGGCCGACCTGGCCCAGCGCACGGGTTTGAGCGAAAAGGTCCTGGGCGAGATCGAGGATGATCTGGCCAGCCCGCCCCTGGGGCTGTTGATCAAGCTGGGCAAGGCCCTGGGCATGAAGCTGGGCACCTTGATCGCCTCGGGCGAGGAGCGGCCCTACACCGTGGTGCGCGCCCAAGAGCGGCCGGCCATGAGCCGCTTTGCCTCCCAAAAGGGCTCGGCCTATGGCTACTCCTATCAGGCCCTGGCGCCCGAGAAGAAAAACCGCTCCATGGAGCCCTTCCTGGTGACCCTGAACAAGGCTGGCGAACTGCTGGAGGGCTCCAGCCACGACGGCGAGGAGTTCATCTTCGTGCTGGAGGGACGTCTGGAGGCCCTGGTGGGCCAGGCCCGCGAGGTCCTGGAGCCTGGCGACAGCATTTATTACGACTCCACCGAGCCCCACCTGCTGCGCCCGGTGGACGAGGAGCCGGTGCGCATCCTGGCCGTGATCTACAGCCAGGAGCGCTAGAGCCCCCCGCCCCAACGCCCCAAATCACGGGCCCCCGCCGCTCTGGCGGGGGCCCGTTGTGTCGATGGTCCGGGAACGCCGGTCTATATGCTGGGCACCCGGCCGGCCCGCACCTGATTCTGGTAGGCCAGGCCCATGGCGATGGGAATGACGGGCATGGTCAAAAACACACCAAAATAGCAAAGTATGATTCCCGACATGCCCACCAGGCCCACCACGAACATGAACAGCACGTGGCTCCACAGGTGCCCCTGGGTCATCTTGCCGCTGGCCTTGAAGGCGTCGCCGATGGACATCTGCCTCACCGCCACCAGGGGGATGAGGTAGAACAGGTAGGCCGCCACCAGTAGGCCGGGGATGATGAAGAACAGGGAGGCCACGCCCACGCAGACGCTGTAGAGCAACCCGGCGCCCAATACCTGGCCAAAGCGGTCAAAGCCCTTGAAGATGTCGCCGAACTCCACCGGCTGGCCGGAGCGGACTTTGTCGACCATCAACATCACCCCGCCGTACCAATTGCCCGTCAGCAGGCCGCCGGCAAAGGAGTTGATCACCATGAAGACAATGTTGCCCAGCAAAAAGGCCGCCGGGTACTGCTTGATGAGCCCGAAGCCCTCCTTGAGGCAGCTCCCGATGGCCAGGCCTTCGCCGGGCGGAGGGGGCACGGGGCGAGGGCTGGCCGCCACCGGCGGGGGCGCCTGGGCGAACAGTTCCGCCAGTTCCGTCTGCCCGGCCGGCTGCCACTCGGCCATGCCTTCCTTCCAGACCAAGGTGTCCCGGCTGATTTTGCCCGCCTGTATCAAGGCCGCCATCTCATGCGCACCGGCCGGCCCGGTCTGCGCGCCGTTGACCACGTAATACCATACCTCGTTGCCTGCTCCGGCCATGCTGCTACCTTCCGCGAAATTGGGCTTGGCTGACGCCAATGCCTTCAGTGTAAAAAAATCGTCAGATAAGCGACTGCGCTATCCTGATTATCCAGCAGACCACCACCGCCGTGGCCAGCCAGGGCCAATAATTGCGGGTTGCCCAGAACCCAAGCCATCGTGAGTTGCTGATTAGCGCGGCCCATCCCAGAAGGGCTTGGGCGGCCAGAAAGACGAACAACATGGCGCCGGCCGCGTTAAAGATCATGGCCCGGCCAACCTGCATCTGCCCCATGCTCAAGAAGGCCCTGGTCATGCCGCACAGGGGACAGGGCAGGCCGGTCAACTCCTGGAAAGGGCAAGGCAGGGAGGGAAGGTACTCCGCCAGCACCCGGCCGTGGGGGCCAAGGGGCAGCGTCGCCGAGGCCAACAGCAGACAGCTGAGCAGCAGCCCCGCCCACAGACCCTGGCGGTGCCGGGCGCCCGCTCCGCGCAATGTGCCTGGTCGTTTAACAGGCATTGCCAGCGCCGGGTAAATCGCCCATCCCGAGCGGGGCTCGCCCTGGGCCGGCCGGCGCGGCTTATCCACGTCTAGAAGAGGATACACGGTCCGCCATCAGCAAGGCAAGCAGGGGCGCGGGGAGCTACATGGTCCATCGCTCAGGGGGGCGCGGCCTTGCAGCACCTGCTGGCAGCGCTGCTCCAACTCGCGCAGGGGCACGGGTTTGATCAGGAAGGAGTCCAAGAGTCGCAGATGGGGGCTCTCACCCCGGCTCCAGGACCAGGGGTTGAGCCCGCTGATCATGACCACCCGCAGGGAGGGCTGCAAGACCTTGGCCAGGCCGGTCAGCTCCAGGCCGTTCAACTCGGGCATGATGAGATCGGCAACCAGCAGATCGGCGGGGTATAGCCGCAGGAAGGACAGGGCCTGGGGCGAGGAGGAGAACCAGTCCACCTGGAAGGTGCGTTGCAGATACTGGGCAAATAGGTAGGCCAGCGTGGGTTCGTCATCCACGACCACCACCCTGGCCGGTTGTGATGCCTGCGCCATGCCAAGCCCCGTAAAGGTTGCGGGCGGACAAGCCCTACCATTTCGCTGGGGCAGGCGACAGCCACATGCTAGAAGCTTTTCATGCCATAGTCAATAGCTATTACTTAGCCTGACCAGGCCCTCAGATGGCGCCCACCAGTCTGGCTATCACCAGGCGCTGTATCTCGCTGGTGCCCTCGCCGATGGTGAGTAGCTTCTGGTCGCGGTAGAAACGCTCCACATTGTATTCCTTCATCAGGCCGTAACCGCCGTGCATTTGCACGGCCTCGCTGACCACGCGGCCCATGACCTCCGAGGCGTAGAGCTTGCCCATGGCCGCGGCCTTGCTGAAGGACTTGTGCTGATCCTTCTGCCAGCAGGCCTTGTAGAGCAGCAGCCGGGCGGCCTCGATCTCCATGGCCATGTCGGCCAGCTTGAAGGCGTTGACCTGGAAGGTGGAGATGGGCCGGCCGAACTGCTGGCGTTCCTTGCCGTACCTGAGGGCCAATTCATAGGCCCCCTGGGCCCCGCCCACGCCCATGGCCCCGATGGAGAGCCGGCCGGCGTCCAGGGTCTCCAGCATCTGGTGGAAGCCCTTGCCGCGCTGGCCCAGGATGTTGTCCTTGGGCACCCGGCAGTCCTCGAAGTACAGCTCGCTGGTGTTGGAGGCCCGCCACATCATCTTGCCGTGCATCTCGCGGGCCTCGAAGCCCTTGGTGCCGTTTTCCACCAGGATGCAGGAAAGCTCGGGGCGCGCTTGATCGCGGGAGCCGGTCTTGCACATCACGGTTACGCCGCGGCTGATGGGGGTGCTGGCGTTGGTGATGAATATTTTTGAGCCGTTGATGACCCACTCGTTGCCGTCCAGCACGGCGGTGGTGGCCGAGCCGCCGGCGTCGGAGCCGGCGCCCGGCTCGGTGAGCCCGAAGCCCCACAGGGCCTGGCCGGCGCAGAGATCGGGCAGATAGCGGCGCTTCTGCTCCTCGCTGCCGTAGTAATACAAGGGGCCGATGCCCAGGGAGTTGCCCGCAGCCACGGTGGCGGCGTGGGAGCCGTCGATGCGGGCGACCTCCTCCACGGCGATGATGTAAGAGATGTAGTCCATGCCCTGGCCTTCGTACTCTTCGCTCACCACCATGCCGAACAGGCCCAGCTCGCCCATGGCCCGCATGGTCTGCAGGCTGAACTGCTCCTTGTCGTCCAGGTCACGGGCCAGGGGGGCGATCTCCTTTTCAGCAAAATCGCGCACCGTCTTGCGCAGGATATCCTGCTCCATGGATAGCTCAAAGTCCATGACCGCCTCCGAGGCTAGGAAGAGATTAGGGCAAGGTCTTTAGCCAAACTTAGCTCCTGGACAAGCACCGGCGCGTTGGAGGCAAACTTCCCCCGCGCCCTGACCCGATGATGCCCGCTGGCCGGCTAGGAGCCTGTCGGAGTATTGCTTCGGCAGGCGCCCAGGCGGGCCATGGACATCCCGCCCGAAATGGTGCCAATTTTTTTGGCGCCATTTCGTGGACTTGCCGAAATTTACTTTTGGCAAGTCCCAAGAGGAGAAAGCCATGGTTGGCTTTCTCAGACACACACCTAGACCGCCGGCGCCGCCGGCAGGCCCACGGCCACGTGTATCAGGCCCTGGAGTTGGCCATCCTCCAGCCAGGGCGCCACCTGGACGGCGAAAGCCTGATCTGGCCGATGCACGCTCCAGCCATGGACCTGATAGCGGCCCTGGCGGTAGGCCGCCAGAATGGCGTCTATCTTGGCCGCGCTGCTGGCGTTGTGCAGCTCCTGCACGGGCCGGCCCAGATAGGAAGGTTTGCGGTCCAGCAGACTGGGCGCGTAATCATTATAGAACAGGATGTGGCCTTGCGGGTCCAACACCGTCACCGCCGCCGCCATCTGGGAAAGCCAGGATGCCTGGAATCGTTCTTGCGCGTCGCCGAGGAAGGGCATGGGGCTATCCCATCTTTGTGGTAATCAAGCCTGGCAAGCGCCACGCCGCGGCCACCTGGGGCGATGACAGCGGCGTGGCGTGCAACGGGGTCTGTCTCCAGTTTAGGCCGGCACCCAGCAAACATCCAGGATGGTGTGGGTGGGTTTTTCGGTGCGGAACTTGGCCTTGACCTTCATGCCGATCTCGGGCTTGCCAGACTCCAAGTATCCCTTGAAGATTGTGTCCACGCCCTTGATTTGCACGTCTATTTGCCAGTAAGGGGTCTTCATCTCGATGCCGATGCCAGCATAGTCCACCAGGGTGAAGGTGTAGATGGTGCCCTCGCCGGGCACCTTGACCCACTTCATGCGTTCGTAGCAGTCGGGGCAGTCGGCCCGGGGGGGCAGCCACACGCTGGGGTGAGGGCACTTGGGGTTGACGCACTTGGTGGCCATGAGCTTGCCCTGGGTCAAGCCCTGGAAAAACGGCGTAAGCAGGCCGTAGGTGTGGATGTGGGACATGGAACGCGGGGAATCCACCACCCAGGCAGGCTTAGAGTCATGCAGGGTGAGCGGCTTGCCGATGTACTTGGTCTTAATGGCTTTCTCGTAATTTTCCGCCATGATGCCGCCTCCTCCTTACCAGGCCTTGCGCAGGATGCCGACGGTGACGTGGGAGCCCACGCCGGCGTGGCTGACCCACAGGGCCTGCTTGGCGTCCTTGACTTGCAGGCTTTTCCAGTTCTTGGGCTTCTTCTTGCCGGCCCGCTTCCACCATTTGGCATCGCCGTGGAACTGGTCGTACTTGTTTTGCACCTGCCAGAGGCACTCGGCCGACTGCCAGATGCCGGTGGCGCCCACGGCGTGCATGGTGCCCAAAAGGCCGCCGGAGAGGTTGGAGGGGCAGCGGCCCCCATGGTAGGCGTCGCCGGAGGTGATGTAGTCCACCTCCTGGCCGTAGGGGCGCAGGCCGATGTCGCCGTAGGTCTGCACATCGCTGATGGTGAAGGCATCGTGCAACTCCACCAGGTCCAGCTCTTCGATCGGATCATGGATGCCGGCCATGCGGTAGGTCAGGTAGGCGGCGAAGCGGGCGGCCAGGAAGGACTCAAAGCCCGGCCAGCGGGGGTTCTTCTTGAGGAACTCCTCGTACATGCCCGGTTTTTCGTTGGGCAACAGCGGGATATCCATGGGGCGACGGTCGGCCACGCGCAGGGTGTGGCTGCCGCCGGCGATGAACACCTCCACCGGGTGGTCGGAGAGCTTGTAGGCCATCTCCTCATCGCACAACAGCACCGAGGCCGCCCCGGCGGTCATGGCGCAGCACTCCAGGAAGCGCAGGGGGTAGGCGCTCATGCGACTACTCAGAACTTCTTCCTCGGTGTGGTCGCCAGGCTGCTGGGCGTTGGGATTCATGGTGGCGTAGTGGCGGTTTTTTATGGCGATCTTGGCCCGCACCGAGTCGCTGAGGTCGTAGGCCCAGGCAAAGCGGTTGGCCATGGGCGCGTAATATGAGGAATAGACGCGCCCCATGCGGGTTTCGAAGTCCTTGCAGGCCGCCGTGGAGATGTAGAAGTTGCCGGTGCGGGTGTCCACCTCGTCCATGCGCTCCCAACCGGCCACCAGGCAGCAGTTGCTATAGCCACTGGCGATGGCCTGGGCGCCCATGAGCACCGAGGCGCCGCCGGTGGCGCCGCCGGTTTTGATGCCCACGTTGTACAGGGGGTCCAGGCCCAGGTAGTCGTGGATCTTGGCCTCGCACAAAAGCTGGTCCTGGAAGTGGTCGGCGAACTCACCGTAGACGGCGAAGTTGATGCTGTCCTTGATCTCCAGGGGTGAGAGCTTGAGATCGTTGTCCTCCAGCATCATTTTGTAGGCCATCATGACCAGCTCTTCCAGCTTGTACTCGGGATAGTACTTGCGGAATGGCGTGCAGCCGCCGGCCACCATGAACACGCGCTTGGACCATTTAGGTATGCGCAGGTTCCCCTTGCCGAATGTGATCATGCCCCTAATCCTCCTGTGGCTCTCGGTTACCGATAATCCAAGGCTATTGGCGTCCTGTGCCCCGGCCGTCCAGCGCCGTCCCTACTGGCGGCGCGCCCGGGCTGGGGACCCCTGGTGCTAAAGCGTTCCCACCCACAGGGCCACGGCCAGCTCCTGCCCCAGGTTGGTGATGCGCTGCTTCTGGGGTTCGGACCAAAAATGGATGGCGTCGCCCACCTGCAACTCCACCACCCGCTCGCCCTGCACCAACTCCAGGCGGCCCTGGAGCACGCAGAGTATCTCCTGGCCGTTCTTGAGGTTCTTGCGCACGGGGATGGATTTGCCCGGCTCGATGATCAGGATGGCGCTGTCTATGACCGAACGATCCTGGGGCGCGCAGAAGCGCCGGGTGGCAAAGCCGGTGTGGGGGATGTCGATGTCGTCCCACTCGGCCCGCCGGATGGGGAACTGCTGCTCCTTGTCCTTGAGCTGGTTAAGGAGTTCGCCGGCCTCCACGCCGATGGCCTCGCCGATCTTGATCAGGGTGTCCAGGGAGGGAGACTTGACGTTGTTCTCCACCTGGCTCATGAAGCCCTCGGAGACACCGACTTTCTCCGCCACGGCCCTGAGGGTCAGCTTGTGCTGCTTGCGATGCCAGCGCAGTAAGGATCCCAGATTCATGCCCGCCCCTCGCCGCCCCGGGTCAAACGGAGCGCTGCCTTGTTGTCGGCTAATATTAACCATGGGTAATTAATTTCTGCTTGTCAAGATTATTTTTGGTGCAAGGGAACTTATGGCCCTCATTATGGCGCTGAACAGGCCCGGGCGGAGCGACTCATGTCTCCGGCCATAAAAAAGGCCCTCGACTTGGCTCCCGGCGGCCACATCTGTTATAACCAGTGCTCAGCAAGCATGCGGGAGAATATATGGATCAGGCCGCCTGGAAAACCACCCTGGGTGCCGCCCGGGCCTGCATAAGCTGCGGAGCCTGCATGCAGGTCTGCCCGGTCTACCGCGCCGGCCGGCGCGAGGAGCTTTCAGCCCGGGGCAAGCTGCGGCTTATCCAGGCCCTGGCCCAGGGTCCCCTGCCCCCCAACCGCCGCCTGAGCGAGCTTTTGAGCGGCTGCCTGCTCTGCGGCCGCTGCTCCCAGAACTGCCCCAACCAGGTGCCGGCCATGGAGGGCCTGCGCGCCGGCCGCGAGGTGCTGGCCAGCGTGACCGGCGCCCCGCTGTTGCTGCGCCTGCTTCTGGACGAGGCCCTGCCCCACCCCGCGCGCCTGGAGCTGTTGACCCTGGCCGGCGGCCTGGCCCTGCCCCTCCTGAGCGGCCTGCGCCTGCGCCTGGGCGGGCTGAAGCCAGGGGACTTGCTGCCGCCGCCTTCCCAACGGCCCTTCCTGGAGACCGCCCCCCGCGAGGTGCCCGGCCCGCCGGGCAGCCCCCGCCTGGGCTTTTTCGTGGGCTGCGTGGCCAACTATCTGCGGCCCGGCCTGGCCAGAAAGGCGGTGCGCCTTCTTAGCCGGGTAGCCACGGTGGTGATACCGCCCCAGGGCTGCTGCGGCGGGCCGGCCGTCACCGCCGGCCTGGCCGACACGGCCCGGCGGCTGATGGCCGACAACCTGGCGTCCCTGGCCAAGGCCGGCGTGGACAAAATCGTGACCACCTGCGGCACCTGCGCCTACACCCTGGTCAAGGAGCTGCCCCGCCTCTTGGACAGCCCCCAGGCCGCGGACCTGGCCGGCAGGGTGCTGGAGATCAGCCAGGTGCTGGTGGAGCACCCTCGCCTGCTGGCCGGCCTGGGCGCGGGCAGCCCGCCGGTGGCCGTGCACGACCCCTGCCACCTCAAGATCGGCCTTAACGTTCACCAGGAGCCCCGCCAGATGCTGCGCCTGGCCGGGGTGGACCTGGTGGAGATGGCCGAGGCCGATGCCTGTTGCGGCGGCGGCGGCCTGTTCTCGGTCAACCAGCCCGATATTAGCCACGCCATCCTGGCGCCCCGGGCCCGGGCCTTGGCTGACAGCGGCGCCAAGGTGCTGGCCACCAGTTGCAGCGGCTGCCACCTGCAATGGCGGGGCGGCCTGCCGGAGCAATACCAGGTGGCGCACCCCATAGAGTGTCTGGACGCGGCCGGGATGTCCTCCTAAAGTGCGTGGGGATATGCCCACCTTGTTCATGGCCGGGGCCAGACGGGCGTGCTCAACCAGAACATATGAATCAAAGGATTGACCAGGTGGTTGAAATAGATATCAACTGCGACATGGGCGAGAGCTTTGGCAACTACACCCTGGGCCGCGATGCCCAGGTGATTGGCCATATCACCAGCGCCAACGTGGCCTGCGGCTTCCACGCCTCCGACCCCCTGGTCATGGACCGCACCGTGCGCCTGGCCCTGGCCCACGGGGTGGGGGTGGGCGCCCATCCCGGCTACCCCGATCTGCGCGGCTTCGGCCGCCGGCGTTTGGATTGCTCTTTTGAGGAGATACGCACGGACCTGCTCTACCAGGTGGGCGCCCTGCATGGGCTGACCAAGGCCGCCGGCGGCGACCTGCAACACTGCAAGCCCCACGGCGCCCTGTACAACACCGCCGCCGGCGACGAGGGCGTGGCTCGGGCCGTGTGCCAGGCCCTGGCCCAGTGGGACGCCGGGCTGATCCTGGTGACCCTGGCCGGCCCGGGCGGCCAGGTGCTGCGCCGGGTGGCCGCCGAGGAGGGGCTCACGCGGGTGGCCCAGGAGGCCTTCGCCGACCGGGCCTACACCCCCGAGGGACGCCTGGTGCCACGCAACCAGGCCGGGGCGGTGATCCACGACCCCCGGGTGGTGGCGGCGCGCTGCCTGCGTATGGCCCGCGAGGGGGTGGTGGAGGCCAGCGACGGCAGCCTGGTGCCCCTGAACCCCCACACCATCTGCGTGCACGGCGACACGCCCACGGCCGTGGAACTGGTGGCGGCCATTCACCAGGAACTGGCGGCGGGCGGCGTGGCGGTCAAGCCCCTGGGGCGGATAATCTGATGCCGGCCCAGGCTTATCCCCTATTCCGGCCCCAGGGCGATCAGGGGCTCTTGGTCTACCTGGGCCAGGGCATCGACCCGGCCCTTAATGCCCGAGTACGAGGCCTGGCCCGCGCCCTGAGCGCCGATGCCCCGGCCGGGGTGCTGGAGGTCCTGGCCGCCTACTGCTGCCTCATGGTGCAACTGGACCCCCTTACCACCGACCACGGCCAGGTGGAGGCCTGGGTGCGCCGGGTGTTGGCGGACCTGCCCCCGGAGCGGCAGGCCGACGGACGGGTGGTGGAGGTGCCGGTGGTCTACGGCGGCGAGCACGGCCCGGACCTGGCCGAGGTGGCCCGCCGGGCCGGGCTGACGCCCCGGGAGGTCATCGCTCGCCACGCCGGCCGGGACTACCTGTGCTACCTGGTGGGCTTCACGCCGGGCTTTCCCTTCCTGGGCGGCCTGGAGCCGCTGTTGGCCACCCCCCGCCTGGACAGCCCCCGCCTGAGCCTGCCCACCGGGGCCGTGGGCATCGGCGCCGACCAGACCGGGCTCTACCCCCTGGGCGGCCCCGGCGGCTGGCGCATCCTGGGGCGCACACCCCTGATGGTCTACGACCCCCGGCGCGATCCGCCCACCCTGATCGCCGCCGGCGACCGCGTGCGCTTCACCCCCGTGACGGAGGCGGATTTCCCGCCCCCGCCGCCGGCCCGGCAGCTCTGGCAGGAGGATGGCCTGGCGGTCTTTAAGGTGCTGAGCCCCGGCGGATGCAGCACCGTGCAGGACCAGGGCCGCCAGGGCTGGCTGGAGAGCGGGGTGCCGGTCTCCGGGGCCATGGACCAGTTCGCCCTGTTTGCGGCCAACGCCCTGCTGGGCAACGACGCCCAAGCGGCGGCCCTGGAGATCACCCTCATGGGTCCCAAGCTGCGGGTGCTGGCCCCCACTCTGGTGGCGGTATGCGGCGCGGACCTGGGCCTCAGGCTGGACGGCCAACCGGCCCCCATGTGGACACCCCTGGTCCTGTCCCCCGACCAGGTGCTCTCCTTCCGGCAGCCCCTGGACGGCGCGCGGGCCATGCTGGCCGTGGCCGGCGGCCTGGCCGCCCTGCCGCTGTTGGGCAGCCGCTCGGCCTATGCCTTGGGGCGCCTGGGCGGCCCCTTGCAGGCCGGCGATATCATCAAGGCCCTGCCCGGCGCCCTGCCCGCCCCCGGGGCGTCCCTGCCAGAGGAACTGCGGCCGCGGCCGGCCCGGTCCATCACCCTGCGGGTGGTGGCCGGCCCCAACCAGGAGTTCTTCAGCGCCCGGGGGCAGGAGACCTTCTACGCCGGCCAGTACCGGCTTTCCAGCCGGGCCGACCGCCGGGGCACCCGCCTGGAGGGGTCGGTCGTGGAGATGGACCCCGCATTCCCCAGCTCCATCCTCAGCGAGCCCAACCTGCCGGGCATCGTGCAAGTGACGCCCGACGGCCAGCCCATGGTGTTGCTCAAGGAGCAGACCGTGGGCGGCTACGCCAAGATCGCCACCATCATCAGTCCGGACCTGGATCTTTTGGCCCGCGCCCTGCCCGGCGACCTGATCCGCTTTGAGCGCCTGGAACTGGCCCGGGCCCTGGCGGCCGCTCGCCAACGGGCCGCCCTGCTGGAGAGGGTTCGCCAGGCCCCGAGGGGCGCCTAGTCGTCAACAGCCGGCCCCACGCCAAACCGGAGGGTTACCATGGATGACGACCTGGACAGCAAGAACAAGGCTCAACTCTCACCCTCGGAGGCGGCGGCGATGTTGCGGCGGCTGGCCGAGCAGTTGGAGCAAGGTTTTCTGCTGCTGGAGGGGCGGCGGGTGCTGGTGGAGCACGCTCTGATCTTGGAGCAGGGGGTTAAGACCAAGGACGGTGGGCTCTCCTACAAGATCAAACTCAAATACAAGCCTGTTGCCCAGGCTTCCGGCCCCCCGGAGCAACCCGCCCTGGCGGGCGCCCCCCCAGCGCCTTCGTCCACCGGGGGCGGGGCGGCCCCCTCCTTCAAGGCGCTGAAAAAGTCCCTGGGCAGGGCGTTCAAGCAGGCGCAGGCCGCGATCAAGACCGGCGGTCTGCCCACGGCCGAGCTGGCCGGCGAGCTGCTGGCCATCTGCCGGCAGATGCCCCAAACGCCCCAGGGTGGCGGCCAGGGCTTCATGGAGCTAACCCAACAGGGCCATCTGCTGCTTCAGGCCGTGGAGCAAAGCGACGCCACCTCGGCCGGCCAGGCCGTGCAGGCCATGGCCCGCATAAAGTCTTCCTGCCACGCCGCCATCAAATAAAGGATCAGCCTAGGCGCCTAGGGCGGGCCATGACGGCCCGCCCTAAATCACGCCAAATGGCGATTTGGGGTGATTTCGTGGAGTTGCCAAAAACTATTTTTGGCAACTCCCAAGAGGAGAAAGCCATGGATGGCTTTCTCCGACACACACCTAGAACTCAGGCCCCGGCGCGGGCAGGCGCTCCCGCCTCCGCCGGGCCAGACCAAAGGAGCGGGCTCGCCGGGCGCGCGGCGTGGCCAGCCGGCCGTGGCCGTTGCCATCCACCAGGAAGGCCAGCTCCCCCACCATCTCCTCCAGGGTGCGGCTTTGGGCCGACAGCTCCTCGGAGGAGGCCGCGCTCTCCTCGGCGTTGGCCGCCACCTGCTGAGTAACCCTGTCCATCTCGGAAACGGCCAGGTTGATCTGGTCTATGCCCTGGGCCTGCTCCTGGGAGGCGGCGCTGATCTCGCCCACCAGGTCGCCCACCTGCATGGCCCGGGCCTCCACTTGGTCAAAGGCCTCGTGGGTGGTCTTGACCAGTTTGGCGCCCTCCTGCACGTTGCTCAAGGTGCCCTCGATGATCTGCTGGGTGTCGCGGGCCGCCGTGGCGGCGCGCAGGGCCAGGGAACGCACCTCGTCGGCCACCACGGCAAAGCCCATGCCCGCGCTGCCGGCCCGGGCGGCCTCCACGGCGGCGTTCAACGCCAACAGGTTGGTCTGGAAGGCGATCTCGTCTATGGTCTTGATGATCTGAGCCGTCTGCTGGCTGGCCTGCTCGATGCGCTCCATGGCCTGGCGCAGGTGGCGCATGGAGGTGGTGGATTGCTCCACCACTCCCTTGGTCTGGGACATCAGGGCGTTGGCCTGGCCGGCGCTGTCGGCGTTGCGGCGGGTCATGGAGGCCAACTCCTCCAGGGCGGCCGAGGTTTGCTCCAGGGAGGCGGCCTGCTGCGAGGCCCCCTCGGCCAGGGACTGGCTGGCCGAGGATACCTCGCTGGAGGCCTGGGAGAGCTGACTGGCGCCCTGGTTAAGGCTGTCCGCGATGCGGCGCACCGGCCCGGACACGGCCCGGGTTATGAGTAACGCCAGGCCCAGGCCCAGCATGATGGCCGCCAGGCTGACCCAGAGCATGATGGCCTGCGAGCGGGACATCTGGGCCAGCATCTTGCTCTTCTGGGCCTCGCGGGTGTCCTCGGCGGCCTTGAGGTTGGCTCGGCCCGCCGCGATCATCAGGGCGTCCTGCTGCTGCTGGGCCTCGGCCAGGGGCCACAGGCGCGCCGAAAGTTGGTCATACTGTTCGAAAAGGCCAGCCAGGCCCGCGGGCAGGCTCCCGGAGGCCATGACGGCCTTCAGCTCCTGGCGAGCGGCCAGGAACTTTTCCCAGGAGGGCTTGTCCCGCGCCGCCAAAAAGGCGTTGGCCCGCACACGCAGCACAAGAAATCCCCGCCACAGGGCGCCCTGCCCCTCGCCCGCCTGGCCGGCGGTCGCGCGCAGCTCTTCCATGATGCGCTCGCCGGTTTGGGACCAGGCGCTCACCGTCTTTTTTTCCTCGCGCGCCGACTCCACCAGGGTCAGGAAACCCTTTTCATAGTCCTGGAGCGAGGCCAACAGTTGGGCCATGCGCTGATGGTCGTCGGCGTCACGGAACAGGGCGTCGGCGCCAGCGGCCAGGCGGCGCATCTCGGCCACCTGCCCCTTGACCCGCTCCACGTACTGTTGGTCGCCGCGCAGGATGAAGTTCTTCTCGTGGCGCCGGGCCTCCAGGTTGGCCTTGACCATCTGGGTCACCTGATCGGCCTTTTCCCAACGCTGGCGCACGGCATCCAGGCCGCCATAGCCGCACCAAGCCACCACGGCCAGCAAGGCCAGCACCGGGGCGAACCCACCCAGCACCTTGATGGACAGCTTCATATCCGTAAATTTGGCCAACATGCTCAAATCCCTTCCCTCCATGAAGATGGCTGCGCTCCGGCGTCCAGATGACGGCGGATGGCTCGGGCCAGGTCGCCACGCAAGACAGGCTTGAATATCACCTCGCGCACCCCCATGGCCTTGGCCTTTTCCATGGCCGAGGCCTCGCCAAATCCCGTGCACAGGATCACCGGCAGATGGGGTTGCTGGGCCAGGCAGGCCTGGGCCAGGTCCAGGCCGGTGAGGTGGGGCATGGTCAGATCGCTAAGCACCAGGTCGAATTGGCCCGGTTTTTCCCTTAGCAGGGCCAGGGCCTCCACGCTGTCGGTCAGGGCGGTCACCTGGTAGCCCAAACCGCCGAGCATGTGGCGCAGTATCTCCACCAGGGCGGACTCGTCGTCCACCAGCAGAATGCGCTCTCGCCCCACCGGCACATCTTGGGAGACCATGGCGATCTCCGAGGCCAGAGGAGTATCCAGCCAGGGCAGCAGCACATGAAAGACCGTGCCCTTGCCCGGCTGGCTGTAGGCCTTGATGACCCCGCCGTTGAGGGTGATGATGCCATGCACCACGGCCAAGCCCAGGCCGGTGCCCTCTCCCTTGGCCTTGGTGGTGAAGAAGGGCTCGAAGACGCGCTCCAGCACCTCCCGGGGCATGCCCTGGCCGGTGTCGCTGACGCTCAGGCGCAGATGGGGTCCGGCGTTGAGCCCGGGATAGCCCTCCACCTCCCGCTTGTCGATATGCATCACATTGAGTGACACGCCCAGCCGGCCCCCGCTCTCGCGCATGGCGTGGGCGGCGTTGGTGCACAGATTGAGCACCACTTGCTGCATCTGGGTGGGGTCGGCCCACACCGTGGCCGCCTGGGCGGGCAGCTCCTGGTGAATATCGATGGTGCTGGGTATGGTGGCCCGCACCAGCCGCAGGGATTCCTTGACCACCTGTGCCAGGTCCAGGGTTGTTTTCTCCTGCTCGCTCTGGCGGCTGAAGGTCAGGATCTGGCGCACCAGGTCCTTGGCCCGCTCACCGGCCTTCAGTGACTGCTCCATATAGTTGGCGGCCCTGGTCTGGTCGCCTATGTTCATGCGGGCCAACTCGGCGTAGCCGCTGATGGCCCCCAGGATGTTATTGAAATCGTGGGCTATGCCACCAGCCAGGGTGCCTATGGCCTCCATCTTGTGCGCCTGGCGCAGGTGCTCGCGGATCTTTTCCTCCTGGGTGACGTCGCGGTGGTGGGCATAGAAGGCGATCACCTGGCCGGCCTGGTCGCGGATGGGCGAGATGGAAGTCTCCACCTCGAAGGGCTCGCTCGTGGCCCGGGTGCTGGCGTAGCGGGCGCTCCAGGAGCGGCCGGCGGCCAATTCCGTCCACATGCGTTGAAAAACCGCCTGGTTCTCCTTGGCGACCTGCAGCAGCGGCGTCTTTTGGCCCAGGACATCCTGGCGGCGCAGGCCATGGAGCTGTTCGTAGGCCGGGTTTACGTAGGTCAGCACTCCCCGCCGGTCGGTCAGGGCGATTGCGTCCACCGACTGCTCCACCACGGCGGCCAGGCGGTAGTGCTCGTCCTCCAGTTGCAGGCGCCGGGTGAGGTCCTGGCCCGTGCACAGGACTTCCTGACCCGGAGAGCCGTTTTTCTTGCGCAGGGTGCGGTTGCGCCATTCCACCTGCAGCAGGCCGCCCCGGCTGTCGCGGATGGGCACCAGCCGGGGCGGGCGCTGCTCCTGGCCCCCGCCAGGCAGAAAGCAGGCACGGGTATCATCGTCCAGTTCCGGTGGCAAGAAGACATCGCTCCAGGGATGCCCACGCACCTCAACCAGCCTGTAGCCGGTCAGCTTTTCCAGGAAGGCATTGAAATAAACCACCTGCCCTTCTTGGTCCAGCACCAGCACGATGGCCTGGGCGGTCTGCACCAGATCCTGGGCAAAGTCGCGCTGGCTCTGTAGCTCCTGGGCGTAGCGCCGCCGCTCAATAAAGCGCGCCAGGCGGCCGGCCACCACCTCCAGTAGGACCCTTTCCTCCACCAGGAAGGGGCCCTCGTCGGCGTCGGGCAATTTACGGCAGTAGCTCACCTCCAGATGGCCAACGGTTTGGCCGTGCAGCAGGATGGGTTGCCTTTGAAGCCAGGTGGTTTCCAAGAAACCGGGGCTTTGCCACACCTGCCCTTCCAGGGTCAGGCGGGCGCAGGCCTGCTGGGGGTATTGCCAGCCCGAGACGATATGTTCGCAGAGGGCCTCCGAGACCTCATCCAGACTCAGGTCCGGGGCCTCGAAGATGGTGAGCAGGTTGTAGAGGCAGTCCAACTCCCGCATGCGCTTGGTCAGGGCGCGTTCCAGGCGCTGCTGGCGCGCCTGCGGGGCGCGAGAATCCGAAGGTTGCATAGACCGCCCACCAATGTCCAGTGCCCCTGGCGCACTGGACTAGCAAATATTTCATGTTCCCCATGTGGCTTCTGGTTATGGATTGACCACGCAATCCCCCATAACCCTGGGCAGGCTGGGTAATATCTTTAGGCCCATTGCCCGGACAAAAGAATAGGGCTTGAGGCTCAATGTCCACTGCGGCTTTCCTTAATCAGCTCCGATGCGTCCCCCATGCGCTCCTAGGGTGAATCCCTCTCAGTGCCCTCCGGGGGGCCTCACAGGCCGAAAACCGCCCAAGCTATGTCAATAAAGACATAGCTAACTTTCGCTTATCATTGAGTTTTTGCCTTGACCTCCCTGGGGGCGCCCCGTATCTTTAATTTAATAATCAGCGAAACAAAAGCCTGGGAGGATGACCATGTTCAAGATTCTTCGCGTAGACATGACCAGCCAGAAAGTCAGCTACGAGGACGTCGCCGCCGACTATCTGGGCATGGGCGGCCGAGGCCTGACCTCGGCGGTGGTGGCCCGCGAGGTTGACCCCACCTGCAGCCCCATAGGGCCCTTGAACAAATTGGTCTTCGCCCCGGGTCTGTTGGGAGGCACCAACGCCGCCAACAGCGGGCGCATCTCGGTGGGCGCCAAAAGCCCCCTGACCGGGGGTATCAAGGAGGCCAATTCCGGTGGTCAGGCCGGGCAATACCTGGCCAAGCTGGGATTGGCGGGCATCATAGTGGAGGGCCAAGCTCCGGCGGGCAAGCTGTTCAAGTTGGTGGTGGGCAAGGATTCGGCCCAATTGCTGCCGGCCGATGACCTCAAGGGCCTGGGCAACTACGCCACCATGGAAAAGCTGGTGGCGCTGCACGGCGACAAGGTCGGCTACTGCACCATCGGCCAGGCCGGCGAGTGGAAGCTTACCTCCGCCTCGGTGGCCTTCAGCGACCGCGAGCTGCGCCCCACCCGCCACGCGGGCCGGGGAGGCCTAGGCGCGGTCATGGGCTCCAAGGGCCTCAAGGCCCTGGTTATCGACCCCCGAGGCGCCGACAGCGTGCCCCTGGCCGACCCCGAGGCCTTCAAGGCCGCGGCCAAGCGCTTCGCCAAGGCCCTGGGCGAACACCCCGTCACTAGCGGGGGTCTGCCCACCTACGGCACCGACGTGCTGATCAACATCCTCAACGAAGCCGGCGGCCTGCCCACGCGCAACTTCAGCGCCGGCCGTTTCGAGGGCGCCGAGAAGGTCTCCGGCGAGACCCTCAACGATGTAACGGTCAAGCGCGGCGGCAACCCCACCCGGGGCTGCATGGGCGGCTGCATCATCCGCTGCTCGGGCGACTTCCTGGACGCCAAGGGCCAGTTCGTCAGCAAGTGGCCGGAATACGAGACGGTCTGGGCCTTTGGCCCCAACTGCGGCATCGACGACCTGGACGCCATCGCCCGCTACGACCGCATGTGCGACGACTTCGGCATCGACACCATCGATGCCGGCTGCGCCATGGCCGTGGCCATGGAGTCGGGGCTCCTGAAATTCGGTGACGCCGCCGGGGCCGAGAAGCTTCTGGCCGAGGTGGGCCAGGGCACGCCCATGGGCAGGCTCTTGGGCTCGGGCACCGCCACCGTGGGGCATGTCCTGGGGGTCAGCCGGGTGCCGGTGGTCAAGGGCCAATCCCTGCCGGCCTACGATCCCCGGGCGGTCAAGGGCATGGGTGTCACCTATGCCACCACCCCCATGGGCGCCGACCACACCGCCGGCTACACGGTGACCGCCAACATCCTCAGCGTGGGCGGCACGGTGGACCCCCTGAAGCCCGAGGGGCAGGCCGCCCTGTCGCGCAACCTGCAAGCCGCCACCGCGGCCATCGACGCCGCCGGTCTGTGCCTGTTTGTGGCCTTCGCGGTGCTGGACATCCCCGACGCCTTCGTGGCCGTGGTGGACATGCTCAACGCCAAGTACGGCCTGCAACTCACCGGCGACGACGTGGGCGGCCTGGGGGCCAAGATCCTGACCCTGGAGAAGGACTTCAACACCCGCGCCGGCTTCAACAGCGCCGACGACCGCTTGCCAGATTTCTTCAAGTACGAGAAGCTGCCGCCCCACAACGTGGTCTTTGACGTACCCGATGCCGAGCTGGACGGCACCTTGCAGTTTTAGGTTATAATGCCAACAACAACCGGGGCCGGAGGTCGTTTGGCTTCCGGCCCCGCCCTTGAGGCAAGCATGAAGATAACCGTCAAGCTGGGCGGCCCCTTGCGGCAGCGAGTGCCGGGGCACCAGGCCGGGGAATTGACCCTGGACCTGCCAGACGGGGCGCGGGTCTCCGACGCGCTCAAGGCCTTGGAGCTTTGGGGCGACGTGGTGCGGGTGCTGATGGTCAACGGCCGGCCCATCCGCGACGACCAGGAGCTAAAAGAGGGCGACCGCCTGGGGCTATGGCCCCGGGAGTTGGCCTTCAACATGTACGTGGCGACGAATTTCTTCAACCCCCTGGCGCGGGGGGAGATCGAGGGCAAGGACAAATAGATTCTCCCGCCGGGTCTGCCCAGCCTCACAGGCCTAACCCAGTTGCAGCACCTCGATGCCAGGCACTCCCCCCAAGTCAACATGCAGCACCTGCCCGCGCTCCAGGCCGGGCCAGCCCAGGAGGAGCTTGAGCACCTCGGCCACCTGCAGGGTGGCGATCAGGGCCGGGGTGGGCGTGGGCACCCCCAGGATGCTCTCGGCCGACTCGGCCTTGGCGGCAGGCTGGGGGCCGTAGAGCCCGGCCAGGCCGGGGTCGCCGTTCCTGACGGTCATGACCATGCCCTCCAGGCCGGCCACCGAGCCGTGCACAAAGGGCAGGCCGGCCTGGCGCGCCGCCTCCTCCACGGTGTAGCGGGCGCTCAGGGAGTCCAGACAGTCCACCACCACTTGCGCGTCTTGCAGCAGGGCCGGCAGGTTGTCCTCATAGGCCCAGACCGCGTGCACCCGCACCTCCACCGCCGGGTTGACCGCCCGCACCGCCCGGGCCGCCACCTGGGCCTTGTTTTGGCCCAGGGTGTCATGCTCGGCCAGGAACTGACGATTCAGGTTGCTCTCCTCGAAGACATCGCCGTCGCAGACCAGCAGGGAGCCCAAGCCCAGGCGGGCCAATTGCAGGATCACCGTGCCCCCCAGGCCGCCGGCGCCGATCACCGCCACCGTGGAGCGCAGCAGCCGGGCCTGGTCCTGGGCGGTGAGGGTGCCTCGATTGGGGCGCAGGCGCTCGGGCCACAGGCCCTCGTCCAGGCAGGCCAGCATGACCTGGCGCAGGTCCCGGTCCTGGGCCAGGGCCAGTTGGCGCAGGCCCTCCTCGCGCACGGAGTAATAGCCCTGCCCCCCCGCCGCCTCGTGGGGGATGAGGTGCGGCCCCAATAGCTCCATGATCCAGGCCCGCATCTAGCCCCCTCCCACCGCCGGGAACAAGCCCACGCGGTCGCCGTCGGCCAGGAGGTGCCCCAGGTCGCGGCCTTGCCCGTTGATCATGATTATTTTGACCTCGCCGGGAGGCAGGTCCAGACGCGCCAGCAGGCCATCCACCCGCAACCCCGGCTCCCAGGGCAGGGTCAGACCCCGGTGCGGGTCGTAGCCCGGCACCCGGCGGCGCAACGAGGCGCTGAGACGGACTTCCAGAGACATGTCTCTCCTCCGGCGGCCCCAAGGCAACCCAATTCCTAGGTTAGCACGCCGCCGGGCGGCCTGTCTCAAGATTGGACCAGCGCCGGCCCGGCCGCCAGGGGCATCTCCGCCGCCCACCGACGCCAAGCCATCATCAAACGATTCGTTCGATACCCAGAGGCTCAAAATGCCTCACCACCGCCGGCAGGGGCGGTGGTGAGGGTGGCCGGAGTCCGGAGGGTATCAGCCCACCGCGGCCACGGCCTGACACTGACGGTCCTTCTGCCGTTGCTGATCAGCCAGTTTGGCCAGAGAGATGCTGGATAGGTAGTCGATCAGCAACTGGCTCATATCGCCCCAGACCAAATGCACGGTGCACCCCCCCACGCGCTCGCAGGACTCAGGGTCTTGCACGCATTCCACCACCGCCAAGGGTCCCTCCAGGGTCTTGACGATATCGTAGAGAGTTACCTTATCGGGGCTGCTGGACAACAGATACCCCCCCTTGGCTCCGCGCACGCTGTTGACCAGCCCGGCGGCTTTGAGAGGTATAAGTAGTTGTTCCAGATATTTGGCTGATATGCCTTGCCGCTGGGCCAATTCCTGCAAGGCGGTCGGGCCGCCGCCTTGCTGCAACGCCAACTCCAACATGGCCCGCACTCCGTAACGTCCGCGCGTGGATAACTTCATGGCCTCGTGTGTCCAATATTTAAGGTGGTCAGTGATTGCCGATCGATCATGCTTGCAAACCATATTGGCAGACTAGGCAAATTGCAAGAAAAACTGCAAGGATTTTCGTCGCCTCCGCGCCTTGCGGCGGACAATCTCCTGGACCTCGGGGGATATCTAGGCCATTATGCTGTCTTTTTAGCCATGAATCGCGCTCAATAATTTTTTTGCCGCATGGCTGCTGCGCTTTTCCTTGGCGGTCATTGATGGCCTTGTCAGGACCGGCCTGGCCCTGGGGAGCAACCTCAAGTGGAGCGCTCGCAGGCCTCCGGCTGGCCATGGTGGTGCCCCCGGCCCATCTCTAGCAGGTGCGGCAGGGAAAGCACCAACAAAAGCACGGCCCCGCTGACTTGCAGCCAAGGGGGCACCAGCTCGGCCGCGCTGCCGGCCAGGGCCCGGGGGGTCAGCCCCAAGAGGGCGTAGGCCTGGTCCAGGGCCAAGCCGCACAGCACCGAAAATACAGATATGCCAGCCAGATATATCACGGTGGCCTTCTTGCCCATGAAATTCCACAGCACGGTCAGGGCCGTGAGGTTGGTGGCCGGGCCGGCCAACAGGAAGACCAGGGCCGCGCCGGGGCTGATGCCCTTGAGTATCAGGGCCGCCGCCACGGGCGTGGAGGCCGAGGCGCAGATGTAGATGGGCACCCCCGCCACCAGCATTATCAGCATGGTCCCCAGACCGCCGCCCATGTGCCGGGCCAGGAAGTCCGGGGGCAGCAGCACGGTAATCAGGCCGGTGAGCAACAGCCCCACCAGAAACCAGCCCGCCAGGTCGCCCCACAGCTCGCCAAAGGCATAGCCCAGGCCCTGGAGCAGCTTGCGGCCCAGCGATCCGCTCGCCGCCGGCCCGCTGGCCGGGGCCAGGTCCCCCAGGTCCTGGGGCGCGGCCGCCTCCGCCGGGGCCGGCGCGCCAGCCGGGGCGCGCGTGGGGTCCTCCAGAAGGCTCTGGGCCAGACCCGTGGCCGAGGCGGTGATAAAGGCCGCCACGGGCCGGGCCACGGTCATCAGGGGGTCCATGAGGGCATAGGTTATGGCCATGGAGTCCACGCCCGTCTCGGGAGTGGAGATCAGAAAGGAGGTGACGGCCCCGTTGCTGGCGCCCTGCTGCTTGAGGGAAGCGCTGGCCGGCAGCACCCCGCAACAGCAAAGGGGCAAGGGTATGCCCCACAGGGCGGCCCTGAATACCGGGGCGTAACGCCCCCGCCCCAGATGGCGGGCCACGGTGCCGGGGTCCAGAAAGGCCTTGAGCAGGCCGCCCACCACCAGCCCGAAGATCACATACAGCGAGGAGTCGGCCAGTATGTCCCAGGCCGCCAAAAGCGCCCGCCACAGAATGTCGATGATGTTCATTGGCTTCCCGTGATGTTACTCGCGAACGTGCTCCAGGCCCACGCTCAGGAGTTGGTTAACATGGTGATCGTCAAGGGAATAGTAGAGACACTGGGCGTCGCGCCTGGTCTTGACCAAAAACAGGTCGCGCAGGCGGCGCAGTTGGTGGGAGACCGCCGATTCGCTCACGCCCAACAGGGCGGCCAGGTCGCAGACGCACATCTCGCCCTGGCGCAAGGCCAGCACGATGGCCAGGCGGCCGGAGTTGCCCAGGGCCCGGTACAGGGCGCTGAGGCGCTCCAGGTCCCGGTCACCCAGGGCCGTGCCTCGGGCCTGGGACAGGCGCTCCTGGTGCACCACGCGCACGCTACATCCCTCGTCGTCGATCAGGTTGGCCCGTTGGGGCATGGCGGCCTCTCGTTGATATATGAACATATGATCAGATATTAACTAGGCCCACCCACCCTGTCAAGCACCCAGCCCCCCCTTTTTGGGGCCAGCAGGTCAAGCAACTTCACTCCAAACCCACCGCCAAGCGCGATGCCAATGCCTCCCTCCACTCCTGAAGGCAGTTACGCGCGATTTAATAGTTGACATTATCAATGACATCAGCAATTATTAGCGCATGGACAAGCCAATAGTCGATTTTGAATGCCAATACTTGCAAAATCAAGATGATGAGTCTCATCTCCTGAGAGAGTTGCACCGCACTCACCAGCTCCTGTCTAATAACCTTTTGCGCATTGTGGGCCTGTCGGGCTCAAAGCTGGCGCTTCTGCGCCTGCTGGCGATCGAACTGCCGAAGGGGGCCGGCACCATGGAGTTGGCGCGCAGGCAGGGGATCAACGCCGCGGCTGTAAGCCGTCTGGTCAAGGAGATGGAAGAACAGAAATGGGTGAACTGCCGCACCGATCCTACGGACGGCCGCCGCATCCACGTTAGCCTGAGCGCCAAGGGCCGGCGTCAGTTCAGCCAGGCCCATGAACGCGCCCACATCTTTGAACGCTCCGTGAGTGAGAGGCTCACAAAAAAGGATATCGAGGCTGCCATCAAGGTCCTTTCTGAAATTCGCGATGCGATCGAAAAATTTTAATGGAGAAGCATTGGCCATGAAATCCAGCGCCAAGCCATCATTTAATTTACGGGCTTTCACCGCCTTGACTGCGGCGACCGCCGGCTTGGGCATGCCCCTAACCGGCTATGCTAACCACCTTTATCAGATGAGCCCCATGACGGTAACGCGGCATGCCTGGATGTCGGCCCACACCATACTTGGCATTGTCTTTTCGGTAGTTACCATCTGGCATATTGTTCTTAACCGCCACGTGCTATTCAACTACGCCAAAGATAAAGCCTTGCGTACTTCCCACATCAGCCGCGAGGCAATTCTGGCGGTGGGCGTGGTAGGATTTTTCTTATTCATTGCCCTGGGGCACGCCCTTCATTGATTCCCGGGCGCGGCGCCGCTGATGATGCTGGCGCTTACGCGCGGCAAGGTTGGGGGTAATGCGGTTTTAATCCCTCGACAAACCAACCGGCCGCCCATGCTTAACGCTAAGTAATTGCCGCGTCCGGCCTTGGTCCAGATAACGGAGGGCGGTCATGCTTGGCGCCGAGAGGCTGCCGGCCCTGTTTAATTACCGGTAGGTAACATAACCCTTGACCCAGCAAACCACTTGGGATATCTTACCGATCGGTAAATTACCCCCCGCGCCCACTACCCCCAACCAGGGAGTCGCCCAGTGGCCCAGCACGAGCTAGTCAAGGCAACCGAGGGAGCGGTGCGGGGGCGCCTGCTACAAGCCGCTGGCGAGCTTTTCGCCCAGAAGGGCTACGCCGCCACCACCGTGCGCGAGATAGTGGCCGCGGCGGGGGTCACAAAGCCGGTGCTCTACTACTACTTCGGTAGCAAGGAAGGCCTGTATCTGGAACTGATGGAGAGCACCTCGGCCAGTTTACTTGCCGTCCTGGAGGAAGCCCAGATTCCGGGCGCCTCCGCGCGACAGAGGATCGTGCGCCTGGGCGAGTTGGTCTTCCTGGTGTTTTTGGAACACATACTGGTGATGAAAATCATCCACTCCACCTTCTACGGGCCGCCCCAGGGGGCGCCCTTCGTGGACTTCATGGCCCTGCACCAGCACTTTCAAAACGAGTTGCTGAATCTAGTGCGCGAGGGCATGGCCAAGGGCGAGTTCGAGACCGGCGATCCCCAGGTAATGACCTGGGCTCTCTTGGGCGCCGAACACATGGCCATGGACCTGGAGCTTTGCCAACCCGACCAGGGCATGGGCCTGGAGGGCCTGCGCCGGGTCATGGGACTGATCCTGGACGCCATCAGCGCGGCCAAATCATGAGGACTAACCATATGAAACGGGGATTTCTCGGTATCTTGGCGGTGGCGGCCTGGCTGGGCCTGGCCTTGCTACTGGCGGGCTGTTCCAGGGACGGCCAGGCCTCCAAGGACGGCGACAAGACCGCCAAGCGCCCGCCGGTGGCCGTGGAGACCGTTAAGGTCGCGCCGGCCGATCTGGTGGAAGGCATCGAGGTGGTGGGCTCTCTGGCCCCCAAGTTCGAGGCTAGCGTCAAGAGCGAGTACGCCGGCATCGTGGCCGAGGTGATGGTGGACCAATGGGTGCGGGTCAAGAAAGGGCAGCCCCTGGCCCGCCTGGACACCCGCGAGGCCAGCGCCCTGGTGGGCAAGGCCCAGGCCGGCGTGGAGGCGGCCAAGGCCGGCCTGTTGCAGGCCGAGGTGGGCCAGCGCCGCTCCCTGCGCGAGCACCAGCGCCTGATCAAGCTCAAGGAGGTGGGTCTGGTCACCCAGCAGAACCTGGATGACGCCAAGACCGACGAGGAGGCCAGCCAGGCCCGGGTGGAGGCGGCCAAGGCCCAGCTCAAGGTGGCCATGGATGACCTGTCCTTTGTGCGCACCCGCCTGAGCAAGGCCCTAATCCTGGCCCCCTTCGACGGGGTGGTGGCCTATCGCGGCATCAACGTGGGCGACATGGTGGGCGAGGCCGGCAGCAACAAGGTGATGTTCAAGGTGGTGGACACCTACATGCTGGAGCTGACGGTCAACGTGCCCTCCCGGGAGATGGCCGCCCTGAAGCTGGGCCAGCCCCTGGAGTTCTCCACCGACGCCTATCCCGGCCGGGACTTCCACGGCAAGGTGATGTTCATCAACCCCACGGTCAACGAGGCCGACCGCTCGGTGAAGGTGGTGATGGAGGTGCCCAACCAGGACGAGGTGCTCAAGGGCGGTCTGTTCGCCAAGGGACGCATCATCACCGGCACCCGCCAGGGGGTGCTGCAACTGCCCCGGGCGGCTCTGACCACCTGGGACGTGGTGCAGGGCAAGGCCGAGCTGATGATCAGCCAGGACCAGGTCGCCCGCCGGCGTAGCGTCAAGACCGGCGCGGTCAAGGGCGATTTGGTGGAGATCAGCGAGGGCCTGCGAGCCGGCGATGAGGTCATCACCCGGGGCGGCTTCAACGTCAAGGACGGCGACAAGATCAAGGTCGTGACCCCGGGAGCCAGCTAGGACCGGCCGGCCCGGCGACAAGGGAACACGGGGGGCCGTGATGGCCGCCGCTTATGACAACGCATCCGTCGCACTGGACGCCTGAAAATGTTCCTAAGCAACCTGTCCATCAAACGCCCCATCCTGGCCACGGTGATGATGCTGGCCCTGGTGACCCTGGGCCTGTTCTCCTACCGCCGCCTGGCCATCGACATGTTTCCCGACGTGGAAATACCGGTGGTCTCCATCATCACCAAGTACGCCGGGGCCTCGCCCGAGACCGTGGAGCGCGAGGTCACCAAGCGCATCGAGGAGGCGGTCAACCCCATCAGCGGCGTCAAGCACGTGGTCAGCGTCTCCCGCGAGGGGGTCTCCCAGGTGGTGGTGGAGTTTCATCTGGAGATACGCATCAACGAGGCCTCCCAGGAGGCCCGCGCCAAGATCAACGCCATTCGCGGCGATCTGCCCCAGGCCATCGAGGAGCCCATCATCCAGAAGCTGGACTTCCAGGCCATGCCCATCGTCTCCCTGGCCGTGCGCTCGGACACCCTCACCGCCCGCGACCTCACCACCCTGGTGGAGAAAAAGGTCAAGCGCCGCCTGGAGAGCATCTCCGGCGTGGGCAAGGTGGATCTGGTGGGCAAAAGCAAGCGCGAGGTCAACGTGGGCGTGGACCCGGTGCGTTTGCAGGCCCTGGGCATGGGCGTGGACCAGGTGCTGGAGGGGCTGAAATCCGAGAACGTCAACACCCCCCTGGGCCGCCTGACCAAGGAGGGCTCCGAGTACCCCCTGCGCGTCTCGGGCAAGCCCGACGTGGTGGAGCAGTTTCAGGGCATGGTCATCGGCCAGTCGGGCGGGCGGGCGGTGAAGCTATCCGAGGTGGCCAAAGTAACCGACGGCATCGAGGAGCAGCGCTCCCTGGCCCTGGTGGGACATCTGCCGGCCGTGGGCCTGGACATCCTAAAGCAGTCGGGCGCCAATACCGTGGCCGTGGTGGACGCGGTCAAGAAGGCCATCGCCGGCCTGCAGGGCGAGCTGCCGCCGGGCACCACCATCGACATGGTGCGCGACGGCTCCATCATGATCCGCGACTCGGTCAGCGACGTGGAGGACACCCTGGTCCTGGGCGGCATCCTGACCATCCTCATCGTCTTCGTGTTCCTCAACTCCTGGCGCTCCACGGTCATCACCGGGCTCACCCTGCCCATCTCGGTGATCAGCGCCTTCATCGTCATGAACTTCATGGGCATGACGCTCAACGTCATGACCCTAATGGCCCTGTCTTTGGCCATCGGCCTTCTTATCGACGACGCCATCGTGGTGCGCGAGAACATCGTGCGCCACCTGGAGGAGGGCAAGGACCACCTGGAGGCCGCCCGCATCGGCACCGCCGAGATCGGCCTGGCGGTCTTGGCCACCACCTTCTCCATCGTGGCCGTCTTCGTGCCCGTGGCCTTCATGAAGGGCATCGTGGGGCGCTTTTTCTTCCAGTTCGGCATCACCGTCACCTTCGCGGTGCTGGTGTCCCTGTTCGTCTCCTTCACCCTGGACCCCATGCTGTCTTCCCGCTGGCACGATCCGGATATCGACCGCAGCGGCAAGCGCCACTGGCTGGCCCGCCAGCTGGATAGATTCAACGACTGGTTCGACAAGAACGCCGACCGCTACCGGGTGCTCATCGCCTGGGCCCTGGACCACCGCGGCCTGGTCATGGGCGCCGCCACCCTGGCCTTCGTGCTGGGCATGGCCGCCTTTGCCAGCCTGCCGGCCAACTTCATGCAGCGCTACGACCGCTCCGAGTTCCAGATCAACTTCACCACCGCGCCCAATGCCTCCCTGGAGGAGAGCCGGGGCCGGGTGAACGAGGTTATCAACCTCCTGGAGAAGCTGCCCGAGGTGCACCACACCTACGCCACCATCGGCGCCGGCGACCAGGGCACGGTGCGCGACAACAAGGTCTACGCCAAGCTTTTGGAAAAGGACCAGCGCAAGCGGGGTCAGTTCCTGGTGCAGGACGAGGTGCGCGCCCGCCTGGACGACCTCCCGGGCATCCGGCCGGCCATCGTGGAGGTGGGGCGCATGCACGGCGAGAAGCAGTTCGAGGTGGACATCCGAGGCGAGGACATCGACCTCTTGAAAAAGTACGCCGCGCGCATGAAGAAGATCATGCTGGACATGCCCGGCATCGTGGACCTGGACGTCACCCTGGAGCAGGACATTCCCGAGTTCCGGCTGATCGTGGACCGCGAGCGCGCCGTGGACGCCGGGGTGATGACCGCCCAGATCGCGCGCACCGTGGGGGCCATGGTGGGCGGCCAGGCCGTGACCACCTACGAGGACGAGGACGGCGACGCGGTCAACGTGCGCGTGCGCCTGCCCCAGCCCCTGCGCGAGGACCCCGGCCAGGTGGAGCGCCTGCGCCTGGCGGTGCCCCGGCCCGGCGGCGGTCCGCCGGCCCTGGTGCCCCTGGGCGAGCTGGTCTCCTACCGCATGAGCGCCAGCCCCTCCCAGATCGACCGCCGCGATCTGGTGCGCCAGGTGGTGGTCACCGCCAACCTGGAAGGCCTGGACATGGGCACGGCCATGGCCCAGGTGAAAAAGGCCGCCGCCGAGCTGAACATGCTGCCCGGCTACCGGGTGGGCTTCGCCGGCGAGGCCGAGGACATGGTGGAGTCCTTCGGCTACATGGCCGAGGCGCTTCTGTTGGCCGTGGTCTTCGTGTACCTCATCCTGGCCGCCCAGTTCGAGTCCTTCATCGACCCCCTGTCCATCATGCTCTCCCTGCCCCTGTCGGTGGTGGGCATGGCGGTGATGCTCATGCTCACCCGCGACTCCATCAACATCATGAGCCTCATCGGCCTGATCATGCTCATGGGCCTGGTGACCAAGAACGCCATCCTCCTGGTGGACTACGCCAAGGTGCTGCGCGCCCGCGGCATGGAGCGGCGTCAGGCCCTGATCGAGGCCGGCCGCACCCGTTTGCGCCCCATCATGATGACCACCCTGGCCATGATCTTCGGCATGCTGCCCCTGGCCCTGGGCCTGGGCGCCGGCGCCGAGATGCGCGCCCCCATGGCCCGGGCCGTGGTGGGCGGGCTCATCACCTCCACCCTGCTGACCCTGTTGGTGGTGCCGGTGATGTACACCGTCCTGGAGGACCTGGCCAAGAAGCTCGGGCGCAAGCACAAGAAGGCCCAGGAGGTGGGCGCATGAAACCCCTAGCCACCACTTTGGCCCGCCGCACGGGCGCGTCCGCTCTCTTGGTATCTTGCCTGCTGCTGCTGGGTCTGTTGGTTCAGCCCGCCCAGCCGGCCCGGGCCGACGAGGCGGCGTCGGCGACCCCGCTGGCACCGCGCATGGAGACTCTGACCCTGGAGCAGGCCCTGGCCATGGCCCTGGAGCAGAACAAGGATATCGCCAAGGCCCAGGAGTATCGCAAGCTGGTGGAGGGGCGCTACGTGGAGGAGCGTTCCGCCGCCCTGCCCCACCTGACCGGCTCGGCCGGGGCGCTGCGTGACCGCGACGAGAGCCAGCGGGCGCTCACCCGGGGACAGATGCCCGACCAAAAGGACACCACCCAGGCGGCCATAACCCTCAACCAGGCGCTCTACACCTGGGGGCAGATCGGCGCGGCCATCAAGGGCGCCCAGGTGGGGCTCTTGACCGCCGACGATCAGCTGCGCCTGTACCGCCAGGCGGTGCGGCGCGACGTCACCGCCGCCTTTTACGACATCCTGCTGGCCAAGGAGCTCTTGGCCATCGCCCGTCAGAATCACCAGCAGCGCGCCCGCCACTTGGACGAGGCCCAGCGCAAGTTCGAGGCCGGCACGGCCACCGACTATGACGTGCTGGCCAGCCAGGTGGCCCTGTCCAACGCCCAGCCCGAGGTGATTCGCGGCGAAAACCAGGTGCGCACCGCCCGCGAGCGCCTGGGCCTATTGCTGGGGCGCCAGGGACGCCAGCTGGACGTCAAGGGCAGCCTGGCCGCCGACATCACCTCCTACCCCGGCTATGACGAGCCCCTGGAACAGGCGCTCAAACACCGGCCGGAGCTGATGGACCTCAGGCACCGCCAGGAGATGGCCGGCTATCTGGTGGAGGTCTACGACGCCGGCGACAAACCCCGGGTGGATTTGCAGGCCTCCTACGGCCAGCGCAACATCGACGTCTACTACACCAGCGACGAGGGCACCACGGGCATGGCCGGCGTCTTCGTCACCTGGCCCATCTTCGACGGCCTCAAGACCCGCGGCAAGGTCAGCCAGGCCAGGAGCGACCATCAGCGCCTGAAGATCGAGGAGGCCCAACTAAAAGACAACATCGGCCTACAAGTTACCGAGGCCGTGAACAAGGTTGAGGAGTCCGGCGAGATCGTCAAGGGCCTGTCCGACACCGTGCACCAGGCCAGGCGCCTGTTGTTCATGGCCGAGAAGGGCTTTGAGTACGGGGTCAAGACCCGCCTGGAGGTGGACGACGCCCTGCTCAACCTCTCCCAGGCCCAGGGCAACCTGGCCCGGGCCCAGCGCGACTACCTGGTGGCCAAGGTCACCCTGGTTTGGGTCACCGGCACCCTGGGCGAGGAGCCGGGACGCCAGGACCGGGAGCAAGCCCCCTATCCCACGCCCTGGTGGTAAGATAGGGCCAGGCCAGCCAAGGGGGATGCCGATAGGGACGGCCGGCGCCGCCGGGCGCGGGCACGGCTGGCAGGGCTGGCATGGAGGCCGTGGGCTGGTTGTGTTAATATTACGCCAGCGCCCGCGGCCAACAGGCCCGGCGTCATAACCACCACCAGAGGCCGGACATTACATGAACGTAACCGTGCTCATCCCGGCCTACAATCCCAACGACACCCTGCTGTCCCTGGTGCAGGCCCTGTGGGAGGCCGGCTTCCACGACCTGGTGGTGGTGGATGACGGCAGCGCCGCCACCAGCCAGGACGTCTTCAGCAGCCTGGAGCAGTCGGGGCGGGTGACCTTGTTGCGCCACGGGGTCAACCTGGGCAAGGGCGCGGCCCTGCGCCTGGGCTTCAATCACGTCTACGTCAAGCACAAGGACGACCCCGATTACCTGGGAGTCATCACCGCCGACGCCGACGGCCAGCACTTGCCGGCCGATATCGCGGGGATCGCCCAGTCCCTGGCCGAGAACCAGCGAAGCCTGGTCCTGGGGGTGCGCTCCTTCCAGGGCCAGGTGCCCTTCCGCAGCCGCTTCGGCAACTCCATGACCCAGACCGTGTTCCGCTACCTGGTGGGCGAAAAGATCACCGACACCCAGACCGGCCTGCGCGGCGTGCCCCTGACCCTGCTGCCGTTGTTCTTGCGCATCACCGCCAACCGCTACGAGTATGAGTTGGACATGCTCATCCAGTGCGCCACCAACCACCACCCCATCGTGCAGGTGCCCATCGCCACGGTCTACATCGATGACAACCGCTCCTCCCACTTCAACCCCATCGTGGATTCGGCCAAGATATACCTGGTCTTTTTGCGCTTCATCGGCTCCAGCCTGCTCACAGCCCTGGTGGACAACATAGTCTTCATCATGGTCTACAAGACCACCGGCAACATCATCCTGGGCCAGGCCCTGGCCCGTGGCGTGGCCACCCTGGTCAACTTCACCATCAACCGCAACTTCGTCTTCAAGCACCAGGAAGACAAATGGCGGGCCTTCGCCAAATACGTGGCCCTGGTGGCGGTGATGGGCGTGGTCTCCTATTCCATGATCCGGGTCATCGTGGACCAGACCGGCATGGGCGTGGTGGCGGCCAAGATCCTGGCCGAGAGCGCCCTGTACCTGGTCAACTTCGCCACCCAGCGCACCCTGATTTTCCGCAAGCATGACGCGGCCTGATACCACCGACTGGGACCATTATTACCGCCGCCCCAACCCGGCAGCCCTCATCACCCGCCGTTTCACCGCCAGCCGCATCTTGGGGGCCATCCGGCGTTGCGCACCGCCCCAGCCTCCCGGCCGCATGGTGGTGCTGGAGCTGGGCGGCGGCGGCAGTTGCTTCTATGAGCTGATCCTGAGCCGCCTGCGGCCGGCCCGCTACCACCTGGCCGATTGCAACTTGAGCGGCCTGACCATGCTGGGCTCCGGCCCCCAGGCCGACCCCCGCGTGTTCTGCCACGTCTGCGACGTGCGGAGGTGCCACCTGCCGGTCAAGGCCGACGTGGTCTTCAGCGTGGGGCTCATCGAGCACTTCGACGCCCCGGACACCCAGCGGGTGATCGACACCCACTTCGCCCACGTGGCCCCCGGCGGGGTGGTGATCATGACCTTCCCCACTCCCACCTGGCTTTACCGCCTGGCCCGGGGCGCGGCCGAGGCCTTGCGCCTGTGGAGCTTCCCCGATGAGCGGCCCCTGGCCATGCCCGAGGTGCTGGCCGCCTTGGGGGGGCGGGGTCGCCTGGTCGAGCAGGGGATACTCTGGCCCATCGTTTACACCCAAGGCATGGTAGTGGTACAACCAAGCCTCGGGCCCCAGACGGCCCGGGCGGTCGAGCCACTGGAGGCCTGAAGGGCCACCAATAGCCCGGCGGGTGGGGCCCGTGAATGTGAGCATCGATGACCCGGGAAGGTAGGTAATTCGGCGTGCCCTTGTTGTTGCCCCTGTCCATCGTCGGCTACGCGCTGTTGTTGCACGCCGCCTGGCGCCGCCAGGCCGAACTGTGCCTGCTCTCGGCCATCTCCGGGGTCATGGGCCTGCTCTACCTGGCCTCCCTGGCCGGCTTCCTGCTGCCGGGGGCGGTGCTCAGCTTTTACGGCGGGCTGGTCTGCCTGGCCTGGGGTCTATTCCTGGGCTGGCATCACCACGATCACTGGCGCGGCCTGGTGGAGTTCTGCACCCCGGGACTGACCCTGTTTTTGCTGGCCTGCCTGGGTTATCACCTGATCTTTCCCGACGTCACCATGCAACTGTGGGACGAATTCTCCCACTGGGGGGTGATGACCAAGGAACTGCTGGTCACCAACCAATTGCCCGGCCCCCACGGCGCGGTGATGTTCAAGGACTACCCCCCCGGGGTCAACCTCTTGCACTACTGGGTGGCGGTCAACTCCACGCCCAGCGAGGCGGCCTACTACCTGGGGCACTTCATGCTCCTGGCCGCGCCCCTGGCCGCCTTCTTCTCGCCGCTCACCTGGCGCCGCCCCGGCTGGATCGCCGGCAGCATCCTGATGACCAGCGCCATCCTGGTCACCCTGAGCGTTTTTGTCTGCTCGCTGATGGTGGACGTGGTGCTGGGACTGTATCTAGCGGCGGGCATGTTCCTGGCGGCGCGTAGCGACCTGGGCAAGCGCGAGGTCTTTCTCTTGGTGCCGGTCTTGTTCGCCCTGCCCCTGATCAAATCCACCGGCACCCTCTTCGCCTGGATGGTGGTCAGCCTGCTGCTCTTGAACAGCCTTATCGCCGGCCTGGCCCGCTGGCGCCGCCAACGCCAAGGCGCCGCGCCGGCGCCGGAGACCGGGCCGGCCGACCCGCCGCTGGTGACCCTGGTGGAGCTGGAGGTGCACATCCAGGAGACCGCGCCACCGCCGCCACCGCCCAACCATCCCTGGCTGACAACCCTGGCCCTGGTTTTGATCCTGGCCGCGCCCTTGGCCGCCAGCCAATCCTGGAAGCAACACGTGGCCGGCCTGGAGGTGGCCGCATCCTTCCCCACCCAGAAGATCGACCTGCACAGCGCCCGCCAGGCTTTTTCGCCAGAAGCCAGCGACAAGCAGAAGCTGATACGCCAGCGCTTCGGCCAGGCCCTGTTCGACCTGTCCTTGTCCAACTATCTGATTGAGCGGGAGCGCTCCCTGGTGGTGTGGCTGAAAGAAAACCTGCGCCTGCCCGTGGACGAATTAGTGCCGGGGCTGGGTCTGGTGCCTTGGCTGGGGCTGGTGGGACTCCTGATCCTGGCCGGGTTCCTGCGTCACCGCCAGGGCGCCGCGCGTTGGCGCATGGCCCGGGCGTGGGTGCTGATGCTCACCTTCGGGGCCTTCTACCTGGTGGGACTGGCGCTGTTGTACATGTTCTCCTTCTCGGAGTTCGAGGGTCCGCGCCTGGCCAGCTTCGGCCGTTACGTGAACACCTTGTTGATCCCCATGACCATGATGGCCTGGGGTTTCGCCCTGCCCGGCCACGACGACCCCCCCAAGGATCAACGCCTGGGCGGCTGGCGGCGGCTGGTGTTCATGGCCTGCCTGGCCGTGTTCACGATCACCCTGGCCAGCCAGGCGCCCTCCTGGCCGGGCATGCCCAAGTGGCTGGCCAAGGGCGACGCCAGCCAGGACCGGGCCGTGATCACCCCCATGGCCGAGGTGGTCAAGAAGGCCGTGCCCACGGACAAGAAGGTCTTCGTGATCTGGCAGAACTCCTCGGGGCGCAACTTCCACATCATCCGCTACGAGATCGCCCCGCGTCCCACCAACAAGTGGTTTTTCTCCCTGGGCAAACCCTACTTCGAGGGCGATGTGTGGACCGAGCCCCTGACCCTGGAGTCCTGGGCCCAGATGCTCACCGACGAGAAGTTCGACTTCGTCTTCCTGGCCAGGGCCGACCGCCAGTTTTGGCAGCGCTTCGGGGGCCTGTTCAGCCCCGGCACCCGGCCCGAGATGGACTTGGTCTTCAAGGTGGTCTCCGACCCCGAGCATGGGGTGATCTTGGTGCCCGCCGGTTCCCTGACCATCCCCGGCCTGCCCAGCGCGCTGAACGGTGGCGACGCCTACCCGGGATAGCCTCGGGGTCATGCCTTCTGGCGTCGAGCAAGGAAGCGAGGTGGTGGCTCCAACGAAGTCCACGCCCAAAAAATATGGGGCGGCCTATTGGGGCAAGGCCGGCCGTGAGCATGACGGCCCCCACCACCTGCTGGCCTGCCATGGCCGGGTGTTCCCCGCCCGCGCGGGGATGAACCGGAAGCCCGGTCTGGGCCCCGACCTCAGCTCTTCTTCTTTTTCTTGGGCTTGCTCTCCGCCGCCATGGCCAACTCGCGCAGGCGCTCCAACTCCTGCTCCACCAGATAGTTGATGCTGCCCTTGGGGAAGCGGCCCTGCTTGCCCCGCTGGCCGATGGCCAGCCCGGTGAACAACTCGCACGCCTGGTCCACGTGCTCCACCGGGTAGATGGCGAATTTCTTCTTTTTGACCGCGGCCACGATGTCCGGGTGCAACATCAGGTTCTTGATGTTGTCCCTGGGGATCACCACCCCCTGGCCGCCGGTGAGGCCCCTCTCGGCGCACAGGCGGAAGAAGCCTTCGATCTTGTGGTTGACCCCGCCGATGGCCTGCGAAAAACCCCGCTGGCTCATGGAGCCGGTGATGGCCAGGTCCTGGCGCAGGGGCACCCCGGCCAACCGCGACAAGAGGGCCAGCACCTCGGCCATGGTGGCCGAATCGCCGTCCACCAGGCCGTAGCTCTGCTCAAAGACCAGGCTGGCGGTGAGCGCCATGGGCCCCCTGCCGGCGAAGCGGTCGCGCAGAAATCCCGACAGGATCAGCACCCCCTTGGTGTGGAAGGGTCCGGAGAGGTCGGCCTCGCGGTCGATGTTGATCAGCCCCTCCTGGCCCAGGCCCAGGGCGGCGCTGATGCGGCTTGGTTGGCCAAAGGCGTGGTCGCCCAGGTCCATCACCGCCAGGCCGTTGACCTGCCCCACCTGGGCGCCGGTGGTATCGATGTGCAAAAAGCCCCGGGTCACGGCCTCGCGCATGCGATCCTCCAGCATGGAGGCCCGGTAGCGCCGTTTTTCCACGGCGGTTTCCACGTCCTCGGCCAAGAGGGCCTGGCGCCCGGCGCGGCGGGCGAAGAAATCCGCCTCCTTGAGCACGTCCTCCACGATGGCCAGACGCAGGGTGAGCTTATCGCGGTCCTCGGCCAGCTCGGCGGCCAGTTCGATGAGCCGGGCGATGGCCGCGCGATGCAGGGGCAGCATGTCCCGCTGGCGGGCCACGGTGCACAGGTGGGAGATGAAGCCCGCCACCTCCTCGCCCTCCCAGTTCATGCGGTCGGCCATCTGGGCGCGAATCTTGAACAGCTTGGGGAACTGGGGATCAAAGCTGTAGAGCAGGTGATAGAGCTGGGTGTCTCCCACCAGGATCACCTTGAGGTCCAGGGCGATGGGCTCCGGCCGCAGGCTGCGGGTGATCATGTAGCCCAGTTGTTCCAGCACATCCTCCATCACCAGCTCGCGCTGTTTGAGCGCGCGCTTGAGCGCGTCCCAGGGCAGCCATAGGCGCAGGAGGTCCAGGGCCGGCAGGACCAGATAGCCGCCGTTGGCCTGGTGCAGGGCCCCGGCCCTGAGCAGGGTGAAGTCGGTGATCAAGGCCCCGAACTGGGCCTGGCGCTCGATGCGTCCAAAAAGATTGGGATAGGTGGGATGGTTGACCACCACCACCGGCGCGCCCTCCACCCCGGAGTTGTCCACAAAGACGTTGACCTGATACTCGCGGAAGCTGGGCTCCTCCACGGGCATGGGTATGGGCAGTTGGGGGGGCTCCTTTTTCTTGAAGCGCTCGTAATGCTCGGCGATGTCCTCGCGCACCTGCTCCAGGTAGATGAGCACCTGGGCCTGCTCGGCGTACTTGTCGAAGAGATCGTCCATGAGATGACCGGCGGCGTGCAGCACGGTCTGGCGGTCCAACTGACGCAGGGCCAGGTTAAGTTCCTTCTCGGTGGCGGCCACCAGGCGCAGGGCCTCTGTGACCCTGGCCTGCAGGATGTCGCTCTTCTTGCGCAGGCCGTCACGCTCATCCTCGCTCATTTCGCGGATGGCCTGCTCGCTCATGGGCTCGCCGTCCTCGCCGGCCGGGGCCACCATGATGCCCGTGGCCTCGAAACGCAGCAGATAGCCCTGTTCCTTGGCCTGGCGGTCCAACTCGGAGAATATCTCGGCGCGGTGGCGCTTGAACTCCACCAACAACTGCTCCCGCGAATTGGCGTAGTCCTCGCTCTCGAACAGGGCCGGTATCTTGCTCTTGAGGCTCTCCACCAGCTCGGCCATCTCCTTGGCGAAGACCTTGCCCTCGCCCGGGGACAGGCGCAGGGCCCGTGGCTGATCGGGCTGGTGAAAATTGTGCACATAAACCCAGTCGGGCGGCGGCGGCTGGTGGCGAGCTATGGGTTCCAGAAAACTCCTGACCAGGTGGGTCTTGCCGGTGCGCTGGGGACCGGCCACGAAGACGTGGTAGTCCATGTCGGGCATGGCCAGGCCAAACTCCAGGGCTTCCTTGGCCCTTTTTTGCCCCACCACCGCCTCTTGGCATTCCGGGGCTTGTTCGCTGGTTTCAAAGGGAATGTTGGCCGGGTCGAAGGTGCGCCGCAGGTCCTTGATCTTTAGTGCGCTGGGTGCTTGAGCCGCCATGGGTGCCTATCCTCCGGAGGTGAGAAGCGCTGCCGTCCAGGCCCTGGGGAACCTGACGGCTGGATTTGAGGATAGCATAATCAGGTGTCAAGAGAAGGGGGGCATAAAAATAGGGGGTCCCCTGGAGGACCCCCGAAGCCCACGCCGGGCAGCCCTAGCAGACGGGCGCCACCGCGCTGGACCACAACAGGGCCAGGGCCTGCCGCCGCAGGGAGGCGATCAGGGGGGCCAGGTCCGAGGACTTGGGCAGCGCGAACAGACCGGCGTAGGGCTCGGGCAACCGCCGCCGGTCCAGGCCCAGCACCACCACCGGGCCGGAATGCACCCTGCGGGCGTTGGGCAGCCACCAGCCGACCTGACCGCCCATGGAGGGCTCGTCAGTCACCAATATCTGGGCGGGCTCCTGGCGCAGATCGGCCAGGGCGGCGTCCAGGTCGGGTCTCACCCGCACCGAAAACCCCGCCTCGGCCAACTCCTCGTCAAAAAGCCTGGCCAGGGCCGGATCGCGCTCCACCACCAGTATGGAAACCATGCGCACCCCCTTCCAATTGGGACCGCGGGCCTGACAGTGCGTAAAGTTTGCGCTTGATGCTGCCAAGGCTCCGGCCCGCCCAGGTAAAATACTGGGCTGGTTCCCTGGGTATCACCCCTGGCTTACCGGGTTAGGTGGTGCTGGCAGGTTGTTTTATGCGGCCCGGTACTCCGCGCGGTGTAGTATCCCGTCCCACAATAATAGCAATTAAGGTGCCAGGTCCCTCCACCACATACCGCAGGGTTAGAACGCCCGAAAAGCAATTTTTATGTCCAAAAACCGACACACAGTGTCCCCAGGAGGCGGGGTGCTAATATTTTGCATACACATCAACGTGATACCCCCCATTGTCTTGTTTTAGACATGTGTCCGCGTTTCGACATATTACTGGGTTGGCCGGACGACCAGGCCAAATGGCGCGGCCTGGGCTCCTAATCTGTTAGCTCAAAGTCACTGGCCAGGTTTTAGTAAGTTATTTAGTAGGTTGATGGGCAGCGCCCCGTCAACCCTGTCAGCAGGCAAGCGATGGCACATTATTTGCTTTATTGTGGGACATCGAAGATGGAACTCCAACGATGCGACCAAGGAGCTAACCATGCGTCGACCCAGGAAGACCCGCGGCAAGTCCCTGCCCTTCACCCCCTCGCTGGACGTCAGCACCTGGCTTCAGGAGCACCCCGAGGCCCTGATCGCCTGCCCGCATCAGCCTGGCAACCTGAAGCTGATGCCGGCTTCCTGCGTTAAGCGACATGAGGCGGCCAATGAACCGCGTTGGTCGACCATCGGCGCCGAGCCGTTCCATCTTTTCGTGTTCAAGATGAACCTGGTGGCCTGCCGCGATTGCAAGATCGGCGCGAGCCTGGCCCGCCAGCACAAGGAGATGGCAGCCTAGGATATCTCGACCTCCTCCGCTCCCCGTGGCCGGCGTTCCCTCGCGCCGGCCACGTGGCCCACGCCCCCCGGCGTGGGCCCGTTTTTTGGGGGCCGGGGTTGCGGGTGGCCGGGTCAACCCCTAAAATTCCCGGTGCCGGAGTTCAGCAGACCCCCAATTGCGGAGTGAGGTTGCTTAAAATGCCCCAGAACCTGACCCAAAAAATCATCGCCGCCCACCTCGGGGAAGGCGTGGCCCAGGCGGGTCAAGAAATCGCCCTGGCCATCGACCAAACCCTGACCCAAGACGCCACCGGCACCTTGGCGGCCTTGGAGTTCGAGGCCCTGGGTCTGGCGCGGGTGCGCACCGAGGTTTCGGTCTCCTACGTGGACCACAACCTCTTGCAGAACGACTTCAAGAACCCCGACGACCACCGCTTTCTGCGCTCCATGGCGGCCCGCTACGGCCTGTGGTTCTCGCCGCCGGGCAACGGCATCTGCCATCAATTGCATCTGTTGAACTTCGGCCGCCCCGGGGCCACCCTGTTGGGCTCGGACTCCCACACCCCCCACGGCGGGGGCCTGGGCATGCTGGCCATGGGCGCCGGCGGCCTGGACGTGGCCGCGGCCATGGCCGGCTACCCCTTTTATTTGTCTTGTCCGGCCGTACTGGGCGTGCACCTGACAGGACAATTTTCCCCCTGGACAGGACAAAAAGACGTCATTTTGGAGCTATTGCGGCGTTTGTCGGTCAAGGGCGGCCTGGGCTATGTGCTGGAGTATTTCGGGCCGGGCGTGGCCCAACTCAGCGTGTCCCAGCGGGCGGCCATCTGCAACATGGGCGCCGAGCTGGGGGCCACGGCCAGCATCTTCCCCAGCGACCAAGCGACCCAGGCCTTTTTGGAGGCCCAGGGGCGCGGCCAGGCCTACCAGCCCCTGGCCGCCGACCCGGGCGCGAGCTATGAACGTGTCGAGGAGATCGACCTGGGAGACCTGGAGCCCCTGGTGGCCTGCCCCTCCAGCCCGGACAAGGTGCGCCCGGTGCGGGAGTTGAGCGACGTGGCCGTGGAGCAGGTGATCGTGGGCTCCTGCGGGGGCGGCTCCTACGAGGACCTGATGACCCTGGCCCTGGCCCTCAAGGGCCGGTCCTTGGCCCCGGGGGTGAACCTCTACGTCAACCCCGGCTCCCGCCAGGCCCTGGCCCAGACCGCGGCGGCCGGCGGCTTGCAGTATCTGCTGGAGGCCGGGGCCAGCCTCTTCCAATCCGGCTGCCTGGGCTGCATCGGCATGAGCCAGGCCCCGGCCACGGGCACCGCCAGCCTGCGCACCTTCCCGCGCAACTTCCCCGGGCGCTCGGGCACCAAGGATGACGCCGTGTATCTCTGCGGGCCCCAGGTGGCGGCAGCCACGGCCCTGACCGGCCATCTGGCCGATCCCCGGGACCTGGGCCCCCTGCCGGCCCTGCCCCCGGCCCCGGACCTGCGTCCCGAGGCCCTGGTGCCGCCCCTGGCCGACGGCTCGGGCGTGGAGGTGCTGCGCGGCCCCAACATAGCGCCCTTCCCCCAACTGCCCGCCCTGCCCCGGGACCTGATCTGCACCGTGGTCCTCAAGGTGGGCGACAACATCACCACCGATCACATCATGCCCGCCGGCAGCCAGATACTGCCCCTGCGCTCCAACGTGCCGGCCATCAGCGCCCACGTCTTCGCCGCCCTGGACCCCCAATTCGCTGAAAAAACCCAGGCCGCCGCCCCGGCGGCGGTGCTGGGCGGCGAGAACTACGGCCAGGGTTCCTCGCGTGAGCACGCCGCCCTGGCGCCGCGCTACCTGGGGGTGCAGGTCAAGATCGTCAAATCCTTTGCCCGCATCCACCGCGCCAACCTGGTCAACTTCGGCATCGTGCCTCTGGTGTTGGCCGACTCGGCCGACTACGACCGCCTGGCCCCGGGCGACCAAATCGAGATGCGGGACCTGCGCCAGGCCATCCTGCAAGGGCGCGAGGAGATCGCGGCCATGGTGGGGGGCCGCGCCCTGCCCCTGCTCTTGCAGGCCAGCCCCAGGGAGCGCCAGATACTGGCTGCCGGCGGCCTGTTGAATTTCATCAAGAGCGGTCTGTAAATCCAGGGAAAGATTTCGAGGTGAAGAGGGGTTGGCTATGAGTGTGGCAAAAACTTGTCCCGGTAAGTCTTTTTAGCCTTTACTATATTACGCCGTGGCGCCCAGTGGATTCTACCAAACGAATCTTTGATGCCTATATGTGTCCAATCCATAGACAGAAAGCACTTTTCAAAAGATAAAAATAGGTTGACCTCATTGCCCACTTCCAATTCGCAAGGGAGCTTACCGCTCAAGGGGTCCATATAATCATAAATCAGGAATGCAAACTTAGTCTTTCGTGTCGCTTTTTTTAGTAAAGATTTTTCAGCCAAGTAAATGCCTGTTAATTTGATCTTACCTGGACCATGATTTGTTGCCGAGATACTCAATCTTTCCATTTTACCCTGCAATGGTCCACCTGCAATGATCACAGGCGAAAAATCAACTTTTAGCTTAGCCTTTAAGATAATATCCCTATATATGTTCCACCCAAGGGATAATGACGCAACCAACATAGATAGAGAACTGACAATAATGGCTGCATAATCTTTTGTCATAAATGACTCCTCTTTTCCTGGCCGCTCTTTCGTTACTACTGTATAATCCAACTCATAGACCTTGCTACTCACTCTCGAGAACGGCAATCCTTCATCTCGGCGATGTGAGAAGCTATAGGCCACCGACCCCACGCTATGGTCGTGGAGGGCCTATAACCCTGAATTATGCGGCTGCCGCCGCGTTTACTCCCACTTTGAGCCTTCCGACGCCAACCAGTGCACGGCATGAGCCCCAAAACCGGTACCCAAAGAACCTCACGCCCGTCGCCTGCGGTGTTTACCTATCAAAATCACACCA
>JAZDIQ010000023.1:0-2206 GCA_043804825.1 Pseudomonadota bacterium
CAAGACCTTGGCCATCACCCACGCCCAAAACGCGTGAAAATCTGGCCATTGTTTTTAAAACCTCACCGACACTAATGGGGACGAATAGGACTTGTCGCATTTCATGCGCTCCCGATGGCCCGTTGAATGTTCTGGCCTGCCATCATCAGAGCGGGGCGGCCATTCCCCGCTTACGCCCAGCGCCGAGGCCGGGCGTTTCGGCTATGCCGGTTGCAGCAAATGCTCGTAGACGCGGTGGCGAAACTTGAGCAACGCGTCCATGCCATCTTTTTCGGTGTCGGCCTCCGGCACGCCTGGCACCAGCAGCACGCCGGGCTCGTGGCCGTGGCGAGCCACGGCTGACACAGCCTCGCGCAGGCGAGCGCCGTCAGTGCACATCGCTATGGGCAGAGCACCGCGCGGGCACCTGTTGCTGAACTGAATCACCCCGTCGGTAAAGGTGTAGGCGACGCCCTTGCTCATGCCGCCACCGCCTTTCCCACCGCCCAGGCGCGCATCTCCAGCGGCAAGCCGTTGCACTCCATGCGCAGATCCAAAAAGCGCTGGAACAGGCCGTCCAGGGCGCTCTGGGCTGCCTCGATCATGGCCACGCGCTCCAGGATCAAGCCTTCCAGGCCTTCCGCGCCTTTGTGTTCGGTGGCCGGCAGGCGCATGGACTTGACGGTCAGGGTGATGGCGTCCAGGCTGAGCCAGTACTCTTCGCCCTCCACCATCAGGCCCAGGCGCAGGCTTTCCAGCAGCTTGCCGCGCCTGAGCGCCTGGCGGGCCTCGGCCAGGGAGGCCTCGCGGCCGGCCACGCTGACCCGGGTGCCCTCCTGGCCCTGGGCCGGGCTGGCCACCAGGCGATCACCGAGTAGGACCCCCACCGCACCGCTGCCTACCGGCACGGAGTTCTCCTCCTCGCTGACGAACCACAGCCAGGTGAGGAACTCCTGGCCCAGGAACATCTTCTCGTGCAGGAGCTGTGTGACGTCCATCAGGCCACCTCCGCGTTGTAGAGGCTGGCGGGGCGCAGGGCCTCCAGGTCGGCCTTGGCGGCCGGGTGCAGGTCCTGGGCCAGCAGCCAGGGGATGCGCGGGATGGGCGGGATGTCGAAGGTGCGGCGGAACAGGTCCTCGAAGATGTCCAGCTTGCCCCGGCTGGCCGTGGCCACCCACAGCTCACCGTTGGCGGTGTTCCACACCACCTCCAGGACCTCGGTCTGGGGGACGGTGCGGCGCAAGAGGTCCAGGCGCACTTTCTCTTTCAGGTCCTCGCGGTCGGCCCGGGAGAGGCCGCGCCCCTCGCACAGGGCCAGGGCCTTGGCCACCTCCTGGCGGTGCTGGCGCTTGATCAGGCTGGCCGGCACCCGGCGCCGGTCGACCCGCAGGCCCAGCACCACGTAGGGGTCCAGGGCGTAGGAGGCGTAGGCGAACGTGGTGTCCAGGTAGTCGTGGATGCTGCACCAGCCCACGCCCTGCTCCTCGGTGCCCTCGTCGATGGGCAGGAACAGGTTGGCGCGGATGCGCCGGTCAACAAAGTCCCAGAAATTGGATGTCTTGGTAAAAATGGTCTCGTAGCGGGTCAGGGTGACCCCGCCTCTACTGATTCCCATCGTCGCTCTCCTTCCCCCCGGCCCCGGTCAACTGGGCCAGGATCACCAGCATGTCCGTCGCGTCTCGGGCCAGGCGGGCATTGCTCGGGGCCTGCTCCGCCAGGCGGCATCTCTCCTCGTACAGGCGGCGCATGGCCGCGATCAGTTGGTGGCGCTCCAGGGCCTTTAGCCCTTGGGGTGTCACCGTGTAGGCCTCCGCGCGCTCGGCCAGGGCCGCGAGGCCGGCCTCGGTGGGCACGTAGCACTCATCAACCGCGTCTGGGGCCGGGCCAGCTCCTGGCGCATCAGCCAATAGGCTTGCACCCGCTCCTGCAGGGGCCTGGCCAGGAAGTTGCGCATCACCAGCTCCGCTATCCGTTCGGCCAGGGGCAGGTTGCGCGTCATCACTCCCGCTAGGGGCTCGGCCAGGTCTTCCATGAGGCCTTCCTGGATCGTCCTCTCCAGCTCCTGGCACTGTGGGCAGCGAGGCCACGTGGCCGCGATTTGCTGGGGCCTGATCGCCTTTGTCCGCCGGCAGCACAGGCTCCAAAACCCGTCGGCCTGCACGTGCAGCAGGCCGTCCGGCTCGCTGAGGCCGAGAGGCCACGGGGGCGGGGTTATCGCGGCGCTTGT
>JAZDIQ010000024.1:0-57819 GCA_043804825.1 Pseudomonadota bacterium
GATGGGCCGGGCCCGCTCCGGGTCGTCGAAAAAGGGCGGCATGGTCATCAGGCCCCGCAGACGCAAGTTGGGCAGGGCGGCCAGGGCCTGGGCCAGGGCCGGGGCCTCGGCGGCGGTGCAGCCGGACTTCTGGGCCTCGCCGCCCAGGTTGACCTGCAAGAGCACCTCCAGGCGCTTGCCCAATTCCCCGGCCCGGCGATCCAGGGCCCGGGCCAGCTTGAGGCTGTGCACGCTCTGCACCATGGCGAACAGCTCGGCGGCCAGGCGGGCCTTGTTGCCTTGCAGGTGGCCGATGAAGTGCCAGCAGGGGCCCGGCCCCACCTGACCGACCTTGTCCTGGGCCTCCTGGGCGTAGTTTTCGCCGAAGATCATCTGGCCGGCCGCCAGGGCCTGGCGCACCGCCGCGGCCCCCTGGGTCTTGGACACGGCCACCAGGCGCACCCCGGCCGGGTCGCGTCCGGCGGCGATGGCCGCCCGGGCCAGGCGTTCCCGCACCTCTCGTAGGTTGGCGGCGATGCTCACGCGGACCCCCCTCCCCGGGGCTCGATGATGCCCCGCGCCAACAACAGGGCCACCACCCTGGCCAGGGGCAGGCCCACCACGTTGGTGTAGGAGCCGCTCACCTCCTCCACCAGGGCCGCGCCCAACCCCTGCACGGCATAGGCCCCGGCCTTGCCCAGGGGCTCGCTGCTGGCCAGGTAGGCCGCGATCTCGCCAGGCCCCAGGCGGCGGAAGCTCACGTGGCTGATGGCCCGCCCGCGGTGCTCCCGGCCCTGGTGGCGGAGGCAGAAGCCGGTCACCACCTGGTGCTCGGCCCCGGAGAGCATCTCCAGCATGCGCCGGGCCTGGGCCAGGTCGCGGGGCTTGCCCAATATCTCCTCGCCCAGCACCACCAGGGTGTCGGCGGCCAGCACCGTGGCCCCGGGCCGCTGCGCGGCCACTTCGCGGGCCTTCTGTCGGGCCAGGCGCTGGGCGGCGTCCGGGGCCGCCTCGCCGGGCAACAGGGCCTCGTCCCCGCCAGCGGGCACTATCTCGAAGACCAGGCCCAGGCGCCGCAGGAACTCCTGGCGCCGGGGCGAGGCCGAGGCCAGCACCAGCCGCACGCCGGGGCGCACCCGGTACACGTTTTCAGGCCCCCCAGCCGGGCAGGCCGGGCAGGCAGGGGGCATCGGGCAGGCGGTAGAGGCGCCGGGTGTTGGCCGTGGTCAGGGTGGCGCTCTGCTCGGGCGTCAGTCCCAGGGCCTGGGCCAGGCCGGCGTTGGTGTGGCTGATATAGGCCGGCTGATTGGGCTTGCCGCGATAGGGCACGGGCGACAGGTAGGGACAATCGGTCTCCAGCATCAGGCACTCTGCCGGCACCAGGGCCACCAGCTCGCGCAGGGCCGCGGCGTTCTTGTAGGTGATGGTGCCGGTGATGCCCAGGCAGAATCCCAGGTCCAGCACCTGCCGGGCCATCGGCAGATCGCCCGAGAAACAGTGCAGCACCCCGCCCACCCGGCCGGCATCCTGTTCCTGGAGCATGGCCACGGTCTCCTGGTGGGCGTCGCGGTCGTGGATCACCAGGGGCAGGCCAAATTCCAGGGCCATCTCGATCTGGGCGGCAAAGGCCCGGCGCTGGGCCGCGCGGGGCGAGAGGTCGCGATAAAAATCCAGGCCGCACTCGCCGATGGCCTTGGCCCCGCCCTTACGGGCCAAGTCCTTCATCTGGGCCAGGCAGGCTTGGTCGGCCTGGGCCGCCTCGTGGGGGTGCAGGCCCACGGTGGCAAACACCCCGGGCAGCCGGGCGGCCAGGTCCACGGCGGCCCGCGAGGAGGGCAGGTCCACGCCGATGGTTACGATCTGCGCCACCCCGGCCCGGGCCGCCCGGCTCAGGACGCCATCCAGGTCCTCCAGCATGTCCAGGTGGGCGTGGCTGTCGATGAGATGCATGGGCGGGTATCCTCCTGAAGGCGGGCCCAGGCCTCAGACCTGGTGCTCGGCCGGGGCGAACAGGCGCTGGCCCGCCAAGACCTGGCACAGGCGGGCGGTGGAGAGCAGGGCGGGCTGCCCCACGTCCAGCATGGCCACCTCCAGCCCGGCCCCAAAGGCCGCCGCCAAAAAAGGCGGGCCGGCGAACTCGGCGCGGCTGGCCGCCGTGGCGGTGGTCAGGTTGCTGATGGCCAGAAGCGTGCGCGGGGCCGGGTCGAACAAAAAGGGCAGGGCGCGCAGGGTGGCCAGCACGGCCGCGGCCTGGGCCTCGCCGCCCTGCAAGGCCAGGGGCAGCACCATGGGGTCCAGGTACAGACGGCTGGCCTCGATGCCCCGGCGGGCGGCCTCCTGCACGATCAAGGCCGCCAGGGACAAGCGCTCCTCGCTGGAGGTGGGCACCACCTGGGTCATGGTGGCGGCCACCAACTCCAGGCCATGGGCCGCGGCCAGCTCCAGCACGGGGATGAGCCGCCCTTCCTGGGCGGTGGCCATGTTCAGCACCGGCGGCCGGCTGCAAAACTTCAGCGCCAAAGCCAGGGACTCGGCCTGGGGCGCGTCCAGCATCAGCTTCAGATCGCAGGCCGCCTCGGCCGTCTCCAGCAAAAAGCGCCACACCTCGGCCCGCTGGACCGGGGGAAGATAGCCAGGGTTGACATCCAGCCATAGGGCCCCGGCGGCCACGGCCCGCTGGCAGAGGCGGCCGATGGCCTCGGCGTCGCGCTCCTGCATGGCTCGGCGCACCGAGGGGCGGCCGGCGGAGAGATTGTCGGCGGCGATGATCATGGCCAGCAGTTTATCTCTGGCCAAGGGAGCTGGCAAGCAGGCGCCGAGGGCCTGGCTCGGGGCAGCCCGCACTTGACAGCGGGGACGCCGGCGGGTTTAGTTGGGCTGACCAATCGCGCCCACCAACCGTGCGTCCGAGGTTGCCCATGCCCGGAGAGTCCCTGCTGGAACTGCGCCGCCTTCTGGAGGAGGACGAGGCCCGCCGGCTCTCGCCCCGAGCCTGCCTGAGCCGCCAGGCCCGACGCCGCCAGCCCGACCCCCTGGCCCAGGAGGGGCACCGCCTGGAGTTCAGCCTGGACGCCGACCGGGTGCTGCACTCCCTGGCCTACACCCGCTACATCGACAAGACCCAGGTCTTCTCGCTCATCGACAACGACCACATCACCCACCGCGTGCTGCACGTGCAGCTGGTCAGCAAGGTGGGGCGCACCATGGGGCGCCTGCTGGGGCTCAACGAGGACCTCATCGAGGCCATGGCCCTGGCCCACGACATCGGCCACCCGCCCTTTGGCCACGACGGTGAGAGCTATTTAAACGAGAAGTGCCTGGAGCACGGCCTGGGGGCCTTCTTGCACAGCGTGCAGGGGGTGCACTTCCTGGAGCGCGTGGAGAACGGCGGGCGCGGGCTCAACCTGAGCTTGCAGGTGCTGGACGGGGTGCTCTGCCACGACGGCGAGAAGCACAGCGCCCTCTTGAGCCCCCAGCGGGACAAGTCCTTCGCCGACCTGGACGCCGAACTGGAGGCCAAGACCGCCGATCCGCGCACGCCTCTGGCGCCCATGACCCTGGAGGGCTGCCTGGTGCGCATCGCCGACACCGTGGCCTATATCGGCCGCGACTTCGAGGACGCCATCCGCGTGGGGCTGGTCACGCGCCAGGACCTGCCCCTTGAGGTGAGCCAGGTGCTGGGCAAGAGCAACGGCACCATGGTCTACCGCCTGGTGGCCGACCTGGTGGCCCATAGCCAAGGCCAGGACTTCGTGGGCTTCTCGCCGCCGGTGGCCCAGGCCCTGCAAGAACTCAAGACCTTCAACTACCAGCGCATCTATCTGGACCCCCGCATCAAGACCGAGCACGCCAAGATACGCGCCATCTACCACCGCCTCTTTGAGCAGTACCTGGACGATCTGCGGCATGAACGCGCCGCCAGCCCCATCCTGCGCGAATACCTGGCCCATCAGGACCCGAGCTATGGCCAGTCCCTGCCGGCGGCGGCGGTGGTGCGCGACTTCCTGGCCGGCATGACCGACGAGTATTTCCTGCGACGCTACCAGGATTTGACCTGGCCCCGGCGCCTGCCCTCCCGTCTGGGTGGCCGCCTGGACGGCGCGGACCCCCAGGGCGCCTGAATCCGGCTCAGAGGGCGGGTCGTCAGGGCCTCCCCGCCCAGGCCCAGGGCCTCCCGCGGGGGCATGGCTGTGGCCCCGCCGATTGAATTATGATTCACAATTCCACGAAAATTAAATAGTTGCCGGGCTTTTGCGCTTGACAAGCAATGACCAGGTTGGCTACAAAAAAGTTACTTTCTTTCTCTTGAGCCGGTCAGTCAGGCCCGCCGACGGACAGGTGAGGGCCAAAAGGACTGGGAGCGACCAGACATCAGGGATGCCAGGTGGGGGGCGGCGAAAATTAGAGCCTGTAGCAGCGCCATCCCATACCAGGGCGGTCTGCAATGCCGCATCTTCTCGCCTGTAGGCAACCCGGTTGGCGCCGACGGTGTCATGGCTCTAAATCCAGAGAGGTAAATAGATTCGCGCGGTTGGCTGTCGCCACCTCCCCAAGGACCGGTGACTGAGCGCTCAGTTTGAACTTGTGCACATAATCACCTTTACAAATACGAAGAAATTACCTATGGTAAACATTAGCCAGAGATTAAGCTTGCCTGCGTGGGCGGGCTGCACCGGGGCTGAGGGGGACCACGGGATCGCCAACGATTTGGAGGCCGCAACGCTTACTCCTGGGTACGGCAGGGCGCTCGCGACGGGTCAGGCCGGGGAGGTGTTATGTCTGCTGTAGCTAGCCTCGGGCGCCGGGCCCCCGAGACCCTGTCGCCCGAGGAAACGCTTCTGGTGCTGGATGACATCCACCTGCGTTTCGGCGGACTCAACGCCCTGAGCGGGGTCAGCTTCAAGGTCAAGCGAGGAGACATACAGGCCATCATCGGCCCCAACGGCGCGGGCAAGACCTGCATCCTCAACTGCATTTGCCGCTTCTACAATCCCTACCGCGGCAGCATCACCTTCGACGGCCAGGACATCTCCCACGTCTCCACCCACAAGGTGGCCAAGCTGGGCATCGCCCGCAGCTTCCAGAACATCGAACTGTTCAGAGGCATGACCGTGCTGGACAACATCAAGTTGGGCCACCACGTGCACATGCACTCGGGTTTCATCTCCGGCGGGCTATTCTTGGGCAAGGCCCAAAAGGAAGAAATCAAGGTGCGCACCGAGATAGAGGAGCGCATCATCGACCTTCTGGAGATCGAGGCCATCCGCAAGCAGGTGGTGGGCACGCTGCCCTATGGATTTCAGAAGCGCGTGGAGTTGGCTCGCGCCCTGGCCATGCGCCCCAAGATTTTGCTTTTGGACGAGCCCATGGCCGGCATGAACCTGGAAGAGACCGAGGACATGGCCCGCTTCATCCTGGACGTCAACGACGAATGGGGCGTGACCGTGGTGCTGATCGAGCACGACATGGGCGTGGTCATGGACATCAGCGACAACGTGGTGGTGCTGGATTTCGGCACCAAGATCGCCCAAGGCAGCCCCCAGGAAATCAGCAAGAACCCCCATGTGATAGAGGCCTACCTGGGCTCCGAGGCGGCGGCCCACTCCAAACTCGGCCTGTAAGCCCACTCATCACGGGAGAAGGCTAGAACGTGCCCCTGACCTACCTAAACGCCCAAGAGCCCGGGGTGGACATCGGGCAAGCTACCTTGCCGGCCCTGCTCAAGCAAAACGCCGAGAAATTCGGCCATGACCGGGTGGCCTTGCGCGAGAAGGAATACGGCATCTGGCAGGACGTGACCTGGCGGGGCTACTACCAGCGGGTCAAGTATTTCGCCTTGGGCCTGGCCGCCCTGGGATTCGCCGACGACGACGCCCTGGCCATCGTCGGCGACAACCGGCCGGAATGGGTCTACGCCGAGTTGGCCACCCAGTCCTTGAAGGGCCGGCCCCTGGGCATCTATCAGGACTCCATCCTCACCGAGGTGGCCTACGTCATCGACCACTCGGGGGCCTGCTTCGTGGTGGCCGAGGACCAGGAACAGACCGACAAGGTCCTGGACATGAAGGACAAGCTGCCGGGGGTCAAGAAGGTAATCTACACCGACCCCAAGGGCATGCGCGATTACGACGACCCCCTGCTCATCTTTTTTCCCGAGGTGGAGAAGCTGGGCCACCAGTTCGAGCAGGATCACCCCGGCTATTTCGAGGACTCCATCGCCCGGCTCAAGCCCAGCGATTTGGCGTTGATCGCCTACACCTCCGGCACCACCGGCTTCCCCAAGGGCTCCCTGCTCACCCACTCCAACATGCTCAAGATGGCGCTGAATCTCTCCAGCGTGGACCCCAAGCTGCCCGGCGACGAGTTCGTGTCCTTCCTGCCCTTGCCCTGGATCGGCGAGCAGATGATGTCCATCGCCTCGGCGCTGGCCATCGGCTTCACGGTCAACTTCCCCGAGTCACCCGAGACGGCCATGAGCGATCTCTACGAGATCGGCCCCAACGTGGTCTTCAGCCCGCCCCGGGTCTGGGAGCAGCTCTCGCGCTCGGTGATGGTCAAGCACCTGGACGCCAGCTGGTTCAAGCAGTTCATCTACCGCCTGTGCATGCCCATCGGCTACCAGATGGCCGACTTCCACTTCCAGAAGAAGACCCCGCCCCTGTCCTGGAAGATCATGTACGGCCTGAGTTATGCGCTCCTGTTCCGAGCCTTGAAGGACCGCCTGGGCTTCAGCAACATCCGCAGCGCCAGCACCGGCGGCGCCGCCCTGGGGCCCGACGTGTTCCGCTTCTTCCACGCCTGCGGCGTCAACCTCAAGCAGATCTACGGCCAGACCGAGATCAGCGGCATCAGTTGCATCCACCGCAGCGGTAACGTGGACTTCACCAGCGTGGGCCAGCCCATCCCCGACACCGAGGTGAAGATAGACCAGCCCGACCCCGAGGGCGTGGGCGAGATCATCTCGCGCTCGCCGGCCCTGTTCACGGGCTACCTCAAGAACGACGCGGCCACCCTGGAGACCATCGTGGAGGGCTGGCTGCATTCCGGCGACGCTGGCTACATCAGCGAGAGCGGCCAGTTGGTGTGCATCGACCGGGTCAAGGACCTGATGAAGCTGACCAGCGGGGCGCGCTTCTCGCCCATGTTCATCGAGAACAAGCTTAAATTCTGCCCCTACATCGTGGAATGCATCGTCCTGGGCCATGAGCGCGACTATCTCACGGCCATGATCTGCATCGACTACAAGCACACCGGCAAATGGGCCGAGGAACACCGCATCGGCTACACCACCTACACCGACCTGGCGGCCAAGCCGGAGATCTACGACCTGATCGAGCAGGAGGTGGTGCGCGTCAACCGGGTGCTGCCCGAGAAGGCCCGGGTGCGCAAATTCCTGCTGCTCTACAAGGAGTTCGATCCCGACGACGAGGAATTGACCCGCACCCGCAAGCTCAGGCGCACGTTCATCGGCCAGCGCTACATCAAGGAGGTGGAGTCGCTCTACACCGACGCCGACCAGGTGCACGTGGAGAGCCAGATCCGCTACCAGGACGGCAAGACCACCACCATCGTCACCGACCTGATGATCCGCAAGATGAAGCCCATGGACCAGTACAGCCTGGAGCAGGAACGCAAATGGTGGCAGTTCTGGAAGCCCGTTCATTAACGCCAGGGTGGCCGTCCAAGCCATCCCTGACCCGCATACCAAACGCGAGAGGCTAGGCCCATGCAGGAGTTTTTACAGCTTGTGGTGACCGGGCTGGTGATCGGCTCGGTCTACGCCCTGGTGGCCATGGGGTTTGCGCTGATCTATAAGTCCACCAGCATCATCAACTTCGCCCAGGGCGAGTTCGTGTTGGTGGGGGCCTATGTCTGTCTGTGGTTTTATTCCGGCCTGGGGCTGCCCATCGCGGTGGCCTTTTTGCTGACCTTGGTCTTCAGCGTTTTCATGGGCATGGTCCTGGAGCGACTCATCCTGCGCCCCATGATCGGCGAGCCCATCATCAGCGTCATCATGATCACCATCGCCCTGGCCACGGTGCTAAAAAGCGCGGTGACCATGATCTGGGGCACCCAGATCATGGTCTTTGATCCGCCCCTGTTCAGCCAGGAGGCCATCCATCTGGGCACGGTGCGCATCTCCGAGGTCTACCTGTGGACCGTGGGCTTCGCCTTTCTGTTCCTGGGAATATTCGCGGCCTTTTTCAAGTTCACCCGCGTGGGCATCAGCATGCGGGCCGTGGCCAACAACCAGACAGTGGCCCAGAGCATGGGCATCAGCGTCAAGAAGGTCTTCGCCATCTCCTGGTCCATCGGGGCCCTGGTCTCGGCGGTGGGCGGCGTCTTGGTGGGCAACATCAACGGCATCAACAGCGCCCTGGCCGGCTTCGGACTCAAGGTCTTTCCGGCGGTGATCCTGGGCGGCCTGGAGAGTATCGGCGGGGCCATCATCGGCGGGCTGACCATCGGCGTCCTGGAGAACATCATGGGCTCCTACCTGGACGTCTACCTGGGCGGCGGCGTCAAGGAAATCGCCCCCTTCATAGTGCTCATCATCATCCTGATGGTCAAACCCTACGGCTTGTTCGGCATCAAAGAGATCGAGCGCGTGTAAGGTGAAAGGGAGCAACTAATGCCCTGCGGACTGTTCTTTTCCAGCTACCGCAAAGACGACGCCATCTTCAAGACCTGGTGGCTCAGGATCTGGATGGCCGTGCTTTTCATTTTTCTGATCACCTACCCGCTGTATTCCGAACAGGCCAACGAATTCACGGGTATGAACGTGACCAACATGTTCAACCTCATCTTCATCTACATCATCGGGGCCCACGGGCTCAACCTGCTCACCGGCTACACCGGCCAGATATCCCTGGGCCACGGGGCCTTCATGGGCGTGGGGGCCTATACCGCCGGCATCCTGGCCAATATGGGCTGGCCCTTCTACCTGGCCCTGCCGGCCGCCGGGCTCATGGCCGCGGCGGTGGGCATGATCTTCGGCCTGCCCTCCCTGCGCCTGCGCGGGCTCTACCTGGCCATCGCCACCCTGGCCGCCCAGTTCATCCTGGACTACGCCATGCGCAACTGGTCGGCCCTGACCGGCGGCTCGGCCGGGCTGACCGTGCCCTATGCCAAGATTTTCAGCCAGGAGTTCAACAGCGACAACTCGTTCTACTTCCTGGCTCTGTTCTTCGCGGTGCTGGCCACCTTGTACCTCAAGAACATCACCCGCACCCGCACCGGTCGGGCCTTCGTGGCCGTGCGCGACCGCTACCTGGCCGCCGAGGTCATCGGGGTCAACCTGTTCAAATACCGTATCTTAAGCTTCGGCATCAGCTCGTTCATGGTGGGTATCGCCGGCGGCCTGTGGGCCTACTACATCACCATCATCAGCGACGAGCACTTCACCCTGTGGCTCTCGGTGCAGTTCTTGGCCATGGTCATCGTGGGCGGTTTGGGCCACGTGCTGGGAGGCATCTTCGGGGCCATATTCTTCGTGGTGCTGCCGGAGCTGCTGCGTCTGCCCGCCGAGGCCCTCACCGACGTCTACCCCAACATCTTCGGCATCTTCGCCAGCCTGCGCGAGATGGTCTTCGGGCTTATCGTCATCCTTTTCCTCATCTTCGAGCCCGACGGGCTGGCCGCCCGCTGGCATACCATGCGCGCCTACTGGAAGCTCTGGCCATTCTCCTATTAGGATCGGAGTATATTGATACAAGGCGGCAATCTGGTTGCCCCGTCGCAAAGGGGAGGTGAGGCGAGGCAAGGCGGCCGGGGGACATGGCAAAAGGCGACCGCGCGAGGCGGCGCTTCAATGGTTCCAAAAGGGAAGGGAGAGACCTATGAAGAAAGTTACGTTGCTTCTGGCGGCGGCCGTGGCCCTGTGCCTGGTGGTGGCGCCCGTGGCCATGGCCAAGGAAATCAAGGTGGGCGGCATCTATGACATCACCGGCCCCACCTCCGACGTGGGCAAGGACTACGGCACCGGCGCCGTGGCCGCCGAGAAATTCATCAATAGCAAGGGCGGCATCGCCGGCGACAACATCAAGCTCATCCCCAATGACTACGCCTACAAGATCCCCGAGGCCGTGAACCTGTACAAGAAGTACCTGTCCGTGGACAAGGTCTTCGTGATCCAGGGCTGGGGCACCGGCGACACCAACGCTTTGAAGCCCCTGGTCAACAAGGACAAGGTGGTCTTCTTCAGCGCCTCCTATGACGGCACGCTCACCAACCCCAAGGAAAATCCCTATAACTTCTTCATCGGCACCGACTACTCCACCTCCATTCGCGCCGCCGTCAAGTTCGCCAAGGACCAGGGCGCCAAGAAGTTCGTGTTCATCTACCCCGACCATCCCTATGGCAAGAATCCCATCCCGGCCGGCCAGGAGTACGCCAAGCAGGCGGGCCTGGAGATCGGCCCCGACCAGATCGTGGACCTGAAGGCCATCGACGCCACCAGCCAGCTCTTGGCCATGAAGAACTTCGACCCCGACTTCGCCTGGATCGGCGGCACCACCGCCTCGGCGGCGGACATCATCAAGCACGCGGCCAAGCTGGGCCTGCGCACCAAGTTCCTCATCAACTGCTGGCGCTTTGACGAGAACCTGGCCAAGCTGGCCGGCGAGGCCGCCGAGGGGCGCGCCTTCGGCATGCTGCCCGTGGCCCCCTTCGGCGCCGACGTGCCGGGCATGAAGGACGTCGTGGCCAGCGCCGCCGGCCAGCCCTACACCCTGCACTACGTCAAGAGCTGGGTCTCCAACCTGGTCATGGCCGAGGGCCTGAAGCGGGCCAAGAAGGCCGGCAAGCTCAACGGACCCGGCCTCAAGGCCGCCCTGGAGACCATCAAGGACTTTGACACCGGCGGTCTCACCGCCCCCATCACCTTCACCGCCACCGACCACCGGCCCAACACCACCCTGGCCATCTACACCGTGGACAAGGGCGGCAAGATGGTTAAGGTGAAGGACGTTACCATGCCCCGCGACCCCAAGCAGGTTGGCAAGTAGCCAGGCTCCGGTGTTGGGGGTCCCCGCCTGGGGGCCCCCAGCCCCACCCCCACAGCGAGGAAATCCCATGCCGCTGTTGTCGGTGAACAACATCGAGGTGATCTACGACGATGTCATCCTGGTGCTCAAGGGCATGTCCTTGACCGTGGAGCAGGGCCAGATCGTGGCCGTGCTGGGGGCCAACGGCGCCGGCAAGAGCACCACCCTGAAGGCCATCAGCGGCCTGCTCAAGACCGAGGAGGGCGAGGTCACCGACGGCACCATCGAGTTCGACGGGGTGCGCATCAACGGCATGGACGCGGAGAAGATCGTGCGCCTGGGCGTCTTCCAGGTCATGGAGGGGCGCCGGGTCTTCGAGGACCTTACCGTGCGCGAGAACCTCATCGCCGCGGCCCATACCCAAAAATGCAATCGGGGCGAGCTGGACCGGCGCATCGACCACGTGTACTCCTATTTCCCTCGGCTCAAGGAGCGCGAGACCGGCCTGGCCGGCTATCTCTCCGGCGGCGAGCAGCAGATGCTGGTCATCGGCCGGGGCATGATGGCCAAGCCCAAGCTGATGATGCTCGATGAGCCCAGCCTGGGCTTGAGCCCCCTGTTGGTCAGCGAGATTTTCGAGATCATCGTCAAGCTCAACCGTGAGCTGGGCACCACCATCCTCCTGGTGGAGCAGAACGCCCGCATGGCGCTCAACATCGCCGACCATGGCTACATAATGGAAAACGGCAAGATCGTGCTGGACGACACCACCGAGAAGCTAAAAAACAACGAGGACGTCAAGCGCTTCTACCTGGGCATGACCGACATGGGCACCAAGCGCTCCTACCGCGACGTCAAACACTACAAGCGCCGCAAGCGCTGGCTGACCTAACCCTGGTTTGCCGGCGTCCTGGGCCGCCAAACCATGCGGCCGCCGCGAGGAACTCGCGACGGCCTCCGGGCCGCGATAAATCGCGCCCCGCGCGGTCCATCCCCGGACCGCGAAAAGCCGGTGGGCCGAGATGACCCTGTAGGTAAACGCTATTTGATCGTTTAGCGCGGAGAAGATCATGCCGGACAAGGACCGCACCTCGGGCTACCTGCGCCCCGACCTGGAAACCATGGACCCCCAGGCCCGCCAGTCCTACCTGGACGGCAAGGTGGCCGAGATCGTCACCCACGCCTACACCCACGCCCCGGCCTTCGCCCAGAAGATGCGCTCCGTGGGCGCCCTGCCCGGCGACATCACCAGCGTGGCCGACCTGGCCCGGCTACCCATCACCGAGAAGGGCGAGCTGACCGAGATGCAGCAAAAGGGCCTGCCCTTCGGCGGCCTCAACGGCGAGCCCCTGGAGAGCCTTTCGCGCATCTATGTCTCGCCCGGCCCCATCTACGAGCCCGGCGAGAAGGTCTACGACGATGACCGCTGGGCCCAGGCCTTTTACGCCGGCGGCTTCCGCCGGGGCGACATCGCCCAGGTGACCTTCAACTTCAACATGGTGCCCTTCGCCTTCTGGCTGGATGCCTCGCTGAACATGGTGGGCTGCATCTCGGTGCCCATGGGCGTGGGCAACACCGACGTGCAGATCCAAACCATGAAGGACCTCAAGGTGCAGGGCTACCTGGGCACCCCCAGCTTCCTGGCGACCATCGCCGACAAGGCCGAGGCCCAGGGCCTGGACCTCAAGAAGGACCTGAACCTACAGGTGGCCTTCGTGGCCGCCGAGATGCTGCCCGAGAGCCTGCGCGCCTCCCTGCAGGAACGCCTGGACATGGTGATCCGCCAATCCTATGGCACCGCCGACGTGGGTTGCCTATCCTACGAGTGCGTGCACATGAACGGCATGCACTTCGCCCAGGACTGCGTGGTGGAGGTGGTGGACCCCCAGACTGGCCAACCCGTGGGTGAGAACGAGCCCGGCGAGGTGGTGGCCACCATCTTCAACAAGGCCTATCCCCTGATCCGTTTCGGCACCGGCGATCTCTCGGCCTTTAGCAACGCGCCCTGCGTCTGCGGGCGCACCTCGCCAAAACTCACGCGCATCATGGGGCGCGTGGACCAGGTCACCAAGGTCAAGGGCATGTTCGTGCATCCCAGCGGCGTGGCGCAGGTGGCCCAGAAATTCCCCCAGGTCATGGCCTACCAACTGGTGGTCAACCGTCAGGGGCACAACGACGTGATGACCCTGGTCTGCGAGCTGAAGGAGACCTCCGCCGACCCCGGCCAGCTCAAGGCCAGCATGGAGTCGGCCATGAAAGAGGTCCTGCGCGTCAACGGCGAGGTGGAGTTCCAGCAGCCGGGCAGCCTGCCCCAGGGCTGCAAGGTCATCGACGACCGTCGCACCTGGAAATAGGTGGCGTGCCCGCCACGGGGCTTTAACGGGTCGGGCGGGGTGTGGACGTAGCGTGGGCCGGCGGTTCCCGTTGGGGACGAGTCGAATCAGCTTTCGGCCGAGACACTGCCGTCGTCCACAGCGCTGGCTCCCCTGGGGTCATTGCGAGGAGCCTCCAGGCGACGAAGCAATCTCTTATTTCACCCAGCAGCCAGAGGCCGCGCGAGGGCGGGTAATCAACCCGCCTTCGCCGCCATTGCTGGCGCAATCCCTTTTGCGCCACAAGCCCTGCGGTGATAAGTTTGACTCCGGCAGGATGGCCATTCCCCCAGCAGGCGATTAGCATGAACAACTCCGCCGTCTTGCGCCTGGGGCGCAGCAATTTTGTCAACGTCATTCCCGTGCACCGTCACCTCCAGCCCCAGCCGGCCCTTTTCCAGGAGCTACCCGATGTGCCCTCGCGGCTCAACCGCCTGCTCAGGCAGGGCCAGGTGGACGTGGGCGAGGTCTCCTCCGTGGAGTTCGCCCGGGGCGGCGGCCAGTACCTGATCCTGCCCGACCTGGGGCTTTCCACCACCGGGCCGGTGCACAGCGTGCTGCTCTTGTCGCGGCTGCCCATGGAGCAGTGGCGAGGCGGTTACATCGAGGCGCCTTTCGAGTCCGAGACCTCGGTGGCCCTCTTGCGGGTATTCATGAAGAAGCTCTGGGGCCTGGACTGTAGGCTGCTGCCGGAAGGGCAGGGGGGAGCCCAGGACGGCCCGCCGGTGGCCTTGCTGCGTATCGGCGACCGGGCCATTCGCGCCTCCTCCTCCGGTCAGTTCAGCCACGTCTGGGACTTTGGCCAGGTCTGGCAGGACTGGATCGGGCTACCCTTTGTCTACGCCCTGTGGGTGGCCCGCCTGGACAGCGCCACGGCTCATCCCGGCCCCCTGGCCGCCCTGCACCAGGCCCTGCTCACGGCCCGCGATCAGGGCTTGGCCGACCTGGAAGGCTGCGCGTCCCAGGCCTCCGCCGCCCTGGGCGGGGACCCGGCCTTTTATCGGCAATACTTCCAGGCTCTGCACTATCACCTGGGCGCCGCCGAACAGCAAGGCCTGGCCCGCTTTTACCATGAGCTGCACCAGGCCGGGGTGCTGGCGGAGCCGGTGGATCTGCGCTTCTTCAGGCCCGGCCCGGCGGTGGGGGACTAACGCGGTGGTGGTCTACGGCAGCGTGGGTTATTGCGCCTGCGGGCAGGAAATATGGATTGAGTTTGTGAGCCAGGGCTCCGGCCAGGGCTGGGCCCCCCGCTTCAGCGACGCCGACGGCCGCGAGATCAGCAAATGCCCCGGCTGCGGGCGCCAGATCGTGGAGGATGAGCTGGACTCCAAGTGAGGGCTGGTTCAGCCAGCCGTCGCCCAGCATTATGCTAGGCGCCATGCTCGGAACCAGGTGGACAATTTTTTTAGCATCTACATCTAGGTCGGCAGCACCACCGGCGGCCGCAGCAAGAGGTCCACGGCCTCGCGGGCGTTGGCCGCCAGCTTGGGGTGGGTGTCGTGCAGGCTGGCCACCTGGCGCAGGTTGTCGGCGGTGCGGTAGATCAGGTTGGCCAGATCGCCCTCACCGGCGCCGTACAGTATGGCCACATCACTGAACTCGCTCATCAATCCCCAGGCGAAGATGGCGCTGGCCGCGGGCATGGGCATGATGGGCGTCTCGAAGCCCCACTGGCGCAGGCGCTCCAGCATGGGGTCCAGGGCGCGGCGCAGGTGCACGAAGCCGTCGGTGAGGCGCTGGCTCAGGTAGCGGGTCTCGCCCTCGCGCTCGCGGTCATCCACGAACAGGGCCAAAAGCGCCGCCAGCAGCACCGGGTCATCCTCGGGCATGGCCTGTTGGCGGATGGCCTCGGCGATGAGGATGGGCTGGTCCAGGCGCAGGTTGCTGGCCCAGCGGCCGTCGGCGGTCAGCCGGCCCTGGGCGTCGGCAAAGCCCTCGGCGCGCAAGAACTCCAGATGGCGCACGAAGTCGTACCAAAAGGCGTGGCTCTCCTCCTGCACGCGGCTCAGGCCCGCCTCGGCCTGGTTCAGGAGCCCGTGCAGGTCGGATTTGGCATCCTGGCAGGCTTCGTAGAGGGGGCATTGCAGACAGGCCAGGCCGGCCAACTCCTCGTCCACGCTCAAGAGGCGGGCCTCGGCCTCCTGGCGTTCCTCCTCGCCCAGGCTGTTCAACTCTGGCGCCGCCAGGGGGCGGGGTTTCTCGGGCAGTTGATCCAGCACCGCCTGGGCCAGCACCCGTCCGCCGCCGGAAAGGGGCAGGTCCAGCACCGCGTCAAATACGCCGGCCACCTCGTCCAGGGGCACGAAATCCAGGCGGGGCCGGCCTTTCTGCAGGCGGCGGTCTGGTATCAGGCTCACGCCCAGCACCCCGGCCTGCTCGCCCTCGCCCTCGCGCCGCAAGACGGCGGCCATGGAGCCGAACATGTCCATGAACACCCGCCCCCGGGTCAGGGCCGCCCAAATGCCCCGGCGCTCGCTGATGGCCTGCATCTCCTGTTGCAAGCGCCGCCGCAGGTTTTCCAGTTGGCGGCGGCGCTTGCGCCGGATCACCGCCTCCTCGGGGCCGGGGCAGGCCGAGCCGCCCAATTGCTGCCCCAGGGCCTTCAAGAGCTGCTGGGGGCCGCCCTGGGCGCGCTTGCCGTCGGCCTTTTCCAGGCGTTGGAAGGTGGCCAGGCTGTAGCCCAAAAGCTGCTTGACCTCGGCCGGCCGCTGGGACAAGAGCAGGTTGAGCACCATGGAGAAGTTGATGCTGAGCTGGCTCTCTATGGGCTCGGGGCTGGAGGAGAGCAGGCTGGCCACCAAGGGGACGTTCTGGTAGGGGCCGGGCACCACCAGGGCGAAGCCGATCTTGTCCATGCCCCGGCGGCCGGCGCGACCGGTCATCTGCAACAGGTCGGTGGCGGTCAGATCGGCGAAGTCGCGGCCGTTGAAGCGGTCGGACTGGGTGATGACCACGGTGCGGGCCGGGAAGTTGACTCCGGCGGCCACGGTGGAGGTGCTGAAGATGGCCTTCAACAGGCCGTGCTGCATAAGGCGCTCCACGAAGAGCTTCCACAGGGGCAGGTGGCCGGCGTGGTGGGCGGCCACGTGTAGGCTGCGCAGGGCCTGGAGCTGGGGATGGCTTTGCAGGAAGGGATAGAGCGCCAGGAAATCATCCACCATGGCCGTCAAATCGCGACGTTGTTGGGCGCGCACCTTGAGGCGGGCGCCGGCGGTGTAGCCCAGGGCGGCGTCGCAGTCGGCGCGCGATTTGAGGAAAAAGATGGCCGGCAGCAGGTCTGCCTTGTCCAGGGCCATTAGTATCTGCCCAAAGGGCGGCTGGTGGGCCACCGGCCGGCGGGTGCGGGTGTCCTGATCCAGGAAGTGCTGCACCTTGGGAAACAACCCGCCACGGCTGGCGGTGAGCGGCAGCAATTCGCCATCCGGGGCCAGGAACAGGGGATACAGGGGCACGGGACGCTGGTCGCTGTAGATGGTGGCGCACTCCTCGTCGCGCACGAAGTGCAGCCAGCGGGCGATCTGGTCGGCGTTCTCCACCGTGGCCGAGAGCAACAACAGGCGCACCCGGGGCGGCAGGTAGATGATGACCTCCTCCCAGACCACCCCGCGTTCGGGGTCGCCCAGGAAGTGGGCCTCGTCCAGCACCACCAGGCCGGCGTCGATATCCATGCCGCGGTACATGGCGTCGTAGAGCTGGTTGCGCAGTATCTCCGTGGTGCCCACCACCAGGTCGGCCTGGGGGTTTTCCTTGCGGTCGCCGGTTAGGATGCCCACCCGCTCAGTTCCGAATATTTCGCCTAACTCCGCGAACTTGGAATTGGACAGCGCCTTCAAGGGGCTGGCGTACCAGGCCCTTTTGCCGCTGGCCAGGGCCTGGGCGATGGCCTGCTCGGCGATCCAGGTCTTGCCGCTGCCCGTGGGGGCGCTGACCACCACGTCCATGCTGGCCAGGGTCTCCACGGCCTGGGCCTGGAAGGGATCGGGCACGAAGGGCGTGGCCTCGGGCACGCCGATGCCCGAGAGCACCGGCAGCAGACGCCGGTTGACGCGGGCCTCGAACTTGGGGCTGACATCCTCCTTGGGAGGACGCCGGCGCCGGGCCAGGGCAGGGGTCTGATTGGTCTTGTGGGGGCGGCGGGATCGGCCCAGGGGAGTCAAAGGTATCTCCTCGCTTAACGGCGGGCGAAGCGCAGGCTGGTCAGCGCCTGTTCGTCCAGCCCGAAGTTGGCTTGCAGAAAGTCCAGGTCCAGGGGCAGCAGGAGCCAACCCAGGGGACGGCCTTGCTCCGCCACCTCCAGGGCCATCTCCACCGAGCGCAGGCCGCCGGGATGCCGGGGACTGGGTCGGTAGAGCACCACCACTTTATGTAGCGAATCCGCCGGGCCTTGGAAAAGCAGGTTGGCATAGGTGCTGCCGGCCGGGGGGGCGGGGCGCTCCTCGGGTAGCCGGGAATAGGCGGTCAGCACCTTTTTGTCGGTATCCAGGAGTATCACGCCGGTGTAGGGCCCTTGGCCGCCCACCTGCTGGGCCGCCAGGAAGCGCTTGATGGCGTCGATGGCCTGCGGAGCGGCTTCTGGAGTGAAGTTGTTTTTTAATAATGTTGATAATAGCAAATAATCTTTGGCTATTTGACTTTCAAACAGCTTGCCGTCCCGGCTGGCCACCGTTGAATTCTGCCAGATATGGGGCAGCAGCCAGTTGCCGCCCAGGCTCAGCAAGGCCAAGAGGGCCAGGAGAGGCAGGAGCCAGCGGTTGAGCCGCCGCAGCCTTTCCATCTTGGTGATGTCGCGGCCCAGGGAGATAAGGCCCTGCACCTGGCGCTGCTGGTCCATGATGGCGGTCATGCTGGTGGAGATCAGGCGCTGACCCCGGGTGGGGTGGCTGATCGTGAGCACCCGTTCGCGGGCGCTGCTGGCGCTCATCACCTGAGCCAGAAAATCTCGATATTCCTCGGGCTCCTGGTAGACCTCCTCCGCGGGGCGGCCCTGCATCTGCCCCCAGTCGCGGCCATAGAGCTGGGCGGCGGCGGAGTTGAAGGCCGTGATTCGCCCCTGGGCGTCGCTCAGGATCACCGCGTCGGGCAGGTGATCGCAAAGCTCCTTGAGACCGAAGACCACCTGGGTGGTCTGCTCCAGGCGCCGGGCCAGGTGGCGGCCGATATCCTGGCCGGCCTGGGGATGATCGTGCAGAAAGACCTCTATCTCCTGCCGTGGTATGCACAGGGCGCGGCTGGACTCCTTGGCCTTGACCGTGGCGGTGCGCGGCTTGCCCAAAAGCCAAGACATCTCGCCGAAAAGGCTGCCCGGCGAGCTGATCTCGTCGATCTTCTGCTCGCTCTTCAGCACCTCCAGGCGGCCGGAGATCAGGATATAGAGGTCCTGGCTGGTGTCTCCCTCCTGGAAAAGGACCTTGTCCGGGTCCCAGGCGCACAGGTAGCGCTCCTGCAACAGCTTGTCATCGAGAATGTCCAAGGCCATGGGGCGCTCACCTCCCGGGGGTTGGCCGAGCCAGGCCGCCGGACTGGCGGAATGGGGATGCCGCGGGCCGGTCAGGACCCTGACCGACCGCCGCGTCGGTGCCTGATGTTACCTCAGACGCCCCTGACCAGGCCAGGCGCCCACCGCGCCGCAGGCGCTAAAACCAGCAAGCTGGCCCCAAAAAAAGCCGCGCCCCCGGAGCTGGCCGGGGGCGCGGCGGCTTAAAACCTGTCCCAGGGGCTAGGCCACGGTGTTGGTGATGCCGCCCGTGCCACCGTAGTAGGAGCCCAGCACGTTTTTGTTGAGTTCGTACAGGCTGCCCGACGCCCCGCTGCTCGAGTCCTTTTTGTTGTTCAGGTAGTCCATGGTCTTGCTCACCACCGCCGCCCCGAAGGTCTTCTTGTCGGTGATGGAGCCCAGGTCCTGGCTGTCCCCGGAGTTGTTCATCATGTCCAGAGTGCTGCTCACCACCTGGGCGCCGAAGGTCTGCTTGTCTTCATAGCTGCTCGTGGAGCTGCTGCTCCCAAAAATAGAACTGATCTGCATAGTGAGTCTCCCACCCCGTCCATTGGGGTCAGACGAGCCATCCATGGGAGTTTGGTAGGACGTACAGACTCTTAAATAATAACACAAGCAGGGGTGATGGCCAGGGAAAAATGCGAATCCGGGTGGGAATGAGGGGAGGCACCCCCCGCCTCCGACTCCGCGGGGCGGGAGGGCACCGGGCGTCACCGTCCCTGGCGACGTGCAAGGGGAAAGACGCGTCCTTGCGTCCTGACCGAACCCCTCCAGGGATGGACCTTCCCCGGCGAGGGCTCGACTTTTTGATAAGCAAATTACGTGCCGACATATACGCTGAACGGTAGTCTACAGGTTATGTCTAGCTATAACCGCTGGATAACTTGGCGCCCCCCCCGTCAGGCCCCGGCCGAAGGCCAACCCCCATCGGCAGAATCGGCCCCCTGGCGCGCCGCTGGGGCGGCAGGAAATTCCCCTGCCTTAGGCCGGCTCCGCAAAGCCGCAGATGCGGTCCAGCTCATCCTTTATCCGGTTAAGCTCCTGCTCCAACTCCAGGCGGGCCGCCTCCATCTCCTCTTTTCCCAGGTGCGGGGGATAGTGCCGCTCGCGTCCGGCCATCACCTTGACCTTGGCGAAGGGCTTGGGGATCATGGTGTGGTCCCAGGTGTTTTTGAGCACCCAAGCCCGATCGGCCGACCACATCACCGGCAGCAGCGGCAAGCCCGTGCGCATGGCCAAGAGGATCATGCCGGCCTTGGCCTGGTAGCGCGGGCCCCGGGGGCCGTCGGCCACCGTGGCGGCAAAGCGCGCCTGGCCCGACTGCACCATCTCGGCCATGGTGCGCAAGGCCGCGCCCCCGCCCTTGGAGGAGGAACCGCGCACCGGTAGCCCGCCGTACAGCTCGATGAAGCGGGCCAGAAACTCGCCGTCCTTGCTGCGGCTAACCATGATGGCCGGCCGCAGGGGCCCCAGGAAGTACAGGAAGAATATGGCCCCCCGGTGCCAGGTGGCGGCGATGGCGGTGTTGTCCTCCTTGAGATATTTCTGCTCCTCGCGGGGGCTCAATATCTCCACCCGGCAGGTGCGCATCATCAGCCCCGCCAGGCGGCCGGCCAGGTTGGTGCTCAGCCAGAAGAGCAGCCTTTGCCCCAGGCTGAAGCGTCGCTCGCCAGCCACCACTAGTAGCCCAGCTCGGCGCCCACCAGGATCACCAGCAGGCGCTCGGGCCGGGCCTGCTTGTGTATCACCACCGTGGCGTTGCAGATGCGGTCCGGGCTGGCGCAGTCCTCGCAGTGGCCGCTGACCGCGCAAGGGGTCTTGCGCCCGATGCGCTTGGCATTGGTAGGGGCCACGAAATGACGGATGCGCTCCTGGGCATAGGCCAGGTTGGGCACGATCTTGTTGCAGCCGGCGATGAGGATGACCTTGTCCGGGCCGAAGAGAATCGGCGCCACCCGGTTGCAGGTGGCGTCCACGAAGACCAGCTCGCCCTCCTCGGTGACCGCGTTGACCCCGGAGACGAAGACCTGAGCCGTCAGGCCCTGCTTGAGCCGGGCCATGGTCTCCTGGGGGCTGATGCCCGGCTCGTAGCGGTCGATGAGCTTCACCGGCCCCTGGCGCAGGGCCGCCACCACGCCGGTCTCCATCATGGTCACCGACCCGCCCATGGCCACCGTGGCGCCTTGGGGTATGAGCGACATGACCTTGTCCGCCACCTGGGAGGCCTCGGGCAGGTATATGCCCTCCATGCGATTCTTCTTCAGGGTCTCGATGACACTCTCGGCCCGTTTCTGGTAGAACCACTGCACGTTCTGGTCCATGACGCCTCCAGGGTTTGATTAAGCCCGCCAAGCTTTCCACCCATATGCTTACCATGGCCCGTGCCCCCAGCCAAGGCGGCGTGCCCGCCGCTGGGCGCCGGGTGCCCCCGGCTGGGCATAAACGGGTCGATCGGCACGGTGGTTATGGCGAGCGCTGACGGCTCCCGCCGTGGGTTCGCGGGGCAATAATCGGGTATGCTACCGTTATTCGTAATCTCTTGTCCCCTTTTTTTCAGTGCGCTGCAACGGGAGTCGGTAGCCTCGGGGCGAGACACGGCGTCTACCGACCCGTTTACGCCCAGCGGCGGGCACGCCGCGGTCTTGACGGGCAGGGGTGGACTTGCTAGCCTCGGCCAGCGTGGGCAAACCCTTCAAGTGGAGTGGCATCGTGGATATGGAGATAATCTTCCCGGGCGGCAAAAAGGTGGACGTGCGCTACCAGGATTTCGTCATCCCCACCGACCAGGCGGTGGACTCTGGCGGCGAGGGTAGCGCGCCGGAGCCTTTCGCCCTGTTCCTGGCCTCCCTGGGGGCCTGCGCCGGCATCTACGTGCTGTCCTTTTGCCAGAGCCGCCAGATACCCACCCAGGGCCTGCGCCTGGTGCAGCGCACCCTGCCCGGTGCCGACGGCAAGGGCCTGGGCCGCGTGGAGATCGAAATCATCCTGCCCCCGGAGTTCCCCGAAAAATACCTGCGGGCCGTGGTGCGCGCCGCCGACCTGTGCGCGGTCAAGAAGGCCATCCTCAATCCACCGGAGATGGTGGTCAGCGCCCGCCGGGGCTAGGCCTGGCGAGGCACATTACAGCCTGGGCGCACGGGGCGTCAGGAGGCCAGCAGGTGCCGCCGGAAGGCCTCGTGCAGGGGCAGGGGCCTCAGACGGCGGTGGACCACCAAGGCCAGGTGATCAGCCCTGGCGGCCCCGGCCAGGGGCAGCAGGCACAGCCCGTGGCTGGCCGGGGCGTGATCGCCTTGGGCCACCGTGGCGAAGGCCAGTCCCAGGCCCTGACGCACGTACAGCGCGCTGAGTTCCACGTTGGATGACTCCATCACCACCTGGACACTCTGGCCCAGAGCGGCCAGACGTTTTTCCAGGTGGGCGCGCACCCCGCCCGCCGTTGGCAGGATCAAAGGATAACGGGCCACCTGCCTCAGGTCCAGCCGGCTGGCCCCGGCCAGGGCGTGCCCCCGGGGCAGCATGACCATGGTGCGTACCGTTTTCCAGCGATAGGGCCTGAGTCCGGCTGGCACCCGCGAGCGTAAGGCCACCCCGAAATCCACTTCTCCCCGCAGCAAGAGGGCGATCACCTCCTCCTGGGGGCGGTCTAGGATTTTCAGGCGCACCCTGGGAAAGGCCCGGCTAAAGCCACTGATCACGGGGGGCAGCAGTTGATAAAGGCTGGTGAAGGGGGCAGCCAGGCTCAGCCGCCCGGTGCCCGGGCCTTGCAGGGCCTCCAGGTCTTGCAGCAGTTCCTCCTGGCCTCGCAGGACCTCCTCGCAGAAGCTGAACAGCCTTTCGCCGGCCGGGGTGAGCCCGGCCAGCTTTTTGCCCAGGCGCCGAAACAGCGGCTGGCCAAGCTCCTGCTCCAGGGCCTTGATCTGCTGGCTTACCGCCGACTGGGTGCGCAGGGTGTTCTCGGCGGCCCGGCTGACGCTGCCCAGGCGCGCCGCGCCATGAAAGCCCCTGAGCTGTTGCCATTCCATATAAGAAACCCTAATTAAAAATTGAAAATATATTCACTTTACTCGAGTATAACATGCCTGCTCTACTGTCCCCCAACCAGTCGGGAGAGGAGATGGCCATGAAACCATCGTTGCGCGAAGGTCTGACCTTCAGGTTCAGGCAGGAGATAGGCACGCGGCACACCGTGCCTTGTCTGCTGCCCGAATCGCCGGAGTTCCAGCTGATGCCCAGCGTCTTGGCCACCGGCTACATGGTGGCCCTGGTGGAATGGGCCTGCATCCTGGCCCTGAAGCCGCATCTGGATTGGCCGGTCGAGCAGAGCCTGGGCGTGGGCCTGGACTTGAGTCACAGCGCGGCCACGCCACCCGGCCTGACCGTGGAGATCGGGGTTAGACTGGAGCGCATGCAGGGACGCCGCCTGACCTTTGCCATCGAGGCCCATGACGGCCGGGACGAGATATGCCGGGGCAGCCACCATCGTTTCGTGGTGGAGCGGGAGCGTTTTTGCGCGGGGGTGGAGGAGAAGGCGCGCCAGGCATTGGCCGACCAGGCGCCGCGATAGGGGGGGACGGACGTGGCTGGCCGGAGCTAGACCCAGCCCCGGGCCAGCCACACCAAGACCAGCCCCAGGCCGGCGGCCAGGGCGCTGGTCAAAACCAGCAGGCGCTCCATGGTGGCGATGTCGGCCCCGCCGGGCTGGCGTCCCGTGGGGTTGATCCAGGGCTTGTCCACCAGCACCCCGCCATAGTAGTTGGGGCCGCCCAGGCGCACCCCCAAGGCCCCGGCCGCCGCGGCCTCGGGCCAGCCGGAATTGGGGCTCTTGTGCTGGCCGTGATCGCGGCGGGCCGCGGCCCAAGCCTGCCCGGCCGACAGGCCCAGCAGGGGGCAGGCCACGGCCAGCAAAAGGGCCGTGAGCCGGGCCGGGATATAGCCGCACACATCGTCCAAACGGGCGGCGGCCCGGCCCAGGTCCTGGTAGCGCTCGTTGCGGTAGCCAACCATGGAATCCAGGGTGTTCACCGCCTTGTAGGCCACGGCCAGGGGCGCCCCGCCCAGGGCAAGATAGAACAGTGGCGCCACCACGCCGTCGTTGAGGTTCTCGGACATGGTCTCGATCAAGGCCCGCGCCACTCCCTGCTCATCCAGACCGGCCGTGTCGCGGCCCACGATCATGCCCAGGCGCTGGCGGGCCGAGAACAAGTCGCCGGCCGCCAGGGGCCGGGAGACGGCCCGGGCCTCCCGCCAGAGCTGGCCAGCGGCCAGGCACTGGAAGCCCAACCCGGCGGCCAAAAGCACGCCCAACACCCGCCATAGGCCCCCGGCCAGGCCCAGGGCCAGGGCCACCACCAGCCAGGAGCCCGCCACCACCAGTATCACCAGGGCCACCCCTGCCAGGCGCAGCTCGGCCGGGCTGGCGTAGCGCCGGCGCAGCCAGTCCTCCACATGGCTTATGGCGCCCCCCATATAACGCACCATATGGGGCCAGGAGGGCGGATCGCCCGCCAGGGCGTCGGCCAACACGGCCAGTAGAAAGGGCAGGGCGGCGGTCATGGTCGGTCTCGCTGGTTAGCCGTGGTGTTGGGGGGGGCGGGGCCTCTTGCGGTGGCGGGGCCGAGCTGAAAGCCTGGCGGCCAGGTTGTCATCGGCCCGACTTTGGCCGCGCCAGGAGCAAGAGAATTCCTGCTGTATACGCTCCCAGGGTATTGATACCGGGTATCACTATAACATGAACCGCTAAGGCCTCACAGCCTGTCCATCATAAATGCGGAGACATAACGCATTGCCCACACAAGCTATTTGTCAAGTGGCCCACTTCGAGCGCACACTTGTTGCCAGCCGTGGTCTGCGATGCGGGATATCTTGGCACCGGCAGTAAATGTCTCAAACTGAATATTAAAATAATGTTTATGTGTTAATAATCTAGACAAGTCTGCGCGCGGTAAGCGGTGGATGAGGTTTTTAAATATTTTGGCTCACGTGCCAGCTGAAAAATGCCGGCGCGCATTCTCTTGTCATTTGACCAATCCCGGCTTGGAGATTGGCCGTTGGCGAATGACATAAAAAATTAAAAGAGCCTTACAAAAATGGACCGACCATACTTGACATGGAGGGATATCTGCCGGTATATAATTTAATTAGCCTGATTTATTGCCCCTGTTAAACGAAATATAAGGAGAAGTTACATGGCAAGGTCCTCCCGCTGGTCCAAGGACGATAGGTCCAAACTGCTGAAAATGGTGCGCGATGGCATCGCCGAGCAGCAGGTCCGCGATCATTTTTCCACCACCGATGCCAAGGGCAAAAAACGCCCCATGTCGGCAGTGGAATTCGCCCAGCAGATCAAGCAGGCCATGGTGGATAACGGCGAGATCAAGCAGGCCAGCCGCCAAAAAACCGCTGAAAAGAAAACCGCTTATCTGGTCACGGCCACCGGCCGCCTCACCATTTCGGACTTCAGCGAACTCACCGGCGCCAAGGAAGGCGAAACCTACGTGCTGGAGAGCCCTCGCGGCCGCTCCAAGGCCTGGCGTTTGGTGGCACTGCCCTCCTGATCAAAACGCGGCATTTTTGGCGTCTGGGACGTCATGTCCCCATGCTGAATTCCACGGTTTAGAACGGCACGCCCTGACAACGAGTTCCCCGGCCAAGGCCGATCCCCATGACCGGGATCGGCCTTGGCCGAGTTTTTCCTGACGCGTGGAACGGTCCTGTGGCGCGGCGGGAGAGGCGTAATCATCGTCTGTTCCTTGACGGATCATGGCACTGCTTGTCGCCTCGCCGGGCCAAATTACGCCAAGGCATATCGTCGCTAGTTCCGCAAAGGGCAGGCCTGGTGCCGCCGTCGCGGCAGGCCAATTCCCGAGGTATCGTGTATCAGGTTGCGCCTGGAGACTGGCGGGTGCATAAAATATAGCCTGCGAACTGGCCTCGGCCGTTCTGGATAAATCATGGCGCCACGCGGCCAGGCTGATGGTAAGCTACCAGGTCGCGCGGGGCCCGGCCGCGACTCGGCCGGGCTGGCAGGCTGATTTATGGCCCTGCTTTCGCATTGGCAGACCAAAGGCCATTTGTGGTCAACGAAATTTTCTGGGAAATATGGCTGGCAGCATGGCGGATGAGCAGCCCACGCAACCGGTAAGAGGGCACCAAGGCCTGCGCCTGCTGGTGACCCTGGGCGTGGGTCTATGGCCTGGCGCGCCAGGAACCTATGCCTCCATCTTGGTGGCGGTTTTGGCCTGGGCCTGGTTGATCCTGGGCGGCGCGCCCCTGGCGGGGCCCTGGTACGGGCTGGCCGGCCTGGGACTGACCGGCCTGGCGGTGGCCAGCGCGGACCGGGCGGTGCGCCTGGGCATCTTGGGGCCCGATCCAGACCCCGGCGCCATCGTCATCGACGAGGCGGTGGGCATGCTCTTGGCCCTGTATGGCTGCGCCAGCCCTGGCTGGCCCCTATGGGCGGCCCTGGCGGCCTTCCGGGTTTTTGATATCGCCAAGCCCTGGCCGGTGGGCTGGTCGCAGCGACTGCCTGGCGGTTGGGGCATCGTGGCCGACGATGTGCTGGCGGGGCTCTATGCCCTGGCCGTGGCGCGACTGTTGGGCTGGCTGCTGGGTTTTTAAGGTTCGTTCCCTGGAAGGGCAAGCACGGAAGGGGAGTCAGCGGCCCTTGGACTGGCAGTTGGGACAGGTGCCGCTGACTTCCAACTTGTGGCCGTTGACGCGGTAGCCCAGTTCGCGGGCCAGACGGGCCTCCACTTCCACCAGGGCCGGTTCGGCGAACTCCACCACCTGGCCGCATTCCTGGCAGCGCAGGTGACAGTGGTGCTCGTGGCCATAGGTGTGTTCGTAGAGGGTCTGACCGCCTTCCTGAAACACCTGCCCCACCAGCCCGGCGTCAAGCAGCAGCGGCATGGTGCGGTATACGCTGGCCCGGCTGATGCGGCGGCGTTTTTTGCGCAGACCCAGGTACAGATCATCCACGCTGAAATGGTCGTGGCGGGCGAATATCTCGCGCACGATGGCCTCGCGTTCCGGTGTGTAGCGCATGTTGCGCCGCGCCAGGTATTCGCGCAGGATGTCCAGTTCCGAGCCCACGCTGCAATCCTCCCACCAGCAGGCCACCGCTATTGGATGACCAGCGCGTCCTGACCCCCCGCGCGCCGCGCCGGCAAATCAACGCCCGCCAGGCGCCTGAAGGCCTGAATTATGAACCTAGGGCCTGGCGGCGCGGCTGTCAAGCTCCGCTTGGCCGGCCGGGGTCAACAACTGCCTGACCGGCACCAGTTCCACCTCCTGTTTGAGGCGCGGGGCCATGCTGGTCAGCACGGCGATGGTGGTGGCGTGGGGGTGGCCTATGGCTATGGCCTGGCCCTGGGTCTTGGCCAGCCTGATCAGGCGCAGCACTTGCTGGGTGATGGCCCCGGTGGTGGGGTCGTGGTCCAGGAAGACGTCCCGCTGGCCGTTGACCAGCCCCATGCGCCGGGCCAGGTCCCTGGCCTGGGAGCGCGGCGAGGTGACGCTGTCCAAGAAAAAAAGCCCCTGCTGGCGCAGCACCTCCAGCACCGGGCGCAGGGCCGCCGGGTCCTCGCTGAAGCGCGAGCCCATGTGGTTGTTGGCGCCCACCGCTCCGGGCAGATGTTCCAGGTTCTGGCGTGTCTGGCGGGCCAGGGTCTCGGGGTCCATGCTGGTCAAGAGCGCCCCGGGACCAGGGTTGAGGGCCGGGTAGGTGCGGGGCTCCATGGGCAGATGGGCCATCACCGGCACGCCCTGGCGCCGGGCCATCTCGGCGATCTCGCGGGCGTGGGGCGCCAAGGGCAGGATGGACAGGGTCAGACGCAGGTCCAGGGCCATCAGGCGCCGGGCCGCTTCCACCTGATAACCCATGTCGTCGATGACCAGGGCCACCCTGGGACGCGCGCCCGGCGGCAAGGCTGGCGGCGGCGGCAGGTGGGTCGGGGGTGGCGTGAGACCCTGGGGCGCGGGGCTGGGGCTCAATAGGCTCAGGCGGTGAGTCAGTCCCTGGCCCAGCCAAACCTGTAGCCCCAGTCCCTGGGGTTGGGCCTGCCAGGCCAGGCGGGCCGGCGTGTGGGCCAGGGCCTGGTCAAGGGCCTGGCGCAGGCCCCGGGTCTCCTGGCCTGGCCTGAGGCGGGCCTCCAGCACCGTGACCTCGCCGGGGGGGTCGCCGTTGACCTGGATGTGAATCTGCTGGGGCTCCAGGCCGCCCTGGCGCAGGGCGGCGAAGATGGCCTCGTCCACGGCCTGCAACTGGGCCTGGGCCGTCGCGCCGGCCTGGGGCTCCTCGTAGGGCAGGGGCGGCATGGGCAGCACACGCTGCCGGGCGGGCGGCGGCGCCGGAGGCGTGCTGGTGGCCGTCGTGGTGCTGGCCGGGACGTCGCCGTGCGCGGGTTTCTCGACCGAAGGGGTAGCCACCGGGGCCGCCACGGGAGGCTTGTCGGCGGCGGCCTCTTTGCTGGCCGGCGCGCTGGCCGGCGGCTTGCTGGCGACGCCGTTGGCTGGCTCCAGGTGTCTGGCCGCCGGGGTCTTGGCCACCTGTTGAGGTGGTTCCGGGGGCCGGGCCGGCATGGGGGTGGTCGTGGGCGCCTTGCGCGGGATAGCCGGCGCGGCGGCCCGCGGGGCAGTGGCCTGGGGATGACCCTTCAGGGCCGGGCTGGAGCCCCACCACCAGGCCCCCACCACCCCCAGGAGCACCAGACACAATCCCCCCAGCCAGGCCAAGCGGGGCAACCCGCTCAGCCGGGCCAGCAGGGATGGCCGGCGTTTCTTGGCCCGCCGCCGTCGAGGCTTGGCGCCGGCCCCGGTGCGTGGTTTGGGGCCGACGCGCGCCCCAGCCTTGGAGGCCGGGGCCTTGGTCTTGGCCGCCGGGGGCTTGGCCGGGGGGCGGGGGCGCTTGCCCCCCTGGGCGGCGCTCACCGGCTAGTGAGCGGCGGCCACCGGGGGCTTCTGGCCCATCAGGGTGAAGACCTGCCAGGCCTTGAGCAGGTCCAAGGCCCTCACCAGTTGATTGTCCTTGGCCAGACGATCGGCGCTCATGTGCAGCTTGTCGGCCTCTTCCTTGTCCTTGGGCTGGGCCTTGTCCTCCTGGGCGGCGGGCCTGTCCTCGGGGGCCATGGCCCCGCTCAGGTCCTTCTCGCGGATGGTCTGGGGAGTCTCGCCCTTCTTTTCCACGGGCGGCTCAAAGGGCACCACCAGGTCGGGTTCGATGCCCTTGGCCTGAATGGAGCGGCCGTTGGGGGTGTAGTAACGGGCCGTGGTCAGGCGCAAGGCCCCCTTGTCATCCAGGGGGATGATGGTCTGCACCGATCCCTTGCCAAAGGTCTGGGTGCCCAGCACGATGGCGCGCTTATTGTCCTGCAAGGCGCCGGCCACGATCTCGCTGGCGCTGGCCGAGCCGTTGTTGACCAGCACGATGACCGGATAATCCTGGGCCGCCGTGTTTTTGCTGGCCCGGAAGACCATCTGCTGGTTGGGCAGGCGGCCCTTGGTGGAGACGATGAGTCCTTCCTTGAGGAACTGGTCGGCCACGCTGACCGCCTCTTGCAACAGACCGCCGGGGTCGTTGCGCAGATCCAGCACCAGGCCCTTCAAGGGCACCTTCTGGCCTTGCAGCACGCGCAGGGCCTTGATCAGGTCACGGGTGGTGTCTTCCTGGAAGCTGGCGATGCGCACGTAGCCGTAGCCGTCCTCCAGGATATTGAAGCGCACCGAGCGCAGGGGGATCACCTCGCGGTTGATGGCGATATCCTGTAGCTTGGCCGCGCCCTCGCGCAGGATGGTCAGGGTCACCTTGGTGTCCTTGGGGCCGCGTATCATCTTGACCGCGTCCATCAGGCTCATGCCCTTGGTGAGCTTGCCGTCGATCTTGATGATGCGGTCGCCGGGGTGCACCCCGGCCAGGAAGGCGGGCGTGCCCTCGATGGGCGAGACCACGGTCAGGATGCCGTCCTTGAGCGTGATCTCGATGCCCACCCCCTGGAAGCTGCCCTTGGTTTCGATCTGCAGGTCCTTGAACTCATCGGGGGTGAGATAGGACGAATGCGGGTCCAGGCTGCTGACCATGCCCTTGAGGGCCTCGGTGATCAACTCCTCGCTGGTCTTTTTCTCGACGTACTTCTTTTCTATCTCGTCCATCACCTCGGTGAAGACCCGCATGCGCTGATAGTCGGCGTCGCCGGCGGCGCGGGCGGTGGCCCGAGACAGCAAGGGCAGGGCCACGGCCAGGGCCAGGGCCAAAGCCAGGATGATGATCGGCGCCTTACGGGAACGGGTGCGCATGAAAGCCTCCCCAAGAGGTTCTGATTGACGGTATAGCTTATCCCCAGGCGTGGTGGTGGTCAAGGCCCCAAGCGCAGCCATTCCAAGGGATTCTCGGGCCTGGCCTCCCGGCGGACCTCCAGGTACAGCCGGCCGTTTTCATCCACGGCCCCCAGGGTCTGGCCGGCGGCGACGGCCTGACCAGCCTCCACGGACAAGGGCCCCAGGTGGGCCAGCACCGTGTGCACCCGCTCGCCGTGGTCCACCACCACCACGCGGCCGTAGCCGGCCAGGAAGGAGGCGTGCACCACCGTGCCGGCCCAGGGCGAGCGCACCGGCGATCCCGGCTGGGCCTCCAGCAGCACGCCGTGGCTGGCCCCGCCCGGCCTGGTCAGGAGCCGCCCCTCCACCGGCGGGGCCAGGCGGCCCTTGGCCCCCAGGATGCCGCCGGCCTTGGCCCGCGGGCCTGCCGGCCGGGGCGTGTCCTCGGCCGGCAGGGTGAAGGTGCGCGCCAGGCGGGCCTCGGCCTCCCTGAGGGCCGTCAGGTTGAGCGCCAGGGCCTGCTGGCGCTTCTTCAGCTCCTCCGCCGCCGCCAGGCGGGCCTGGCGCAGCTCCAGAAGCCGCCGCTGCTGCTGCTCCAGGCGTTGGCGCACCTCCTGCACCTCGTTTTGGCGCAGGGACAAAATAGCCTGCAACTCGCTCAAGCGGCGCGCCCGGCCGCTCAGCTCCTCCAGGCGGCGCTGATCGGCCTCCAACAGCCAGGTGAAGGCCTGGCTGCGGGTGAGCACGTCATGGAAGTCCACGGCGCTGGAGAGTAGCGACTGGCTGGCCTCCGGCCCGAAGAGATACAAGGCCCGCAGATGGCGAGCGTGCAATTCCCGCAGGCGCCGCACCTGGGGGCTCAGCGCCTCCACCTCCTGGCGCACCTCGGGCAGACGATCGGCGATCTGTTGCTCCTGGCGGGTCAATTGCCAAGATTCCTGCTCGGCCTGGGCCATCTCCATGTCCAGGCGTGCCAGGTCGCGTTGCAGCCCCTCCAGGGCCGTCTGGGACTCCTCCTGCTGGTCCAGCACCTGGTGCAGGCGTTGCCGCAGCTCATGGGCGGCGGCGTCGGGGGTCTCGGCGCGGGCCGCGTCTGCGGGCAGGCCCGTGCAAAGCAAAACCAGGCCCAGAGCCGCCAGAATGGAATGGCTGGAAAGCCGCCAGATTTTTGTCTTGCCGATAAGCCAAAAGTACATGGACGTATTTTTGGCGCTCAACAATAAACCCGCGGGATGCGGGGCCGGGCGCGACAGCGCCTTCAACCTTAGCCCCCGGCCGGTGGGCGCAACACCCGGCCCACCCCCAACAGCCCGCCCAGCCCGCCGGCCAGCACCGCCAGGAGCAAGAGAGCCACCGGTACCTGCCAGGGAAAGCCCATGAGCTGGCTCAGGTCCAGGCCCAGGGGCAGCTCCGCCGGCGCCTCCAGCACCCTGAGCAGGCCCCAGACCAACAGCGAAGCCAGGCCCGAGGCCGCCAGGGCCTGCAACATCGCCTCCAGCACAAAGGGCCAGCGCACGTAGGAGGCCGTGGCGCCCACCAGGTCCAGTATCTCCAGATGCTCGCGCCGCACGTACACCGCCAGGCGCACGGTATTAGTCACCAGAAGCACCACCCCCAGGAAAAGCAGAAAGCCCAGGGCCACGGCCACCGCCGCCAGGGTGGAGGCGCTTTTTTCCAGGCGGTGCAGCCAGGGCCGACTGCTCACCACCTGGATCACGCCCGCCTTGTGGGTCAGCTCCTCCACCAGCCCTGGCGCCGCCCGGCCGCCCGGCACCAGAAAAACCTCCAGGGCGTTGGGCAGGGGGTTGTCCTCCAGGCCTTCCAAGAGACCCTGGTGGGGTCCCAACTGGCGGCGGAAGCGCGTCAGGGCCTCGTCCTTGTTCACCAGGCGCACCTGGTCCACCTGGGGGTTGGCGGCCAACTCCCGCGACAAGGCCCGGGCCTGTTCCAGGCTTAAGGCGTCGTCCAGGGCCACCATCAGGGTGGCGCCGGTGACCAGGCGGGAACCAGCCTGCTGGATATTGAGACACAGCGCCAGGTAGGCCCCCACGATGGCCAGGGCCACGGTGAGGGTGGAGATGGCCACGCCCTGCAACCAGGGGTCCTCGCGCATCTGGCGCAGGGCGCGATTGAACGCCCCTTGAGAGGCCCCCCGGCTCAAGATTCCTCCGTCAGGCGGCCGGCCTCCAGGCGCACCACCCGCGCGCCCCCCACCAGGGTCAGGAGCTTGGGGTCATGGGTGGCCACCATGACCGTGGAGCCCGCGGCCTGGGCGGCCACCAACAGGCGCATCACCTCGGTGGCGGCCAGGGGGTCCAGGTTGCCGGTGGGCTCGTCGGCCAGAAGCAGGGGAGGGCTGGCCACCAGGGCTCGGGCCACGGCCACCCGCTGCTGCTCGCCGCCGGAGATGGTGCCCGCCGGCGCCTGGGCCTTGTCCCACAGGTCCACCTGGCTTAGGACCTGGCGCACCCGCTCGGCCAGGCCGTTGCCCTTTAGGCCGGCCACGCGCAGGGTCAGGGCCACGTTCTCGAAGACGCTGCGCCGCTCGATAAGCTTGAAGTCCTGGAAGATAACCCCCACCTTGCGCCGCAGGAGCGGCACCTGGCGGGGCGTCAGACGCGACAGGTCGGCCCCGCCCACGCGCACCTGGCCGCTAGAGGGGGCCTCGGCGGCGAAAAGCAGACGCAAGAGGGTGGTCTTGCCGGCGCCGGAGGGGCCGGTGAGGTAGACGAACTGGCCCGGCGGCACGTGCAGGCTGATATCCTCCAGGGCCGCGGCCGGGCGGTGGGGATAGAGCTTGCAGACGCGGGTCAAGAGGACCATGGGGGCCTTTCCGCCGGAGGGCCTGGCACGGGCGGGGCGGGCCGCTGCCCAAGCGGGGGGCCTAGGAGCCTGTCGATATATTGCGCTGACAGGCTCCTAGGCGGGCCATGGACGGCCCGCCCGAAATAGCGCAAAAACCTTGGCGCTATTTCGTGAACTTGCCAAAATGTACTTTTGGCAAGTTCCAAGAGGAGGAAGCCATGCATCCACCCCAGACAAGCGGTGCTTGCCTGGGGACCCCGGGGATGGCTTTCTCCGACACACCCCTAGGGCTTTTCGGGCCGAGGGGCGGCCATGGCCGCGGCCAAGGGGTTCAGGTCGGCGCGCTCGGGGGGCAGGGCCTCCCTGGGCGGCTCCACGCCCTCGGGCACCCCGCCGCCCATGGCCCGCCGCAGCCGGGCCTCGGCCACGTTGTAGGTGGTCAGGGCCGTGTAGTAGTTGTTGCGAGCCTGGGTCAAGAGGGTCTGGGCGTCCAACACCTCGGTGTTGGTGGTCAGTTGCTCCTTGAAGCGCTCCTCGGTGATGCGGAAGTTCTCGGTGGCCGAGCGGATGGAGGCCTCGGCCGTGGCGATGTTCTTGCGCGAGTCCACCAGGCCCAGGTAATTCTGCTTGACCTGCAAGTCCACCTGGTCTTGCAGGTCGCGGCGGGTGCTCTCCAGGCGGCGCTTCTGGGCGCGGCGCTGGCTGACCTGGTAGTGGGTGCGTCCCCATTCCCAGAAGGTCCAGTCCACCTGGGTCATGATCTGCCCCTGGGTGGGGTCGTAGTAGTCGTTCTGGCCCAGCTCGGGGCTGTCGCTGGTGAAGATATAGGCGGCCACCAGGTTCACCTGGGGAAAGAAGCGGCTCTGGGCCTGTTTTATGGACTGGTCGGCCTGCAAAAGCTTGAGGTCCAAGGCCGTCAGCTCGGGCCTCTCCAGACGAGCGGAGCGGCGCGCCTGATCATAGTCCAGGTCCACGGTGTGGAAGTTGAGGATGTCCTGCACCTCCAGTTGGTTGTCCACCGGCAGGCCCAACAGGGAGTTGAGCCTGGCGCGGGCCACGGAGGTGGCGTTCTGGGCCTTGACCTCTTCTTGTTGGGCGTTGGCCAGCTCCAGCTCGGCCTTCAGGACGTCGTTGACCGGGATGATGCCCACCTCATAGAAATCCTTGGCGGTTTGCAGGTGGCTGCCAAGTTGCGCCACGGCCTGGTTGGCCACCTCCTCGGCCTTCTGGGCGCGCAGAAAGTCGAAGTAGGATTCCTTGACCGCCAGCACCAGGTCCAACATGGTCAGGCGCACCTGGGCCTGGGCCACGTCCACCCCCAGGTCGGCCAGGCGGAAGGTGCTGAGCAGGTTGAAGCCGGTGAACAGGGGCTGGCTGACCGAGCTGGTCCATTGGTAGGTGTCGGTGCTGCCCGAGGAGACCACGCCCAGGGCGGTGCGGGTGTGGTTGACGTGCTGCAAGCCGGTGTATTTGTAGTTGGTGTTCAGGGAGGGCAAAAAGCCGGTCTGGCTCTCGCTGCGGGCAAAGCGGGCGCTGTCCAGGTCTTCCTTGACGGCCTGCAGGTTGGGCGAATAGGCCAAGGCCTTCTGGATGGCCTGGTTGAGGCCCACAAGGCTGGCGGACTCGGGGGCCGCCGGCGAGGCCGTGGCCAGGCCGGCCAAGATGCACAGGCTGCCCAGGATGACAGGCAGGGTCCGGCGGAGGACGCGAGCGGTAAAGGGTTTCATGGGCGCTTGCACTCCTTGGCGGTGATGACCGGCGCTTTTCCCCTAAGCAGACCAAATATGGCACCAAGGGGGTGGGTGTCAACCATTGATTGTACCAGGCCTGAAACCCGCGCCCCCCAAGCGTCCCAAGGCGCCGGCCAACAGACCGGCGGTCCAGGCCCAGGGGCGCAAGAGGCAATAGAGCAGCGCCGGACCCAGGGCTGGGGGCTCCTTTTGCGCCACCAGGCTGATGAACTCGCGGTTGAGGGGGTAGAGCAGGAGCAGGCAGATGGTGGCCAGGCTCCAGGCCCTCTCCGGCGCCGGCCCCCACAGGGCCAGCAAGAGCCCCAGGGCGGCCAGCACCAGGGCCGCTTGGGTCCAGGCGTGGTCGTGGGCCAGGGCCTGGCCATTGCCCAAGCGGCGGGCCAGGAACATCTCCCGGCCCTCCCGATGGGCGCGGGCCAGCAGGCCGCTCCAGGTGGCGGGCTGGGGGGCCTGCACCTGGCATTGATCGTCGTGCTCCAGGCGACGGCCGGCCCGCTCCAGGCGCAGCCACAGGTCCCACAGGTCGCCGCCGCCCGATGCGCAGGCCGGGTCCAGGCCGCCGGCCTCCAAGAGGGCCCGGCGCCTGAGGGCCAGGCAGGCCGGGCTGGGCAGGTCCTGACCGGCCCGGCGCCACGCCAACTCCAGGCCGGCCAGGGCCGCCAGGCGGCCCTCCTGGCCCACGGGCCGCACCTGTCCGGCCAGCCCGGTGAGGCCCTTATCCTCAAATGCCTGGCGCAGGCGGGGCAGCAACTCCCGGTGGGGCAGGCAATCGGGCAGGCCGAACAACAGCACCTGGGCCTTGGCCTCGGCCGCCCCCAGCACCCTGGCCGGGCCATCCCCGCCCGAGGGGGGCAGGGCCAGCACCCGGGTCTGCGGGTTGGCCGGGCCGGGGGAGGCGGCCAGCTCCCGGGCTTGCTCCAGGGCGGCCTGGCCCTGGCAGATCAGGAGCAACTCGTCGCCAGCGGCCATCTGGCGGCGCCAGTCCGCCAGGCAGGCCTCCAGCCGGGGCTGAGGGGCCGACAGGGGCAGGATGATGCTCAAGCACATGGCCTGGGAGGGGGCTTGTTTAGTCATGAGGTTCCTGGGGCCAAAGCCCGGCGGGCGGGCGGCCGGCCATCTCCGGGGGAATGTCCAGCCCCAATAGCCCCAGCACCAGGGGGGTCAGGTCCCAGGGGCGCGGCTCAGGCAGGCGGCTGGCCTGGATCAGGCCCGGCGCCCAGACCAGGAGGCCGGCACGGCCGGCCAGGCACAGTATTGCCCGGGGCTTTAGCCACCCGGCCAGGCGGCCGGCGTACTCGTCCATCTGGGCAAGCAAGAGCGACACCCGGCCGGGGTCGGCGGCGAACATATTGTATACCTGCCCCAGCCCCTGAAAGCCCAGGCCAGCCAGGCGGGGGGGACTGGCTCGCATGAGCCGCCAGGCCTCTTGCCACACCAGGCGGGCCAGGCAGGCCCACAGGGCAAAGACCTCGTCACGCTGGTGGGGCCGGGGCGCGGGCCGGCCAGCCAGGGCCAGTTGGCCGCTCTGATACTCGCCCAGGTCCCCGGCCAGTTCCGCCGGGGTGGTGAAATGGCGGGCCTGGCCCGCCTCATCCAGGCGGGCCACCAGCCAGCCCGGCACCGCCGGCGGCGGCCAGACTCCCGGCAAGTTCATGATCCCCACCGGCACCCCGGCCCGGGACAGTTCCCGCCACAGGAGCCCCTGGCCGGCCGGCGAGGGCTGGCCGTCATAGAGGCCCCGCCAGGCCAGGCCGCCGTCTGTCGGTCCTGGCGAGGCCCAGCCCAGCCAGACCCCTTGCTCCAACAGCCCGCGCAGAAAGGGCAGGGCCTGGCCGTGGACCAATGCCCAGTCGGCGGGCAGACCCTCCAGGTCCAACAAGAGCAGGCTGGGCTGTGGTTGGGGCAGGGCGACCTCCCGCGAACCGGGTGAAGGGTGGGGTGTGGCGCAAGGCATGCCAGGGTACGGCGCTGGCTTCATCTTAACAATCCCGGCCGTTTCACGCCAACCCACCGGCCAGCCCCGGGGCCGGGCCTTTAGTTGACACCGGGCAACGGGCATGTAACTTTAGTCTCCTGCCGACCCCCGGCCGGCGGGCAACCCTTGGCGGACCAGGAAAGGCCATGCAGCCCACGACAGCCCCCGCCCCTCAATCCCGCGCCTCTTGGCCGCACGTCCTGGCGGTGGTGGCCCTGCTTTGTCTCCTGAGCCTGGTCATGACCTGGCCCCTGGCCGCCAACTTAAGCACCTCGGTGAACGACTACGGCGACCCGCTCTTGAACTCCTGGATATTGTGGTGGGATTTCAAGGCGCTGACCACCCCGGGCCTGTCCTGGTTCAACGCCCCCATGTTCCACCCCTCGCCCCTGACCCTAGCCTATTCGGAGCACATGCTGGCCAACGCGCTCTTGGCCGCGCCGGTGTTCATGGCCGGCGGCGATGCGATTCTGGCGCACAACGTGGTGTTTTTGCTGTCCTTCGTGCTCTCGGGCCTGGGGGCCTACCTGCTGGGCTGGCAACTGACCCGCTCCCGGGGGGCGGCCCTGGTCTGCGCCCTGGGGTTTGCCTTCGCGCCCTACCGCTTCGGGCATCTGGGGCATCTGCAATTGCAGACCGCCCAGTTCATGCCCCTGGTGCTCTTGTATTTACACCGCTGGGCCCTGGAGCCGCGTTGGCGCCACATATGGCTGATGGGCCTGTTCTGGCTGTTGCAGATACTCTCCTGCGGTTACTACGCCCTGTTTGTCTCCCTGGCCCTGGGGCTTTTCCTGCTTTTTTACGGTCTGCGCGGCGGCTGGTGGCGCCAGGCCCGGCGCTGGCGGCAGATGGCGGCCGTGACCCTGGCCGTGGGCCTCTTGGTGCTGCCCCTGTATCTGCCCTACATGCAGGTCAAGAAAGACCTGGGCTTCGTGCGCAGCCAGGACAACGCCGCCAGCTTCGCGGCCCTGCCTCGGCACTACCTGGCCGCGCCGCCGGCCAGCCTGCTCTACGGCCAGCTCACGGCCCCCTTCCGGGGCTCGGAGGGGGAGCTGTTTTTGGGCCTGGGCCTGAGCGCCCGGGTGGCGCTGGGGCTCCTGCCCCGGCGACGGCCGGCCAGGCCCGGCCCGGAGGACCCCCGCCCGGCCGGTTGGTGGCGCGCCAATCCCCAGCGGGCTTTTTATCTGCTTCTGGCCGTGCTGGCCTTCTGGGCCTCCCTGGGGCCGTCATACGGTCTGTATGCCCTGTTGTACCGGCTGGTGCCCGGCTTCGACACCCTGCGGGTGCCGGCGCGGCTGGCGGTGCTGGTCACCCTGGCCTGGGCGGTGCTGGCGGCTTATGGTTGGCAGCGCCTGGCCGCCCTGTGGCCGGGTCGGGTCGCGGTGCGGCGCCTGGCCCTGAGCGGGGCCTGCCTGCTCATGCTGCTGGAGTCTTGTTCCGTGCCGGTGCCCTGGCTACAGGTCTACGACTTCACCCCGCCGGTGTACCAGTGGCTGGCCGCCCAGCCGGCGGGCAGCGTGGTCTTCGAGGCCCCCACCATGGGGCACATGGGCGACCAGGCCCGCGACGCCCGCTATCTGTATTGGTCCACCAAGCACCAGCAGCCCCTGGTCAACGGCTACTCCGGCTTTTTCCCCCCGGGCTATCGTCAAATGACCCAGATAGCCGGCCGCCTGCCCGACACCAGCGAGCTTCTGCCCGAGCTCAGACGCCGGGGCGCGCGCCTTCTGGTGCTGCACCTCAAGGAATATCCCCCGGCCGCGCGCCACGGCCTCTTGAAGGCCCTGCGCCGCAACCCCGAGCTGGGCGAGGTCTTCAGCTCCGAGTGGGACTACGCCTTTGAGATCAAGCCCGCCCCCACGGGTCCCGGGGCCTGAAAACCCACCCAGCGCCGGGCTTCGGCCGGGCATTTTCCGCTTTCCTCCAGGCCCGGCGGCTGTTATATCAGTGCAGGCCTGTTTCGGAGGGATTCCCGCAACCACGGAGATTTTAAGCATGTCCGACTCCCGCCGCGCCTTGATAACCGGCGTCACCGGCCAAGACGGCGCCTATCTGGCCCACTTTCTGCTCCATAAGGGCTACGAGGTCTTCGGCACCTTCCGCCGGCTCTCCACGCCCAATCTGTGGCGCCTGCAGGCCCTGAACATCTTCGACAAGGTCAAGCTCATCCCCATGGAGCTGATCGATTCCGCGTCCATCACCGGCGCCCTGGTGGCCAGCCGGCCCCACGAGGTCTACAACCTGGCCGCCCAGAGCTTCGTGGGCGCCAGCTTCGAGCAGCCCGTGGGCACCGGCAGCGTCACCGGCCTGGCCGTGAGCCGGCTGTTGGAATGCATCCGCCACGTGGACCCGGGCATCCGCTTTTATCAGGCCAGCACCAGCGAACTCTACGGCTCCAACCCCGACATCCCCCACAACGAGGACACCACCTTCATGCCGTCCTCGCCCTATGCCGCGGCCAAGCTCTACGGCTACTGGGTGACCCGCATCTACCGCGAGGCCTATGACCTGTTCTGCGTCAACGGCATTCTCTTCAACCACGAGTCCCCCTTGCGGGGCCTGGAGTTTGTCACCCGCAAGATCAGCAACGCCCTGGTCAAGGTAAAGCTGGGCCTGGAGGAAAAGGTCGTGCTGGGCAACCTGGACGCCTCCCGCGACTGGGGATTCGCCGGCGACTATGTGGAATCCATGTGGCTGATGCTCCAGCAGGACCAGGCCGACGACTTCGTGGTGGCCACCGGCGAGACCCACAGCGTGCGCGAGTTCTTCGAGACCGCCTGCCAGGTCGCCGACCTGGACCCCGCCGGCATTCTGGAAGTGGACCCCAAGTTCATGCGCCCCCTGGACGTGGACATCCTGTTGGGCGACGCCAGCAAGGCCCGCGAGGTCCTGGGCTGGCAGCCCCGCGTCACCTTCCAGGAGTTGGTGCAGATCATGGTGCGCGCCGACCTGGACCGCTGGCGGCGCTGGCAGAAGGGCGAGCAGTTCCCCTGGGATGCCTTCAACTATCCCTCGGAGATGAACATCCTCTCCCGCTCCTTCTAGGTGGGGTGCCCCGGGCTGGGCGATAACGGGTCGAGGGGCCTTGCGGCCCTAACCAAGGCTACTGGCTCCCGTGGTTGGGTTGTGGGATAACTTAGGGAAAGAACCAGAGTCATCCCATGGCCGGGCTTACCCCCTCTCCCCTGGGGGAGAGGGCCGGGGTGAGGGGGCAGCCGGGGCCTCGGCCGGGTACAAATAGCAAGACCGGCACCGTCATAGGCGCCCAGAGCAAACAAAGGTTGACCAATGCTGCTTTCCATCGTCATGCCGGTGTACAACGAGGAAAACTTCCTGCGCGAGATCATCTCGCGGGTGCAGGCGGTGGACCTGGGTCCCATGGAGCGGGAGTTGGTGATCGTCGATGACTGCTCCAGTGACGCCACCCCCCAGATTCTGGCCACCATGGAGGGGCGGGACTCGTTCAACGAACTGGCCAAGCCCTTTGAGCGCCCCATCCGCGTGGAGCGCCACGGCGTCAACCAGGGCAAGGGCGCGGCCCTGCGCACCGGGTTCGCCCTGGCCCAGGGCGACTTGGTCTTGATCCAGGACGCGGACCTGGAATACGACCCCGAGGACTACCCCAAGCTCCTGGCTCCGGTGCTCAAGGGCAAGGCCCAGGTGGTCTATGGCTCGCGCTTCACCGGCGAGCGGCGCAACATGTTCTTCCACCACTGGATCGGCAACAAGTTCCTGACGCTGGTCACCAACATCCTCTACAACACCACCCTCTCCGACATGGAGACCTGCTACAAGCTCTTCACCCGCCATGCCCTGTCGGGTCTGGTCATCAAGAGCGACCGCTTCAACTTCGAGCCCGAGATCACCGCCAAAATCCTCAAGAAGGGCATCCGCATCTACGAGGTGCCCATCAGCTACACCGGCCGCGAGTTCGACGAGGGCAAGAAGATAACCTGGCGGGACGGCCTGGTGGCCCTGTGGGCACTGGTCAAGTTCCGCTTCAGCGACTAGGCGGAGCGAGCCCCCGGCATGTGGAAGCAATACCTGGCCGGGCTGATCGTCAGCGCCGGGGCGGTCTTTCTCTTTCTGCGGGTGGTGGACCTGGGGCAGATGGCCCAGGCCTTGAGCCAGATGCACGCCGTGTATCTGCTGCCCTGCGTTCTATTCTACGCACTCTCCTATATCCTGCGCGCCCTGCGCTGGCATTACCTGATGCGCCCCGTGGCCCGGGTGGGCTTCTGGCCCCTGCTGGCGGCCCTGGGTATCGGTTTTTTGGGCAACAACCTGCTGCCCGTGCACCTGGGCGAGGTGGTGCGGGCCTATGTGCTGGGGCGCGACCAGGGGGTGAGCAAGTCGGCGGTCTTCGCCACCATCGTGCTGGAGCGGGTCTACGACGGGCTCACCGTGCTGTTCATCCTGATGCTGGTGCTGTTGTTCATGGACCTGCCCGAGCGCCGGGTGGAGGGCATCGCCCTCACGGCCCGGGGCCTGCACGCCGCCGGCTGGGCGGGCTTGGCGCTGTTCGCCGGGATCATGGCCGGCTTGCAGTTGTTGCGCTGGCAGCGGGGGCGCATGCTGGGCTGGCTGGCCTGGTGCCTGCGCCCCTTGCCTCGGGGCCTGGACCGGCGGGTGCTGGAGATGGCCGCCTCCTTTGCCGACGGCCTGGAGGTGGCCCGGGCCCGCGACATCCTGTGGGTGATCGTGCATTCGCTCCTGGTTTGGCTCTGCCTGGGGTTGTGGGCCTGGAGCCTGTTCCCGGCCTTTGACCTGCGCCTGGGGCTTTTGGCTGGCATGCTCCTGGAGGTGGTGGTGGCCCTGGCCCTCCTGATCCCCTCGGCCCCGGCCTTCGTGGGCACCTTCCATCTGGCGGCGGCCTTCACCCTGGGCTATTTGGGCGCCTCCACGGGCGTGGCCGGCAGCTACGCCCTGGTGCTGTGGCTGGTGCACTTCGTGACCACCAACCTCCTGGGCCTGTATTTCCTGTGGCGCCAGGGCCTGGGTTGGCGCGGCCTGAGCCGGGCCGGCCAAGCCACCCCAGAGCGCTAGCGCTCCGGTGCCACGCTTGCGCGCTCCGGCCGGGGCCGGTATGCTGGGAGGCAATGCCATAGGGCGCAAGGGGGTTTCATGCTCAAACATCAAGCGGCGGCCAAATTCTTTGATCAGTTGATCCAGGGCTCCAATCAGTTCATCACCGAGATGATCGAGGCCCATATGGACGCCGAGCTGATCGAGCTGTTCAACAAGTTCGGCGGCCAGTTGCAAAAGGGCGACATGGAGCCGGACCGTTTCCAGGCCAGCCTATTGATCATCGGCTACCTGGTGCGCGCCCACGAGGAGTTGGCCCTGGACCAGGACCCGGCCGCGGTCCCCGAGGACGCCCCCTTGCACTAGGCCCCAGCGGCGGCCGGGTCCATGCTGGCCGAGAGAGTCCCAAGCTTGCCCGAGGATTTTGGCATCCCCCACGCCGGCCGGGAACTGGCCGGCCGCCTTTTTCGGCCAGAGCAGACGCCCCTGGCCGGGGTGGTCATCGCCCACGGCCTCTATTCCTCCATGATCAGCCAAAAGCTCAACCGCTTGGCCCTCAGTCTGGCCCAGACCGGCCACCTTGCCTTGATGTTCGACGCCTCGGGCTGCGGCGCCTCGCCGGGGGATATCCGCCGCACCACCCTGACCAGCCGCCGCGACCAGTTCCTGGCCGCCGCCCAGGCCCTGGCCCGGGTGGTCCCCGGCCTGCCACTGGCCTATATGGGCTCCTCCCTGGGCGGCACGGCGGCCCTTCTGGCCGCCCGGCAACGGCCGCCGCTGTGTCTGGCCTGCTGGTCCACCCCCGTGGACCTGACCGCCCTGATGCTCCGCCTGGCCGCCCAGCCCCAGCCGCCGGATTTGCCGGAGATGGTGGATGACATCCCCCGCCACGACCTGCCGGCGGCCTTGGCCACATGCTCGCGGCTATTGGTGGTGCATGGTCAGGAGGATGAGGTGGTGCCCGTGGAGCAGGGCCGCCTGGCCCACCACCTGGCCGGCCAGCCCAAGGAATTGCTGGTCCTGCCCGGGGCCGACCACCGCCTGTCCGGCCAGGCCGACCAGGAGCAGGCCACGGCCCGCACCCTGGCCTGGCTGGCACGCTTCGCCGGCTAGGAGCCAGCGCCGGTGCGACGGCAGTCGCCTTTTGACTTCATCTGCCAGCAATGCAGCCGCTGCTGCCAGCACCAGGCCATACAGATCAATCCCTACGAGATACTCTGCCTGGCCCGCCACCTGGGCCTGAGCACCGGCCAGTTCATGGCCCGCCACACCACCAACGGCGGGCTCTTCCTGCGCTTCAACGACCAGGGGGCCTGCGTTTTTCTCGGCGAGCAAGGCTGCGGCGTGCACCCTGAGCGGCCCCTGGCCTGCCGGCTCTACCCCCTGGGGCGGGAGGTGGACCCGCCCGATGGCGAGAGCTTTGATCTGCTGGAACGCCACCCCGACTGCGCGGCGCGGGTGGGTGGGCAAGGGCTTTTAGGGCAATACCTGGAGCAGCAAGGCGCGGGTCGCTTTCTGGCGGCGGCGGACCTTTATCTGGCGGTGGTGCTGGAGGCCCAGGCGCGAATAGAACGGCGCCTGCCACCCGGCGCCAGTCTGGCCGCCGCCACCAGCCAGGGCCTGGACAGCTTTGGCGGGCCGCTGGCCAGGGAGCTTGACCCCTGGCTGGACGTGGACGGGCTCTTGGGCCTGGCCACACCGGAGCCCGACCCCTGGCGGGCCATGCAGGCGCACTTGGCGGCCATCCGGGCCTGGCTGGCGGGTCTGGATCAGGCCTAGCCCTGGCGCGCCTAACGGCCCTCCGGGTCGGCCCGCAGGGTCATCTCCACCAGCCACTGATGGAGCGGCGCCATGTCCAAAAAGCGCTGAAAGCAGTAATCCACCAACTCGGGGGTGTACAACTCGGCGGGTATGGCCGCCTCGCGCATGGCGTAGAGCCCGTTGTGGCGCAGAAGCTCGGCCTGGGGCAGGCCCGGGTCCACCCCTCGGGGCAGGCGCTGATAGTGCAGCCCGCCCACCTGGCAGGCTCGGGCCTCCACCGTCGCCACCGCCGCCAGCAAGGCCTTGCCCCGGCGGGGGTCGGCGGCCTCCCGGCGATAGGCGGCCAGCACCTGGCGGGGAAAGATATGCATGCCGGCGGCCAGCATGAGCCGGGGCGGCTCCAGGTGCAGGTAATAGCCCGAGCACTCCATGCGCGGCCCCGCTCCCTCCCACCACCACAAGCCCAGATGGTTTTTGTAGGGTGATTTGTCGGGGCTGAAGCGGGTATCGCGGGAGACGCGGAACAGGGAGCGGTTGACCCGGGGGTCGGCGTGGATGGCCGGGGCGATATCCCGCAGACGTTGGCCCAGGGCCTCCACCAAGAGCCGCGAGGGGGCCAGGACCTCCCGCTCAAAGACCTGGCGGTGCTCCTCGAACCAGGAGCGGGAGTTGTTGCGGGCCAGGTCCTCCCAAAAGCGCACCCCGGCCGGGGTGAAGCCGGGGAAGTAGGGCGGGGGGGGAGGGGTTGGCCGGCCGGGCCGGCGAACGGGCCTGGAGCTGCCTCGGGTCCCATGATCGTCAGACGGCATGGCGCTCACCAAAGATTAGGGTTACGGTCATCATAAACCAGGGGACCGGTTGCTTGGCAAGCCCCGTGCGATTGCCGAGCCCGGTTTGCCCCGCCAGGGGTTATACTGGCCCTGAAGCGGGGAGGTGTCCATGCTGCTGGACGAATTCATGCCCCAATATGACTTTGGCGAATACCACCAGGCCCTGGCCGCGGCCCCGGCCCAGCGGGCTTTTAGGGCCATGCAAGATTTGGACATGCGCCAGTCCCGCTTGGTTGGTGCCCTCATGTTGCTGCGTGAACTGCCTTTTCGGCTACGCTCACGGGAGTTTAAAGCCCAGGGCATGGGCCGCTCGCTGGAGCAGATGCAGGACTTTGGCTTCATTCAGCTAGGCCGCCAGGAGCCCCGGGAGATGGTTCTGGGCCTGGTGGGGCGCTTCTGGAGCACGCGGCCGCTGGTGCGGCGCGTGACTCCGGGGGAGTTCCGAGATTTCAGCCAGCCCGGCTACGCCAAGGTGGCGGCCAACTTCCTGGTTGAGCCCCTGGGGCCGGGGCTGGTCCGTGTCAGCACCGAAACCCGGGTGCAATGCCTGGGCTGGCGAGCCAGGTCCCGCTTTCGGGGTTACTGGACCCTGATCCGTCCCTTCAGCGGCCTGATACGCCGGGAATGGCTGCGCCTGGCCCGCCAGGAGGCCGAGGGTCCTAGAGGCGGCTTCATGGCCTGAATCCGGGGCCAAGGTTATAATTCATTGATTCGCAACGCATCCAGCCCCAGCGGGAGTTAACCATGGCCGCCGAGGATCCGCTGATCATTAACGAGGCCCAGCTAATCTTGGCTGAAAAGCGCACCCACCTGGCCGCCCTGCGCACCGGCATCGCCATCGTGGCCCTGCCCATGGCCTTTATCAGTTTTCTCATCGCCGCCTCGCAGTTGTACCTGATCAACAAGGTGCTCTGGCTGTTGCTGCCCCTGTTGGTGGTTTGTACGGGCCTGGGACTGCTGGGAGTATATATGATCGTTAAATCAGTGATAAAATTGCGCCACGCCGAAAAAATGCTGCGCCAGCTCAAGCTACAGCATTCCATGCTCTGCCAGTTCATGGATTGACCCGCAAAAGAATTTTATCACATGTGCGGTTGGCTATTGCATTCGCAAGGATTTGGCCTTAATTTTCGGCACAAGGAGCCTGTGCTGCGGCCCGGAGATTCCAAGCATTGTTATATATTGCTTACCCCGGCCATTTGCGGGTGGGCTAGCAAAACAGGAACCCAGGGTTCACGCAGGCGTTTTTTCGGAATTGATTATTCTTATACTGTTTTTTCCTCGGTGCGATCGGTGGTTGGGTTATAATATAAGGATTAAAGCCAAGCCTTCTTGATAGTCGCCAGGTCTTCAGACTCATGGCAATCGGAACCAACAGTTCGCACGCTCATGGTTGCTTCCAAGAATTGCAGTGTTTTAAGGTGGTTGACAAGTTGCCCGCTTCTTGCCAAGAGAACGGGCCACACTTTGCCGAGTAGCGGACCTTAACGAGAGAAAAGCGCCGGTCCCCAAGCTGCCAAGCCGTCAGGCCAATTTTTAGGTAGCTAATGACCAGACGCAGTGGTTTGTCACGTGGCACGGGCCGCGGCGCCAGCCGGGACAGAGAAACGCAACTTTCGCCTCCTTGGGGCGGAAAGAACCTTACAGGCCATGGAATCCTTAGCCATTAAACAGCAGCCCCCCGCCTTCCAGGGGGATAGCGCCTCCGCCAAGCTTGCCGCGCAGGCCCCGCGCCCGGCCGTGGCTCGCAACGACCGCCTGCTGGAGGCCCTGCGCTGGGCCTGGCCCAAGGCATGGATGGGTCTGGGCCTGGGCGTCGCTATTTTCCTGGCCTATCTGCACCTGGACGAGGGCGCCGAGGCTCTGCGCCACACCTTGGGCGCGGGCTGGCTCAAGGCCATGTCCTACGTGGGCCAGACCGTGCTGGGCATCAACGCCGCCGCCTTGTTGTGGCGCTTCTATCTGGTATGGACCTACAAGCCCATGGCGGAGGTTTCCGACCAGGAGCTGCCCACGCTCACCGTGGTTGTGCCGGCCTATAACGAGGGCCGCCAGGTGCTGGACACCCTGCACAGCATCTGCCGGAGCGACTATCCCGCCGACAAGCTGCAAGTCATCGCCGTGGACGACGGCAGCCAGGACGACACCTGGCAGTGGATGCTCAAATCCGAGCAGGAGCTGCCCGGCCGCGTGACCCTGTTGCAGCAGCCTCGCAACCAGGGCAAGCGCCACGCACTCTACGCCGGTTTCCTGCGCGCCACCGGCGACGTCTTCGTCACCATCGACAGCGACTCCATGATCGAGGCCCCCACCCTGCGCCGCCTGGTCAGCCCCTTTGTGCATGATCAGCGCGTGGGCGGCGTGGGCGGCAACGTGCGCGTGCTCAACCAGAAAGCCGGTCTCATCCCGCGCATGCTGGAGGTGGCCTTCACCTATGGCTTCGACTTCCTGCGCGCCAGCCACAGCCGGGTCAATACCGTCATGTGCACCCCCGGGGCGCTTTCGGCCTATCACCGCCGGGCCGTGATGCCCATCGTGGACGAGTGGTTGAACGAGTCCTTCCTGGGCCAGCCCTACCGCATCGGCGAGGACCGCTTCCTCACCAACCTGATTCTGCGCGACGGCTATCACGTGCTCTTCCAGAGCAACGCCATGGTCTTCACCAACGTGCCGGTCAAATACAAGGGCCTGGTGAAGATGCTTCTGCGTTGGGCTCGCAGCGACATCCGCGAGTCCCTGATGATGAACGGCTTTTTGTTCAAGAAGTTCCGCAAGGGCTCGGCCCTGGGCGCCCGGGTGAATCACGTGCTCAGCTGGATCGACATGACCGCCTGCCAGTTGCTGCTGGTCACCGGCATGATCTCCCTGCTGACCCTGCCGCCGGTGGTGGCCCTTTACACCCTGATCGGCGCGGTGGTGGTGGGCATCATCCCCATGACCGTTTACATCCTGCGCCATAAGAGCCTCAACTGCCTGTGGGCTATCCCCTACAGCGTCTTCTACGTGGTGGCCCTGGCCTGGATACCGGTCTACGCCATCTTCACGGTGCATAAATCCGGCTGGCTCACCCGCCAGATCGAGCAAAAGGCCCCGTTCTGGGCCCGCTTGCTGCCCGTGCAGGGCGGCGGCTTCTGGCACCAGGTGCCGGTCTACGCCACGGCCGGCCTGGCCGCCCTGGTGGTGGGTTCGGGCACCTCCTTCTGGATCAACCAGCCGGCCCTGTTGCCGGTGCGAGTGGCCCTGTCCCAGGCCCAGGCCAATCTCCAGCCCGGCCCGGACTTCAGCATCCGGCCGGCCAGCGCCACGGACCAGGTCCTGGCCTACACCCACGTGCAGGATGGCAAGCGCCGCTGGCACATCGCCGCCGCCGGCTCCCACTTTGACCAGGACAACGGCACCATCGACCTGCGCGGCGTGGAGATGGTCTTCTATACCAAGGACGGCGGCCAGATCCAGCTGTCCTCCGACCAGGGCGAGTACGATCCCAGCGACCATTCCCTGAGCCTGCTGGGCAACGTGCAGGGCACCACCAGCACGGGCATGCGCTTGGCCACCAATTCCCTGTACTATTCCGAGGACGACCTCACCGCTGACACCGACGACGAAGTGACCCTGAGCGGCCCCACCTTCAAGGTGCGCGGCCGTGGCATCCTCTTGGACATGGCCAACAACAAGGCCGTGTTCAAGAAGGCGGTCAGTTCCCGTATCTCCTCGGCCAAGGGACATGCCGCAGTGCCGGCCACCCTGGGCTCTTAGGCCTCGGACACAAACCTGACGCCTGGCTGGCAGGGCGGCTCTCGGGCCGCCCTGTTTGTTTTGCCCGCCCGCCAGCCCTGGCCAGGACGCGCCGCGCCAAAAGACCTCGGTCCGTTCAGCAGCCATGGGGGAGCTGCTGAACGGACCGAGTTGAGGGAAGCTGGGGCCAGCCTGTAATGACCCCGCTCCAGTGTATTGCGAATCCCATGCCAGCCTTGGGCCCTCGGCAGGGCGAAGCTGGCGTTGCCCTGCATTTTAATTATGAATAATTACAGCATGTTGTAAGATAGTCTTTTGCGGAGGCCAACGGCGGGCCAGGGGCGGGCAGGGCGGTCTTGCACATTGCAAAGAGGGGGCTGCCTGGCTCGGCAAATTGCAATGCTCGGTGGTATCATGTCATTGAACCCTAGCGGTAAGGGGGCAACCGTGCTCGCTTGGCCTGAACTGCGCCAACGGCGCGACATCGTCGCGCAGATAGACTGGGAACTGACCCCCCAGGAGGCCTTTGAAACCTACCAGATAAAGGGGGCCGAGGGCTGGCGTCACCGGGGCCAGACGGAGTCCTATTATTTTTATCTCTCCACCTGGCAGGGCGAGGCCAAGGTGTATCTCATGCACCGCAGCCTCAAGCAGTCCCAGGAGATCGCCGAGGCGCCGGTGCCCCGGAACCTGGTGCTTGAGCTGGCCGCCAAGGCCGATGGCCAGCAGATGCCTCGGGGCCAGATCGCCATCGACGAGCCCATCCGCCAGTGGCTGCGCCAGGAGCTGCAAGCCTAGGGGCCTGTTGGAGTAACACGCGTACAGGCTCCCAGGGCGGGGCAGGGCGGGCCGCCCGAAATCACCTCAACCGATATAACTTAACCTGGGGTTGAGCTTCTGCGACAAACACCCAGGCTGTTCGGGAGATGAATTTTTCGCGCCATCCTCCGGCCGAATCAAGGATAGTGTAAACTAATATCAAATGCAGACGTGCTGCCGTTTTTGGCGATAGCGCGGGTATTAGCGGAGGATTCAGCGCTGGACGTCCGATCCGCCCCAAGGGTTGCCGCAATCTTTTGACACCTCACACGGGGACCCCAGCCCACCATGCCCGTCGCCACAACCGCTCCCCGCTCCATACCCGCCGAGCAGGCCGTTGGCATGCTCGGCATAAAAAAGTCCCTGTCCTGGTGCTATGTCAGCGCTCCGCTCTACGTGCAGGTGGTGGGCGGCGACTACCAGCTATACAAGGCCCCGGGGCAGGCCATCGCCCAAGCGGGCAAGGCGGAAGGCCATCTGCCCAGCCGTCTCTATATACGGCTCCAGGACAAGCTGGATTCCATACCCGAGGTGCAGGCCGGCGTCACCAGCCATCTCCAGAAGGCCATCGCCGAGGGCGGCCAGGAAGAGGTCAAGGACCTGCTGGTGAGCATGGTCGAGGAGTCTTTCCAGGATCCCCGGGCGGAGAATCTCAAGGGTATGCTACCCACGGTCAAGGTGCTGGTGACTCAATACGGACAGCGCGGCATGGCTATCCGCGAGTTGGCCCTCTTGGCCAACAAAAATTACGGCACCGCCGTGCACGCGGTCAACGTGGCGGCCCTGACCCTGGCCTACTGCTTCCGGCAGGGCTTCTCGGTGGAGGTCACCGCCGAATACGGCCTGGCGGCCATGCTGCACGACATCGGCAAGCTAAAGATCGACGACGTTATCCTCAACGCCCCCCGGCCCCTGAGCGCCCAGGAATTCCAGGTGATGAAGAGCCACCCCGAGGAGGGGCTGCGCCTGCTCCGCGGACATGGCTTCGGCCGCTTGATCGAGGAGGCGATCATGGAGCACCACGAGCGCCTAAACGGCCTGGGCTACCCCCGAGGCAAGAACAAGATATCCCTGGCCGGTCGCCTGATAGGCATCATCGACTCCTACGAGGCCCTGACCAGCGACGAGCGCCCCTATCGGCAGCCCCTGAGTTGCCTCAATGCCCTGAAGCTGATGCAGCAGGAGACCCGGGATGGCAAGTTTGATGGTGCGGTCTTCAAAACCTTCGCCTATTGCCTCACCTGATTTCCTAGCTAAATAGCCACGTAATTACAGATTATTATCAACATTATTAAAGTTAATTGTAGGTAGGCGTCCCTGCCGCTCGATGATGAGCGGCCTCGTGGGTAGGCGGCACGGCGGCCCCCGTGGGCGACCTTAGGGCCTCCGTCCAGGTTTCAGGACTTGAAAGCCCCTGGCGCTTGTGACAAGATGGCCCTCCGTAACCACTGGAGTTGCTTATCTTGTCCGCCTGGGGGATCGCCCGGCCATGACCCTGGAACCCGCCCTGCTCAAACGTCGGCTGATGCTCACGGCCCTGGTGCTCCTGGCCGCCTGGTTGCTGCTGGGCCTGGGCCAGGGCCTATGCCGCTGGGCCTTGTACCCCCGGCCGGCCGGGCAAGAGATCGGCCTCTTGGCCCAGCGTTATGGCGATGCCCGCTTTCAGTCCCCGCCCGGAGCGGCCCACCTGGAGCGGCGCACCCGCATGAGCGATCGGGATGACCCTGATTTCCGCGGGCACGACTTTGCCCTGCGCCTGACCGGCTATCTCCACATCAGCCTGCCCGGACCCTACCTGCTGGCCAGCGAGTCGGACGATGACTCCCGCCTGTATCTGGATGGCGTGAAGATCATCGACAACTCCGGGCGCCACCCCATGCGGTTGCGCTCCTGCTGGGTCTGGCTGGGGCCAGGCCCCCATCTATTGGAGGTGGAGTATGCCCAGCGGGACGGCGGCGCGGGCCTGAACCTGCTCATGCGCCCGCCCTGGCGGGCCGGCCTGGTCCCGCTGGACCCGGCGGGCTTGAGTCCCAGCGAGCAGGTGTATTCCCGCCAGCAGGCCGAGTACCTGGGCGCCCGGGCCGCCACGGCCCCCACCCCCTGGGCGGCCCTCTTGCTCTGGCTGTCGGCGCTGTTGCTGGCGCGGGTTTGGCTGCCCGGCCAGGGCCGCCAGGCAGGCCTGGCCCTGGCCAGCCTGACCATGGTGGCCGGCCTGTGGCTGTGCTCGGGCACCATGTCCCTCTACGGGGCCACCACCCCCCAAAGCTCCCTGGTGGGTCCCTGCCGCTACGTGGTGAATATCGACCACATGCATTTCGAGGCCACCTATCGCATGCTGGAAGGCCAAAACCAGGACCTGTGGGGCTTCTCCCTGGTGCTACGCCGCATCCTATACCCCCTGGTGGCCTACCCCCTCATGCGCCTCCTGGGTTACATGGAAGGCGGCTTTTTAAGCAATGTCCTCCTGGCCTTGGCGGCCCTGTATTCCTGGACCGCCTTCCTGACGCGCAAGGTGGGGCCACGTGGGGCCTTCTGGGGCGCCTGGCTCTTGGCCACCTATCCCGGCCTGGCCTATTGGGCGGGGTTGCCCTATTCCTACGCCATAATCGTGCCCGCCAGCCTGTGGGGGTTCATGGTTTTGGTGGCACTGGGACAACAGGATGCCAGCCCCCGGCGGGCGCTGCTGCTGGGCCTGGCCTTGGGCGGTTTATCCCTGGGCTACGACCTGCTGCCCTTTTTCGCGCCGGCGGCCCTGGGCCTGGTGTGCTGGCGCGCCCGGCGTCCGGGACCGCTATTGTGCTGTCTGGCTGGCCTGGCCCTGCCGGCGGTGCTGCTCGTGGCGACGATGAACGCCCTGGGGGTGCCGCCGGCCAGCCAGAACGCCCAGCAACCCCTGGCCATTGTGCTCAGCTACCTGGCGCCCAAGGATTGGCCGGCCTGGGGCCGCCTGCTGGCCCAGGTGCCCCAGGTGCTGGTCGGCAACTTTTTGGCTAGCAATTTCTACGTGCTGCCGCTACTGTTCTTGATCGCCGTGTTGGCTGGCCTGGGCCGGGGGGGCTGGAAGGGCCTGGACTGGCAGCCGGCGGAGTTGGCCCTGCCCCTGGGGCTCCTGGCGGTGTTTTTGTTCAACAACCTGGCGCCACCGCACAACTTCGGCACCTTTCGCGGCGATTTCGCGGCGCGCTTTTACCAGCCCAGCCTGGCGGTGCTGCTTTTCTTTTTGGCGCGGCGCCTACAGGCCCTGCCGCCGCGTTCCTGGCTGGCCTGGCTGTGCGCTGGCGCGGTGTTCTGCCATGCCTGGCTGTGCCTGGGGCCGGTCTTGCGCCTGCCCCTGGCCAGCCAGGTATATTTCCGTTTCTACCGCCACGCCCCGGATGGCGACTACTTGACCCGCGCCCTGGATAACATGGGCCGCCGCCCCTTGGGCCTCTGCGCCCCCGGGGGGTTGACGGCGCCCCCGCGCCCCTAAAGGAGACCAACCTTTCAAACCATGAGCCATGCGCGTACTTAGCGTCTTCGGCACCCGGCCCGAAGCCATCAAGATGGCCCCGGTGGTGCGTCTCCTGGAAGCCACGCCGGGCGTGGAGCACCGGGTCTGCGTCACCGCCCAGCACCGGGCCATGCTGGACCAAGTGCTGAAATTATTCGCCATAAAATGCCATTACGACCTGGATCTCATGGCCGAGGACCAGACCCTGACCCAGGTGGCGGCCGGCACCCTGGCCGGGCTGAAGGGCATCATCGAGGAGTTTCGTCCCCAGCACATCCTGGTGCAGGGCGACACCACCAGCGCCTTTGCCGCGGCCCTGGCCGGGTTTTATCACGGCGTGGCCGTGGGGCACATCGAAGCCGGCCTGCGCACCGGGCAGATCATGGCCCCCTGGCCCGAGGAGGCCAACCGCCGGCTGATCACGGTCATCGCCTACACCCACTTCGCGCCCACCCCCCGCACCCGCGACAACCTCCTTGCCGAGGGCGTGGCGCCCGGGCGGGTGCTGCTCACCGGCAACACGGTCATCGACGCCCTGCTGTACATGCTGGGCCGCCTGCGCGACGAGCCGCAGCTCAGGGCCCAGGTGGAGCACCAGCTGCCCCGGCTGGACCCGGCCAAGCGCCTGTTGTTGGTTACCAACCATCGCCGTGAAAACTTCGGGCCTGGCATGGAGCAGGTGGCCCTGGCCATCGCCGAGCTGGCCCGACGGCCGGAGGTGGAGATCATCTTTCCGGTGCACCCCAACCCCCACGTGCAGGCGGCCTTCCGCCAGCGCTTGGGGCACCTTGGCAACCTGCACCTCATCGACCCCGTGCCCTATCTGCCCTTCATCCACCTGATGGACCGTAGCCATCTGATCCTAACCGACTCGGGCGGCATTCAGGAAGAAGCGCCCAGCCTGGGCAAGCCGGTCTTGGTCACCCGCGCCGTGACCGAGCGCCCCGAGGCCATCGAAAGTGGCAGCGCCACCCTGGTGGGCACCGACAGCCAAGAGATCGTGCGCCAGGCCAGCCGCCTGCTGGACGATCCCCAGGCCTACCAGGCCGCGCGGGGGGTGTCCAACCCCTTTGGCGACGGCCAGGCCGCCCGCCGCATCGTGGAGCACCTCACCTCGCCGGCCGGCGGGGACTAAATACCAGCCGGGGGAGGGGACCCATGTCCACCAGCAAGCTCTATATCCTGCTGCCGGTCTACAACGAGGGCCAGAGTATCTACGACCTGCTGGCCGCCTATGCCCGTCTGCTGCCCGAGCTGGGCCTGGAGCACCAGGTGTTGGTGATCGACGATGGCAGTCAGGACGACTCGCCCTACTGGATCGACCGCGCCGCCCGTGAGTTCAGCGGCCTAAACCTGGCCTGCCATCGCCACGACCCCAACCAGGGCCTGCACGGGGTCTTGAACACCGGCCTGGGCCTGTTGGCCGACCAATTGGGTCACGATGACCTCCTGGTGACCATGGACGGGGACAACACCCACAACCCCTTTCTCATCAAGGAGATGCTGGCAAAAGTCGAGCAGGGGGCGGACGTGGTCCTGGCCTCGCGCTACTGCCCGGGCTCGCGCATCAGCGGGCTGAGCCGGGGCCGTATAATACTCAGCTACGTGGCCGGCTGGCTCTACCGCTTGAGGTGGCGCATCCCCGGGGTGCGCGACTACACCTGCTTGTTCCGCATGTACCGAGGATCAATGGTGCTGCCCCGGCTGCAAAAGCAGGGGCCGGCTTATCTGCGTGAGCGGGGCTTCACCTGCTCCGCCGAGCTGTTGCGCCTGGTGGCCGCGCCGGGGGTGGTATGCGTGGAGGTGCCCATGATCCTGCGCTACGCCAACAAGGTCGGCGCCTCCAATATGCGGGTGCTGCGCACGGTGCTCAAGACCCTGCGCATGCTCGTCAAACAATAGTTCACCCAAATCTAAGCGATAAGCCCGATACTTAAAGTAATGGATTAGCCTTAAGGCTGATGCCGTCACCGTAGGGCCGCGCCCCTGTGAACAACTAGGCACAAGCGCCGTCTTGCCAGGCGAGACAGTTTCTCGTGGCGCATTACAAACACCTACTGTCGCAAGCAGTATGTATTGGCGCCTAGCCTTGAATACCCAATCTTTTCAGCAAATAATATAAAAAATAAAGTTGGCATTCAGCGTGCATAATCGTTGGGCGCCACCCCTTATATTCTGGCACAGGCCTTCAACGGAAGCGTTGTCACAGTGCAGGCTACGTTGACCATGTTCGCCGGTCCGGCTCAGCCAGAGTTAACCGCAACACCCTAATCATTGACGGAGAGGCAAGGCACCATGTCCAACAAGCAGGCCTCCCAGGAGGCGGGCCCCCAGGGCAAGGGGCAACTTCAGGAAGGCAAATACCTTACCTTCCACCTGGCCCAAGAGGAGTTCGGCATCGGCATCCTTAAGGTAAAGGAGATCATTGGCCTGATGCCCTTCACCCCCATCCCGCGCACCCCCGATTTCATCAAGGGCGTCATCAACCTGCGCGGCCGGGTCATCCCCGTGGTGGACCTGCGCCTCAAGTTCGGCATGGAGCCTGATCCCTATACCGAACGTACCTGCATCGTGGTGGTGCAGATACAGACCGGCCAGGGCCAGACCTCCCTGGGCATGGTGGTGGACGCGGTCAACGAGGTGGCCAACGTCAAGCAGGAAGAAGTTGAGCCCACCCCCAGCTTCGGCGTCAACCTGGAAACCGCCTACATCCTGGGCTTGGCCAAGAGCGGTCAAAACGTGCGCATTCTCTTGGACATCGACCGGGTGCTGGGAGCCGACGAACTGGACCTGCTCAGTCGCGCCGCCTGACCGGCGGGCGCGGCTAATGTGCCATATCCCGCACCGAGACCGCCGGCTATCACGAGTTGACAGCCGGGAAACCAAAGAGAGGCAGACATGCGAAACCTGAAGTTGGGAGCCAAGATAGGCCTGGGCTTCGGTCTATTGATAGCCATCGCCCTACTGCTGGGGGGGATGGCTGTATACAACATGCGCGCCGTGGAGAAGCAAAGCGCCTTCATGGACGCGGCCTACGTGGCCGAGGTGGGCGTGGTTTCCCAGTTGGAGCGCCGGGCCCAGCGCGTGATGTTCAACATGCGCGGCTACACCTACACCATGGACAAGGCCTTCCTGGAGCCGGCCCTGAAGGACATGGCCGGGGTCAGGGAGAACCTGGCCCAGGGCGCGGAGTTGGCCGCCAAGCACCCCGAGTTGGTCAAGCTCAAGGAGGGGGTTGACAAGTCCACGGTTAAGATGACCGAATACGAGGACTTATCCAAGCAGACCGTGGCCCGTAACGAGGCCATCGCCACCCACCGCCAGGCCATGTTGGCCGCTGGGCGCAAGTTTGTGGAAAACAGCGACGCCTTCCGCGACGACCAGGCCAAGGCCATGGACAAGGATTTCGGCAGCGGCGCCTCCTATGACCAGCTGGTGGAGCGCAACCTCAAGATCGCCTTGGCCGCTGACCTGTTGGACCTGGGCAACAACATCCGCGTGGAGAACTGGAAGGCCCAGACCCTGCGCGATCCCAAGGTACTGCAGGACGCGCTGAGCAACTTCGACGGGATAACCAAGACGCTGGATAAGCTCAAGGCCATCACCAAGATGGACCGCAACCTGGAGCAACTGGCCAACATCAAGGCGGCCGCCGAGCAGTACAAGTCCGCCATGTCCACCATGCTGGAGAACATGCAGGGCCTGGTGGCAGTCGACAGCAAGCGCGGGGCCGTGGGCGACGAGGTGCTGGCCCTGGCCCGGGCCACCTCCATCGCCGGCATCGAGGGCATGCGCCGCATCTCCGGGGAGACCGTCTCGGCTCTCTCCACCGCCAGCCTGGCCATGCTCATCGGCCTGGCCCTGGCCCTGGTCTTGGGCAGCCTGCTGGCCTTTTTCATCACCAGGAGCATCACCAGGCCCATCCACAAGGTCATCGCCGGTCTGAGTGAGGGCGCGGGGCAGGTGGCCAGCGCCTCGGGCCAGGTGGCCACCAGCAGCCAGTCCCTGGCCGAGGGCGCCTCCCAGCAGGCCGCGGCCCTGGAGGAGACCAGCTCCTCCCTGGAGGAGATGTCCTCCATGACCAAGACCAACGCCGACAACGCCGCCCAGGCCAACAGCCTGATGAGCGAATCCCGAGACTTGGTGACCCGGGCCAACCAGTCCATGGGCGAGCTGACCCAGGCCATGCAGGAGATCAACGCCGCCGGTGAGCAGACCGGTAAGATCATCAAGACCATAGACGAGATCGCCTTCCAGACCAACCTGTTGGCCCTTAACGCCGCCGTGGAGGCCGCCCGGGCGGGAGAGGCCGGCGCGGGGTTCGCCGTGGTGGCCGAGGAAGTGCGCAATCTGGCCAAGCGCGCCGCCGAGGCGGCCAAGAACACCGCCAGCCTCATCGAGGGCACCATCAAGAAGACCAAGGAGGGCTCGGAGCTGGTGGCGCGCACCAACCAGGCCTTCCAAGAGGTGGCGGTCAGTGCCGAGAAGGTGGCCGAGCTGGTGGGCGAGATCGCAGCGGCCAGCAGCGAGCAGGCCCAGGGCATCGAGCAGGTAAACAAGGCCGCCACCGAGATGGACAAGGTCACCCAGCAGAACGCGGCCAACGCCGAGGAATCGGCGTCCGCTTCCGAGGAGCTTTCGGCCCAGGCCGAGACCATGCAGGGCTTCGTGGTGGACCTGGCCCAACGGGCCGGCAGCGCGGACGGCCAGGCCGCCAAGGGCTCGGGCCCGCGGGCCGGTGCTTGGCTGAGACAACGGCACGCCCAGGAGCCGCCCAGGGCACTGCCAGCCCCGGCCCAGTTCAGTGGCGGCGCCAAGAAGACCTCGTTTAACAACCAGGCCAGGAGCGAGGCCGAGAGGGCCATCCCCCTGGATGGCGACTTCCAGGACTTCTAGCCCCGGGCGTCAACGTCGGGAAATCCATAACCAAGCGCGGCGGCGGGTGGCCCCTGGCGGGCGGCCCGCCGCCGCCTGTTTTGCCCTGCCAGAGTGGCCAGGGGGTGGGCGGCCAGCAAGTCAATTACGACAACCAAGGCCAAAGAATGGGCACCCTGGAAACCGGTCCAGCGGTCATCTGGTCATCCGCAGGGCCTACGGCGACATCCAAGGCACCGTGGAGGGTGGCCAGGGCAAGCCATCGGCCCTAGGGGTCGCGTGGAGGTAGTGTCTCCATAACTTGTCAATTCCCCAAACGTCGGCCCACGCAACAACCAGGGCGGCCCGCAGGCCGCCCCGGTCAATTCGCCTCTATGGCTGAGAAGTTGGTGGAGGCGGGGGGAATCGAACCCCCGTCCGAAAGCATTTGGCACAAGCTTCTACATGTTTATCCCTTGATTTAATTTCGCCTCGCCGTCTCCCAAGGGCAGGATTCGGCTTTGGCTAGCCCCACCTTTTATTTCGGTATCGGACCGGCTAGGCGGTGTCCGTAACCTATCCCGCTAATCGTCGCCCCTCCCGGCCCCGCAGGAGTAGACCGGGGAGACGGTAG
>JAZDIQ010000025.1:0-2998 GCA_043804825.1 Pseudomonadota bacterium
TCAACAGGCCCCTTGGAGGGCACCAACAACAAGATCAAGACCATGAAGAGGCAAGCCTATGGCTTCCGTGACCTGGAGTTTTTCAAGCTCAAAATCATGGCCGTCCATCAGGCCAAGTACGCTTTAGTCGGATGAACCAAATTAGTTCACTTGTGGTCTCCCAAATATTGCCTGGCATACATCGCTACTTGACAATTAAATCGTTCTTGACCGACCTGACGCCATTGATGCTATGAGCCACATCTCCGGCCTTTCTGGCGTTCTGGGCCGTATCAACAAAGCCGCTCAACTGAACCTCGCCTTTGAACGTCACGACAGTGATCTGCAATGTTTTCAAGGTCGCTTCGTCAAAGATCGCGGCCTTTACCTTGGCCGTGATGACGGAATCATCGACATAGCCACCGGTGCTTTCCCTGGTTTGCGTGGCGGCGCAGCCCAAGAGCATGGTCATCACCCCTAAAATCACCATCAACCTCACAACGCCGTGCAGCTTTACCATGACACTAAGTCCTCTCTAGTAAATTAAGGGTGCTGTGCAGGGCAGGACGCCCCGTGCCGCACACCCGCCTAATATCTAGTTGTGCTTTACGCACCTGTTAACCTCGGTTCAATGCCGCGCCTAAACGTGACAAGCCGCTCTATTTACCCGCAACCTTCTCGGCTTCGCCGATTTTTTGTCGGATGGCTCCGGCCCGCTTTTCGTCTTTGCCAGCACCTTCCAAATCGGAGTTCATGCTGAATTTACCAGCGAACTCCTTGATCGTTCCCTTCACCTCGTGAAACTTGCCGTCGGCTTGATTATTCGTGCTAAATTTTATGGTTTCCCTCCGTGTAAGTATTGGGCAGTCCTAGGAGCCTGTCGGAGAAATCAAAAAATGCTTACAAGGCATACCATATATAGCGTTTAGCGCATAAATTAACCACAATATAGCGTGCCATCGGCGGACGATTTCATATTACTCCGACAGGCTCCTAGACCCTGGCTAGTAAGCGTCATTATGCCTTTCACCAATAATGATAAGCAGTAATCGTGACCAAGGAAAGGTGGCTGGTTGGCGGTTTATCGGCAGGCAAAAGCCATCATCAGACGAATTCACGTAGGCGCGTGGCCAGGCTGGTGTTGGTATCGGTTATGCCCAGCTTGCGCCGGATGTTCCTGCGGTGGAAGCTGACGGTGTCAGGGGACATGTGTAGGCTTTCGGCGATATCCTTGCTGCTCAGGCCTTGATTGATCATGCCGGCAATCTGGAGCTCCCGGGCTGACAATCCCAGGTTTGGGGAACCGAGCTTCTTGGCGAAGCACGAAGTGATGTGTTCCAGGTGGGTCAGAGCTGCCTCGATTCCCAGCCGTTGTCCTGCCTCCAACCTAGTCGCCAAAACGTTCTTCAGGCAGGGCAGCAGCAGTTTGTGGACCTGCTGCATGATATTATCCTCCATGGCTTGCCGGTCCTGTTCGCTGCGTCGGAGCAGGACCCCCACCGCGATGTTTGACTGTTCAAGTTCTTGGGTCCGTAATTCCAACTCAGTTTTCTGCCGACCCAACTCCCTGGCCGCTCCCTTGCGCTGTTCGACCTCCTTTTGCAACGCCTGGTTGACTGAAACCAGCTCTGCCGTACGAATCTCTACCTCATCTTCCAGACGTTCATTGGCCTTCTGGAGTTGGTTCTCGGCGGCCTTAAGCCGGCTTATATCCACAATCACCGCCCGGAATCCCCGGGCAGGCGTTGCCTCGCTGCCGCCATGCAGGGTGGCTATGGCCAATTGGGCAGGTAATCTGCCCCCGTCGCTCATGACGATTTCGACTTCCAGGCTCAGCTCGGTGCTGGTCTCGGCCACTCCCTTGAGGCGCCTCAGCAAGGCCCCGCGCTGCTCCTGCTCCACGAAGCTATAGAGGCTTTGCCCTTGCAAGCGGCTGCGGTCACTGGACAGCATCCTGGCGGCGGTAAGGTTGGCTTGGCGGATAAGCCCCTTTTCATCAAGGGTCAGATAGCCAATCGGCGCCCGGTCGTAAAGATCGCGGTACTGGTCGCGCGCCTCTTCCAGGGCCGCTCGGCTCTGGCGCAGTTCCTGGTTCTGTAGCTCCAGCTCGACCTGGTGCACCTGAAGTTCGTGGACAAGCCGGCGGCTTTCTGCCTCCGGGAGGACCGGTGCGCGCGGGGAATCCTTCTCGGCCAGTATCTCTTCCGCCCGTCGACGCAGGTCGGCGGCATCAGGTGCTAGGGTCCTCCCCTTTTTCATCGCTTGCTCTCCCTTGTGAACCCCAAATCTATTTTTCCATTATGACTCCTCGGAGCCGCTGTTGTTACCAGCATTCTTCGCGATTGTCCCTGCCGTTCGGATTTCCAATTCTTCATAGGCCAGGCGGAGCTTGGCCTCCAGCTCCTTGGAGGTCGTGATGTCGGCCAAGGTCATCACCACTCCGTCGATCCTCCATGGACAGACGCACCCAGCCCAGCATGTCTGCTTTCAAGAGCCTGGCCCGGGTGGCCAGGTCGCGTTGGTATTGCTCCAGGGGGATGTACTTGCCTTCCAGGATTTCCTGCTGCAGGCGCATTTTGGCGGCCTGGACCTCGGCCCGCTCGATCTCGGCCAGGACCTTGCGCTCCTGCAGGGCTTCCAGCTTTTCGGACCCGCCGCCATCCTTGCGCTTGAGGTTGCTTGCCGCGTAGCGCAAAACCGACGCCTCGTGAAACAGCCCGTCTTTATCAGGCCGCAGCATGCCGCGATCGCGGTGGTTGTAGGCGGTGTTCTCGGAAATCTTCCAGCCCTGCTCGGCCAGGAAGGCGGCCACCTGGCGCGGATTCTTGAAGCTGCGCTCGGCCGCCACCTCGCCCTCAGCTGATACCGGTTTGCCCTGGGCCTGCTGGGCCTCGAACTCCTCCAGGGCCTTGCGCGCCTTGTCGTAGGCCGCCTGGTTGGCCACGGTGGGCTCCTTGAGCGCGGCCATCATGGTCTTGCCCAGCAGGGTTCGCAGGGCTTCGCCGTTCTTCTCCTGCAG
>JAZDIQ010000026.1:0-38420 GCA_043804825.1 Pseudomonadota bacterium
GGGGCCGCGCGGGGCGGGCAGGCATGTCTCATCGCACAGGCCGGGGCGGACCCGGCCGCAGCCTTACTCCGGCAGCAGGCGGTGGTACTTCTTCTTGCCGGCGCGCAGCCACAAGGCCCCGTCATCGCTGGCCATATCCAACGTAACCGGCTGGTCGAAGGCCTCCAGGCGGGTCTCGCCCACGTAGGCCCCGCCGCCGGCCACCAGGCGCCGGGCGTCGGAGTTGGACTTGCACAGCCCCGTCTCCACAAAGAGCTGGAAGGCCGGCACGCCAGCGGCCAGGCGGGCCTTGGGCAGCACGGTATGGGGCACGCCCTCGGCATCGCCCGCCCCCGGTGAGCCGAAGGCCGCCCCGGCCGCGGCCTGGGCCGTCTTGGCCTCGGCCTCGCCGTGCACGATCTTGGTCACCTCATAGGCCAGCACCGCCTTGGCCTGGCGGATGTCCGCGCCGGTCAGGCGGTCCAGCTCCGCGATCTCGCTCATGGGCAGGAAGGTGAAAAGCCTCAAAAAACGCGGCACGTCCTCGTCGGTGGTATTGATCCAGTACTGATAGAAGTCGTAGACGGATGTGCGCTGGGCGTCCAGCCAGACCGCGCCGGCGGCGGTCTTGCCCATTTTTGCGCCGGTGCTGGTGGTCAGGAGCGGGAAGGTCAGGCCATATACGGTGGTGCCCAGCATGCGCCGGCTCAGCTCCACGCCGGCCACGATGTTGCCCCACTGGTCGTTGCCGCCCATCTGCAGGCGGCAGCCCAGGGTCTTGGCCAGGTGCATGAAGTCATAGGCCTGAAGGAGCGCGTAGTTGAACTCGATGAAGCTGAGCCCCTGCTCCTGCTCCAGGCGCATCTTGACGCTCTCGGCGGCCAGCATGCGGTTGACGCTGAAGTGCCGGCCCACGTCGCGCAGGAACTCGATGTAGTTCAGGGGCGCCAACCAATCGGCATTGTTGACCATCACGGCCTGGTTGGGGCCGAACTCCAGAAAGCGGCTGAGCTGCCCCTTGATGGCCAGCGCGTTCTCGGCCAGCACCTCCAGGGTGAGCATGTTGCGCATCTCGGTCTTGCCCGAGGGATCGCCGATCATGCCGGTGCCGCCGCCCACCACCGCGATGGGCCGGTGCCCCGCCCGCTGCAAATGCACCAGGCTCAGGATGGGCACCAGGGAGCCCACGTGCAGGCTGGTGGCCGTGGGGTCGAAGCCGATATACCCAAGCACCGTCTGGCTGGCGAAAAGCTCTTTGAGGGCGGCCTCGTCGGTGCACTGGGCCACGTAGCCGCGTGCAAGGAAGTCATCGTAAGGATTCATGATTCAAGGCCCTTGCTGAGGGTGGACATACACGAGGAACCATAAGGGGATGCTAACCCAAAGCCCGCGAAATGGCAAGGAATGGGCTGGCGCAGGCCGTTTGGGCGGTCAAAATGCCCAGGATAAAGACTGGCGGCCAACCGTGCAGGCCTAGTTAACCTGAAAAACCTTCACCTTTTGCGCCAAGCAATCAACTGGCCTACGGACTCATCGTTGCCTTTACGTATCTGGCTGCATGGTTAGATGATCTTCTATGATACGAAAATCTAACCTTAATTCCTGCATTCCATTTCCCATCTTTTGCGAAAACTGTCTACAGGTTGCATGGACTGAATGATCGAACCATCCTCTATTTATGCTCGCAGAATTTTGATGGAACATCAAACCTAAACCCAATCTACTTGCGCTTAAAATTATATTAATCATAGTAGGAGGATCTTCCTTTTGGAAATTATATGAAAACTGTTGCCCGACCAACGCTTTTGGAATAGCTACTATTTCTATTTCGAACGGGTTTTCACCGAAAAGCTCCTCTATGTTAGCCCCTACACAACGACGCACACCAAACTTCCCTGATTGAGCCATCCCCATATCGGGGATAATAATATCGCGTGGGTTAGCCTTTGAAATGGTTTTATAATATTTCAATTTGCCAGGATAATATTGTTCGAGGCCCACGACAGTCTCGAGTTCTTTTAGCCCTGGTATTTCAAATTCGCTTTTCATCGGCCCCACAACGGCAACAGAAGTGCCAGTTGATTTATATCCTATATGAAATTTTCCTCTGTAGGAACCGACCATAGTTTTTTCATAGTTTGTAAAGTTAATATCATGCTTGAACTCGGTACCTGCTGGAATGTTGATGGTATTGGACCCTCGAAATATATTAACTTTATGGCTAGGTGAACATCCAGAAATATATACTTCCTCTTTACCTCCGCTTATTTCTACCTTTAATAGCCGCTTAAGAACACCGTTGGTACGTATTAGGATATATCTCTTTCCCATATAGCCCTCCAGATAGAATGCCTCGACAACACACTATTTTGACTATGGCTACCCGGTCCGTGCAGGCTGATATGCCCATACTAAAGAAAATAGCTTGGGGATAAAATGGCCCATAATCGCTAACGGGCTTGCCGCTCCTGGTCGCTCATACCCCACCATTTTCCCTGATATTCTTCGCTGATCGCCCCCTCACCCTGGCCCTCTCCCCCGGTGGGGGAGAGGGGACAGAGGCGCTGGCTGCCGCAAGGGCCTTGGCCATGATAACATACAGCAATAGCTGTCATTGCGAGCGAAGCGCGGTAAGCCGCTCTGCTTACCCATCGGCCCTGGCCTGGCAGGCGGTGCGCCCCGGTAAAGCCATGAGCAGGGTGGATTGCCGCGTCGCATCCCTGGCGGGGATGCTGCTGGCAATGACGGCTATTGTTGTAGGCCCCTCACCCCGGCCCTCTCCCCCAATGGGGGAGAGGGGGTTGCCCCGCGGCATTCGTGCCGCGATTGCTTCGTCGCCCGGGGGGCTCCTCGCAATGACGCAGAGGCGAGGGCCTCCCCACGGGAGCCGCCGGCGTCGGCCCATGCCGCAACGCCGACCGACCCGTATAAGCCCAGCGGGGGGCACCCCGCCGGGAGCCACCGGGCTCGGCCCGTGCCGCAACGCCAACCGACCCGCTATCGCCCAGCGGGGGGCACCCCGCCGACCCGTTTAAGCCCAGTGGCGGGCACGCCACCCAGCTTGCCGGGCGGGGGCTGGTGGTTTATGCTAGGCGCCATGCTGGAGCTACTGGAAAACCTGGTGATAGTGCTGGCCCGGCCCAAGTTCCCGGAGAACATCGGGTCGGCGGCGCGTTGCGTGGCCAACATGGGCCTGGGCGGCCTGCGGGTGGTGGCGCCCGAGCGCCTGTGGCCCGAGCCCATGCGGCGCCTGGCCACCGAGGCCGGCGCGGCGGTGTTGGAGGGCATGCGGACCTTTCCCGACCTGGCCAGCGCGCTCAGCGACTGCACCCTGGCGTGCGCCACCACGGCCCGCCAGGGCAGCCGGCGGGGGCGGCTCACCACCCCGCGCCAGGCGGCGCCCCAGGCCCTGGCCGCCGCCGTCACGGGCCGGGTGGCGGTGGTCTTCGGCCCGGAGGACAAAGGGCTCAACACCGAGGACGTGGACCTGTGCGGCCTGAGTGTGTGCATCCCCACGGCCCAGGCCAGCTCCCTGAACCTGGCCCAGGCGGTGATGGTGCTCTCCCACGAGCTGCGCCAGGCCGCCTTGGAGGGGGCGGGCCAAGCCCTGGGTCCCAACCCCCGTCCCCAGCCGGCCAGCCTGGAGGAGCTGGAGGGGCTCAAGGGGCACCTCAAAGAGGCCCTGGTGGCCATCGGCTCCATCCCGGCCAGCAACCCCGATCATTTCTTCCGCCCCTTCAAGGCCCCCCTGGAGCGGGGGGGCATCACCAGCCGCGAGGTGCGCGCCTGGCGCGGCCTGGCCCGACAGATTCTGTGGCTCAAGAGGCAAATCAAGGATTAATGGTCAGGGCTGGTTGATGCACGGGCCGGCCAGGCCGCGCGCGGCCCAGGGATGGGCCGCCCCGGCGCGCCGGCCGGCGGTCAAGCGCCGGGGAGCCCGCCCACAGCTTGCTGGGGCGGGCGTTGCCGCCAAGGCCAGGGATGGCCTGGGCGGCTGGTAATAGCCCGCCTGGCCCGGCAGATTCTGTGGCTCAAGAGGCAAATCAAGGATTAATGGTCAGGGCTGGTTGATGCACGGGCCGGCCAGGCGGCGCGGCCGGGCTGTTCCCGGGCCGCGCCGTGGCCTGGCGGCTATACCTCGTAGCGCTGGAATTTATTCTGGCAGGGGTTGCCCAGGCAGAGCTGCAATACTCCCTCGGCCGGCAGCATCAGGAAGGAGCACAGGGATTGCGATCTCATATCCGGCGGCAAGGCCGGGTCGGGGTGGCGGCAGATGGAGCTGGGACGGCCCTGGTGGTCGGCCAGGAAGGACATGGCCAGCTCGGGGGTTATCTGGCCGTGCCGGCCCTGAACCAACTCGGCCATGCGCCGCACCCGCAGGTAGGTGTCGGGAAAGATCATGTGCCCCCAGTCGCCCTTTTGGAAACGCTCGGTCAGGTAGTGGTTGGCGTGCACCAACACGCCCTCGCTGGGTTGCAGGACATTGAACTCATCGAAGACGCTCTCGAAGCCGAACATGGCTCCCTCGGCGCTGGCCAGATGAAAATAGCCGGTGCCCCGGCTGGCCTGGCAGAGCAGGCCCAGGGCTTGGGCCAGGGTGGCTTGGCGCATGACCCGGGGCAGATAGCAGAAGATCGGCACCCCGAAGTGCAGGCCCTGGGGCCGGGTGCAGGTCAGATTGGCGCACAGGCCCAACCCCGCCGAGGTCAGAGTGTACTCGGCGATACCCAGGGACAACACCAGTTGCCGCAGGCCGTCGTGGCGCTGGATGCGCAAGAGGTGCACCGGCGTGCCCGCGAACCAGTCGGCGTTCTGTCCGATGATGGTGCGCCCGCCGGCGGTGGCCGGGCCGCTCAGGGCCAAGGAGGTGCACAGCCCCGCCAGGCCCTGGTAGTAAAGCGTCATCTCCAGGGCGCAACGCAGGAAGAAGACCTCCTCCAGGCCCAGGCCCGAGCCTCGGGCCTGGCCGCCCAGGAACTCCGGCAGCTCGGGATCAAAGGCCTCGGCCGCGGGGCGGTACTTCTGGGCCAGGTCCAATATCTCCTGGCGCGGCCCCTGGTGAAAATGGCCGATGGTGGCCAGGTTTTGCTCCAGGACATTCTTAAGGCTCTCGCGCAGGGCCTCTCCCCATTGCGCGCCCACCTGCTCGGGGGTCCCGCGCAGCTCGATGACTGGCAATCTTTGACTCATGGTTCAGCCTCCTTGCTTGCTTGATCCTCGGTGCGCCTGGCCTGGTGCAGTCCGGCCAGGGAAAAGCGGGTCACATGCCCGGCCACGTGCTCCAGATGCTGGCGCATGCCGGGATGGCCGGGCACGACGCGCGTCAGGACCGGCCAACAGAACAGGTAGTAGAGGATCTGACCCATGATGCTCAAGGCGCAGTCGCGCACCAATTGCTCCGGGGCTTGGACGCCCAAAAAGCGCCTGAGCAAGCCATGAAACCGCAAACCGCCGGGCATCAGGTATTGCCGCACCATCTCGTCCAGAAAGGGCGAGGGATTGGCCATCTCGTGGATGAAGATGGCCGCCCGCTGAGCGTCTATCTCGCTTTCCTCGCCATAGAGCATGCGGCAGGTGTCCAGTATGAAGGCCCCCAGGTCGTCCTCGGCCGCGCGCTCCGGCTGGGGCTGGTAGCGGGTTTTGCGCGCCGAGTCCTGGAAGACGTGCTCCAGGGCGGCCCGGTAGAGATTTTCCTTGCCGCCGTAGTGGTAATTGATGGCGCTCAGGTTGGCCGAGCCGGCGGCCTGGGCGATTTCGCGCACCGTGGCTCCGCGATAGCCCTTTTCGGCAAAGACCTGGAGCGCGGCCAGGAGCAGTCGTTCCTTGGTTTCGGTCTGCACGGGTCCTCCACGGCGGGCCAGTTAATGCGTTTGTTTAATACGATTGTATTATGGCCGGCAGGCTCTGTCAAGGCCCGGATGAGCCCTTGCACGGCCCCCGGAGACCAGGGGCTCCCTCCCGACCGGCCACCCTGGAGCCAGGCCGCCAGGCCCGCGCCGGGCGTGGGGCCCCGGTTAGCCAAAGCCCGGTTGACAGGCGGGCCTAAATATTCGAGGATGAATTAGCTTCCGGCCAGGCCCCCCGCACCTGGCCGGATAGGCCCGTGACCACATCCAACCCTGGCGGGAGCAAAGACATGAGCACCGGCTTCAATCAACTGGAAACGCGGGTGAAGGACCTTTTGGACCATCTGCCCGCCGATGCCCTGGAGGCCAACTGGAGCGACGCCGAGCTGAGCCGGCAACTCACCAGCAAGCTGGGCGCCGCTGGCCAGGAGGCGGGCTGGGTGGTGGGCTCCTGCCTGTGGCCCAAGGCCGACGACCCCCGCTGGCCCTTGGACCTGGCCTGGCTGGAGATGGCCGAGGGGCGGCTCAAGCGGGTCAAGATGGCCCTGGCCGTGGAATGGAGCCTGGACGAAGGCCAGATTCTGGATCATTTCCAGAAGCTCTTGGCCGGGCGGGCCGATCTGCGGGTGATGGTCTTGCAGCAAAAGACCAAGGACGAGGCCTCGGACCGCTTGGCGGCCCTGGAGGCCCAGATCGAGGGCTTCGGCCAGTCGGCGCCCGGCGACCGCTACCTGCTGGCCTGCTCGGACTTCAAGAGCGCGGCCTTCACCTACCGGCTGCACGTATGCCCCTAACCCCCGCGGGCGTCCTGGTGGACGGGCGCGGGTAGGCGAGGAGTCCGGCCTTGATTAAATCGCGCCTCATCATTGCGGTCCTGCTGCTGCTGGGCCTGACCGCCCCCGCCCTGGCGACGGCCCCTCCGGCCCCCCAGGCAGCCCCGGCCACCACGGCCGACCAGGCCACCGTTGACCCGGCCCAGCGCCCGGCCGATATCGTGGACCTGACCCAGGCGGTGCCCGGGGTGCTCCTGGACATGCGCTACTTCGGCGGCCACAACTTCCTGGGCCGCCCCGTGGCCGGCTATGAGGCCCCCAAGTGCCTCTTGACCAGGCCGGCGGCCTTGGCCCTGGCGCGGGTGCAGGCCCAGCTATCGCCGCTGGGCCTGTCGCTGAAGATTTACGACTGCTACCGCCCCCAGCGGGCCGTGGATGACTTCGTGCGTTGGGCCAAGGATGCCAACGACACGCTAACCAAGACTGAATTTTATCCCACGCTCGACAAAAAGGTGTTGTTCCCTCGGGGCTACATCGCCGCCAAGTCCAGGCACAGCCGGGGCTCCACGGTGGATCTGACCATCGTGGCCCTGCCGGCGGCGCCCCAGCCGGCCTTTGATCCCGCCCAGCAGGTGGAGTGCTTCAAGCCGGCCAAGGCGCGCTACGCCGACAACAGCCTGGACATGGGCACCGGCTATGACTGCTTCCACGCCCTGGCCAATCCCCTGAACCTCCAGGTCGGCCCCCAACAGCGGGCCCACCGGGCGCTCTTGAAGACCCTGATGGAGGCCCAGGGCTTCCATATCTCGGCCGAGGAGTGGTGGCACTACACCTATAAGCCCGAGCCCCACCCGGAGACCTACTTCGACTTCCCGGTGCGCTGAGGCCGTGGACCATGAGGAGGGAGAGAGGCCATGCCCGCCAGATCGACCATCCGCTTCATCCTGGCCGTCCTAATCCTGGCCCTCATGGCCATTCTGGCCGGCTTGGCCTTGGTGGCCTGCCTGCCCATGGGCGCCCCGGCCCGGGCCGCCCAGACCCCCGGGGTGCGGGGGCTGAATTCCCCGCCGGAGATGCAAAACACCATCAAGGAACGCAACCTGGTGGCCCCGGGCAAGCTCACCGGCCACCCCCCGGCCCGCGGCCTGGGGCGCATGCCCCCGCCGGCCAAAGCCCGCGTGCCCGCCAAGACCGGGCCGGACGGCAAGGAGACCCCCCAGAGCTTTAGGGAGCGCCATCGCCTGCGCCGGGGCGCGGCCCCCAGCCAGGCCAGCCGCGACGTGCTCCTGAATCAGCGCATCCAAGGGCGCGCGCCCTCCAGCCTGCAACGGCGGCCAATACCCACCAAGAAGGCACCCGAGGCGCCGGCGGCGCAGCCGCCCACGGCGCCCACGCCGCCCACACCCCCGGCCATGCCCGACGGCCCGGAGGCCTCGCCCGCGACCCAGCCTTGATCCGTGGGAACTAGGCCAGGCATCCCGCCTGGTTGCAAAGCAGTACCCGGTGTTTACCTTTGCAATAACCCCAACGCGCGACACTCCGGCCCCAGCGCCGGGGGCGCCATGAGGGGCGCCCGCCATATCTAGAATTAGATAAGCAAACCTTTTGGCGAAAGGATCATATATGCGTTTCGACAAATTGACCGTCAAGAGCCAGGAGGCGGTGCAGGCGGCCATCTCCCTGGCCGGCAAGCGGGGCAACCCCCAGATCGAGCCCGTGCATCTGCTGACCGTGATCCTGGAGACCAGCCAGGAGATCGCCAAGCCGGTGCTGGGCAAACTGGGGGCGGCGCCGGAGCGCCTCTTGGAAGAGATGGAGAAGCTTCAGCAGAAGCTGCCCCAGGTCAGCGGCGGCGCCACCCAGCCCCAGCTTTCCCAGGCGGCCTTGCAGGTCTTGCAGGCCGCCGAGGACAAGGCCGAGGCCATGAAGGACGATTACGTCTCGGTGGAGCACCTGCTGCTGGCCTGCGCCGAGTCCAAGGACCCGGCCGGCGAGGTTTTGCGCAACAACGGCGTCACCGCCGAGGCCATCATGGGGGTGCTGAAAGACATCCGGGGCACCCAGCGAGTCACCGACCAGAACCCCGAGGACAAGTACCAGGCCCTCAAGCGCTACGCCCGCGACCTCACCGAGGCGGCGGCCAAGGGCAAGCTGGACCCGGTGATCGGCCGCGACGAGGAGATCAGGCGCACCATCCAGATACTCTCCCGCCGCACCAAGAACAACCCGGTCCTGATCGGCGAGCCCGGCGTGGGCAAGACGGCCATCGTGGAGGGCCTGGCCCAGCGCATCGTGGCCAAGGATGTGCCCGAGGGGCTCAAGAACAAGCGGGTGGTGAGCCTGGACATGGGCTCGCTCATCGCCGGGGCCAAGTACCGCGGCGAGTTCGAGGACCGTCTGAAGGCCGTGCTCAAGGAGGTCAGCGAGGCCGCCGGCCAGATCATCCTGTTCATCGACGAGATGCACACCCTGGTGGGCGCCGGCAAGTCCGAGGGGGCCATGGACGCCTCCAACATGCTCAAGCCCGCCCTGGCCCGGGGGGAGCTCAAGTGCGTGGGCGCCACCACCATCAAGGAGTACCGCCAGAACATCGAGAAGGACGCCGCCCTGGAGCGGCGTTTCGCCCCCGTGGTGATCGCCGAGCCCAACGTGGAAGACACCATAGCGATACTTAGAGGTCTTAAAGAAAAGTACGAAGTGCACCACGGCGTGCGCATAAAGGACTCGGCCCTGGTGGCGGCGGCCACGCTCAGCCACCGCTACATCACCGACCGCTTCCTGCCCGACAAGGCCATCGACCTGATCGACGAGGCGGCCAGCAAGATTCGCATCGACATCGACTCCCTGCCCGGCGAGCTGGACAGCCTGGAGCGCGGCATCACCCAACTGGCCATTGAGAGCGAGGCCCTCAAGAAGGAGACCGACAAGGGCAGCCAGAGGCGCCTGGCCAAGGTGCAGCAGGAGATCACCCACAAGACCGCCGCCCGCGACAGCCTCAAGGAGCAGTGGCAGCGCCAAAAGGACGTGCTGCAAAACATCCGGCGCACCAAGGAGGAGATCGACCAGCTCAAGGCCCAACTGGAGCAGGCCCAGCGGGCATCCGACTACAACACCGCCGCCCAGTTGCAATACGGCGACATCCCCTCCAAGGAGAGAATCCTGTCCCAGTTCCAGGAGGACCTGAAGCTCTTCCAGCAGGTGCGCTCCCTGGTCAAGGAAGAAGTGGGGGCCGAGGACGTGGCCGAGGTGGTGGGCAAGTGGACCGGCATCCCCGTGGCCAAGCTCCTGGAGGGCGAGCGCGATAAGCTCTTGACCATGGAAAAGCGCATCGGCCAGCGGGTGGTGGGCCAGAAGGAGGCCATCGTCGCGGTGAGCAACGCCGTGCGCCGGGCGCGCTCGGGCCTGCAAGACCCCAACCGACCCATCGGCTCCTTCATCTTCCTGGGGCCCACCGGCGTGGGCAAGACCGAGCTGGCCCGGGCCCTGGCCGAGTTCATGTTCGACGACGAGCAGGCCATGATCCGCCTGGACATGAGCGAATTCATGGAAAAGCACACCGTCAGCCGGCTCATCGGCGCCCCTCCCGGCTACGTGGGCTACGAGGAGGGCGGCTATCTCACCGAGGCGGTGCGCCGCCGGCCCTACAGCGTGGTGCTCTTCGACGAGATCGAAAAGGCCCACCCCGATGTGTTCAACGCCCTGTTGCAGATACTGGATGACGGGCGGCTCACCGACGGCCAGGGCCGCACCGTGGATTTCAAGAACAGCATCATCATCATGACCAGCAACATCGGCTCCCAATTCATCCAGGACCTGGCCGGCGCCAGCAAGCGCAGCCAGATGGAAGAAATGGTGATGACCGCCCTGCGCGCCCAGTTCAAGCCCGAGTTCCTCAACCGCGTGGACAACGTGGTCATCTTCCACAGCCTGGACCGGGCGCACATCGGCCGCATCGTGGGCATCCAGATGGCCCGCCTCAACAAGCTCCTGGGCCAGCGCGGCCTGAGCCTGAGCTTAAGCGAGCAGGCCCTGGAATTTTTGGCCAACGCCGGCTTCGACCCGGTCTATGGCGCCCGGCCCCTCAAGCGGGCCATCCAGCAGCATTTGCAAGACGCCCTGGCGGTGAAGATTCTGGACGGCACCTTTGCCGAGGGCGACCAAATAGAGGCCTCTGTCAAGGACGACAAGATAATATTCAGCAAAAAATGATCGCAAGGGCGGCCGGTCTGGAGGGTCAGGCCGGCCGCCCTGGGCCATGAGGGCTCGGCCACCGCCAGGGCCCGCCGCACTCGGGGCCAGCCAGCATTCCGCCGCGGCCCCGGCCAAAACCGCCTTCCCACCGCCCTCGCCCACCAACGGGACAAAAGCGGCAAAATACTTATTAGCCCAGCCGTTAGAGCAGGTTTTCCTGCTATAATTGCCAGTCAAGGGCCGAGCCGGCCCCTGAAATGGTAGTTTTCGGCCACGATGCATTCACCGCCAATGGGGAGTTTAGAATGTCCCGCGCACCGCGACTGAAGACCTGTATGGCCATCCTGGGCATATTCTGTCTGCTCAGCCTGACCTTAAGCGATCTGGCCTGGGCCCGCGCCGGCGGCGGCTCGTCCTCGGGCAGCACCGGCAGCCGCAGCGTCTCGCGGCCCAGCAGCCCCACCACGCGGCCCACGCCCCCGCCCCCGCCCCCCAGCCAGTCCTACCAGCAGAGGCCGACCACGCCTCCGCCCCAGAGCGGCGGCTTCATGCGCGGCCTGGCCGGCGGCCTGGCCGGCGGCTTTTTGGGCTCCATGCTCTTTCGGGGCGTGGCCGGCGCCGGCGGCGGTGCTGGCGGCGGTGGCGGCGGCGGCATGGGCCTGTTCGACCTGATCCTTATAGGAGCCGTGCTCTACGGCCTGTATTATTTCCTAATCAAGCGCCGTCGCGGCCAGGGCGGCGGCGGCAGCCTGAGCGACCTTCTGGGCGGCACCACCGGCAATCCCCCGCCCCCGCCCTCCGGCGGCTACGCCCCCCCGCCTCCGCCCGGCGCCAGCTACGTTCCGCCGCCCCCGCCCGGCCCCGACATGACCCAGGACCTGGCCCAGGGCCTGGGCTATATCCGCTCCATGGACCCCGGCTTCGACGAGCAGGCCTTCAAGGACCAAGTCATGGATACCTTCTTCCAGATTCAGGCCGCCTATGGCCAGCGCGACGTGGCCAGCGTGGGCCGCCTCCTGACCGACGAGATGCGCGGCATCCTCTCCAGCGGCATCGACCAGCTCAAGGCCCAGGGTCAGATCAACCGCCTGGAGAACATCGCCGTGCGCACCGTGGAACTGACCCAGGCCTGGCAGGAGCAGGGGCGCGACTACCTCACGGCCCTGATCACCGCCAACCTCCTGGACTACACCGTGGACGACAAGAGCGGCCAGGTGGTCAGCGGCTCCAATACCCAGCCGGTCAAGTTCCAGGAGCTGTGGACCTTCACCCGGCCCGTGGGTCCCGGCCCCTGGCAGCTGACGGCCATCACCCAGACCAACTAGGTGGGGTGCCCCCCACGGGGCGATAACGGGTCGGGTGAGGTAGTAGAGGTAGCGTAGGCTCGCGGCTCCCGTTGGGGGCTAGTGGCGGTAAAACATAGCGTTAGGTAATAGGGGCGGTCCGGGCCAGGTGCCGGGGCCGCCCCATTGATTGCCAGAGGCCAAGTTGCGCGCCGCCGCTCCACCTCTGGCCGCCCCGTGTGAATTTGTGCTACTCTGGATCATCCCCATCCGGAGTAACGCCATGACCCCCAAAAAAAATCCCCGCCCCCCGGCCTGCGCCGCCTGCGCCCCCCCGGCCTTTCAGCGCGCCTGCATGCAACAGGGCGGCAAGGCCTCGCCCGGCTGCCCCACCCTGCTGGATCAAGAACTCCTGGCCCGGGCCAACCAGGCCTACCAGGACCCCGTCACCCGCGAGTTCGCCCGCCAGGCCTCCAAGCAGGAGGCCGCCTGCTACGCCAACCGGGACCAGCGCCCCTACACCATGCAGCCCACCAAGACCCGCCTGGTGGAGATCGCCGAGTTCGCCCAACGCCTGGGCTATCAGCGCCTGGGCCTGGCCTTCTGCATCGGCCTGGCCAATGAGGCCAAGGTGGTGGCTCAACTGCTGGGGCAGTGGGGCTTCGAGGTGATCTCGGCCGCCTGCAAGGCCGGCGCCACGCCCAAGGAGTCCCTGGGCCTGGGCGAGGAGGACAAAATTCATCAGGGCGAGCCCGAGAACATGTGCAACCCCGTGTTCCAGGCCCAGCTCCTCAACCAGGCCGGCACCCAGTTCAACGTCCTCTTGGGGCTGTGCGTGGGGCACGACTCCCTGTTCTTCCAGCACGCCCTGGCCCCCAGCACCGTGCTGGCGGTCAAGGACCGGGTCACCGGACACAACCCCCTGGCCGCCATCTACACCTCCGGCACCTACTATCGCAAAATAGGCGACCCTTCCTTGGCCTGAGGCCGTTGCCGGGGCTAGCGGCCCGCCAGGCAATGGCCTAAAATAGAAGTAACTGGCGGATGCTTCCGCTGCGGTTCAGGGGGAGGGCTGTCGGATTAACCGCTCGCCGGCCCGGCGGCTGGGCGTGGTTAGGATACAAGTGCGCACCCGGCCCGGCGGCCTGTCTCGGCCGGGTCCGCCCGATCACCAGCCAGCGCCCCGGGCGCGGCACAAAGAGCGGCGGCCACCGCGTGGGGCGGGACGGTCGCCCTCGAGGAAGACACATGGCCAGGCATGAGATTCTGCTGGACAGCGGCACCAACGAGGTGGAGCTGGCCGAATTCGTGCTCAGCGGCAACCACTTCGGGGTCAACGTGGCCAAGATCAGGGAGTTCATCCCCCTGGAAGGCATGACCGTCACCTGCATGCCCGGCCAGCCCCCCTCCATCGCCGGGGTCTTCCTGCTGCGCGGGCGCTCCATACCCCTGTTGGACCTGCGGGCCTACCTGGAATTGCCCCAGGCACGGAAAGGCCTGCGCCAGGTGGTGGTGGTCACCGATTTCAACAAGCTCACCAGCGCCTTCATCGCCGACCACATAGAGCGCATCCACCGCGTCTCCTGGAGTGATTTCCGACCCTTGAGCCAATACCTGGCCGCCAACAACCCCCTGGTCACCGGCTCGGTGAGCCTGGACGGCAAGGAAGTCCTGGTGCTGGACCTGGAAAGCATCATGGGCGACATCTTTCCCGAGAGCGTCATCAACTACAGCCATAAAGATCAGGAAGAACCCAGCCTGCAACAGCGCCGCGCCGGGGTCAAACTCCTCTTCGCCGAGGACTCGGCGGTAATACGCGGCAAGGTGGGCCGCATGCTGGCCAGCCTGGGCTACGAGGGCCTCACCTCCTTCGACAACGGCCAGGCGGCCCTGGAGGCCGTCAAGGCCCTGCAAGCGCAAGCCCAAGAGGAAGGCCAGCCCATCGGCCACTACCTCAACCTCATCCTCACCGACATCGAGATGCCCAAGATGGACGGCCTGACGCTGTGCCGCCAGGTCAAGCAGGAGCTGCGCCTGGAAGTGCCGGTGATCATCTTCTCCTCCCTGATCAACCAGCAGATGGCCGCCAAATGCCAGAAGGTCGGCGCCGAGGCCTTTGCCAGCAAGCCCGAGACCGAACGCCTCCTGGCCCTCATCGACCACCTCTGCCTGGGCACCCCCGCCCCCGATTAGGCCCGGTACCCCGGGCAGGGCGATAACAGGTCGGCCCGGTGCCCCGGGCGGGGCGATAACGGGTCGGTTGACGATGTGGAGTTGGCCAAGGCCGGCGGCTCCCGTTGGGGGGTGCCCCATTAAATACACGGGCGGGGATAAACCCCGCCCCTACACTAAGAATGCTTGTACGAGCCATGTCTTAATGTAGGGGCGGGGCTTATCCCCGCCCGGTTTTTTCGCTATAACCCTTTAACGGGAGCCGCCGGCCTCTGACCTGGCCACGGCCCCGCGCGACCCGTTTAAGCCCAGCCGGGGGCACCCGGCCCGTTATTGCCCCGTGGGGGGCGCGCCGCCTAGCCCTTGGTGGCCATCTCGATGAGGCGCTGGGCCATGTCGCGCACGGCGATCTTGGCCTTTTCGGCGCTGCTGGCCGGGCAGGCGTTTTGCATGTCCGCCTCGATGATCTGGCTGTCGTAGTCCATGAAGCCCAGGAAGGTGAACCCGCTCAGGGCCTTTTGCAGGTATTCCTTGTCGGCCTCCGAGCGTATCTTGTTGCCCACGATCAGGATGCGGGTCAGGCCGATGTCCTTGGCCAGCTCCTTGATATGATTGGCGGTGTCCACCGAGCGCCGCCCCGGTTCCACCACCACCACCAAGAAGTCCACCCCCCGGGAGGTGCCGCGCCCCAGGTGTTCCAGGCCGGCCTCCATGTCCAGGATGAGGACGTCCTTGCCCAGGAGCACCAGGTGGGTCATCAGGGCTTTCAGCATGGTGGAGGCCGGGCAGATGCAGCCGCCGCCGCCCTTCTGCACCGTGCCCATGACCATCAGCCGCACGCCGTCGTGCTCCACCGAGAGCTTTTCGGGCAGGTCGTGCACGGTGGGGTTGAGCTTGAAGAAGGTGCCCATGGCCCCGCCCTGGCTGTCAGTGCGCTCGTCGATCAGCGCCTTCATGTCGCTGACCGGCACCAGTTGCTGATAGTCGGGGAAGCCCAGGGCCTGGCCCAGGTTGGCGTCGGGGTCGGCGTCCACGGCCAGCACCTTGAAGCCGCGTTCGGCCAGGGTCTTGGCCAGCATGGCCGAGAAGGTGGTCTTGCCCACGCCGCCCTTGCCGCTCACCGCTATTTTCATGATGATTCTCCAGTTAGGCTTTCAAAAAGATCGTAAATTATCCTAGCGCGCCCGCAAGCCCCCAACGGGAGCCGCCGGCGCCTGTTGATTCGAGGGCAAATCCCGACCCGTTCACGCCACCGCGGCTCGCGGTTAGTGGCCGCAGCCGCCCGGGGTCCAGCCCGCCGGGGGCCGGGCATACAGGCGCAGCAACTGGGCCAGGTCGGCCTCGCAGGAGCGGCCCAGGGGGTTGACGTGTTGGCAATCCGTGCCACGGCCGGCCCCGGTCATCACCTTCAACAGCGGCATGGTGAAGGCCCCCGCCTCGATGGCCGCCACGATGGCGGCCTTGTCCAGCCCCCGGCGGGGGCAGACCATCTCGCCGGGCGCGGCGCTGGCCCAGTCGCGGCCGGCCGGGCCGGGGCTCGAGTGGCCGCCGCAGCCGCAGCCGCAGGCCTGCTGATCATGGTCATGAGCCATCGCGCGCCTCCTCGCCGCCGCCAAAGGCGGCCTCGGGGTCCTGGGCCAACTCGGGGTACAGCTCCTGGGCGCAATCCGGGCACAGGCCGTGGCTGAAGGCGGCCCGGGAGTGGGCCTCTATGTAGGCCTCCAACTTTTGCCAGGAGCCTTGCTCGTTGCGTATCCTCTTGCACTTGGAGCAGATGGACAACAGGCCCATGAGCTGGCGCATCTGTTTGTCATTGCTCTTGGCCAACAGCTCCTCGGCCTGCACGCGCTCGGTGATGTCTTGGCAGGAGCCGATATAGCCGGCGAACTGGCCCTGGCTGTCGGTAAAGGGCACCCCCCGGTCGAGGATCCAGCGGTACTGGCCGTCATGGCGGCGCAGGCGGTAGGTCATCTCAAAGATTTCCCGCCGTTGGAAGGCCTCGATATAGATGCTCAGGCAGCGGGCCAAGTCGTCGGCGTGCACGCCCTGGGCCCAACCGTCGCCCAGTTCCTCGGCCATGCCGCGTCCCGTGAAAGCCAGCCAGCGCTGATTGAAATAGTCGCACTTGGCCTGCTGGTTGGCCCGCCAGATCATGATAGGGGCCTGCTCCACCAACAGGCGGTACTCCAAAAAGCTTAGATTCGGCGTGTCCATGGCGACCCCATCGCATTGTGTCCCGGCCCGCCACTTGCGGGCCTCCCCAGCAATGCTAAGCACGATAGTAATGCTTCGCAACTATCGGGCGCGAAACCACCACGCCTCGTCCAGGGTCTAGCGCCTGAAGCTGGCCATCATCTTGTAGATGGGCAGGCCCGCGGCCAGGGCGATGTCCTCGGTGGACAGGTAGTGGCCCACGTTCTTGTCCATCAGCACGTTGCCCTCGGGCGGGAACTCCTCGTCCCCCTCCCACAACACCAGCATGAACTCCACCCGGGGCAAGGCCCGTACTATCAGCGAAAAATCACCCACGTCCTGGCCGGGGCGTCCGCCCACCCTGACCCCCAGCTCCTTGAGCAGCTCCGGCCGTTCGCCAAAGAAGCTCAGCAGGGGGGCCTTGGCCCTTTTCACAAAGGCCGACCAGTAGAACTCCCCGGATTCCACCTCGCGGAAGGTGATCCACTCGCCGCTGGGCAGGGTGCCGTCGGCCCGCTCCAGGTAGTGCAGCAAGAGGGCCTGCTCGGCCAGGGGCAGGGCCGGGCCGTCATCCAGGGCGCGCACCTGGAGGGGATCGCGGTCCACGGCCAGGGGCCGGCCGTAGTAGGCCAGGCTCAGGTGGGAGCCGTCGGCGGCCAGCTCGGCCCCGGCGGCGGCGGCCACCCGGGCGAAATCGCGCCCCGCCAATTCGGCCGCCGAGAGATCAAAGCTCATCTGATAGTCATCCACGCGGGCCATGGCCGGGCTCTCCTGTGCGCTCAAGGTGATAAAAGATTATTTGCTCATGCTAGGCCAGGGGCACGCCCGCTGTCGAGCATTTTTGCCCCCTTGGCCGGCCGGCGCGCCTGGCGGTATCATGTTTACATGGCCAAGAAGAAAAAATCCCCCCCGGCCGCGCCGCCGGCCCCCAAGCCCGCGCCCTTTCACGCCCCCTTCGCGGGGCTGAAGAGGGCCTTGACCCCGGCCGCCCCGCCGCCGCCGCCAGCGCCCCCCGCGCCGCCGGAGCCCCCGCCGGAGCCCGACGAGGAGCGGCTCTTCAGCCAGGCCATGGCCGCGGTGCGCCCCCTGCCCCGCCGCCAGAACCTGCTGGAGCCCCAAGCGGAGCCCCCGCGCGCCTTTCTGCGCGCAGCCCCGGACGAGGACCTGGAGGTGCTGGCCCAGTTGGCCGATCTGGTCAGCGGCGGGGGCGAGTTCGATCTGCGGTTCAGCGATGGTTACGCGCAGGGCGCCCTGCCCGGCGTGGGGCCGGAGTTGTGCGAGCGCCTGGCCCGGGGCGAGTTCCCGGTGCAGGATTACCTGGACCTGCACGGCCTGGGCCTGGACGACGCCCTGGCGGCCGTGGAGGAGTTTTTGGTGCAAAGTATCGCCAAGGGCCTGCGCCACGTGCTCATCGTGCATGGCCGGGGGGCCGGCTCGCCCGAGGGCGTGCCGGTGCTCAAAAGGGCCCTGGCCACCCGGCTGACCCACAAACGCCTGCAAAAACGGGTGCTGGCCTTTTGCACCGCCAAGCCCGTGGATGGCGGCATGGGGGCCATGTACGTGCTGCTGCGCAAGTGGCGCGGCCCCGGGCGCCCGGCCTGGTAGCCGGCGCCCGCCACGACCGGCCAAGAGCGCCCTACTTGCCCAGACGCCCCAGGTGGGCCATGGCCAGACCCCGGGTCTGGTCCTTTTCCAGGCCCAGGCGCTTCAAGATGGCCTTGCGGTCGGGCTTGATGCTCACCAGCTCGGTGCCCAGGGGCTCGTCCTCGTCGGGGATGAGCCGCGCCGGGTCCGAGGGCCTGGGTGGCGCCTCGCCCTCGGCCACCAGACCCACCAGATGGGCCGAGAGCATCTCGCGGCCGGCCTGCACGGCGTGCTCGCGCTTGCTGCCATAGGCGGTCAGCTTGGCGAAATTGGGAAACACCACCGAATACCCGCCCTCCTTCACCGGCACCAGCACGGCGGGATATTCGGACAACTCATTGACACCTCTAAGCAACTCGGCCTTGCTCAACTTGCGCCCGGCCATGCGCCCTACCTCCCGGTTAATAGCCTACGCCTGCCTCGGTTTGGTTAATATTAACCGATTGTGCGCCCGGGCGCAATCCTGCCGCCAGCCGCGGCGGGCTTTATACGGGCCGAGAACCACCTGGCCAGAACCAGCCTGGCCGGCTCCCGTGGTGGGGCTGTGGTGTGAAATCTCGGTTGAAGAAACCACCCTCTCCCCCCGGCGGGGGGAGAGGGTGGGGTGGGGGTCTTCAGGCTGGCCATTTAGAAGGATCCAAAATCCTTGTCCTGATCATCCTGGGGCTGGGGCGCGTTCTTGCCCGGCCTGGCCGTCTGGGGCAGCAGCCGCCGCACCCCTCCGGCCGCCCTGCCCGAGCCCGCGCTCAAGCGCCGGGGCGCGCCGGACGGCTTTTGCCCCTCCACCAGGGCGTGCAGGGACGTGACCGTCTCGCGCATGTGGGCGGATTGGGCGCTCATCTGCTCGGCCGCCGCGGCGGTCTGCTCGGCCCCGGCGGCGTTCTGCTGAGTCACCTGGTCCATGTCGGACATGGCCCGGCTGATCTGGTCGATGCCCTGGGACTGCTCGGCGCTGGCCGCGGCTATCTCGCCGATCAGCTCCGACACCTTGGTGGAGCTTTGCTCCACCTTGACGAAGGATTGGTCCGCCTTGCCCACCAAGTCGGACCCGGCCTGGATGTTGTGGATATTGCCCTCGATAAGCTCCGTGGTGTTCTTGGCCGCCTCGGCGGCGCGCAGGGCCAGGTTGCGCACCTCGTCGGCCACCACGGCAAACCCCGCGCCCGCCTCTCCCGCCCGGGCCGCCTCCACGGCGGCGTTGAGGGCCAGCAGATTGGTCTGAAAGGCTATCTCGTCAATGGTCTTGATGATCTTGGCCGTGCGGTCGCTGGCGGCCGTGATCTCCTCCATGGCCCGGCTCAGATCGGCCATGGCCAGGTTGGCCTCGCCCACCGTGGTCTTGGCCTCGGCCATCAGGGTCTTGGCTTGCTGGGCGTTGTCGGCGTTGCCACGGGTCATGGAGGCCAGCTCCACCAGGGAGGCCGAGGTCTCCTCCAGGGAAGCCGCTTGCTGGGAGGCGCCGGCGGCCAGTTGCTGGGAGGCCGAATTGACCTCCCGGGCGGCGCTGGTCATCTGGTCCGCCCCCTGGGTGAGGATGTCCACCGAGCGCTTTACCGGTTGGCCCACCGAGCGCGCGAACAGCCAACCCAACACTATTGATCCCAGGAACACCGCCGCCGCCACCCCCAGGATGGTGTACAGAAGGCGGTTCACCTCCGTGGCCACATCATCCACGTAGATGCCGCTGCCCACGATCCAATCCCAGCCCGGCACTGCCTTGACAAAGGATATCTTGGGCGAGGGCGCGCTCTGGCCGGGCTTGGGCCACTGATAGTGCACGAAGCCCTGGCCCTTGTCCCGGCAGACCTTGGCCATCTCCACGAACAGGCGCTTGCCGTCGGGGTCCTGGTTGCCCGACAGGTCCGTGCCGTTGAGTTCAGGCTTGAAGGGGTGCATCACCATGCGGGGGCCGAAGTCGTTGATCCAAAAATACTCGTCGCCGCTGTAGCGCAGATCGCCCACCGCCGACTTGGCCGCAGCCTGGGCGGCCTCCTTGCTCATCTTACCGCTCTGGGCCTGTTGTTGATAATGGGTCAGCAGACTGGCGGCGCTCTCCACCAGTTGCTTGACCTCCATCTGCTTACCCTGGAACAGACGCTGGCTTATGTAGGGGACCAGATAGACGAAGATCAAGGCCATGCATGACGCCGCCAGGATGGGTAGGGTAACCAACTTGGTGGATAACTTGGCATTCTTGAATAGCATGGTGCGGCCTCCAGGTTGCTCGTCCCCGTGGGGACGTGGTGTCGACTCCTGGCCATCCCCCCCTATACTCTTAGGCTATTAAAATAATACTATATACAATTACGTGATGTTTGCACCCCATATTGGTAGGATAAACGAATACCAGGCCCCTTGGGCCATTTATTTGGAGAATCGAGGGCCAGATTTGACAAAAAACCCGGATTGGGGCGGGCGGTGGGATATCGCCGGGCGCGACCCGCCCGGAGCGGCTTTTAGCGGCGCCGGCGCCGGCGCCACCACCAGGCCAGGGCCACCCCCAGCGCGGCGGCCAGGAGCAGGCCCAGCACCCAGAGCACCTGGCTGAGCCACACCAGGTATTCCTCCCGGCCCAGACCGCGCAGATAACGGGGCAGGGGCAGGAACAGTCCAACGGCAAAGACCAGCAGCAGCAGCCTGGGTAGCCAGTGGGTGAGTCTACGCCGGGGGGGCAAGGCCAGCCTCCAGATGAGGTGGGGACCCCCGGATTATAGCCATGGCCGGGGCCACGCGGGTGGATTTTGTCCCCTGGCGGCGCGCCCCCAGCCATCCCCCGCTTGACAAGGCCGGGGGCGATTAGTATACAGTATGCAAAGTTTCCAACGGTGCTCCGCGGCGGCGGCCCGGCCAAGTTCATCCCTGGCCAGGCAATCGCCGTGGGCTGTCCGGGCACGGGCGGGCCGGCCCGCGCCAGCTTTTGTCTCGCCCCCAACCCCAAGAAGGAAAGGTTAGGAGCCATGCAACAGATCAAGGTAGTGCTGGGCGAAGCCGACCTGCCCCGCCAGTGGTACAACATCCAGGCCGACATGCCCACGCCCTTGGCCCCGCCCATCCACCCCGGCACCGGCCAGCCCCTGGGGCCCGCCGATCTGGCGGCCATCTTCCCCATGGCCCTCATCGAACAGGAAATGAGCCCCAAGCAGTTCTGGGAGATCCCCGACGAGGTGTTGCAGATCCTGGCCCTGTGGCGCCCCACCCCCTTGCAGCGCGCCCTGCGCCTGGAAAAGGCCCTGGGCACCCCCGCCCGCATCTACTTCAAGAACGAATCGGTGAGCCCCGCCGGCTCCCACAAGCCCAATACCTCCGTGCCCCAGGCCTACTACAACAAGCTGGCCGGCATCAAGCGCATCGCCACCGAGACCGGCGCCGGCCAGTGGGGCAGCGCCATGAGCCTGGCCACCAACATGTTCGGGCTACAATGCACCGTCTACATGGTGCGCGTCAGCTATGACCAGAAGCCCTACCGCAAATCCATGATCAACACCTGGGGCGCCAACATCTTCGCCAGCCCCAGCCCCGAGACCAACGCCGGCCGCGCCGCCCTGGCCGCCGATCCCAACTCCCCCGGCTCCCTGGGCCTGGCCATCAGCGAGGCCGTGGAGGACGCCGCCACCCACGACGACACCAACTACTCCCTGGGCTCGGTCTTGAACCACGTCTGCATGCACCAGACGGTCATCGGCGAGGAAGCCCTCAAGCAGATGAAGCTGATCGGCGAAAAGCCCGACGTGGTCATCGGCTGCATCGGCGGCGGCTCCAACTTCGCCGGCCTGGCCTTCCCCTACATCCGCGAGAAGATCGCCGGCCTGGGGGTGCGCATCCTGGCCGTGGAGCCGGCCTCCTGCCCCAGCGTCACCAAGGGCGTCTACGCCTACGACTACGGCGACACCGCCCACATGGCCCCCATCATCAAGATGCACACCCTGGGGCACACCTTCATGCCCCCGGGCATCCACGCCGGCGGCCTGCGCTATCACGGCATGGCCCCCCTGGTCAGCCGTCTGGTGGAGGACAACCTCATCGAGGCCGTGGCCCTCAATCAGATGGAATGCTTCGAGGCCGGCGTGCTGTTCGCCCGCACCGAGGGCATCATACCCGCCCCCGAATCCACCCACGCCATCCGGGGGGCCGTGGATGAGGCCATCCGGGCCAAGGAAGAAGGCAAGGAGCGGGTGATCCTCTTCAACCTCTCCGGCCACGGCCACTTCGACATGAGCGCCTACGACGCCTATCTGGGCGGCCAACTCGCCAACTACGAGTACCCCCAGGCCATGGTGGACGCCGCCCTGGCCAAGCTGCCCCAGGTCAAGCTGTAGGCATATTGCAGGCCTGCGGGCCGCCTTGCAAAACAGCGCCCCCGCCGATGCCGGCGGGGGCGCTTGATTTGGGCGAGTCCAGGTGTGTCCTGTCCGAGTGTTACTCCGACAGGCTCCTAGGGATCAGGCGGGCAGCTTGGCGCCGATGCTGCGGCCATAATCCTGGCCGGCCTTGATGGCGTCGGGCTGGCCGATGGCGCCTTCCAGCACGTTGAGGTGCCCCAGGTCGGTCATGTCCATCTTGAAGACGTACTGCATGGTGTCGAAGACAAACTTGGGGGCGTCGCCGCTGTGGGTGTAGGAGCCGAAGGCCCCGCCGATCTTGCCCACCAGGTTGAGATTCTCCATTTTGAACAAGAAGTTCTTCATGCCGCCGGTCATGTCGCGGTGGTAGGTGGGGCAGCCCAGGATGTAGGCGTCGAAGCCCTCCATGTCCTCGGACTTTTCCAACTCGGCGATTTTTTTCAGCACCGCCTCCTGCCCGCTCATGCGCACGCCCTCGGCGATATAGTTGGCGACTTTCTCGGTGTTGCCGGTGCGGCTGGCGTAGGCGATCAAGACTTTTTTCATGGCGTAGGTCCTCTCGGCTATCTTAACGTGAAGTCCTCCCGGACCCGGGCGGCTGCCCGCCGAGGGCCGAAGGGAAGGAGATTGATATCCTCATATTATAGTGTCATTGATAATTAATACTAGTTAAAAACCCCCGCCTTCCCCTGCCTAGCGGGCCAGGCGCAGCCACAGGGACGCGCCCAGGCCCCACAGGGCGTTGGCCGCCAGCACCACCACCGGGGTCAACAGGCCCAACTGCTGGCCGCCCAGGCCCTTGTGGGCCACCACCGGAAATATGTACAACAACTGCACCAGGCTGGGCCCCAGGCTAGCCCACAGGCCGCTGGCCACCCAGGAGCCCCGGCGCAGCAGGGGCAGCAGGAACAACAATCCCCACAGCCCGCCCCACACCACCTTGGGATAGAGATAACCCGGGGTCAGGGCCGGGGCGATCTTCACCCCCAGGGCCGCCGTCACCCCGGCCTGGCCGGCCATCCATAGGCCCAGGCCGTTGATCAGCCCGCCCAGCCCGCCGGCCGCGAAGGCCACCGACATCTCCCTGCTCAAGGCCATGCCCTACCTCCTTGGGATTTTCCAGCGCCCCGCCGCCAGGTGCTTTATCTAAAAATAACACACACCGCCGCCGATGCACTTGCCCCTGGCCCCGCCGGGCCGCTGGTTCTATACTTTGCTCCTGATTGGTCCACCCTGGAGGTGCCCCTTGACCCAGCCCCCGGCCCCCGCCTACCGCTTCTGCCCGTCCTGCGCCGGTCCCCTGACCCCCCGCCCCGTGGACGGGCTCACCCGCCTGGCCTGCAACGACCCGGCCTGCGGATTCGTCCTGTGGGGCAACCCGGTGCCGGTGGTGGCCGGCCTGGTGGAACACGGCGACCAGGTGCTCTTGATCCAGAATCAGGGCTGGCCATCCCACTGGTGGGGCCTGGTCACGGGGTTCCTGGAGCGCGGCGAGTCCCCCGAGGAGGGCATGCTGCGCGAGGTGCGCGAGGAACTCAACCTCGACGCCAGCCTGCAAGGCCTCATCGGCATCTACAGCCACCTGCCCAGCAACCAGGTCATCATGGCCTACCACCTCACCGCCAGCGGCCCCTACTCACCCGGCCCCGAGCTGGCCGGCGTCAAGCCGGTGGCCATCGCCAAGCTAAAGCCCTGGGACAGCGCCACGGGTTACGCCGTGGCCGACTGGCTGGCCAGGAGGGCCTGAGGCCCCGGGCGGCAACCGCCCAAGGAGCAGCTTGTCTTGAGCAAGGAAGCCTCAGCCGCCCCGACCCACGCCTGGGCGCCCCGGGCCTTGATCGGCGCCTCGGTGGCCATCTTCTGGCCCGGGGCCCTGGCCTTTGGCCTGCCAGGGGTGCTGGCCCCCCACTGGCAGGAGAGCTTCGGCGCCGGGCGGGGCCAGGTGGGCAATTGCATGTTCTTCCTGCTGGCCGCCCTGGGCCTGTGCATGTACCCCGCAGGACGTTGGCTGGCCCGCTGGGGCGCCACTCGCCTGATGAGCCTGGGGGCCGTGGTCGCCGCCCTGGATGCCGTGCTTCTGGCCTATGCCCCCAGCCTGCCCTACCTGTATCTGTGGGCCTTTTTCAACGGCGTGTCCCAATGCTGCATCTATCTGCCCGCCCTGGCCACGGTGCAGTGCTGGTATCCGGGCCGGCGGGGCTTGGTCTCCGGGGTGGTGAATCTGGTCTTTGGCCTGTCGGCGGCCCTGATGGCCCCCGTGTTCGCCGGGCTGCTGGGGCGCCTGGGCTACCAGGGGCTTAATCTGGCCATCGGCGGGGCGGCCATGCTCACCATGCTGGCCGCGGCCCCTTTTTGCCAGCTGCCCCGGGCGGGGCAGGTCCCGCCCCTGGCAGCCGGCGGGGCTGGCGAGGGGTCCTTGAGCCCCCGGCAGGCCCTGGCCTCGGCCAGCTTCTGGCGGCTGTGGGGCACCATGGCCCTGGTGGGGGCGGGGGGCATCGCCATGGTGACGCTTTCCACGGCCTATGGCTTGGCCCTGGGGCTCAGCTTCTCGCAGGCGGTTTGGATACTGTTCGCCTTCAACCTGGGCTCCGGCCTGAGCCGTCTGGCCATGGGCTTCCTCTCCGACCTGGTGCCGCGCACCCTGGTCATGGCCGGGGCCTTTGCCGTCGCCGGCCTGGCCTACCTGGGTCTGCCCTGGGTGGGCGGGGCCTGGTGGCCGGCAATGCTGGCGGCCTGGGTGGGCGTGGCCTTTGGCACCCTCTTCGCGGTGGGCGCGCCCCTGGCCGCCGAGATATTCGGTCCCCTGCACTTCGGCGAGGTCTTCGGCCTGTTGTTCACGTCTTATGGTTTTATTTCCGGCGCCTTGGGGCCGTCCCTGGCGGGCTATGTGCTGGATATGACCGGCGGCAACTTCCTGGCCGTGTTCAGCTACCTGGGGGTGTGCTGCCTGCTGGCGGCCTGGCTGGTGCGGGGGGTGGACGGTAACTCGGCGGCGAGGGAGATAGCAGGGCCTTGATATTCCGGGCTAAACCTGGCAGGAGGTCCTTTTTCATAGAATAGTCGCCTGCTCCGGCAGGATGCGTTGCCGCAATCGGTGGTGGATGGCCCGGCAGGTGAGAACGTCCACGGAATGCCCCAGCTCCTCCTCCAGTTCCACAATGTCCGGGGCGATATCAGGGTTGGCCTCTCCCCTAGCCATTGAGCCGAAGACCGCCGCGCGCACCACGGTATTGCGCCGCAGGATGGGGTTGATACGCTGGGCTAGGTCCTTCAGCGCGGGCTTTATTTCCGGCAGGGAGTCCAGGGAAATTCCTGGCGCGGGTACGATCAAATTCTAGCCCAGAGCCCGGGGATTTGGCAAGTAAACTACCCCTACCTCAGCTGCTCCCGCACCCGCTCTATGCCCTTGGCCCGGCCCGTCACCTCGTCCACCGTCACCAATGCCCCGTGCAGCCAGGGGTCCCGCTTGGCCACCTGAAACTTCTGGGGCCGCTGGCTCAGGAAACGGCTGATGGCCGCCGCCGGCTCCATGCCGATCACCGACTCCTGGGGGCCGGTCATGCCCAGGTCGGTGATAAAGGCCGTGCCCAAAGGCAGCACGCGCTCGTCGGCCGTCTGCACGTGGGTGTGGGTGCCCAATACCGCGCTGACGCGGCCATCAAAATGCCAGGCCAGGGCCTGCTTCTCGCTGGTGGCCTCGGCGTGCATGTCCAGGCAGACCACGGCCACGCCCTTCAAGGGGCCGCTCAAAAGCCCCTCCATGGTGGCGAAGGGGCAATCCAGGGGGGACATGAAGGTGCGCCCCTCCAGGTTGACGATGGCCACCTCCACCCCGCCCCTGGTGCGCACCCGCACGTGGCCCTGGCCCGGCGAACCCTCGGGGTAGTTGGCCGGGCGCAGCAGGTGGGGCTCGGAGTTCAAGAGCGGCAGCAGATCACGCTGCTTCCAGACGTGGTTGCCGGTGGTGATGACGTCCACCCCCTGCAGAAACATCTCGCGGGCCTGGCGGTCGTTGAGCCCCAGGCCGCCGGCGGCGTGCTCGGCGTTGACCACCACCAGGTCCACGGCCAGGCGGCGGCGCAGGGAGGGCAAGAGCGCCTCCAGGCAACGGCGGCCCGGCGAGCCGAAGACATCGCCGATGAAAAGCAGGCGGATCATGGTTCATCCTGGTTGGGGTAGGCTATTGGGATAGGATACCGGAAAGGCGTTTACCGGGAAATGGCTGGTCTAGAGAAGCTTGGCCAATTGCTCGGGGGCCACAACGTTTTCTTGGAGGGTATGCCGAGAAATCTCCTCGCATTACCCAAAACCCAAAAGACACGCAGCTAGGGTTACGTTACCTTGGAGCCTGAGTGGGGCGTTGCAGTCTCAATGAACTGCATTAATATCTTAACGTCCGCTACTATTTTTTCAGGAGGTAAAGATCTCTGTGTTGTTGCATCATAAATCGCCTTTACGGAACGCCGCACGGGTCGAAATACAGGACGACGGCCGTTATGAAGTAGCTCCCAGATAACTTCGTGAAGCTGGCACAGAAATGTTGTAAGCCGCCACAAATCGCCTACTGTCCCATTTGAATAGAGAGCTTTTACCTCGGCGCGTTCTTCCTTCTCTCGATGGGCAATATACTTGTTTCGTACAGGCCTTATCGCTCTTTCATACACCACTCGATATTCATCAACCTTAGCTTTAATTTTCTTGACGTCTTTTATCGTAGGATAGTAGGCACTATCCAAATATTCAGAGAGCCATGGTGGGTCAATTGTCCCCTCGCCTCGCTTTCTCGATGCCAACGCCTCCTTTTGAAAGATGACAATACTTTTCTCCATTGCTTCAAGCAATGCATCGACGTTGTATTTTGAATTTTTATCGAATATTCGGCCTAGTGAAATGTAACCGGCCGATTGGAGCGCCGCTTTACACGCGAGCCAAAATACGGGGGTGTCGTTTAATCGATCAAGGAGCTTCTTTGACTTGGAAGCAGCATGTTGGATAGCCATATCACAATAAATATACTGTGAAGCAATTGCCGCTTCTTTCCGAAAGTTTTCCAGTTGAATCTCGAAGTTGCGATGACGGGCCATTGCGATCCCCAAATATTGCTAGGAATCTAGGTCCCCCTCACCCTGACCCTCTCCCCCAGGGGGGAAAGGGAAAAGGCGAAGCCAGTCTAGGCTACTCTTTCTGTTGACCTGTTACCCTTCCACGGGAGCCGCCGGCCTGCGCCCTAGCCACACCGCCAACCGACCCGTATATGCCCTGCGGCTCGCGCCCTTTACCTGGCGAAATCCACGGCGCGGGTCTCTCTGATGACCGTGACCTTGATCTGGCCGGGGCGGCATCTCCCATGTAAAAGGCCTCCTGGCCTTTTACATGCCGCTCGGCCGGAGTGAATCCGGCCTCGCTCCGGCCGAGGGGCTCGCGCCCTCGGCCGCGCGGGCTCCTGCCCGCGATGTACCCCGGCTCGCGCCCTTTACCTGGCGAAATCCACGGCGCGGGTCTCTCTGATGACCGTGACCTTGATCTGGCCGGGGTACATCATCTCCTCCTCGATCTTGCGGGCCACGTCGTGGCTCAGGAGCAGGGCCTGGTCGTCGGTGGTCTTCTCGGCCTCCAGGACGATGCGCACCTCGCGGCCGGCCTGGATGGCGAAGGAGTTGGAGACGCCGGTGAAGGAGTTGGCGATGCGCTCCAGGTCTTCCAGGCGCTTGACGTAGGATTCCAGCATCTCGCGGCGGGCGCCGGGGCGGGCGCCAGAGAGGGCGTCGGCGGCCTGCACCAGCACCGCCAGCACCGACTCGGGCGGGATGTCCTCGTGGTGGGCCTGGATGGCGTGGATGATATGGGGCTTCTCGCCGTGGCGCTTGGCCAGGTCGGCGCCGATGAGGGCGTGGGGGCCTTCGATTTCGTGGTCCACGGCCTTGCCGATGTCGTGCAGGAGCCCGGCGCGCTTGGCGTGCTTGGGGTTGATGCCCAGCTCGCTGGCCATGATGCCGCACAGGAAGGCCACCTCCAGGGAGTGTTGCAGCACGTTCTGGGCGTAGGAGGAGCGGTAGCGCAGGCGGCCGATGAGCTTGACGATCTCGGGATGGATGCCGTGCACGCCCACGTCGAAGGTGGCCTGCTCGCCGGCCTCCTTGATGGATGCCTCCACCTCGGTGGTGACCTTCTTGACCACCTCCTCGATGCGGGCCGGGTGGATGCGCCCGTCGGCGATGAGCCGCTCCAGGGACAGGCGGGCGATCTCGCGGCGCATGGGGTTGAAGCCCGAGAGGATCACGGCCTCGGGCGTGTCGTCGATGATCAGGTCGATGCCGGTGGCCGCCTCGATGGCCCGGATGTTGCGGCCCTCGCGGCCGATGATGCGCCCCTTCATCTCGTCGGAGGGCAGGGTGACCACGCTGACGGTCTTTTCCACGACATAGTCGCCGGCGTAGCGCTTGCAGGCCATGGCCAGGATTTCCTGGGCTTTTTTGGCGCTGGCCTCCTTGGTCTCCTGCTCCACGCGCTTGATGGTCTTGGCCCCCTCGTGGCGGGCCTGGTCCTCTATGGACTGGATGAGCTGGGCCTTGGCCTGTTCCTGGGTCAGGCTGGCGATCTGCTCCAGGGTTTCCTTCTCCTGGGCCACCATCTGGTCATACTTGACCCGCTGCTCGTCCACCCCGCGCTCCCTATCGATGAGGGTCAGCTCGCGGCGGGTGTGGTCCTGCTCCCGGGACTCCAAGCCCTGGGCCTTCTTGTCCAGGATCTCTTCCTTTTGGGCGAGCCGTTTCTCGAATTGGTTCAGCTCGGCGCGGCGCTCCTTGGTCTCGGCCTCGAAGTCCAGTTTCATCTGGTAAATCTGGTCTTTGGCCTGTAGAAGGGCCTCTTTTTTAAGGGTGTCGGCCTCGCGGCGGGAATCGTCCATGAGCCTCTGACTGAGGGCCTCCACGGACTGCAAACGTGATTGGGCCTGCCTCAGGCGCACCAGATAGCCCACCGCCATGCCCGCGATCAGGGCGACGATGAAGCCTATGACGGCCAGCGTTGTGGACATGGGTCCTCCTTGTCTGCCTTAACAAGGAGGTCGAGGCCTAATACGGCGGGGCGAGATCCTGGGAGCCTGAGCGCATAAGGCGGCGCCGGACGGGAGGCGGTCCTCCCGTGGTCAGGGGACCCCAGAGGGCTGGCGCGGGCAACATGCCCGCCTTGGCCAGCCAGGCCGGGGCCAGGTTTTGGCCGGCCGCGCGCAGGCGCAGCCAGGCCCCTGGGCCGCTCTTGTCCACAACGCTGAGCAGAGACCCGGCCAGGCGCCAAGCCGGCGGCAGCAGCCGCGGCGGGCGCAGGGCAGTGACCAGGGCCAATAACAGACTCACGGGTACCATCGTCTGGGAGTTACTCCCTTGCCGTTTTTCGAGAGACGCGACCGTAATGAGGTGCCCCCGCCTCTGCCGTGTGGCGCCGTCGTTTTGAACCTGGCTAGCCAGGTGGGCCGGGCTTGACCTTGGTTCGGGTCCTTCGTCGTGGAAGGTCCTCCCCCTTGGTAATCAGTGGCGTTCGGCCCGTTTTTGTGCGTGTTGGCTCAAAAGAACTCTCCGCCAAAGCCACGCACAGCGCAGGGGTCCTCAAGTTTGGGAAATCTCGATCTTCTTCAGCAGTCTCTCGGCTTGGGCCTCGATCTCCTGTAGCATGTGTTGCTGCTGATCCTGTAGCTGCAGCAGTTCGTTGGTTATGTTCAGGGCGGCCAGCACGGTGGCGGCCAGGGTGGAGGAGGTGTTGGTGTTGGTCAAGACCTCGTTCAAGCGGGCATTGAGGTGGGCAGCCACCCGCCGCACCTGCCCCTCGCTGCTCTGGGAACGCAGCACATACTCGTTACCGAGTATCTGGATCTTGACGGCTTCCACCTCCCGTCACCTCAATAATTCTCCAGCTTTTGCACTAGGCTCTCGATGCGCTTGCGCACCTCGTCGCGTTCGGCGTCCTGGGCGGACATCAGCTCGCCCAACTCGTTTACTTCCTTCTCCTTCTCATCCAGCCGGCCCTTCAGGTCGGCGTTTTCGGACTTAAGGCTATTGAGCCGGTTGAGTAGCTCCTCGATCTTGGCTTCGAGGCGGGCAAACGCGGCAACTTCCATCAATTGTCCACCTTGTCTCCCGCACTAACACCTTAGGTGATGGCAGGGTGGAGGGTCAAGGGTTTTGTGACGCTTGTGCCCCCAACCTCCCGAGGGGAGGGGCTTTTTCACGGCCCCCACCGCTGGGTAGGGCGCGCCGGAGGCCCCGGGAAGGCTGGAGGCGCCGGTCAGACCGCCCGGGAGCCCCGGGGTTGGCCAGTCCTCGCTATCTTTTACTCCACGGTGACACTTTTGGCAAGGTTGCGGGGTTGGTCCACGTCGGTGCCCCTTAAGACCGCCACGTGGTAGGCCAAAAGCTGCAAGGGCACGGTGAGCAGAATCGGCGCCAAGAGGGGCGGGCAGGCCGGCACGCTGATCACGGCGTCGGAGAGCCCGCGGGCCAGGGCGTTGTCGGCCTCGGTGACGGCGATGACCTTGCCGCCCCGGGCGCGCACCTCCTGCATGTTGGAGATGACCTTCTCCAGGACGTCGTTATGGTTGGCCAAGACCACCACGGGCATCTTTTCGTCGATGAGCGCGATGGGGCCGTGCTTCATCTCGCCGGCCGGGTAGCCCTCGGCGTGGATATAGCTGATCTCCTTGAGCTTGAGCGCTCCCTCCAGGGCGATGGGGTAGCAGATGCCGCGCCCCAGGAACAAAAAGTCCTGGGCCTGGCAGAAGCGCTCGGCCACGGCGCGCACCTGGTCCTCCAGCTCCAGGGCCTGGGTGACCAGGCCGGGCAGTTGCACCAGCTCGTCCACCAGCTTGAGCCCCCGGGTCTCGTCGATGGCCCCGCGCAGGCGTCCCAGATGCAGGGCCAGCATGAAGATGGCGATGAGCTGGGTGGTGAAGGCCTTGGTGGAGGCCACGCCGATCTCGGGGCCGGCGTGGGTGTAGAGCACGCCGGCGGACTCGCGCACCAGGGAGGAGCCGACCACGTTGCAGATGGTCAGCGCCTTGGCGCCCTTGGCCTTGGCCTCCCGCACCGCCGCCAGGGTGTCGGCCGTCTCGCCGGACTGGCTGATGGCCACCACCAGGTCGCCCGGCCCCACCAGGGGGTCGCGGTAGCGGAATTCGGAGCCCAGCTCCACGTCGGTGGGCACCCGGGCCAGGTTCTCCACCAGGAACTTGCCCACCAGGCCGGCGTGGTAGCTGGTGCCGCAGGCCAGGAAGATCAGGCGCTTGGCGGCGATGAGCTCAGAATCGGCCGTGGCCAGGTCGGGCAGGAACACGTCCGGCGAGCCGGCCTTGACCCGCCCGGCCAGGGTGTCCACCAGGGCGCGGGGCTGCTCAAAGATCTCTTTTTGCATGAAGTGGGTGTAGCCAGCCTTTTCGGCCATGGCCGGCGACCATGAAACCAGGTCTTCGCTGCGCTCCTGGGGGTTGCCCGCCACGTCGGTGATGACGTGCTCCCCGTTCCGCACCACCACCACGTCGCCATCGTTCAAGAAGACCACCCGGTTGGTATGGGAGAGGAAGGCCGGCACGTCCGAGGCCAGGAAGAACTCGCCAGGCTGATTGCCCACCCCCAGGATCAGGGGCGAATCCTTGCGCGCCCCTACCAGCAGGTCGGGCCGGCGGCGGTCCAGAAGCACCAGGGCGTAGGAACCGCGTATGCGCGCCAGGGCCTGGTATAGGGCCGTGGGCAGGTCCGTGGCGCCCTCGGCCATGATGATGCTGAGCAGGTGGGCCACGATCTCGGTGTCGGTCTCGCTGGAGAAGACGCAGCCCTTGTCCACCAACTCGGCTTTCAGCTCCAGATAGTTCTCGATGATGCCGTTATGCACCACCGCCACCTCGCCGGCCAGGTGGGGGTGGGCGTTCTCCTCGGAGGGCCGGCCGTGGGTGGCCCAGCGGGTGTGGCCCATGCCCAGGCTGCCGCTCTGGGGGTCGGCCTCCAGTTTGCCGCGCAATCCCGATAGCTTGCCCTGGGCGCGCCGCACCACGAAGCCTTCCGGCCCCACCAGGGCCAGCCCGGCGGAGTCATAGCCCCGGTACTCCAGGCGGCTCAGGCCTTTCATGATCACATCCACCGCGTTCTTGGGGCCGATATAACCGATGATCCCGCACATGGGCTTATGCTCCTTGGCTTGGCGAGCGGAGAAACTGGGCGCCTGACGGAAAGGGCCTCCCCGCGCGCCCTTCCCCGGCTATTTTAACAAATTACCCGAGCTTATGCTCCGGGATTGCGCTGAGGGAAAGCAATCGGCGGGCCAAGCCACCGCATGGCGGAGGCCTATTTCACAACGGCCGGATATGGCTGTGAATACGGGCCTCGGCCGCCGCTGGCCCCCGGGGGGCGTCAGGCCGGGACAGGATGCAGGCTGTAGGCTTTTTGCACAGGCGGGACGGCTTTTGCGCACGCCCGCCGGGCTTGGCGCGGGGCTCTTAGCCCTGGGCGGCGGCCAGCTGGGCCTCCAGGGCCTCCAACTCCTCCTTGGAGTTGACGCCGGCCACCTCCAGGGGGTCGGGGCACAGGGCGTGCCCCACCTTGAGCCCGGCCCCGGACATCAGCTGCGCCAGGTCGGTGAGGTAGTATTCCTTCTGGTCGTTGTCCGTGGTGATGCGGGGCAGAAAGGCCAGCAGCTCCGGGGCCTGGGCCACGTAGATGCCGGCGTTGACCTGGGTGATGGCCCGCTCGGCCGGGGTGGCGTCGCGGAACTCGGTGATACGAAGTAGTTGCCCATCTCCGTTAGTCACCAGGCGGCCGTAGCTGCCGGGTTCCCTAAGGTCCATGCCCAGCACGGTCAGGGCGTTGCCCTGGGCCGCGTGGGCGGCCAAGAGGTCGGCGATGGTCTTTTGCTTGAGCCCCGGCACGTCGCCGCAGAGGATGAGCACCGGCCCGGTCCAGTCGGTCAGCTCGGGCGCGGCGGCCATCACGGCATGGCCGGTGCCCAGTTGGGGTTCCTGGATGACGAAGCGCAGGGCCGGGCGGTCGGCAAAGGCGTCTTTCACCCGCTGGGCCTGGTGCCCCACCACCACCACCACCCGGCCGGCGTTGAGGCCTTGGGCCAGGTTCAGGGTGTAGGCCAAGAGCGGCTGCCCGCCCAGGCTGTGCAGCACCTTGGGCAGGTCGGACTTCATGCGGGTGCCCTTGCCCGCGGCAAGGATGACTACGGCTAGCAAGGCGGGGTCCTCCAGTAGGGTGAAGTGGGAATTGTTGCGTATGTTAGTGGCAGCCCACTGCAAAGGCAAGACCGGTTTGGCGCGTTATTTTCCTGGCCTCAAGGAAACATGTCATTGCGAGGAGCACCCCGCTTGGGGTGCGACGCGGCAATCCACCCTGTTTTAGTTTTTGGCTAACCCAAATAGCAGGGAAAGTAGGGTGGATTGCTTCGCTACGCTCGCAATGACACCTCTCTTAGTGATTTATTTTAGAGAGGATTGTGTCTCATCCAAGCGAATACCATTTGCCACTTTTATGCGTTCAACCCTGTCACATTACAACGGGCGCCCCCTCGCGGAGGCGCCCGTCGTGATTTATGCGAAGCCGGCTGGCGGCTAGATGGCCTTGGTGCGCTCGGCGATCTTCATGCGCAGGATGGCGCGCTTGAGGGCTGCCTCGGCGCGGGCGTAGTTGAGCTGCTCGGAGGTGCTCTTGGCCAGGCGCTGCTCGGCGCGCTCGCGAGCCTTGCGGGCTCGGTCCACATCGATTTCCCGCGCCAGCTCGGCGGCCTCGGCCAACACTGTGACCTTGGTGCCGGTCACCTCGGCGAAACCTCCGGAGATGGCGGCGTAATCGGTGTTGTTGCCGTCTTTGAGCTTGAGCTCGCCGACGGCCAGGGAGGCCAGGAAGGGCACGTGGCCATAGAGGACGGCGAACTCGCCCTCCACGCTGGTGGCCACCACCACCTCCACCTCCTTGCTCAAAAGGAGCCTATCCGGGGTGACGACTTCCAACAGGATTTTATTAGCCATGGGCTATGAACCCCCTACGGTTGCTTGGCTTGGCGGCCCGGCCTTTGACTGGCCTGGTGGCCCTTGTGGGGCGGGGGAGGCCGGGGTTGATCCCGGCCTCCCCTTTACGGCATTGCTAGGCGGCTGCCATCTTGGCGGCCTTCTCGGCCGCCTCCTCGATGGCACCCACCATGTAGAAGGCCTGCTCGGGCAGGTCGTCGTGCTTGCCTTCCACGATCTCCCGGAAGGCGCGCACGGTCTCCTCGACCTTGACGTAGGCGCCCTTGATGCCGGTGAAGGTCTCGGCCACGTGGAAGGGCTGAGACAGGAAGCGCTGCACGCGCCGCGCCCGGCCCACGGTGAGCTTGTCCTCGTCGGAGAGCTCGTCCATGCCCAGGATGGCGATGATGTCCTGCAGGTCCTTGTACTTTTGAAGGATCATCTGCACGCGCCGGGAGGTCAGGTAGTGCTCCTCGCCCAGGTAGTTGGGGTCGAGGATGCGGCTGGTGGAGTCCAGCGGGTCCACGGCGGGGTAGATGCCCAGCTCGGCGATGGGACGGGAGAGCACCACGGTGCCGTCCAAGTGGGCGAAGGTGGTGGCCGGCGCGGGGTCGGTAAGGTCGTCGGCGGGCACGTACACGCACTGCACCGAGGTGATGGAACCCTTGGTGGTGGAGGTGATGCGCTCCTGAAGCTCGCCAAGGTCGGTACCCAGGGTGGGCTGATAACCCACGGCGGAAGGCATGCGGCCCAGGAGGGCCGAGACCTCGGAGCCGGCCTGGGTGAAACGGAAGATGTTGTCGACGAACAAGAGCACGTCCTGGCCCTGCTCATCGCGGAAGTACTCGGCGGCGGCCAGGGCCGACAGGGCCACGCGGGCGCGGGCGCCGGGAGGCTCGGTCATCTGGCCGTAGACCAGGGCGGCCTTGCTGATAACGCCGGACTCGCGCATCTCGCGGTAGAGGTCGTTGCCCTCGCGGGTACGCTCGCCCACGCCGGCGAAGACCGAGATACCGCCGTGCTGCATGGCGATGTTGTGGATCATCTCCATCATGACGACGGTCTTGCCCACGCCGGCGCCGCCAAACATGCCCATCTTGCCGCCGCGGGGGAAGGGAACCAGCAGGTCGATGACCTTGACGCCGGTTTCCAACACCTTCACCGAGGTGTCCTGCTCGACCAGGCTGGGGGCGGGGCGGTGGATGGGGAAGTAATGCTTGGAGTTGACCGGACCCAGGCCGTCCACGGGACGACCCACCACGTTGATCACGCGGCCCAGGATGTCGTCGCCCACGGGCATCTGGATGGGCTTGCCGGAATCCTTGGCGGGCAGACCACGCTGCAGGCCGTCGGTGACGTCCATGGCGATGGTGCGCACCACGTTGTCGCCTAGGTGCTGGGCCACCTCGAGGACCAGGTTGTCCTCGTTGTCGTTGATGCCCTTGTTGCTGACGAACAAAGCCGTGAGGATGGGCGGCAGTTTGCCTTCGGCGAATTCGACGTCCACCACGGGTCCGATGACCTGGGTTATTTTGCCGGTGTTCATAGTGAACAAGCCTCCTAAGAAGAAGCGGTTTGCTTAACGGTAACTAACCCTTGAGGGCCTCGGCACCGCCGACGATATCCATCAGCTCGGTGGTGATGGTGGCCTGGCGAGCCTTGTTGTAAAGCAGGGTCAGGTTCTCGATCATGTCCTTGCAGTTGCGGGTGGCGTTGTCCATGGCCGACATGCGCGCCGCCTGCTCACTGGTGGCGGTCTCCAGCAGACCGGAGTAGATGCGCACGTTGACGTAGCGGGGCAGCAGGTCCACCAAGATCTGCTCCGCCGAGGGCTCGGTCATGTACTCCTGTCCGCCGGTCTTGACCGCCTCGCCGGCCACCGCCTCGGGGGCGATGGGCAGCAGCTTGGACACGGTGGGAACCAGGCGCGCCATGGAGCGGAAGTTGGAGTACAGGTAGTAGACCTCCTGCACCTCGCCGGCCAGGAAGGCGTTCAGGCCCATGCGGGCCACCTGCACCGCCAGGTCGAAGTCCACCACGTTCATCACGCCGGTGAGAGCTTCCTTGACGTCGATCTCGGGCCGGCGCTTGAAGAAGTCCCGCGACTTGCGCCCCACCAGATATAACTGCACCTGCTTGCCGGCCGCCTGCTGCTCCTTGATGAAGCGCAGGCCGGCGTTGATCAGGTTCATGTTGAAGGAGCCGCACAGCCCGCGGTCGGCGGTGAAGAGGAGTAGGGCCACCCTCTCCACCTTGTCGGGCTGGGCCAGCATGGGGTGGATGCCAGGATCCACGCCCTGGCTCAGGGAACCCAGGACCTCGGCGAATTTGGCGGCGTAGGGGCGGAAACGCTCGGTCTTATCTTGCACCCCACGCAGCTTGGCCGCCGAGACCATGTTCATGGCCCTGGTGATCTGCCGAGTCTTTTTTACGCCGGCGATCTTGGTTTGTATGTCGCGCAGTGAAGCCATGGCAACCTTCTCTCAGGCTAGGCCTGGAACACGCCGTCGAACTCGCCCAGGACCTTCTTCAGTTTGGCGTCCAGGTCGTCGTCGATGGCCTTTTTGGACTCCAGGTCGGCGAACACGTCGGGGTGCTTGGACTCCACGAACTCGAAGAGCTGCTTCTCGTAGGCGGCCAGGGAGGCGACCGGATACTTGTCCAGGAAGCCGCGGGTGCCGGCGTAGAGGATGGTCACCTGCTTGGCCATGTTCAGCGGCTGGTACTGGGGCTGCTTGAGCACCTCCACCAGGCGGATGCCGCGGTTGAGCTGCTGCTGGGTGCCCTTGTCAAGGTCGGAGCCGAACTGGGCGAAGGCCTCCAGCTCGCGGAACTGGGCCATGTCCAGGCGCATGGTGCCGGCCACCTGCTTCATGGCCTTGACCTGGGCGGCGCCACCCACGCGGCTGACCGACAGACCGACGTTGATGGCCGGACGCACGCCCGAGAAGAACAGACTGGGCTCCAGGTAGATCTGGCCGTCGGTGATGCTGATCACGTTGGTGGGGATGTAGGCCGACACGTCGCCGGCCTGGGTCTCGATGATCGGCAGGGCCGTCAGCGAGCCGGCGCCCAGGTCGTCGCTGAGCTTGGCCGAGCGCTCCAGCAGGCGGGAGTGGTTGTAGAAGATGTCGCCGGGGAAGGCCTCGCGGCCCGGGGGACGGCGCAGGAGCAAGGAAATTTGGCGGTAGGCCACGGCCTGCTTGGACAGGTCGTCGTAGCAGATCAGGGCGTGACGACCGCTGTCGCGGTAGTACTCGCCAATGGCCGTGCCGGCGTAGGGCGCCACGAACTGCAGGGTGGCGGGGTCTGAGGCGCAGGCCGCCACCACGCAGGTGTATTCCATGGCGCCGTGGCGAGTCAGGATGTCGATGACCTGGGCCACCGTGGACTTCTTCTGGCCAATGGCGACGTAGATGCAGTAGACGTCCTGGCCCTTCTGGTTGATGATGGCGTCGACCAAAACGGCGGTCTTGCCGATCTGGCGGTCGCCGATCACCAACTCGCGCTGGCCGCGGCCCACGGGGGTCATGGCGTCGATGGCCTTCAAACCCGTGTACATGGGCTCGTGCACCGACTTGCGCATGACAACGCCGGGCGCCACCATCTCGATGCGGCGGAACTCTTTAGTGTTAATGGGTCCCTTGCCATCCAGCGGATTGCCGACGCCATCGACCACGCGGCCGATAACGGCGTCGCCCACGGGCACCTCGGCGATGCGACCGGTACGCTTGACCGTGTCGCCCTCCTTGATGTGCTCGCACTCGCCCATGATGGCCACACCCACGTTGTCCTCTTCAAGGTTGAGCACCATGCCCAGGATGCCGTGGGGGAACTCCAGCAGCTCGCCGGCCATGGCCTTTTCCACACCGTGGATGCGGGCGATGCCGTCACCTACCGAGAGCACGGTACCGGTCTCAGAGACCTCGACCTTTTTGTCGTAGTCCTTGATCTGCTCCCGGATGACCTGACTGATCTCTTCAGCTCTGATCTGCATTAGGCGTAATCAC
>JAZDIQ010000027.1:0-21576 GCA_043804825.1 Pseudomonadota bacterium
GATGCGGCTGCCCGACTGCTCCTGGCCGTCCATGGCCATGGGCAAAAAGGGCAGGTTGCCGTGGTCCTCGCGGAAGCGCTTCATCAGGGCGTTGACGATGGTGCCGGGCATGCAGGTGAAGGGGATGACGTTGACCACCCCGCTGGCCCCGCGCCGGAACATGTCGCGGCTCTTGCCCATGCTTAAGATGGCCTCGCCCTCGTAGGTGGGGTGCAGGTAGGGGTGGGCCATTTTGAGCACCTCGGGGATGGGCGGTTCGTGCAGTGAGCTAAGGAGCCCCCGCCAGGGATGGCTCAGGTTGTGCTCGTCCTTGTGCTGGAAGTGGTTTTCCAGGATGGTGCCCAGAAGGCTCTTGAAGCGCCCCATCACCTTGGCCCGCTCGGTGGAGCAGAAGTTGGTGTAGAGCACCCATTCGGCGATGGAGGGCATCCAGGCCTGGCCGCCCAGCTCCTCGATGACCCGCACCACGTTCTCGTTGGCGAAGCGGTTGGCTCGGGTATATATCTCGCCCACGATGCCCACCAGGGGGCGGTGGTTTTGCCCCGTGCGCGATAGCCCCGCGAAATCCCGTCGGGCCTGGCGCATCACCTCCACCAGGTCGCCGCGCTCCTCGATGACCCGGGCCACCGCTTGCAGATAACGCTGGTACAGGGTGTCGGTGCCGCCGGCCCGGGATTCGTAGGGCCTAGTCTCGTGCAGGGCCTTTTGCAATAGGTCGATGGCCACCAGCCCCTGCCAGGCCAGGCGCGTGAAATTGCCCCCGCCCACCATGTTCAGCTCCTCGTAGAGCACCTCGCTTTGGTCGGGGGCGTAGATGGGCGTGTCCCGGTAGCCCAGCTCGTCCAGCACCAGGCGGTGGTAGCGGTGGTACTGGCCGAAGCGGCAGGGGCCGGTGCCGCCGGGCATGAAGAAGGCCACCTGGCTGGGCTCCACGCCGCCGTCCATGAGTAGCTTGAGCATGTCGCCGGTGGTCAGCGCGCAGGGGTAGCACTCCTTGCCCGAGGTGTGGCGCCGGCCTAGCTCCAGGGTGCGGGCGTCGGACTCGGGCAGTACGTGGGCCTGTACCCCGCAGGCCCTGAAGGCCGCGGCCACGGCCTGGGAGTGGTCGGTCATGGGCGGCACATAGATGGTGCGACCCTTGACCTGCACGCTGCGCCGCCGGGCGGCGCGGGCCGGCGGGGCCTGGGGAGTCACGTTCTTCAGCGAGTCCAGGAAGGCCTCCAGGCGGGTGATGGCCCCCACGTCGGCCGAGTGCTCGTCGATCTCGATCTGCAGGTAAGGCTTGCCCTCCATGGCCTGGTTGAAGAAGTGCTCGATGAAGCTGTCGGGGCCGCAGCCGAAGTTGCTGATGTACACGGCGTGCAGCCGGGGGTCGGCGCGCACGATGGCCGCGGCGGCCAGTATTTTCTGGCCGTAGCGCCAGTACATCTCGGCCAGCTCGGGCCTTTTGATCTGGCTGTCCAGGTCCAGAAAGTCCATGGGTATGGCGCGCACCCCCAGTTGGCTCACCTTTTGGGGCAGGCCCAGGTTGATGCCCGGATCGGCGCCATTGTAGGGCCGGCTGATGACCACCATGGCCAGGTCATCGGGACCCATCTGGGCCAGCACCTCGCGGCCGCGTTGCAGGCAGCGCTGGTTGAAATCGGCCTGGGCCTTTAGCCCCGCCTCGATGGCCGGTTGCAGGTCCCAGCCGCGCCCGCCCAGCATCTCGCTCAAGAGGCGCAGGTCCTGGCGCATGATGCGCCCGCCGTAGCCCATGTGGATGGGCGGGCTGATCAGCTCCACGCCGGCGGCGGCGAAGTCCAGGGCCGCCGGGGCGGTGTAGCACAGGGTCTGGGAGTAGGGGCAGACCTGGCCGTAGCCCAGCTCGTGACCGGGCGCGGACAGGTTGACCAGGGCCGGCAAGAGGATGCGCTTGACGCCCATGTCCATCAGCTCGGCCAGGTGGCCGTGGGCCACCTTCAGCGGGAAGCAGGGCTCGTTGACCACCGCCTCCACGCCTCGGTGGATGACGCGTTTGGTGGTGGGGCCGCTGACGATGACCTCGAAGCCCAGGCGCTGACAGAAGGCGCTGAAGAAGGGCAACATCTCGCGGAAGAACATGGTGCGCGGGATGCCGACCACCCCCCGCCGGCGCTCGGCGGGCACGGGGCGCAGGTAGTCCAGGAGCATGGCCTCGCGCTCGGCAAACAGATCGGGCAGGCCCTGGCCCTGGGCCAGGGCCTTCTTGTCCACGTCGTATTTTTCGCAGCGGCTGCCGTAGAACAAGGGCGTCTTCTCGCCCTCCACCTTGACTTGGCGGATGGCGCAGGCGTTTGCGCAGCCCTTGCACTCGAAAGTGCGAATCTGGTAGCCGGTCTCCGAGAGCGCGAAGCCCTTGAAGCGGCTCTTTTGCCAGGTGCGCTCGCGGGCGGCCAGGATGGCCGCGCCGATGGCGCCGGTGACGTCGTGGTGGGGCGGCACGGTGATGGAGCGGCCCAGCACGGCCTCGAAGGCGGAGACGATGCCCCGGTTGGCGGCGGTGGCGCCCTGATAGAAAATCTTGCTTCCCACCGGCCGGTCTTCCACCACCTTGTTGAGGTAGTTGTAGACGATGGAGTAGGACAGCCCCGCCACCAGGTCGTCGAGCCCCTCGCCGGCGGCTTGGTGGCTCACCAGGTCTGATTCCATGAAGACCGTGCAACGCTCGCCCAGGCGCACCGGCTGGGGGGCGGCCAGGGCGCGGCTGCCGAACTCCTCCTTGATCTGGATGCCCAGCTTCTCGGCCTGCTCCTCCAGGAAGGAGCCGGTGCCGGCGGCGCAGACCTTGTTCATCATGAAGTCCACGATGGCGCCGTTTTTCAGCGAGATGAACTTGGAGTCCTGGCCGCCGATCTCGAAGATGGTGTCCACCTCGGGGTCGATGGCCGCCGCGGCGGTGGCCTGGGCGGTGATCTCGTTGCGCACGATGTCGGCGCCGATGAAGTCGGCGGTCAGGTACCTGCCGCTGCCGGTGGTGCCGGCCCCCAGGATGGTGAGCCGATCGCCGATCTCCTGGCCCACCAGCCTGAGGCCCTCCTTGACCGCGTCCAGAGGCCGGCCGGCGGTGGGCAGGTACTGGCGGGAGAGGACCTGGAAATCCTCGTCGATGACCACCACGTTGGTGGAGATGCTGCCCACGTCCACGCCCAGGTAACCCTTGAGGGGGCCTTGCTGGGGCAGATCGATGTCCTGCAAGTCGTCGCGGTGATGGCCGCCCCAGGTCAGGCGGGCCAGGCGCTGGGTGTCGCGGCCGCTGTCGGCGGCCTGGCTTTCCAGGGCGGTCAGCTCGTTGATGGGCGCCTTGAGCCCCTGGTCCCGGGCGGTGAGCGCCGCGCCGAGGGCGCCCATGCAGCCGAAGTGCTCGGGCACGATCAGCTCCTTGGGCCCCAGCTTCATGATGTCGATCAAGGCCCGCCGCACCCCCTGGTTGGCGGCCACGCCGCCGGTGAAGCACACCGGCGGGATGACGGTCTTGCCCTTGGCGATGTTGGATTTCAGGTTGCGGGCCATGGCGAAGCACAGGCCGGCCACGATGTCATAATCCGGCGTGGCCTCCTGTTGCAGGTGGATCATGTCGCTTTTGGCGAAGACCGAGCAGCGTCCGGCCAGGCGCGGCGGGTTCTTGCTTTTCAGCGCCACCTGGCTGAACTGCTCGATGGTCAGTTGCAGGCGGTGGGACTGCTGGTCCAGGAACGAGCCAGTGCCGGCGGCGCACATGGTGTTCATGGCGAAGTCGTCGATCTTCAGGCCGCCGTGCCCGTCGGGGCTGTCCAGGATCTGCTTGGCGTCCTCGCCGCCCATGTCGATGATGGAGCGGGTCTCGGGGTGGCGGCTGCCCACGCCCCGGGCCAGGGCGATGATCTCGTTGATCACCGCGCCGCCCAGCAGTTGGCGCAAGGCCCCCGCCCCGGCGCCGGTCATGGCCAGGGCCGCGAAATTTTCGCGGGGGTATCGTTCGAAGACCTGGCGCAGCACCTGGGCCACGGCCACCAGGGGCCGTCCCTTGCTGCGGGTGTAGTCGGCCCACAAGAGCTTGCCCGCGGCGTCCAGCACCGCGGTGTCGATACTCACCGAGCCCACGTCCAGGCCCAGATACAGGCCTTGGGGGGCGGACGTTTTGCCATCGATCTGGAGGCTGTCGGCCATTTGGCAACCACCTAATAAGTGTTCAAGGCCTAGGGAGCCGAAGGGGAGTGCCCCCCTCAGATGCCCCGGTAAAATATCTGTTCACCAAAGGGCTCCTGGCGCAGGCGCCCCTGGCTCAAAAGCTCGTCCAGAAGGGCCTGGGTGCCCCGGGGACCCAGGGCGCTCATGGCCTCGATGTCGGCCCGGGTGCAGGGCCGACGCCGGGTCATCTCCACCACCTGCTCGGCCAGGGCGCCGCGGTCGCCCAGGGCCTGGCCTCGGGGCGTGGCGATCACCTCGACGGGCACCGGGAAGCCTTGGGCGATCTCCAGTAGCCGGGCGTGCTCCACGGCCCGGGTGCCGGCCACGGCCGGCGGACGCACCACGGTGTTCAGCTGCACCTTGTCGGGGGCTATTTTCCGCGCCGCGTTCATCAGGGCCGCCAGCTCCCGGGGCGTGTCGTTGAGGCCGGCCACCAAAAGCATCTCCAGCCACATCTGGCCCCTGAATTGGCGCCTGAGGGCGATCAGACCTTCTATCATGGCGGCGGGGTCCAGACCCGGAGCCGGGCGGTTGACCCGGCGGAAGACCTGGGGGCTCACCGCGTCCAGGCTGGGCACCAGGACGTCGGCCAGGCACAGTTCCTGGCGTACCCGGGCGTCCGCCACCAGGGTGGCGTTGGTCAGCACCGCCAGGCGGGCGGGGCTCATCTCGCGCAGGCCTCCCAGCACCAGGCCCAGGTCCAGGTGCAGGGTGGGCTCGCCGGAGCCGGCCAGGGTGATGAAGTCGGGGGGCTCGGCCAACTCGGCCAGGCGGCCTTTCACCTCGGCCAGCACCGCGGAAGCGTCGCGGAAGCGGCCGCGCTGGGTAATCCGGTTGCCGGTGGGGCCCAGCTCGCAGTACAGGCAGTCCAGGGTGCAGGTCTTGGGCCACAGGAGGTCCACTCCCAGGCTCAAGCCCAGACGTCGGCTGGGCACGGGGCCGAAAACGGCCTGATCATGTGGGACGGGGCCGCTCAAGAGGCTCTCCCAGGGGTGAAAACCATGCTGCACAGGCTAGGATGTAGCATGGGTCAGGCGCTCGGGCTTGTCAAGAGGGCGGGTGAGCCGGGCCCGGTTTACAGCCTCCAAGGCCTGGGGTAGACTTGGCGCCATGCAACTGGCAGGCATCACCATCAAATCTCCCTTCCTGGCCGCGCCCATGGCCGGGGTTTCCTCCCCGCCCTTCAGACTTTTGGCCGCGCGCGCCGGGGCCGGCCTGGTCTACACCGAGATGGTGTCGGCCGTGGCGCTCCTGCGCCGCCAGCCCCAGACGGTGCGCATGGCCCGGGTGCTGCCCGAGGAGCGGCCGGTGGCCTTGCAGCTTTTCGGCCAGGAACCCGAGGCCATGGCCGGGGCCGCCCGCCGGGTGGCGGCCATGGACGTGGACCTGGTGGACATCAACATGGGCTGCCCGGCCAGGAAGGTCCGCCGCCAGGGGGCTGGCTCGGCCCTCTTGGACGAGCCGGCCAAGGCCGCCGAGATACTGCGCGCGGTGGTGGAGAACTGCCCCCAGCCGGTGACGGTCAAACTGCGCCTGGGCTATAAGAGCGAGACCCTGGAGGAGGTTCTGCCGGGGCTCATCGCCGCCGGGGCCAAGGCCGTGTGCCTGCACGCCCGCACGGTGGTGCAGGGCTTCAGCGGCCGGGCCGACTGGTCGGCCATCGCGCGGCTGAAATCCTGGTGCCCGCTGCCGGTGATCGGCAACGGCGACGTGCGCTCGGCCGAGGGCGCCCTGGCCATGCTGGCGGCCACCGGCTGTGACGCGGTGATGATCGGCCGGGCGGCCATGGGCGATCCCTGGATATTCAGCCGCGCCGCCGACCTTTTGGCCGGGCGCGCGCCCACCCCCGTGAGCCTGTCTGAGCGCCGCGCCGCCCTGTGGGAGCACGCCGAACCGGCCAGGCGCCTGCAGGGCGAGGGCGGGGCGGTGCACTTCATGCGTCAGTTCATGATGTGGTACGCCAAGGGCCTGCCCGGGGCCACGGAGTTTCGCCGCGAGGCCGGGCCGGTGCGCGACCTGGGGCAGTTGATGCGCCTGGCCGGGGAGTTCTTCGACGGGCTGGAGCGGGCGGCATGAAGGTGCGCCTGGCTCGCACCGCCGGCTTTTGCATGGGCGTGCGCCGGGCCATCGAGTTGGCCTTGACCACGGCCCACGACCAGCCCGGCGACATCCACACCTACGGCCCCCTGATTCACAACCCCCAGGTTCTGGAGCTCTTGGCCGGCAAGGGCATCCGGGTGCTGGACCATATCCCGCCGCCGGGGTCGCGCCAAGGCGGCACGGCCATCATCCGCGCCCACGGGGTGCCGCCCGAGGACAAGCAGAGCCTGCAAGCCGCCGGCTTCAACCAGGTCAAGGATGGCACCTGCCCCCGGGTGATCCGGGTGCAGGCCATCATCCGCCAGGCGGCCAAGCGGGGCGCCTGGGTGGTGATCGTGGGCGACGCCGATCATCCCGAGGTGGTGGGGCTCAAGGCCCACGCCGAGGGGCGCGGCTGGGTGGTCAGCGGACCCGAGGAGGTGGCCGGCCTGCCTGCCCTGACCCAGGTGGTGGCCGTGGCCCAGACCACCCAGAGCCAGGACACCTTCAGCCGGGTCATCGCGGAACTGGAGCGGCGCTTCGGTCAGGTGGAGGTGCACGACACCATCTGCGAGGCCACCCACAGCCGCCAGGACGAGGTGCTGCGCCTGGCCGCGGAGGTGGACGGCGTGGTGGTGGTGGGCGGCAAGCAAAGCGGCAACACCAAGCGTCTGGCCCAGTTGGCGGCCCAGGGCGGCAAGCCGGTGTTTCTGGTGGAGACCGAGGCCGACCTGGACCGGGCGGCCCTGGCCCGCCTGGGCTCGGTGGGCGTCACCGCCGGGGCGTCCACCCCCAACTGGATGATCAAGCAGGTGGTGCGCGAGCTGGGGTCCATTCGCTCCCAGGGCCAGGCGCCGCTGCCCTTCTGGCTCAGCCGGGTCTACCGCTTTCTGGTGCGCAGCCAGGTGGTGGTGGCCGGCGGGGCGGCGGGCATGACCGTGGCCAGCAGCCTCCTGCAGGGGCACCGGCCCCGGCCGATCCTGGTGGGCGTGGCCTTCTTCTATATCTACGCCATGCACATCCTCAATCACTTTTTGGACAAGGAGGCCGGCCAGTACAACGAGCCCGACCGGGCCCAGTTTTTGGCCAAGCACCAGGTCTTTCTCATCGGCTCGGGCGTGGCCTCGGCGGCGGCGGCCCTGTTCTTGTGCGCCATGTTGGGCAGCCTGCCCTTCTGGCTGGTGCTGGTGATGAGCGTCCTGGGCCTGTTGTACTCGGTGCCGGTGATCCCGGCCGGGCTGGAGCGGCGCATCGGCATCCAGAGCCTCAAGGACATCCCCGGCTCCAAGACCATCAGCGCCGCCCTGGCCTGGGCGGTGATCGTGGCGGTGCTGCCGGCGGTGGCCGCCGGCGACGCCAGCCCGGGGCCGGCCGGCCTGGCCTTCATCTACGCCATGGTCATGGTCTTCGTGCGCTGCGCCTTCTTCGATATCCTCGACGTGCAAGGCGATCTGATCGTGGGCAAGGAGACCATCCCCATCGTGCTGGGCGAGTCCAAGACCAGGCGGTTGCTGATGTCCCTGATCCTGGGTCTGGCCCTGTTGCTGGCCCTGGCCCCTCTTTGGGGACTGCCCTCGGGCCTGGCCTGGGCCTTGATCCTGCCCGTGGCCGGCCTGGGGGGCATGCAGATCATCATCATGCGCGGGCTGATGATGCCGGGCGCGGCCAGCGAGGGGCTGGTGGACCTCAATTTTTGGCTGGCCGGGGCCGTGGCCCTGGCCTGGGCGGGATGGCGATAGCCAAGCGGCAATAACAGGAGGCGAGACCATGGAAGTGAACCAAGCCATAGCCAGGCGGCGCTCGGTGCGGGCTTTTAGTCAGGAGCCGGTGAGCGAGGCGCTTCTCGCCTCCCTGGTGGAGGCGGCCCGGCTGGCGCCCTCGGCGGCCAACCTGCAACCCCTGGAGTACGTGGCGGTCAGTCAACCGGCCCTGTGCGAGCAGGTCTTCGATTGCCTCAAGTGGGCGGCCTACACCCATCCCGTGGGCACTCCCGGCCCGGGCCAGCGCCCCATGGCCTACCTGGTGGCCTGCGTGCGCACGGAGTACAAGGCCGCCGTGGGTTCGGCCTACGACCTGGGCGCCTCCCTGATGAGCGCCATGCTCCTGGCCGTGGATAACGGCCTGGGCAGTTGCTGGATCAAGTCCATCAACGCCCCCCGCCTGGCCGAGATATTGGGCGTGCCGGCGGGGCTGGAGGTGGACTCGGTGCTGGCCCTGGGCCAGCCGGCCGAGGAGCCCGGCACCGTGGACCTGGCCCCGGAGCAGAGCGGCCGCGAGGTGATACGCTACTGGCGCGACGACAAGGGCCGCCAGGTGGTGCCCAAGCGCCCGCTGGCCAACATTCTGCACCGCCAGCGCTACGGCGGGGCCCGCTGACGGCCTGGCCGAGCGATGGGCCGGCGCAAAGACGGGCGGGGTCAACCCCGCCCGTCTTTGCGCTCATGCTCGGCGGTGGCGGCGGGGCCTACATCTGGGGCGCGGCGCCGCCGCGCAGCTCCTGGGCGCGGCTGTCGAAGCGCCCGGCCAGGAGCAGGTCGAAGTCCTTGCCGAAGTGGCGGCGCTGACTGGCCAGGCGGTGGCGCATGTGGTCCCATAGCTCGTCCAGCTGTGCGAAGGAGCGCACCTGGGCCAACTGGCCGGTGGTCTCCTCCAATAGCTGGGCGCGCAGGCGTTCCACGTGCATCTCGAACAGATCGCGCAGGCTCTGCTGGCGGTCCTGGCTCAAGGGCAGCTCCTGCCCCTCCTCCCAGGCGGCCAGGAACAACTCCTCCAGGCGGTCCAGGTCGTTTTCCTTTTCCATGCGCTTGCCCGCCCGTTCCATCATGGCCTCGCCCAGGCGGGCCAGGTTCTCGTTGAAGGCCGTCTCCAGACGCTGCTGATAGTCCAGGGTCTGGTAGGTGGTCAGCTTCAGCTTTTTCAATTCCTGATGATAGATGCGCTTGAGCTTGGCCGGCTGGCTGGCCCGGCGCACGGCCTCTATGCGGCGGTCGATGCGCGCCAGGTCGGCGATGTCGATGCTCACCAGGCGGGCCAGGGGGTCGGTTTGCAGGGTCAGCCCCTGGCGGGCGCCCACCAGGCCCTTGACCCCCCGGGGGCGGTTGAGGATGACCGCCGGGTTCATCTGCGAGAAGGCCTCGTTGACCAGCTCGAACTTGGTGGCCATCACCTTGGCCAGGGGCAGGAAGCTGACCGTCAGCGCCCCGCCCAGGCCCAGATCCAGCTTGGCCGCCGCGGTGAGCCCCAGGAGCAAGAGCCGTATCTGGTTGGGGTAGGTGAGCCGGTCGGCGGCCTCGGCGAAGCAGATCAGGCGCACCGGCCGGCCGGGATCGGCCAGGGAGTTCTGCACGAAGCCCTGGTATTCCTCGGGCAGGGACAACAGCCCCCGGTAGAGCCGCAAGGCCTCGTAAAGGTCGCGCTCGAAATGGGTGATGCCCAAGGAACGCAGGCCCTTCTGACGATAGATGAAGGGCACCGGCACCCCCGAGCGCAGCATCATCAGGTCCAGGGCGTCGATGAAGTACAGCCCCCTGAGCTTGAGCAGACGGTCCAGGCCGGCGTCGCGGCGGCCCTGCTCCAACAGGTTCTGGCGTTCGGGCTCCTCCAGGGGCAGTTGGGTGGTCTCCAGCAGATGGCGCAGGCCGGCCACCGGGGCCTCCTGGCGTTGCACCTCCAGGTAGCGCTGAAAGGCCAGGTGCTGACGGGCGTGACCCTCTATCTCCTCCAGGTGGGCGGCCTTGGCCGAGACGCCCTGGTGGGAGAGACGGCGCACCGTATCCTGCAAGTTAAACAGCCGCTCCAGGATGTCCTCGCTGAGGAAACCCTCCTCGCGGGCCGCCGTGCAGATCACGGCCAGGATGAACAGGGCCTCCACCAGGGGCGGGTCGTCCAGGCGCAGGATGGCCTCCAGGGAGCTAAGGCTGGCCTCGCCGGTGACGACCTGGCGCAGGCTGTCGTGATGCTCCAAGAGGAAGCTCAGGTCGCGGTGCAGGGCGCGCGCCAGTTCCAGGCGGTGGGTGAGCGGCGAGGCCAGCTCGGGTCGGCCGCGCCCGGTGGGGCCTTCCTGATCGTAGAGCAACAAGGCCAGCATCAGGAGCAGTTCCAGGCCGGGGTTGTTCTCCAACAGCTGGCCGATGCTGGCGGTGAGCATCTGGAATTGCAGGGGCGAGATGCCCAGGATGCCGGTGGCGGTGGCGCCGAACTCGGCCCGGGCCAGCTCGTGGCTGAGCGTCATGTCCTGGAAGGCGTCCAGGCGGCGGCTGATCAGGGCGCTGAGTTTGGCAGCGGCGTCCAGGCGCTGGGCGGTCTGGGGGGAGGCGGTGGGCTGGGGCAAAACCCGGTCCATCATGTGGGGGCAGTTTTCCACCAGCCGGCGCAGGTTCTGGGCGAAGACCGACAGATGAAAAAGTTGCTCCAGCAGGTAGTGCTCCAGTTGGCGCTCCAGGCCGCGGTGCTCCTCCTGCACGTCCCAGCGCCAGCGGCGGTCGGCCTCGGGGGCGCGGGGCTCCGGGGCCAGGGCGTGCACGAAGCGGGTCACGGCGTGGGCGCGGCGGTCCATGGCCCCCAGGCGGTGATCGGGTATCTCGTGCAATGGCCGGCCCAGGGTGAGGTTAAGCTCGCGCTTGAGGCTGGCCAGTTCCTCCAGGACGTCCACGAAGCGCGGGGTCAGCGCCCCGGTGCGGTCATCCACTGTGAGGTAAATGCCCGAGTCGTGCACGTAGGCCTCGCCGCGCAGGGTCATGGTCTCGCGCAACTGGGCCAGCCACTCCGGGGTGAGCTGGTCGGGGGTGAGCCCCAACAGCGCCTTTCTAAGCTTGTCCAGGCGCTGGGGCAACTGCTCCGGTCGCTCCACCTCCACCAGGCGGTTGAAGTTGATCAGGCGGCGTTCGCTGGTGTGCACCCCGATCCACAAGAGGGTGAAGCCCGCCGGCGTGCCCAGGCTGCTAAGGAGCCGGCCCGTGCCGTGCATCTCGCTGTCCAAGAGGGCGCGGAAGAAATAGGGCCGGGCCGAGGAGTCGCCGGCATAGAAGCGTCCCACGAAGCGGCGCCCCTGCTGCAACAGGTCGATGACCATCTGGATGCGCGCCAGTTTGTCCGGGTCGAAGTCGGCCATGGCCTCCTTTTGGCGGGGGCCGGCCCGCTCCAGGTCGCGCCACAGCTCCAGAAAATCGAACAGGTCGAAGAGCTTGAGCATCTTGCGCGCGGCCTGGGCCTGCACCCCGCCCATGCGGCTGATCTGGGCGGCCAGGATGTCGTCCCACTCCAGGTCGGGATCGGTGACCACGCGGATGGAGTTGTCGTAAAGGTTGAAAAGCTCCTCCACCTGCTCCGGTCGCAGTTGCCCTTCGGCGGCCGCCGCCGCCTCGGCCACCGAGAGCAGGCGGTAGAGGCGGATGACGCTTAGGGCCTCTTCCAGGTCCTGGTAACGCGACAGGTCGGTCAGAGGCCGCAGGGTGGTCTCGGGCAGCTTGCCGAAGGTCACCCGGGCCATGGTGGAGTGGCCCAGCACTATCAGGTAGAGCTGGCCCAGGGTGCCCTCGTCCAGGCCCAACAGCGAGAGCTTTTCCAGGTTGTTCATGACCGGGGTGCTGGGTCCCATGATCTGCTGGGGGTTGAGGCGCATCTCCAGACGCCCCAGGCGCGGGGTCAGCTCCATCAGGCGCAGCACCTCGGAGGTCTGGGGATGGCGGCTGGACTGCTCGAAAGGCTTGCGCAGACGACTAAGCTCCAGGCCCGGCAGGGCCGTGAAGGTGCCGGCCCGCACCCGCTCCAGGATGCCCAGCACCTTCAGGGCGTAGCTCAGGGAGTCCTTGTAGCCGGCCAACAGGCCCCGGTCGCAGCCGGCTAGGTTGCGCCGCCCGGCCAGGCTCTCCAGGCGGGCCAGGCTAACGGTTGCGCGGCGCCTTTGCCCCACGAAGACCACCTGGGTGTCGGGGAACTCGCCGCTGATGGTGTAGCGCTCGGACCAGTGTAGGCGCTGGGCCTCGGGCAGCGAGGAATGCAGGGCCTTGGTGACGAAGAAAGGCCCCAGCCAGCGCCGCCAGGCCGCCAGGAGCCGGGGGGCCGAGCCCCGGGGCAGGGGTAGGTCCTGGTAATCCAGGGCGTCGATCTCCTTGGGGTCCACCCGCGCCAGGCCGCGGCCGCCCAACAGCCCCTCCACGGTCTCGTGGTAAACCCCCAGGCCGGTGAGAAAGGCGTGGAAGTCGAAACGGTTGACGCTAAGCCCCAGGCCCTCGCCCGAGCGATAGCGTCTTCGTGTGCGGTAGACGTGGCTGAAGAGCAGAAAACGCTTGAACTCCTCCTGGCCATTGAAGCGCACCGAGAGCGTCTCGCGGCTGGAGCCCAGGGGTCGATCGGCCAGGACCAGCAACTCGCCGTCTTCTTCCAGCAAGTCGTATAGGCGGCTGGCCACAAAAAAGCCGTAGGCCTCGCGCAACTGGCGATCCTTGATCGGCGGGCCGCCGCCACGCCGCGCCTCCCGCAGGGCGAAGGCTCGAGGGTCGCCCACCATCAGCATGGCCTGCAAGGGGCGCAGGCTGGAGGTCAGGGCCGGCAGGGAGTCGATGAGCACGAAGTCCATGTGGGGCAGGCGCGATTGCAGCTCGGGCAAGAGCAGTTCGTGGTCGCCGCCGGCCAGGCCCACGCGCATGGTCTCGCGCAGGCGCCGGGTCAAGAGGTCGGAGAGGAAGTCGGTGATGATGTCGGCCTTGGCCCGCACCTCCACCAGGAAGTGGGCCACGAACTGGCGGGGGATGAGGTAGAAGGCCTGGCCCAGGCGGCTGAAGCGGATCAAGAGGCCCAGGCGCTTGAAGGTGTCGTTGAGCACGCGGTAGTGGCCGGCCACCTGATCGGGGTCGTCCAGGTCCAGCTCTTCCAGCAGGTGGGCCTCTTCCTGGGGCAGCACGGTCTGCTCGAACAGGCCCAGGCCGTAGGCGTTGCCCCCGAAGCGATCGGGCAAAAAGGGAGGGTGGTCCTCGGCCGGGAAGGTGCCCAGGGGGACGTCCTCGTGGTCTATGCCCAGCTCCTCGAAGCGCTCCGGGGAGATAAAACGGTACAGCCCGGAGAACCGTCTTATCTCGGGGGGCAGTCCAACCCTGGCGCCTTGCATGCTCCCCTCGAACCCGCTTGATGGGGACACCGGGGCCGTCCGCAAGCCAGCGGAGCGGCCAACCATAACGACGCTGTGCGAAGCCCCTAATCTAGACCGAGCCAGCGTGTAAGTCAATGCGGCTTGACGCCCGGCGCCGGGGCGGGTAGTTTGGCGTTAAACAACGCCTTTTGAGGCCAAAGGGAGGTCGCCATGTCCAGGGCCGAGGAACTGCTCAGCCGCATAGAGGGCTTTGGCCCGCAGATGATAGAGGCCCTGGCCAAGCTCACCGCCGTGCCGGCCCTGGGCCCGGCCAACGGCGGCCAGGGCGAGATGGCCAAGGCCCGCCTGCTCGAACCCTGGCTGAACGACCTGGGGCTGGTGGTGGAGCGGGCCGACGCCCCCGACGAGCGCGTGGAGGGTGGGGCGCGTCCCAACCTGCTGGCCCGCCTGCCCGGCGGCGACGGCCCGGCCATGTGGGTGCTGGCCCACCTGGACGTGGTGCCGGTGGGCGAGTTGGCCCAGTGGGACAGCGATCCCTGGACGCTTAGGGTGGAGGGCGACAAGCTCTACGGCCGGGGCGTGGAGGACAACCACCACGGCCTGTTGTCCGGCTATTTCGCCATCAAGGCGCTAAAAGACCTGGGGCTCACCCCGCCGGGTCCCGCCGGGCTGGCCCTGGTCAGCGACGAGGAGACCGGCTCCCTGCTGGGCCTGGATCATCTGCTCAAGGTGCGCGGGGATGCCTTCGCCCCCCGGGACCTGATCGTGGTGCCCGACTCCGGCCGCCCCGACGCCAGCCTGATCGAGGTGGCCGAGAAGTCCATCTATTGGCTCAAGGTGGAGGTGACCGGCAGCCAAGTGCATGGCTCGGTGCCCCACAAGGGGGTCAACGCCCTCTACGCGGCGGCGCGCATGATGGTGGAGGTGCGCCAGGTGGCCAAGCACTTTGACCGGCAGGACCCCCTGTTCCGGCCGCCGATAAGCACCATGGAGCCCACGGCCAAGGAAAAAGGCGTGGAGAACATCAACACCATCCCCGGCCGCGACGTCTTCTACGTGGACTGCCGGGTGCTGCCCGGCATCCCCCTGGACCAGGTGCGCCAGGAGTTCCGGCGGCGCTTCGAGGCCATCGCCGCCCAGGAGGGCGCCCAGGTGGCCATCAGCGAGGTGCAGTGTCTGCAAGCCCCGCCGGCCACCCCGGCCGACGCCCCGGTGGTGCTGGCCCTCACCAGGGCCATCGCCCGGGTGCACGGCGTGGAGGCCCATCCCGGCGGCATCGGCGGAGGCACCGTGGCGGCCTTCTTCCGCCAGCGGGGCCTGCCGGTGGCGGTATGGTCCTGCACCCAGAACACCGCCCACATGCCCAACGAGTGGACCAGCTTGAAGGCCCTGATCAAGGATACCCAGGTCATGGCCCTGCTCTACGCGGGGCTGTATTAGGCCTCGGGGGAGCGCGCCACCATGGAAAACCTCCGCCCCCTGGACCTGGAGCGCCTGGTTCCGGGCTATGTCAAGCGCTTCGAGGCCTACATACCCTCCAAGCCCGACCCGGAGCTGATGCGCCTCTACGGCGTGGACCACCTGCACCGGCTCAACAACAACGAGAACCACCTGGGGCCGCCCACGCCCTCGCGCCGGGTGCTGGAGGCCTTCCCGCCGCCCAAGGCCTCCCTCTACCCCAGCGGCGACGCCTGGTATCTGCGCCAGCGCCTGGGGGAGAAATTCGGCCTGGACCCGGAACAGTTTTTGGTGGGCAACGGGGCCAACGAGGTGATCGCTTTTGTGATCAAGGCCTTCTGCCAGGAGGGCGACAACATCGTCACCGCCGACAAGACCTTCGCGGTCTACGAGTGGGTGGCCGAATTCTCGGGTTTCGAGGCCCGCCTGGTGCCGCTAATAGACTTCGGCTTTGATGACCAGGGCATGCTGGAGGCCATCGACGAGCGCACCAAGATACTCTTCGTCTGCAACCCCAACAACCCCACCGGCTCCTACTGGGACGAGGACCGGCTCAGGGGCTTTTTGGAGGCCGTGGACGGGCGCCAGATCGTGGTGGTGGACGAGGCCTACGTGGAGTTCGTGGAAAGGGCCGATTTCCCCGATGGCATAAAGCTCTTGGCCCAATATCCCAACCTGGTGGTGTTTCGTACTTTTTCCAAGATGTACGCCCTGGCGGGGCTGCGCATCGGCTATCTGGCGGGCCAACGGGAGGTGGTGGACGTGATTCGCCGCACCTGCGTGGTCTACTCGGTCAACACCCTGGCCCAGGAGGCGGCCCTGGCCGCCCTGGAGGGCGATGAGTCCCACATCCGGGCCACCCGGGAGCTGATCCGCGCCGAGAAGGCCTACCTGGCCCGCGAGTTGAAGCGCCTGAGGCTCACCACCCACATCGGCGAGGGCTGCTTCGTGATGGTCAAGCTGCCCATGAGCGACACCCTGGCCTACCGCAAGCTCATGGCCAAGGGCGTGATGATCCGTTCCATGACCGGCTTCCGCTTCCCCAACTGGATACGGGTGAGCATCGGCCAGCACCAGGCCATGCAGGCCTTCATCGCGGCCCTGGAGGAAATCCTGGCCCAGAGGCGCTGAGCCGCGGGCGGGCCGGGATCTTTGCGTGAGCAAATTCTAGCAATTAGATGTCATTGCGAGGAGCATCCTCGTCAGGGATGCGACGCGGCAATCCACCCTACATTGTGACTTGGTTGCCCTGTGGGCTGCCGGCCAAGAAAGCCGGATAAAGTAGGGTGGATTGCTTCGCTACGCTCGCAATGACAGCTATTTCTGGGATGCGCCAGGTTCCGCCGGACGTAAAATGACCGGTCGCGGCGAAGCCGTCTAGGCTTGCAGCCGCCCGCCCGCCTCCCTCCGAGCAGGCCGTAACTATCCCCTCACTGCTTGGCGGCGGCCTCGATGTCGGCGGCACTAGCCACGTTGACCAACAGCGCGTTGCAGTCCGGGCAGAAATTGGGATAGCGCACGGTGTGGTCCTGGAAGACCCGGCCCGGATGGTAGCGGTCCAGGAAGGTCACGGCCTGGTCCCAGGCCTCCTGGGGGGAGTGGTCGGCGGCCAGGAATTGCGCGCTGTCCAGCACCTGGCCGTCGGGGCGGTGGATGACCACGCTCATCACCTCGGGCTGCTCGTTGTTCTCGCCAAAGATGGTCACCGTGGCCAGGGCCGGCCCCTGGCCCAGCAAAAGGCCGGCCATGAGGTCCGAGTGGCGGCAGGCCGTCACCGGCGTGGCCTCGTCGTTGACGTACTCGCCCACGGCGTGGGCCAGCTCGTGGCCGTCGGTCAGGTCGTGGCTGGTCTTTGCGGCCCAGGGCATGAACTCCGAGGCCTTGATCGGCACCGGCAGCACCTCCACCCCCATCTCGCGCAAAAAGTGCATCAGGTAGAAGCTGGTCTTGGACTGCTTGCGGAACTCGTCCAGGGATGAGCCCTGGGCCGGACGGCGGTATATCTGCCGCCAGTCCTCGTAGTCAAAGGCCGGCAGACGCACGCTCTCGTGCCCCTTGGCCACGAACTGTTGGGCCATGGCCCGGGCCTCGGCGATGATGGCGCTGATGTTCACTAGTTATCCTCCGCGATAAAAATTAGGAACAGTTTGCGGCTTGGCCGGCACTTGGTCAAGGGCAAAGCCCCGCCTTGCCTTCTGGCGCCGCTGGGGGTATTGCTGAAGGTAGGCATCTCCTCGTCCAGGCGTCCGCATCACCTCGGAGGAAACCATGCCCAGACCTGTGTTGTTGGCCGGGGCCTCCTTGACCCCCTTTGGCCGCGCTCGCTTGAAGCTCCTGGACCTCTTGGCCCAGGCCGCCGCCGGGGCCCTGGCCGAGGCCGGGCTCAAAGAGGTGGACGCCCTGTACCTGGGGGTGATGAACGCCGAGGAGTTCACCGGCGAGGGCAACCTGGCCGTGGCCCTGGCCGACCGCCTGGGCCTGGGGGGCGCGGCCAGCTCGCGAGTGGAGACGGCCAGCAGCACCGGGGCCGGCGCCCTGGAGAGCGCCTTTTTCGCCGTGGCCAGCGGCTACCGCGAAAACGTGCTGGTGGTGGCCGGCGAAAAGATGACCGGGCTCTCCACCAGCGTCACCACCCGCATCCTGGCCGAGGTGATCGCCCCCAGCGAGCGGCGCTACGGGGCCTCCATGCCCGCCCTGGCGGCCCTGATCGCCCGGGCCTATGGCCGCGCCCACGGCCTGGAGGAGGACCAACTGCGGGATGTGCTGGGCGCCGTGGCGGTCAAGAACCACGCCCGGGGGGCCTTGAACCCCCTGGCCCAGTTCCAGAAGGCCATCAGCCTGGAGCAGCACCACGCCGCCCGCCCGGTGGCCGATCCCCTGGGGCTCTTTGACTGCGCGCCCATCACCGACGGCGCGGCGGCGGTGGTCTTGAGCAGCCGGCGGGGGGCGGTGCGCCTGGCCGGCATGGGGCACGCCACCGACTCGGCGGCGGTGACCCGGCGCCAGGGGCTGACCAGCTTCAACTCCACCAAGAAGGCCGCCACCCAGGCCTACGCCATGGCCCAGGTCAACCCCCAGGAGGTGGACTTCGCCGAGGTGCACGACGCCTTCACTATGTTCGAGGTGATCGGCAGCGAGGACCTGGGCTTCTTCGCGCCCGGCCAGGGCTGGCGGGCGGCGCTGGAGGGACGCAGCGGCCCCGAGGGCGAGCTGCCCATCAACCCCTCGGGCGGGCTCAAGGCCCGGGGGCACCCGGTGGGGGCCTCGGGCCTGGCCCAGGTGGTGGAGGCCTACTGGCTCTTGACCGGCCAGGTGGACCCGGCCCGCCGCCTGCCCAAGCAGCCCAAGGTGGCGCTGACCCAGTCCATCGGCGGCCTGGGCAACAACAACCTGGTGACCATTCTGGTGCCGGCGGCCCGGCCCCTGCACCAGCGCGGCCCCTGGCAGGCCAGCTTCAACCCGCCGCTCACCCCCCTGGCCCCGCCCCGGCCCGAGCCGCCGCCGGGCGAGGTGACGGGCAAGGTGCTGGCCACCACCCTGTTGCACACCCCGCCCGAGGGCTTCACGGCCCCCCTGGGCCTGGCCATGGCCCGCACCGGCCAGGGCTGGCTCACCCTGGCCCACACCGACCCCGAGCAGCAGCCGGCCCTGGGCTCCACGGTGCTGCTGCGCCTGGAGGGGGGCCTGTTCCGGGCCACCGAGGTGGGCGACCTGGCCGGCACCTGGCTGCGCACCCGCTCGGCCTGGCGGCGCCTGCCCACCTCCTTGCGCCTGTGGCGCCGGCGGCTCAGCCGCTGAACAATGGGCGTTGCCCGCGGCGGGGCGGGCCGGTACCATTGCCGGCGGTCCTCGGCGAGCCCAACCCTTTAGCGGATAGACCCCGGACATGGCCCAGCAAGCCCCCTTTCGACCCCTGCCCGTGATCCCCGGTTTCAGCAACTACGCCCGCAGGGTGTGGTGGCGGGGCTTTGAGTTGACCCCGGGGGTCTGCGTCAAGACACAGGTCCGCCTGCGCCCCGGTCTGGCGGCCCTGGCCGACGACCCCCGCCACCTGCTGCCGGCCCTGCTGCAGGCCGCCAGCGCGGCTTTGAGCCTGCACCCGCGCCTGAACTTCTTCACCTTCTGGGGCCAATTGGTCTGGGCCGGCGAGCCGGTGCGCGTGGGCGTGGTCATGGAGAACCCCGACCTGAGTTGCGACATGGCCACCATCAGCGATGCCCACCGCCGGTCCTGGCCCGAGCTGCGCCAGGCCATCCGCCAGGGCCGCCAGACCCCGCCGCCCACCACCTGGGACCGCCTGCGCGAGGCCTGGCCCCTGCCCACCTATGCCCTGGAGCGCCTGTCCGGCCTGTGGGCCCGGCGCTACATGCGCATCAACGGCCCCCTGCTCATCTCCATGCTGGCCCTCAAGGGCATCGAGGAGCTGACCTTCACGCCCGCCCACTCCATGGCCCTGTTGCCCGGCTGGCCCCGGGACGGCCTGCTGCCCCTGAGCCTGTGCTTCAATCACCAACTGGCCAACGCCCGGCCGGTGGGGCGGCTGCTGCTGACCATCAAGGAGCTACTGGAGTAGGTGGCGTGCCCGCCACGGGGCGATAACGGGTCGGTTGGGGTGATGGCCTGCTCGTAAGCCGGCGGCTCACGTGGAGGGCGTGATCCGCAAAAGGCGCGGGCGGGGATAAACCCCGCCCCTACGAAAACCAAAGGCAGCAAGAGGCCTTTTCTTCGTAGGGGCGGGGTTTACCCTCGCCCTTTTTGCTTTATTACTCGATTTTGCGGCGGGAGGCCAGGGAGCGGCTGAGCGTCAGGCCGTCCATGTATTTGAGATCGCCGCCCACGGGCACGCCGTAGCCCAGGCGGGTGACCAGCACCCCCGTGGGCTCCAGGGCGCGGGCCACCAGGTCGGCGGTGGCCTCGCCCTCCACGGTGGGGTTGGTGGCGATGATCACCTCGCGCACGGGCAGGGCCTTGATCCGGGCCAGCAACTCCCTTAGGCGCAGGTGCTCCGGCCCCACGCCGTCCAGGGGTGACAGGGCCCCGGCCAGCACGTGGTAGCGCCCCCTAAAGCTCCCCGCCGCCTCCAGGGCCATGAGATCGGCGGGGGTCTCCACCACGGCCAAGAGGCCGTCCTCGCGGGTGGGGTCGGCGCAGATGGGGCAGGGATCGCTCTCGGCCAGGTTGAAGCACAGCGAGCAGGTGGCCACCTCGTCCTTTATGCGGGCGATGGCCCGGGCCAGGACGCGCACCTCCTCGGCCGGGGCGCGCACCAGGTGCAGGGCCAGGCGCTCGGCGCTTTTGGGCCCGATGCCCGGCAGGCGCGACAGGGCGGCCATCAGGGCCTGCAACCCCCGGGGATACATGGTTGGCTAGAACATCCCCGGGATGTTGAGCCCGCCGGTGACTTTGCCCATTTCTTCCTGCATCATCTGCTGGGCGCGACGCTGGGCCTCGCCCACGGCGGCCACGATCAGATCACCCAGCATCTCGGGATCGCTGGGGTCCACCACCTCGGCCTCCAGGCGCAGGCGCAAAATCTCGCCCCGGCCGTTGACAAAGGCCTCCACCATGCCGCCGCCGGCCTGGGCGCTGACCTCGCGGTTGGCCAGCTCCTCCTGCATCTTCATCACCTGCTGCTGGACCTTCTGGGCCTGCTTCATCAGGTTGCCCATGCCGCCCATTCCCTTGGGGATCATATGTGTCGCTCCCTTGTTGGAAAAATTGTTCGCCGAATTATAGCAGCCCGCTCCGCCGGGCGGCCACCAGCCGGTGGCGGCGGGGCCTATTCCCGCCCCGGCGGCTTGGCCCCGGCCTGCTTGCCCTCGGTCCAGCCCTTGCTGGCCTGGGGAAAGCTGTCGAACTGGGGCATGTAGGGCTTGATGTCGATCAGGGGCGTGCCATCCAGCACGTCGATGCCGCCCACGCGCAGCACGCCGCCCTCACGCCCCAGGAGGCGCACCACGGTCAGCCCCAGGCCGTTGGGCCGGCAAGGATGGCGGGAGGCGAAGATGCCGTGGGGCGTTTCGTCCATGAAGGTGGGGCGCACCAGTTTGATCTCCCCGGCCCGGTCGAAGAGGTAGATCAGGATCAGGTGGGAGAACATCTCGATGTCCCGCAGCGCCTCCTGGAACTGGCTGTAAACCTCCACCCGTCCCTGGGCCTGGGGCGTCAACGCGCCCTGGATGGGGGCCTGGTCCTTGTGGCCGTGGGGCGAGCGGATGACTCCGATGGGCTGGATGAGCCATTCCGCCGGGGTTGCGGGCGTTTCCATGGTGGGGGGCTACTCCGTCTGCCGCGCGGGGTTCAAGGCCACCACCTGGGCCTCGAAGACCTCCACGGCCTCCAGCACCGTGGGGTGCTCGGCCAGGCCGCTGACCGCCGCGATCTCGGCCTGGCGGTCAGGCGGCGGGGAGGCTTCCTCGCTGACGGCCTTGAGGACCACCGGCGGGGCGCCCGTCCACAACTCGGCGGCCAGGGCGCAGAGCTTGGCCTGGTTCTCCGGCGTGCAGACCGAGCCGGCCAGGCCGCTGGCCTTGATCTCTATGAGCAGGCAGCCCTCTTGCTCGCGGGCCTGGCCGCGCCCCAGGGTGGCGGCCATAAGCGGCTCGCCCCGGCTGGCGTAGTCCATAAGCTGGCGGAAGGCCTCGGGAGCCGCGGGCATGGCCCGGGGGGCGGCCGCGCCGCCGGGGGCCGGGGCGGCCGGGGGCCGAGGCTGGGCCTGGGGGAGCGCGTCGACCGGCGTGGCGGCCCGCGCCGTTGGCGCCACC
>JAZDIQ010000028.1:0-20598 GCA_043804825.1 Pseudomonadota bacterium
CATAAAATGCGCTATAAAACGGTACGTTTTTCTAATTCGCACTTGTCGCTTCTCGGGACCAAATTCTAATGCTAGCTTGGACATATAATCCTAAATCAAAAAGGAGCGAAATCTAATGCCCACCCACTGGGGGGAGGGAAGCGCTAAGCCTGTAACTGATCCAAAGACCTGGACGACCCAAATGACCGGGTTAGGTGGGGGGGGCAGTCACCGATATCCGAGGTGGACTGCCTATGCCCTGGCCTTGGCGATCACCTTCGCCACACTGTTGGTTCGCCTTGGCTTCGGGGCGGCATTCGACGAACGTCCCCTGTTGGTCCTCTTTATCCTTCCCATTATCATTAGCTCTCATTTCGGCGGCCTGGGGCCAGGGTTGTGTTCTACCGCCTTGTCCGTTGCCAGTATCAGCTTTTTTATCACCCCTCCAATGTATGCATTCTCCATCACGAACAATTACGACCTAGTTCAATGGCTCTTGCTCGTCATCAGCGGGGTCTTGGTCAGCGCGCTTAACGAGGCCCTTCGACGCTCAAAGCGCAGGGAGATGGCAAGCCTGCACTTACACGCGGCCACTCTTGCCAGCCTTGGAAATCCCGTGGTGGCCTATGACCAAGAAGGGCACACCATTTTTGTCAACCCCGCCTTTGTTAGGGTCTTTGGTTGGCAGCCTGAGGAACTACTAGGCCGACGCATTCCCTTCGTGCCGGAGGATCAGCAGGAGGCTTCAACCGAAGTCATTGCCCAGGTGTATGAGACGGGGGGGATGGCAACCCTGGAAACCAAGCGGCTGACCAAAGACGGCAAGTTGCTGGAGGTTATGATCAGCGCAGCGGCAGTGCTTGACGAGTCGGGCCAGCCATCCGGAATGGTAGTCAACATCACCGACGTAACCCAAACCAGGCAACTTCAGGCCCAACTCCAGCAGGCCCAGAAGATGGAGGCAATTGGCATACTGGCTGGCGGCATCGCCCATGACTTCAACAACATCCTAGCCGTCTTGGTAGGCTTCACCGAGCTAGCCCAACAAAAAGCTCATCGGGGACAGCCGAACCTCAGAGAGCTAGACAACGTGATGGAGGCAATTGAAAGAGCCCGGAGTCTAGTTACAAGGATATTGACCTTCAGCCGCAGGAAAGAAGCAGAGTTCAAGCCATTGAACCTAAATACGGTAGTTAGGGAGACCCTAGAACTGCTTAGACCTTCATTACCAAAAATGATCGCAATAGAGCCGCGCTTGGACCCGGGCCTTCAACTCATCAACGCCGATCATACCCAGTTGGAGCAGGTCATTATGAACCTGGTCACCAACGCGGCAGACGCCATGCCCGAGGGTGGACAACTGGTTATAGAAACCAAAAACGTTGTCCTGGACAAGGACTACAGGTGGACCCACCTAGAGGTTAGCCCTGGTAATTATGTACTACTGATGCTTTCCGACAACGGCCAGGGTATCGAGCCAACAGTATTGGAGCAGATATTCGACCCATTCTTCACCACCAAGCCCGTGGGCAAAGGCACTGGCCTGGGACTCTCAACCGTCTTTGGTATAGTCAAGGGGCACGGTGGCCAAGTCAACTGCTACAGCGAACCAGGTATGGGCACTACCTTCAAGGTTTACCTCCCTGCGCATCAGCCTGAGGGGGGCATTGTCAACGTTGCACCAGCACTCCTTGACCCCCTCCCCGGGGGCACAGAAACCGTCCTACTGGTTGATGATGAGCAGTCATTGCGAGAAGTAGGCTCCTGCACATTGAAGGATATGGGCTACCGAGTAATCACGGCATGCAACGGTGAGGAGGCTCTCGATATCTACCGTGCCCAGGACCGCGAAATCGATGTCGTGGTGATGGACCTGGGCATGCCGGTGATGGGTGGGCACAGGTGCCTCCAAGAAGTGCTGGCCATAAACCCCCAAGCTCGGGTGATCATCGCAAGTGGGTATTCAGCTAACGGCCAGGTGAAGGCTTCGCTAGAGTCGGGGGCTTTGGGCTATGTGGCCAAACCTTTCAGGAGGACAGAGCTGCTGATCAAAGTGCGGCAGGTGCTGGATAGAAGTGATCACTGAACATGCGCGAGGATGCGGCCAAATTAAACCAACTGGAGCCGCCCACGGCCAAACCACAGTGGTGATGGAGTTCCACTACTTTTTTTAATTATTATAAATTGTTAGCCACCAAAACCTTTAACAGGATCATTCATCCATTTCTTGGTCTTCCCCGACGCCATGTCCTTATAGAATTGCTCCAGGCGTTCGGGGTCACCGATCCAAAAGCCACCTTCTTGGCGGATGGGCATGCCGGGATAGGTTCTCTTGTGCTTGAGGACCGTGGCTTCGCTAAAGCCCACGAACTCCGCTATCTCCTTCATACCTTTCAAGAAATTCGCCTTTACCATCTGCTATGACTCCTTGTCAGGGGTTGGTTCTCGGGTTCGTGGTCTGTTTCTGGCTCTGGCTCCGGGGCCATGTAGCGCAGGCCCAGGTAATCGGCACAGACCAGTTGCAGGACCTCGCAGTCCAGGTAGTGGTTGGCCCGCCGCCTTGGGTTCTGCCACAGGCCGCGCTCATCGCGTTCCTCGGAGCAAAGCTGCCGGGCGTAATCGGTCAAAAGGCCCGCGGCCTTCTCGTCCTTCGGTGGCTTGCCGTCGGGCCAGTTGTTGTGCAGGTGCCAGGCGCCCCCGTCGCCGGGGCTGATGCGCAGCTTGCCGTCCAGGAGATCGGACTTGTAGTAGTTGGTGTTGACGCCAAAGAGCAGCAGGCCCGGGTGGGTGTCGATCTTGCTTTGGCGATAGGGCTGGGCCTTGATGCCCTCGTAGCCCTTGCTGGGGGCAAAGGGCGGATGGACATGGCACCAGTCGTAGACCTCGCGGGTCATCTCGCCGTCGCCAGAGTCCACCAAGCCAAAGGCGATCACGCAGGCCTGGCTGGCGGGGTCAAGGTATTGGTCCTGGAAGAGCGCTTTCTCCAGGGCGGCCCAGGAATCCACGAAGCCCGCGCGCACCAGCCATGATTCGCGCTCCGGACCAGGGGCCCAGGCTCGTATGGTGAAGTAAAAGCCGGCGCGCTGCACGTCCACGCCGGCTATCAGAGCCACGGCGTCGGCCGGCACCAGGCCGGGCTGGCGGTTGTCGCACAGGGCCAGGATCACCGCCTCGGAGCGCGTGGCCTGCTCACTGCGATAAGGCAAGGCCAGCATCTTGTTGAACAGCGTCACCTCGGCCTGGGGGTCGCTCAGGGCCTTGATGGCCTGGGCGGCGATCTTGCCCAGGCTCACGAAGGGGCTATAAAAGGCGCTGAAATGGAAGCCCACCTTGATGGCTCTCGATACCGGGGGCGCGGGGTCCCACCACTGGGCCTTGCTGTCCCAGCGGTGGGGCTGGAAGCAACCGGCCTGCACGGCGCGGCGCTTCTCCAGGTCGGTCCAACCGGCCTGGCAATGCTCGCACTCGTACCAGGCCAAGTTCTCGGCCTCCACGCGGTCGGGATCGTCGGTCAGGGAGTCATCCCAGCGTAGCTGCTCACGGCGCATGATTTGCAGCTCAGCGCAGAAGGGGCAGCGGGCCATGTAGACCCGCACCTCCTGGCACTTGCACAGGTGCTTCCAACCCAGGGCCTCTTCCACGGTGCAGGTGGTCACCCCCAGCACCTTACTGGTGAACGGAAAGACGGTGGTGCGGGCGCGGGCCAGCTCCACGGCCTCCATGGTGTCCTTGCGGGCCTGGGGCCACAGGTCCACCTCGTCCAGGAAGACCTGGGGGATGGGGAAGGAGGCCAGGGAAGCCTCGGAGCGCGGCCAGGCCATGTAGGTGACCGAGGCCTGGAGCCGCAACTCATTGTTGCCCAGGTCCAGGGGGCTGCCGGTCAAAAGCTGGCTCAGGGCCGGCGAGGTTTTGATCAGGGGTTGCAGGCGGTCCTTGCTCACCTTGTGGGCGCTTTTTTCGTCGGCCATGACAAACAGCGCCCAGGCCTGGTCATAGTGCTGGCCGTAGGCCCAGCAGTTGTAGGCGATGGTGGTCTTGCCGCCTTGCAGGGGGCCGATGACCCATTCCTCGCGCAGGTGCGGCAGGCCCCAGGTGTCCATGGGCTCCACCAGGTAGGGCGTGCGCTCGTTTCGCCACTCCCCTTGCCAGGGTCCGTCGGTGACCCTCCGATAGCGCTCCGCCCACTGGGAGACGGTCAGGGGCTCCTTGCGCCGCCAGGCCTCTATCTCCCCGGGGGTCAGCTCCACGCTGGGGAAGAGGTCCCCTTGCTGGGCCAGGGCCTGGAAGCTCATGGCTTGGCCTCCGGGGCGGCGAGCTGTATTTGGCCTTGGCTGGCGTAGCGATTCAGCCAGTCCTCTATGTGGCGCTCGGTAAAGGCCAGGGCCTCTGGCGCGCGGGCCGGGTCGCCGTTCACGGTCTGGACCAGCTCTTCCACATAGAGCCGGCCCCAGGCGAAGAGGTCGCTTTTCAGCAGGCGGGCGCGGGTGGCCAGGTCGCGCTCGTGTTCCACGCGGGTGATGAACTTGCCCTCCAGGATGTCCTGCTGGAGCTGCATCTTGGCGGCCTGCACCTCGGCCCGGGTGATTTCGGCGCGGACCTTTTTCGCTTGCAGGGCCTCCAGGTTCTCGGAGCCGCTGCCATCGGCGCGCTTGAGGTGCTTCTGGGCGTAGCGCAGCACGGCGGTTTCGTCGAAGAGGCCATCCGCGCGGGGGCGTAGCTTGCCCTCCTTGACGTGGTTGTAGATGGCGCTCTTGCCGACCTTCCAGCCCTCTTCCCGCAAATGGGCGGCCACGGCGTTGGGGCCTTTGAAGGTCAGGCCAGCCGGGGTGGCTTGGGGCGGCGAGTCCTCGGAGCCCAGCTTGCCCCGCAGCTTGGCCAGGGCCGTTTCCACAGCCTGGGCCTTGGCCGGGTTCTCGGGGTCCTGGAGCGCCTTTTTCAGGACGGTTTGCAGCTCCTGGGCGCCCTTGAGGGCCTCGGCTCCCGCCTGCAACAGGCTTGGCTGGGCTTCGGTCATGGACTAGGCGGCCTCCTGCCAGCGCTTGCGCCAGCGGCGGATGGTCTCGGGGTGCAGGCCCAGGCGGTCCGCGATGGCCTGGGGCTCCAGGCCGGCCAGGGACAGCAGGCACAGCAAGACGTAATCGCGGGGGGCCAGGCCGGTCTTATGCAGGGGCGTGGCGGTCAGGGCCGTGCACATGCGCCCGCAGTGGTGGCACCTGAGCCGGCGCAAGGCCTGCCAGGAAGCAAGCTGGGCCGCGCTGGTGAAGCCCTGGCCGCACCATGGGCAACGGGGGCCGCCGGGGTGCAAGGTCTGCAAGAGCCAGGCAAGGCAGGCGGCCTCACTGAGCCAGGCCGGCCCCAGGCACGCCAGCAGGGCCGCCGGGGTGGGCAGGGAGGCCTTGCCGCCAGGGCGGCGGGGGGTAGGCTGTGCAACTACGCTAGGAGATTCCATTTTTCCATCCCAGTTTTTGGGTTGAAGGTGGCCAAACGCCGGGGCCTTCGTTAACCGCACCCGGCCCCCTCCGGGAAGGACCCGCCGCCCTTGGCCCGGCCGGCCACGGCGGGCCGGCCTCAGCGGATCAGCGGGGCCAGCCATGTCCTCAGTTCCTCCTGGTGGTCCGCCACGATGTCCACGCACCGCGTCACCGCCGCCTGGGCCTGGGCCGCCTGGGCCTTGTCAGCTTCCTTGAGGATCACCGCCCGGCCATCCCAGGAGAGCGCCAGGCCATGGGCCTCAGACAGGGCCACCAGCTCTTGCACCACGGCGGGCGCGTCGGCCAGGGCCACGGCCAAGGTGATGGGGCCGCCATGCCGCGCGAATAGCTCGGGGTACAGCTCTTCCCAATCCTCAAGCCCCGGTGGTCCGTTTTGGTTGCCCTGCACCGCACCCTGCCCGTGCCTCTTGCCCTTGCTTTCCCTTGGCCCTGTCGGGGGTGTCGGGGTAGTGTCGGGGGTGGTATTAATAGATAAGACCCCGTAATTATTTCCCCTGTCGGGGGTGTCGGAGGTAAACGCCAAACAACTCGCTCAGTTTTCGCGGCTACCTCCACAACAGTCATGCATTCGCGCGCGTGTGTGCGTAGGGTGGCCATTACCCCCGACACCTCCGACACAGCGCCGCAAGTGCGCGGCGGGGCTGGCCATTACCCTGTCGGGGCAGACCGGAACAACCCTGACACACCCCGACAACCCCGACACACGCGGCCAGCCGGCGGCCCGGCAGAGCGCCCCCAACCCCACACGGGGGGTGCGGGGGGCGCGGCCAAGGCCGGCGCGGCTATGTGGGCTGGCGTGAATCATTAAGCTGCCTGTTGCCCCAGCTCGCGCAGGTAGAGCCCCACCACCCAAGGCGGCCGGGAGCCGTCGCCCAGCGTGGGGCCGTGTTCCTTGAATTCCACCTGGGGATGGCGTTGGCGTACTGCCTTCCAGAAGGCGCTACTATCCTTGGGCTTCTTGAGCCCGTTGTCCTCACACCAGCCCTTGTAAGCGGTGTAGACCGCCGCCTTGGGTCCCTCGGGTATGCCGCCGTCGAAGTCTTGCAAATCACAGCGCTCCATCACGAAGCGGCTGATATGGTCGTTCTCCAGGCGGTACTGGTTGAGGTACAGATAGCTGGCCTGGCACTGGCTGAACGCTCCCCGCCGGCGCAAGTGGTAGAGCCTGGCCACGGCCAGGTGGAAGATGCCGGGCAGCTCCTGGGGGATGATGCGCTCCAGGCGGTGGGGATCTACCCACGGCCCGCCCAGCTTGAACTGGCGGGGGAAGTTGACGGCCAGCATGCGCTCGTAGAAGGCCTCGGATTGGTCGCGCACCTTGGGGAACTCATTGGCCGCGAAGATCAGCTTGGCCGGGGTGTCGAAGGTGAAGCTGTCCACGCCCTTGTAGGCGGCCTGGATGGGATCACCGCCGGTCAGGCGCTTGAAGTTCTCGCTGGCGAAAAAGTTGGCGCTGGTCTCCCCGCAGATGTTGGCCTTCTTGCGGTGCAGGGCCACGCGCTGGAATTGATCCTCCAGGTCGGCCATGTTAACCGCGCTGCAATTGTCCGGCCCCAGCAACTGGCGGATCACCTCTTGCAGGAGGCTCTTGCCGCAGTCCTTGGGGCCTACCATCAGGAGCGCCTTCTTGTAGTGCTGGCCGGGCCACAGGCAGTAGCCCATGAAGTCCAGCACCTCCCCGATCACCTCCGGGTCGGCCAGCATCTCCCGCAGTGTGCGCTTGAACCAGCGGCAGTCCGGCGGGTCATGGGGCCGCCACTCGTAGGGGAAGAGATAGGTGCAGCGGTGGGGGGGATCATGGGCCAGCAGGCGGCCCGTGTTCAAGTCCAGCATGCCGTTGGCCAGGCACAGCAGCTCGGGCCGCAGGTCCATCTTCTCCCCACGGGGCATGGTGACGTGGTTGCGCAACAGCTCCCAGGCCTCCTCGATGCGAGCCCTGGTGGCTATCAGGCCCATCTTGAGGGCGATCAGCCGCTTGATCTCGTCCTTGACCGCCCGTAGCCAGTAGCGCCCCTCCCAGATGTAGATTAGCCCTGTCTCGGCCTCCACCACGATGCGGTACTCGCTCAAGAGGTCGCGCACCAGGAGCATGGCCCGATAAGCGGTTTTCAGGTCAAACTCGGTCCAGGCCTTGCATTGCACCATGGCGTCGCCGGCATCGCGCAGGGCAGCCAGGTCGGTGCCCGGCTCCGGGGGCTCCACCAGGGGAGCGGCCTGGGCCAGGCGCTCCAGTTCCGCGCGGTCGCGGCCGTGGGTCACAAACCAGTCGGTGAGGTCCTGGCCGTGGTTGTCGGGCAGCTCGCCGTCGGCCAGCATGAAGTCAGGCCAGGAGATGACCCGCACCGAGGCGGCCGCGCCCAGCAGGGCCTTGACGGCCTTGTGCGCGCCGTGCCGACCCTTGTGGTCGGCGTCGTAGGCGATGATCACCTCTTGACCCTGGAAGCGCGCGGCCCACTCGTCGCGCCAGGTGCCGGCCCCGCCCGTGGCGGTGATGGCGTTGAGCCCGTGGGACAGGGCGCACAGGCAGTCTGGCTCACCTTCGCAGAGCCACAGGGGCCCGGCGATGCCGGCCGGCGGGGCGTAGGGCCACAGCCGCGGCGGTTCGCCGTAGGAGACCTTGGTCTCCTTGGCTCCGGTCCAGTAGCTCAGCACCTTGTTCTGGGCCGCGCCGCCGGGGCGGTAAAGGCGGATGTTGACCAGGCGGCCGGCCTCGTCGCGGATGGGGATGGCCACGCGCTGGCCCTGATCCTTCAGCCATTTGGGCGGAGTCCAGAGACGCAGGTCAAGGGCCTGGATCAACTCGCGGGACCAACCACGCTTGCTCTCCAGGCGCTTGAGCCATGCCTCTGTAAGCGGCGGCAAGGCGTCCAGTTCCTCTTGGGGCACCACCTTGGCCGATTGCTTGGCCTTGCCCTGGTCGGCGGGCTTGGGGCCTTTCTTGGCTCCTTGGCCGGGCTTCTTGCCCTGGCCGGCCTGGTCCGGTGCATAGCGGGCGATGAAGCGCTTGAGGCCCTCCTTGGGGTCACTGACGCCGGTTAGGCGCGCCCACAGGTCCACCAGGTCGCCCTGGGCCTCGGCCTCGTTGGGGTGGCTGAAACAGCGGTAGGAGTCCTCTTCCAGGTCATACTGAAAGCTGGGATGCTGGTCGGGATGCCCTGGAAAAGGGCAACGGCAGGGCCGCTTGCCCGGCGGCTGCCAATCGGGGATCAGCTCGCGGGCAATGCGCTCGCAGCCGCCCGGTATATGGTCCTTGGCCCAGCCCATCTAAACCAGCCGCAAGGTTTGGCTAGGGGGGGTGATTTTTGGGCTTGCCAATGGTTCCATATGTGATACCGTAAATCCATGAGCAAGGCGGAAAAGATACTCCAGCAGATGCGCAACAATCCCAAGGATTGGCGCATTGAAGACCTGGAAACGGTGGCTGGGCGCTATGGCCTGGATATCCGCCGGCATGGGGGCTCCCATGTGATCTTTTCCCATCCCGAGGTTATTCAGCACGTCACGGTTCCGGCCAAGAACCCGGTTAAGCCTCCCTACATCCGGCAGTTCTTGGCCATGCTTGACTTGCTGATCTAGGAGGGCAAGATGAGCGCCGCAAATTTCCCCGATCCGATGGATTACCCCATCGAGTTGCGCCGCCTGTCTGAGGAGGACGGCGGGGGCTGGCTTGTTGCCTTCCCCGATCTTCCGGGCTGCATGAGCGACGGCGAAACCATCGAGGAAGCAATGGCCAGCGGCAAGGAGGCATTCCTTGCCTGGATAGAGGCCAACCGGGCCTACGGTCGTCCCGACCCCACGCCCCTGAGCGGTGGGACCTATAGCGGTCAGTTCCGCCTGCGCACTCCCAAGAGTCTGCATGCCGCCCTGGCCGCGCGCGCCCGCGCCGAGGGAGTCAGTCTCAACACCATGGCCTTGACCCTCATAGCCCAGGGCTTGGGACGGTCTGAGCCCAAACAAGACCGGCACAAGGCCTAGCTTCCCTCTGCGCATAACCAGGGGCACCTTTCAGCCATTCCCCGGCGGGCTCGCGCCCGCCAGGAGTTAATGTCTAACCGCCCCAGTTCTTGGTGCGGTGCCAGTTCTTTTCCGCCGTGCTTACCTTGCGGCCCTTGCTGAACTTGCTGGAACGCAGAGCGCCGTTGTGGCCTGCCATGCCTGTCATCACCTCCCCTCAGTGAAGTTGCACGCCGGCCAGGCTCAGGGGCAGGGAGAGCCCCGGACCGTGGCCAGGCGCATAGATCATCACGTCGCGCCCCTGGCCATCGGCCACGATGGTTTGCGGCCCCTCGCTGGCCAGGTAGAAGTCGTCATGCTCCAGGGGGCTGGGGAAATCCAGCACCCGCCAGTACCAGGCGTAGACCTCCCGGAAGCTCTTGGCCTGGGCCGGCTGGCCGGTGTTACGGATGGAGCGGCCCATGCCGTTGAGGTAGTCCTTGCAGGCGCTACCCCGGTAGGCTGGGGCCGGGTTGGCCCAGCGCTCGAAGTAGTCAAAGCCAAAGGCCACGGGCTGGCCCTGGCCGGCTTCGCGCAGGTGATCCAGGAAGCCCTCCAGGGTGGGGGCAAAGGGATAGCCCAGGCGGAAATAGGGCTCCCAGAAACCGCCCCGCCGGGAGTGGTGCCCCAGGAAGACGTTGATGCCCGCCTGGTCCAGCTCGTCCAGCACGGCCTGCAAGGCCTGGCGGTCGGGCTTGTCGCTCTTGCGGGCGTAGGCGATGGCCTTGGCCTCGCGCTCCCGACGGCGGGGGGAGAGATTGGCCACCTGGAAGCGGTTGAGGTGCAAGAGGCCAAACCAGACATGCCGGAAGCTGCCATCGGCCAGGGTGCGCACCAAGGACGCCGGATCATGCCACCAGGGCAGGTAGAAGGGATTGAGCCCCACCACCACGAAATGCCCGGCATCGCGGGCGGCCTGGATCAGCTCCAGGCGCTGGCCAAAGCCGGGCGCGCCGGGCTCATTGCGCCTTAGCAGGTCTTCGCGGTCGCTGGTGAGGCTCACATAGACCATGGTGGGCCGGGCGCTGGCGATGGTGGCCAGGGCCGCCTTGCCTCCCCGCGTCTGGATGCAGATGGGAATGCCGGCCTCCTGGCAGGTGTGCCAGAAGGGCTCGAACTTGGGCCAGGTGCTGGCCGCGAAGGGGTCGCTGGTGTTGCTGACCAGGATGGGGTGCCCTTGTTGCAGGAAGAGCTTGACCAGGCTTTGGCCCGGCGGCAGCCGGTGCAGATGGCTGTTGATGGCGGCCTTGAGGGGCCGGTAGTCAGCCAGGCGCTGGGGGTTGTTCAGGTTGGCGAAGCACCACCAGCAGCCGTTGCTGCACATATCCAGGTCCAGGTGCAGAGGCACCGGGGAGACCAGATGCTCACCCACGTAGGTTCTAAGCGACATCGGCGATCAGCTCCACAATGAAGGCCTTGTCAGCGCGGCCGCCCTTGAGTTGGGACCAGCGGCGGTGCTCATCAGCGGTTAGGATGGCCTGCACCAAGAATTGATGCTGGGGGGCTTCTGGCGGGGAGTCGTCGTCTTGGTCCTGTACGCCTTGGGCCTGCTTGGGCTTGGCAGCCGGTGCGGCGGGCTCCGGGGCCGTGCCCAGCAGCTCGTTGATCTCCTCCAGGTCGAAGCCGGTAAGCGCCAGGTCAAAATTCAGCCCGCCCACCTCGGCCAGGAGCTTTTTCAGGCCCTCGTCCTCGAACTCACCTCCGTGGCGGTTGGCGGCCACGTTGGCGGCCATTTCCTTCTCGGGTGACCAGTCAACCTCACGGTAGGCCCAGCGGCCCCAGGGCGTCTCGATATGGCCCAGGGCCACGGTGCCGGTCTTGTCCTCGTAGGGCTCCTTGAAGATGAACCACTCGGGCTTGAGATGCTTGACCCGCTGGTGACCGCCCACCAGGTTGCCGGTGCGCTTGTTGACCACGATGCCGCCTAGGTCGCCAAACTCGGCCATGGCCTTTTTCAGGGCCTGTAGCTGGGCCTTGCTGATGCTGCGGGGGTTGTAGCTGGCGGGCTTGAGCCCTGAGACTTGATCAGGCATGGGGGCTCCTGGACTGGGAATGCTGTTTCATGGGTTGCTCACACTCCCAGCCTTTGCTCCAGGAAGGCCAGCTCCTGGGCCAGCCTGGGCTGGGCCGCCAGGCCCCGCTCCACCTGATCCACGCCATACATCACCGTGGAATGATCGCGGTTGAAGGCCCGGCCCAGCTCGGCATAGCTGGCTGCCGTATGCCGCCGGCAGAGGTACAGGGCCAGGTTGCGCGGGCGGGTGATGGCCTGGCGGCGGCTCTTGCCGGTGAGCGTGCGGGGCTCCAGGCCGTAGACAGCTGCCACCAGGTCGCGGATGGCCGCTGGCGTCAGCCGGCGAAGATCCTGGGCCAGCCCGGCCAAGACTTCGCCAGCCAGGGCCAGGCCCGGTGGGCGGCGGCTTAGGCTGGCCTGGGCCAAGAGCCCCACCAGGGCGGCTTGCAGGCGGCGCACGTCACCGTCCAGCTCCCCGGCCAGGTACTCTAGGACCTCGCGGCCCACGGCCACGCCCTCGTCTTGGGCCAGGCGCTCCAGGATGGCCACGCGCGTGGGCAGGTCCGGCGGGCTCAAGGGCGCGGTGAGGCCGGCGCCCATGCGGCTGGCCAGGGCGGGCTTGATGCCTTTGATCCGGGCCGGGGGCCGGTCAGCGGTGAAGATAACCCGCTTGCCGGCGTCCAGGACGGCATCAAGGGCGTAGCTCAGCTCGTCCTGGGTTTTGTCCTTGCCGGCCAGGAACTGCACTTCCTCCAGGAGCAGCACGTCACAGCCCCGGCGGAAGCGCTCCTTGAAGGCCTCCATGCGCTTATTGCGTAGGGCCGCGATCATCTGGTTGGCGAAGTCCTCGGCCGTGAGGTAGGCCACGCGCTCGGGCCGGGTGCTGGCCAGCAGCTCATGGGCCACGGCCTGGGCCAAGTGGCTCTTGCCCAGGCCGGTACCCGACACCAGAAACAGCACGTTGGTGTAGACCCGCTGACCGCTGGCCAGGGCCTGGGCGGCGGCCCAGGCTAGTTGATTGCAGGGGCCTGGCACGAAGCGCTCAAAGCGAAAGCGGGCGTTCAACCGGGGCATGCTCCCCGCCAGCCCTGGCAGGTGGGGCTGGCGGGGGGAGCCATCGGGCAGGCTGCTGGCGGGGGTTTTCGTGGGCTGCACGGTGAGCGCGATATCCAGCAGGGGGCTGGCCAGGGCCTTGATGAAGGCTAGGTGGCCATCGCGCACCATGGCCAGGTGCACGGCGTTGGGGCAGGCCAGCACCAGGCGGCCCGGGCTTTGCTCGGCCAGGGCCAGGGGCTCAATCCAGAGCTGGAAGTCCGCGGGCTCCAGGGCCTCCTGGAGGCGTTGGCGAAGGATGGGCCAGCTCATGCTTCCACGTCCTGCGCGGGCTCGTTGTTGGGCTGGTAGCGCTCCAACAAGGCGTTGAACATCTCGCCCTGACGGGAAAGGTCGGTGCATTCTTCGGGGTAGCGGGCGCGGTAGAGCATGCCCACCAGCTCGCCGAAGGCCCTCTCACAGGCGGCTTTGTCCTCTGGGGGAGTGACCAGGTAGTGCACCGCCAGGTCAAAGGCCTCGTCCACGGCTTCCTGGGCTATGTCGTCCAATAGAGGCAAGCGCCGATCTCTCACCGTGTCCTCCTGTTCTGCCAGGCCCCCCGGCCCCAGGCCAGCACATAGGCCAGGCTCAGCAAAAGCCAACCCCATTGGCCGCTCTGCCAGGTGCCCCAAATCCAAAAAGGCTGGGAGGCCAGCCCTAGCAGGTTGCCCAACAGGCGCGGCCCGCGCTGGTGGCTCTGCACCAGGAGCAGGGCCGGCAGGCCCAGCAAGGCCGCGCCCCATTGGGTCAGGTCCGGGACCATCAAGGTCGCTCAGCAAAAAGCCCCAGCAAGGCGGCCCCGCCCCGGGGGGAGGGACAGGGCTGCCCTGCCGAGGCTGCGGAGGGATCGTCGATGACGCGGGGGTTGGCCAGGTGCCAGTCCCATGAGCGGTATTGCCCGGTGCCATGCTCTACAACGCGCACCAGCTCGGCCTGGCCCACCAGGCCCGGCGAGGCGAACCGGGACCAGGGCACCAACTTGGCCATGACCTCCAGGCCCCGCGCCAAGGCCAACTTATCCAGAGCGCGCACCGCACCGCGAAAAGCCTTATCCTGGCTGCCTTGCTCCAGGTACACCGGCACCGGGTAGATCAGGCCCTCGGGAACCGGCTCATGGTGCCGCCACCAGGTGCGCAGGCCCAGGGCCAGGCCCCAAGCCCAGGGCGCGGGCACGGTGAGGATGAGGACCGGCATCAGCGGCCCCTCTGCGCTTGGCCGGCCAGGAAATCCACGATGCAGCGCGTGATGGCCCTGAACGCGAGGGCTGTGTAGCAGGCCTCGCAGATGCCACGGCCTGGCGCGTCCTCCAGGGCTATCCAGGGCTCCAAGGCTTCCGGCGGCCCGCTGACCGTGGCGGGGCAGCAGATGCAGGCCAGGTGTTGAAGCTCAGGCATGGCTAACGCACCACGTCCACGATGGAGCAGGCCAGGGCTATCCCGGTGACCACCAGCCACAGGCCCAGGCGCTTGAGGCAGGCCAAAGCCTGGCGCCCCAAATCGCTAGAGCTGTCGTTAGACAGGGGCAGCGGGGCCAGGACCGGCACCTGGCCGCGCCAGGCACCGGGCTTGAGGGGGTCCACATTGGCGGGATCGGGACACGGCGGCACCTCGCCGGCCTCCACCAGGTAGGCCCTGTGCAGGCCCTTGGCCAGGCTGGGCAGCACGGGCCAGGATTGGCCCACGCGGGTGGCGGGTGCGTTCATGCTTTCCTTTCCGGCCTGGGCAACCTGGCGAACCCCCGTTCGTGCTTGTGCCAGCATCAGGATCACCTTGTTATCCCGGGCTTGGGGGGGGGCCGGACGCCCATCCGAACCACCGCCGCCCAGCCCTGTGTGGGTTATTGATTGACCGGGTGCGCTACCCGGGGCCTCTCCGTTCTCTTTTGCCTGAGCACCAGCAACACGGCTGCCCGCAAGGCCGCCAGGGCCTGGGCCGCCTCGTGAATTTCCTTGAGCGCCGCTTCCGGGTCGTCCAACTTGCCATCAGCCAGGTCGCCGGCAATCTGGCTGATGACCTCCCCCATCTCCTTGCCCATCCGGGCTAGGTGCTGGAGCAGCGCGTCCGTGGATATGGCTTGGCAGGGCAACTCAAAGGCCACCCGCCCCAGGGCCGTCTCCATGTAGTCCAGGGCCGCGAAGTCGCGGGCGCGGTGGGTGATGTAGACGAAGGTGTCCAGGGCCAACTTGGCCCCGGCGTCGTCAGGGAACATCTCGCGGGATAGGGTCTTGTATTCCTTGCCAGCGGCCTGAGCCAGCCCGGCCAGTGAAACCCCGGAGCGGTCGGGCATCTGGTGTATCAGCGCCCACAGCACTTGGGGGTTGAACAGTTCCATTAGACTTGGCCCCCGGTATTCCAATTGTCTACGGTGCTAGGCTGGGCCATGCTGGGGGCATGCTTGGTACGCGCGTCAGCGGTTGCTATGTCCTCCATATCCAGGCCCAGCAGCTCCACCACCCGTTGCCGGACAGCCGCCCCCTGATTGCCGCTGGCGTTGATGGCCCGGGAAAGGTGCTGGGGCGTGACACCCAACCGCCCGGCCAAATCTCGCAACAGCTCCCCCCGCAGCAGGCGCACCGCTATGGCCAACTTCTCGGGCATGGGTAGCGCGGCGGCCCGCAAGATTGACTTGAACGGGTCTAACGGGTTAAGCTGATTAACTAGAATGGTTTCCGTCCCTTGGTTCATTGCCCGCCCCACAGCTTAGGTTGCGGCTCCTTGTACCCAGTTAGCCGGTGAAGCGGCTTACTGGGTTAATGGAATAGCACGTTACGTTTTAGTTGGTCAAGCTTTTTATACGTGAGCTACTATTTTGCCTAAAAAGTCAATCCCGCTGGAAAACTACCCCCAGATAGCGGAACGCTTGAAGGCCGCTCGGAAAGCTTGTGGCTTTACGCTGGCGGATGTTGGGGCAAATTTGGGGGTTACAGGAGGCTTGATTGGGGCGTGGGAGCAAGGGAGGCTTGAGCCGCCAACCGCGGCCTTCTTGCGCCTGGCCGCACATTACAACGTTAAGTTCGACTGGATCATCTGGGGTCGCGAGCCTTACTCAGAGCAAGAGGGGCAACCACAATTGGGCCACAGGCTGCGCGAAGCCATCGAACGGGCAGGTATTAGCCAAAAGCTCCTGGCCCAAGAGCTTGGCGTGCGCGAGGCTACAATTAGCCGCTATGTGCGCCGTGGAGGCCTGCCAGACCCCGAAATCCTTGCCCGAATAGCCGAGAGGCTGTCTGTCACCACCGACTATTTATTACGCGGTAGCGTAATTGAATCTAGACCGCCTGGTCATTCCTTAGCCGTCTTGCCCGCCTCAGATCAGCTTGAATCGGAGCCTGCCACCATGGGGAAAGGGGTTGAAACCCAGGAAGGCACCTTGTTGGATCAGGTGCTATCGGAGTTGGAAGAGGAAAAGCGGGCCAGTGCTGCCCGCCTAGCCCAGTTGAGGGCTTGCTACCAGGAGCGGCAGCGTTTGGACGCCGAAGCCCGCCGCCTGGACAACGAACTGACCTTGGCGCAATCCGCGAGCCTTGATCAGCACGCCCGAGAGCTGGCGTCCGAGGCTTGGCGGAAACTGGGCCTGGATGGGCCTTTTGACCTTAGCCGGCTATTGGAGGTTGTGGTGGCCGGCATGAGCCTCAAGGACGCAGACAAGCCGAGCGGTACCATCCACGAGCCGGAGGTGGGGCCGGCGCGTCCGCGACCGGAGAAGGGATAAGGGCCGAAGGCGGCCGGGAAAAGGCGGGAAGAGCTATGTCAGAAACAACTATAGAAAATCAACTTAGGCTCGCCAACAGCGAACTGAGTAAGCGGATTGCGATACTGGAAGAAAAGCTGCGGGCACAGGATAGAAGCGAGGTAGCACTTCGAGAATCAGAGAAACGCTACCGGCGGCTCTTTGAATCAGCACATGATGGCATCCTAATTCTTGATGCAGATAGCGGCCAAGTGGTTGATGCTAATCCATATCTATTACGGTTACTAGGTTATGCTTACGATGAACTATGCGGGAAATTTATCTGGGGAATCGGGGCGTTCAAAGACATTGCCGCATCCAAGGACGCCTTTAAAATTCTGCAAGATAAGGAATACATCCGTTACGAGGATTTGCCGCTGCAAACCCGCGATGGGCATTCCATCGCCGTGGAGTTTGTCAGCAATGTTTACCTGGTTGACCATAGCAAGGTGATCCAGTGTAATATTCGCGATATCACCGAGCGCAAGCAGACCCAAGCGGAGAGCAACCGGTTCCTGGAGGCCATCAAGCAGGCCGGAGAGGCCATTATTATAACCGATATCCAAGGGACCATCGAATTCATCAACCCGGCCTTTGAGCAAATAACGGGCTACACCTGGGATGAGGCCGTCGGCCAAAATGCGCGCATCTTAAAGAGCGGCAAGCAGGACGAACTTTTTTACCGCAAGCTTTGGGAGACTATCTCGGGCGGCAACACTTGGTCGGGCCGTATGGTCAACAAACACAAGGACGGAACTCCCTACACCGAGGATGCAACGATTTCACCGGTTCGTGACAGTTCGGGTCGAATTGTCAACTACGTTGCCGTCAAACGGGACATCACCGATCATCTCCGACTGGCGTCCCAATTTGAGCAAGCCCAGAAAATGGAAGCAGTGGGTATACTCGCGGGTGGGGTGGCCCACGATTCCAACAATATGCTCAGTGTGATCATTGGTTATACGGAAATGGCCCTGGACACGGTGGACCCTTCCCAGCCGTTGCATGGGCACCTCGTGGAAATTCTCAAAGCCGCAAGACGCTCCACGGACATCACCCGGCAATTGCTAACCTTTGCCCGTAAGCAAGTAATCCTCCCCAGAGTGCTTGACCTGAACAAGAACGTGGAAAGCATGCTCTCGATGCTTAGGCGACTCATCGGCGAGGATATCAACCTGACGTGGCTGCCTGCGATTGGCCTGTGGCCGGTCCTAATAGACCCCATTCAAGTTGATCAGATTTTGGCCAACCTTTGTGTTAACGCCAGGGACGCCATCACCAACGTTGGCAGAGTCAGTATTGAAACAGAGAACAGAACGTTTGAAGAGGCCTACCTCTCTGATGATGCAGAGGTTGTATCAGGAGAATATGTGCTGCTGGCGGTCAGCGACGATGGACACGGTATGGAAAAGGAGACCCTCGATCACGTTTTTGAACCATTTTTTACCAGCAAAGGCGTGGGGCAGGGAACTGGCCTGGGTCTATCCATGGTGTATGGCATCGTCAAGCAGAACCATGGATTCATTAACGTCTACAGTGAACCAGGCGTGGGAACGACATTTAAAATTTACTTGCCCCGGCATGCGGGCCAAGCCGTCGATGCATCTGGGGAAAGGGCACTAGAAATACCTCTGGGCCGCAGCGAAACAGTCCTGTTGGTGGAAGACGAGCCCGCGCTCCTGGCGCTGTGCAAGGCGATGCTGGAAAAATTAGGGTACCAGGTGCTGACCGCCGGCACGCCAGACGAGGCCATTGGGCTGGCCAAGGAACACGCGGACGAAATACGCATACTTATCACTGACGTTGTCATGCCAGGCATGAACGGTCGGGAACTGGCGGAACGGCTGAAACCCGATTACCCCAGTATTAAAATCCTGTTCATGTCAGGTTATACTGCTGAAATGATCGCTCATCGAGGAGTGCTGGAGGCTGGTATGAACTTCCTCCATAAGCCATTTTCTTTGAAGGACTTGGCGGTTAAAGTCTGGAAAACGTTGAATCGTGAAGGCGGAGAAGTGGAGTGACACCGTTTTCGGTCTGCCGGGAACGGCCGGTGCCTTGATGATTAGCTTTGAAATGTCCTTGACCAAAAGGACTACGTTGGGTACTCTACTTTTATCGGACGCCCATCCGAATCGCCGACCGCCCAGCCTGGAGCAACTCCGGGTTGGGCGAACTGCTTTCCGCACATACCGCCAGCCAGCTTGCAGCCTGGGGCGTCTCCATGCGCGGTAGCATCCGCAGCCGGCAGCGCTGCCCCCATTGCCAGGCTCGGGGGCAGTTCGAGCTAAAGGACTTCGGGCGCGGTGTGCGGGCCCTGGTCTGCCAGTGCGGCCAGTTCTGGGCCAACCGCCTAGAGGTGATGATCCGCTGGCGGGGCTTCACCCATCTCATCCGCTACGACCAGACCGGCCAGCGCCTCACCGATTACATCCACGCCGAACGGGTGCACGGAGAGATCAACAACCAGCTTGAGCGCGGGGCCTTCTATCCCGAGCTGTGGGCCTCGGCCAAGGCCAACAAGCTCCTGTGGGATAACTACCTGGCTGACTACCTGGACCGCGAGGCCAAGCGACTGCTGCCCGACCGCGCGGCCACCATGTCCAAGAAGCTTTCCCTGGCCCGGCACCTGGCCTGGTTCAATGGCCGCAACCTGCGGGAGATCCGCACGGGCGACCTGGAAGACTTCGCCGCCTTGCCCTGCCTGGCCCTGGCCCTGGCGCCCAAAACCCGCAAGGACCTGGTGGAGGAACTGCGTCACATCTTCCGCCGGGCCGTGGCCCGCGACGAGCTGGAGCGCCTGCCCGAGTTCCCCGCCGTGGAGGTGCCCGAGGCGGCCATTGCCTGGCTCATGCCCGAGACCCAGGACACCATCATCGCCTGCATCCCACCCGAGCACCGGCCCATCTTCGCCTTCATGATGACCTACGCGGTGCGCCCCAGCGAGGCCTGCGCCCTGTGCTGGGATAAGATCGACCGCCAGGGCGGTTGCTTCTACCTGACGCGCACCTTCAGCCGCCGCCTCCTGATGGAGCGCACCAAGACCCGCCGGGCCGACGTAATGCCTATTGGCCGGGAGTTCACGGCCTACCTGGACAGCATGGCCCCGGGTATCGGCAAGGCCCCCGTGTTCCGCAACCCCCTGGCCGACCAGCGGCGCAACCCCGAGCAGTTCTACCTGCTGGACTTCCTGGAGACGCTGTGGGCGAGGGCCGTGCAAGAGGCCGATGCGCAGCCAATCAAGCTCTACAACGCCACTCGGCACAGCCGCGGCATGCAGGCCATCAATCTGGAAGGCTGGGGCATCGAGGCTGTGCGCAGCCTGTTGAGGCACACCAGCGAGCGCCATACCCGACGCTACGCCAGGGCCGAAATGGGCCTGGTGCGCAAGATCATAGACCGCGAGCGAGTGGTGCCGCTGATTGATCGTCAACGCAAAGATCGTCCCTAGATCGTCATTGGGCAAAGTGGTGGCCGTAAGGTATGGTAATTACGAACAATATACGTAACCGGATTAGTGCCATCCTCACACGGTGGAAGTCAAGGGTTCAAATCCCTTCCGGCCTACCAAGAATAAAAACAAGCACTTAGGGCCAAGCCAGTAAAGCGGCTTGGCCCTAAGTGCTCCGGGCAACGGCCGGGCAACAACCGGGCAACTAATTGTTGCCCGGTTTTGCTTTCTCGGTCTGATGGGCTGAAGTCTGGCCGGATTCTCGGAGCGCCCGCAGACGGCTCACCGAATCCTGGACGTAGTAGCGCATGGTGTGTTGGGTAGAAGAATGACCGAGCTGTCGGGCCAAGAGGTGGGCGTCCCAGCCTTCGTCTCTAAGATGCATGCCCAAGGAATGACGGGTGGCGTTCTTGGGAGGGATATAGGGCAGGTCGGCCTCCTGAAGGGCTTCCCGCCATATTGACCGTACAAAGTCAGGCAAATAAAAACGTTTGGGATTTCGGCGCGGGTCGGCGTCCATATTTTGAAAGACTGGCACCTCGCCGATACCGCGAGGAGTGCGGTCCAGATAGGCCTGGAAACGCTCTAGGATGGGCAACGCATTGTCCTTCCGCTCCTTGGTGGCCGTCTGTAGCTCCCGATGGCGGCCGATGGTGCGAGCAATGATGAATTCGCCACGGCCTGGATGTACCTGGTCCCAGCACAGGCCACAGGCTTCTCCGATACGGCAGCCGTTTTCCATAAGGAATTCCAGAATGGGACGGTGCGGTGGGGGAACATGCACCAAGGCCAGGGCTTGTTGATCCGGGGTCATGTAGTCAACTTGGCGGCGCGGCACCTCAACCTTG
>JAZDIQ010000029.1:0-3184 GCA_043804825.1 Pseudomonadota bacterium
GGCCCAGCCCTTCCGCCAGACCAAGCTGGACACCCACCCCGGCCTGATCCGCTTCGACGTGTCCACCAACTTCTACAAGTCGGACCTCCTGGATGGCAAGCTGCGCATTAGCCCGGGCGATGCCGGCGCCTGGCGCCTGCATTCCAACTGGCCGGATGGCAAGCCCCCGGCCGATGGCCGCGGCCTTGGCCTCTTGACGGATTACGCACGCCAGCTCTGCTCGGAGACCAAGGACGAGCGCGGGCTCTGGCAGAACCCCCGCCGCCGCGCCAACCACTTCCTGGACTGCGAGGTCCTGCAACTGGTCTGCGCCGATTACTTGGGCCTGCGCTACATGGCCCCGGAGCCGGAGGCCGAGGCCGGCAACGACGAAGATAGCCAACCCCTGACAAGGAGTCATAGCAGATGGTGAAGGCCAATATCCTCAATGGAATGAAAGCTATTAGCGCTTACGTGGGCTACTCCGAGCCCACCTTGCTCAAGCACAAGCGGGACTACCCCGGCATGCCCATCAACAAAGTTGGCGGGGAGTGGATGGGCAACCCCGTCAAGCTGGAGCTGTTCTATCAAGACTTGGCGGCGGGAGAGACTGAGAAGTGGGCGGGGGAGGGGCCAACTAAACAAGAGCAAGGGTCGTAGCGGCCTGCCTGCCTCACAGTCCCGTCCCCGGGGGGCCGGTCCTACCTCTGGCCAGGGGTTCGGTCCGGTGCACGTTGAAGGTGAACGCTCCGAAGTTTTCTTCCACCACGCCCTCCAGCAGGTAAGGGTGTTCCCAGTCCAAGGACATGGCGAAGCGGCGATAGGCCGCCGGGAAAAAGGTGGTCTCCACCAGGCCGGTTTCGTCCTCGAAGGTGAGGAACTGCATGGGCTCCTGGGCCTTGGTCCACACCGTCTTGCCGGTAATGAGCCAGCCGGCCAGGCTCGCCCGCCGGCCCAAGTGTCCGGCCAGGTCGCGGGCCTTGATCACGCCCTTGCCCTGGAGAGCCTCGGCAAACAGCGTCATGGGGTGGCGATCGCAGAGGAAGGCCAGCACCGCGTATTGTTGGCGCAGGTCTTCCCGCTCCGATCCCTGGGGCAGGGCCGGCAGGGCAGGCGGCGCGGCCGGGGCGCCACCGCCCCAAAGCCCTGGCTGGCCGCGATCCCCTGGCCGCGCCTGACTGGCTTGGCGCCAGCCCGCCAGCCGCCAGCGCAGCTCCGGGCGCGGGGCGCCGGGATGCAGGCCGTCCAGGGCTCCGGCCTGGAGCAAGGCCCTGGCCTCGTCCTCGGCCGGGCACACACGCTCCAGGAAGTCTTCCAGGCTGCCGTATGGTTGGGCCTCCCGCGCCTGGACGATGCGCTCCCTGCTCTGGCGACTAAGGCCCTTGATGGCCATGAGTCCCACCCGCAGCTCACGGCCCTGGCCGCTCCAATGTTCCCGGCTTTTGCGTACGCAGGGCGGCAGGATGGCCAGACCCAGGCGGCGCGCCTCGGAGACATAGGCGAAGGTGGAGTAGAAGCCGCCCTGGTTGCTGATCACGGCGGCCATGAACTGGGCCGGGTGATGGGCCTTGAGATAGGCCGCCTGGAAGGATACCCGGGCATAGCTGGCGCTATGGGGCTTGCAGAAGCTGTAGCCCGCGAAGCTCATCATCATCTCCCACACCGCCGCGATGCAATCCTCGCTCACCCCGCGCCCCCGGGCGCCCAGCACAAACTTCTCGCGGTAGTCGGTCAGCGCCCGCCCCTTGTCCTTCCAGCTCATCACCTTGCGCAGGCGGTCGGCCTCGGCGTGGCTGAAGCCGGCCAGGGCCACCGCCGCCTGGCTGACGTGCTCCTGATAGACCATGATGCCGTAGCACTCGGCCAGGATGGGCTCCAGCAGTGGGTGGATGGGCTGCCAGGGTGCGCCGTGCAGACGTCTCAGGTACTCCTGGATATAGGGGTTGGCGGCCGGGCGGATGATGCTGGAGTGGATAACCATGTGCTCATAGTCGCCCCGGCCCGCCTTCTGTTGCAGCAACCTGGTGGCCGGGCTCTCGATATAGAAGCAGCCCATGGTGGCGCCCCGGGCCACCAGCCTCTGAGTGGCCGGATCGTCCTCGGGCTGCCAGGCCGTCTCGTCCCAGTCCTGGCCGCTGGCGCGCAGGCTGGCCACCGCGTCGCGGATCACCGCCAGGGAGCGGTTGCCCAAGAGGTCGATCTTGACCAGGCCCGCCTCCTCGGCCCCGTCCTTTTCCCACTGGATGATGGGGACCCCCTTGGCCGCCATCTCCAGGGGGGCGTGCCCGCTGATGGGGTCGGGGGTGATGACCACCCCGCCCACGTGCACCGAGATGTGGCGCGGCGTGCGCACCAGGGCCTGGGCCAGGCGCAGCACCGCCGGCCAGGGCTCGGCCAGGCCGGGCTCCACGCCGGCGGGCAGGGCCTGACGTTTGGGATAGAAGCCGGTGTGCCCCTCCACAGGCCCCCTCAGCCAGGGCAGGCGGCGCATGGTTTGCTTGATCTCCTGGGCGGGCAGGCCGAAGACCTTGGCCACCTCGCGGATGGCGGCCCGCCCCTGGAAAAAAACGTGGGTGGCCACCATGGCCGCGCGGCCCTGGTACTGCTCCAGCACCGAGGCGATCACCCCGTCGCGCTCGTCCCAGGCGAAATCCACGTCTATGTCCGGTGGGTCCACCCGTTGGGGGTTGATGAAGCGCTCGAAATAGAGGTTGAACTTCAGTGGGCAGACGTTGGTGATCTCCAGGCAATAGGCCACCAGGGAGGCCGCGCCCGAGCCCCGGCCGCAGATGCGCGGGGAGCGGCGCACGATGTCTTCCACCACCAGGAAGTAGGAGGAAAAGCCCTTGCCCGCGATAAGGGCCAGCTCGTGCTCCAGGCGCTTGATCGCCGCCCCTGGCAAGGGCTGGCCGTAGCGCCGGGCCGCGCCCTGGTAGGCCCGCTGGCGCAACACCTCGTCGGCGCTACGGCCCTGGGCGTCCTGCCAGGGCGGCATGGTGATGCCCGGGCGAGGCACGAAGTCCAGACTTTGGCCCAGTGAATCAGCGGCCTCCAGGGCCTGGGGCAGGGTCTCGAAGCGCCTGGCGTACTCCCCCGGCCCGGCCAGCCAGGCCTCGGCCGGGGCCAACTCCTCCGGCGGCAGACGGTCCAGGCTGGTGTTGAGGGCGATGGCCCGCAATACCCGGTGGGCCTGATAGTCCTGGGG
>JAZDIQ010000030.1:0-2045 GCA_043804825.1 Pseudomonadota bacterium
TCACGCAGGCCACGGGTAAGACCCTGGCGCCCGAAGACCTCCAGTCCGCCGTGCAGGGCCTGTCCCTGGCCGGCCAGGGGCTGGGGCTCTTGTGGGCCGCCTGGGGCCGCTGGCGGGCCACCGGGCCGCTCAGCGCGGGCAGGGGCACGGGGGCTGGTCTGGGTTGCCTGCTGCTGTTGTTGGTGTTGGGGCTGGGGCTGGGCGCGGGGGGCTGCGCCGGCGACCCCATGACCGTCAGCACTCCGGCGCTGGTCCCGGGCGCGGAGGGACAGTTGGTCCCGGCCAAGGACGACAAGGGCAACATCATCATGCAGACGGCCACGGTACCCCCTAGCGCCGTGCCGGCCTGGTCTCAGGCAGAGATGGCCAAGCACCGCCACGCCTACGTCGAGCAGACTTTTGACGCCGAGGGCAGGCTCACCGGTCAAAAGATTTGGGGCGAGAACGGGCGCGCCGAATACAGGGACGTCGACAGCGACGGCGTGAAGTACGTCAAGGCTTTGGCCGGTCCCGGCATTGCCGCCGTGACGGCGGGCATCCTGACCTACGGGCAGATCGAGCAAGGCAAGACCATGTGGGGCGGGATTGGAGCCCTGGCCCGCTGGGGCTCCGGCAGTCAGCAGCCCACCACGGTCAACGTCGAGGGTGGGTCGGTGTATCACCAGGGCAATTTCAGCGGCGGCAGTTTCGCCAGCCAGCCCGTTACCACCTGGCCGGCGCCCGTGGTCGTGGTGCCGGGCGGGGCGCAGTAGGCATGGGCCTGGCCACGGAAATGCCCAATCCACGCGGCGTGGCGGCCCAGGACGCGCTTGATGCTCCCGGTATGGGTGTCAGTGGCCCCCGGCCGGAGATCGCGTTTCCTGGGGCATTTTACGCGGCCGGCCAGACTTTTCCGGCGCGGGAGGTGGACCTGGACGACTACGCCGCCCGGGGCTACCCGGACCTGCGGCGGGCCATGATCATCACCGTGCACCGGCCCTGGTCCTGGACGCATCCCCTGGACAGCGCCCTGGCCCGCCAGATCAGGCGCTACCAGACCGACATCATCCGCCGCCAGATACCCGGTGCGCCCGAGGCCACCGAACACCACGCCATGATCTACGCCGGCGGCGGGTGGTGCTGGTCTCAGGACAATGAGTTCGAGTTGGTCCACCTGCGGGCCTATCGGGGATGCGTGCTGACCTTCTGGGACGCCGACTGGTCCCAGGAGGTGCGCAACTCCCTGGTGGCCGAGTGCGCTCCCCACAACGGCGCCAGCTACGGCTACCGGGACCTGGGGGCCATCTACGCCTGGGCCGCCACGGGGCGCGAGAGCTGGCTGGAGGCCCTGGAGGACCGCCAGCGCTGGATTTGCTCGGAGAGCGTCTGCACCCTGGTGAGCGTCTTCGCCGACCCGCGCATCAGCGCGGGTCAGGATTGCGTCAAGCGGGTGCCCCAGGTGCTGGCCAACTGGATGCTGGGCATCGGCTACCTGCCGCTGGCCCTAAAGATCGCGTGAGGGGGGATATGAGCGGAGAAGACCCGGCGGTGGCCTTGGAGCAGCTCAGGGGGCAGATGGATACCCGGATGACAGCCCTGGAGGGGTTGATCCAGAACCTCCAGACGGCGGTGCGCATGGGGGCACAGGCCGTTGAGCGCCAGGTGGCGGGATTCATGGCCGCCCTGGGCCACCAAGACGGCGAGTGCACCACCTGCCGCCACGGTCTGGACAGGCAGCTCAGCGATCACGAGGCCCGGTTGCGGGTGCTGGAGGCGGCCAAGTGGAAACTGGCCGGGGCTCTCTTGATCGCCGGGCCTCTGTGGGGGGCCATCTGCGGAGCCCTGGCGACTAAATTTTTTGGGGTGGGCAAATGAATACCGCTGATCAGATGCTGCTGGCGCGCACCAAGCTTTTGCAGCGAATTGAGGAACGCCAAGTCCAGATCAAGGCCAAGCTGGACTCCGTCAATTACTGCACCAATGAATTCATCCACGGGGGCCTGGACAAGATCAAGGAGCATGAGGCCCAAATCCTGTTCACGGATTTCATGCAGCTCATGGCCGAT
>JAZDIQ010000031.1:0-122092 GCA_043804825.1 Pseudomonadota bacterium
GCCGAATTCATTTCGGCTAACTCGAGTTGAAAAAGTCCATGGGCGGACTTTTGCAACCCCTTGTTACGCGGGGGGGGGTAACCCCCGCCCCAACAATTATGATCGAGTTTGTTTTTGTGGGGGCGGGGTTTACCCCCGCCCTCTTAACAGGGTGTTGCAAAAGTCCGCCCATGGACTTTTTCAACTCGAGTTAGCCGAAATGAATTCGGCTAACTCTCCCAAAAGCTTGGCTCTTCGAAACCGCGCCTTTTGGCGGGCCATCCCTGGCCCGCCAAAAGGCTGTTTTTCAACAGCCTCTTAATCAACCTACCGTGGGGTTGGCCTGGCGGCCTGCCTCCCCTAGGCCCCGCTGGCGGCCTTGAAGCCCAGGTCAAAGGCCACCAGGTTGGCGGCCAGGAAGCGCTCCTTGCTGTTCTGCTTGATCATCTTCTTGATGGAGGCCACGGGCACCGGCAGGTCGCCGGCCGCGAACAAGGCCCCCAGCATGACCATGTTCAGGCTCAAGGGGTTCTTGGCCTCCTCGGCCAGGGCCTGGCCGTCAAAAGCCACCAGACGCTTGACCTTCTTGGCGATGACGGCCATCGCCTCCTGGGGATCGGGATAGGCCGCCTGGCCGATGGCCACCGTGAAGGGCGGCAGGGGCCTGGTGTTGCTGATGATCAGGGTGCCCTTGTGGGCCTTGTTCAATATGCGCAGGGTCTCCACCGGCTCGAAGCTGACGATGATGTCGGCCTCGGCGTCGGAGACAATGGGGCTCTTGGCCTGGCCTATGATCACCGCCGATTCCACCACGCCGCCGCGCTGGGCCATGCCGTGGATCTCGCTGACCACCACCGGCAGGCCGGCATCCAGGGCCGCCTGGCCCAAGAGGTTGCTGGCCAACAGGTTGCCCTGACCGCCCACGCCCACGTTCACAATGCGTTGGGTTTTCATGCTGACCTCCTAACCCTCGGCCTTGACAGGCAGAATGGCGTTCTCGGGGCATATCTGGGCGCAGAGCGCGCAGCCGATGCACTGCAGGGGGTTGATCTTGGCCTTGCCCTCTTCCACGTACATGGCCGGGCAGGCCACCTTCTTGATGCAGTCCAGGTGTCCCTTGCACTTGTCCAGGTTGACCGCGAAGGGCTTGCGCTTTAGCGGGGCCACCCGGCGGGCGAACAAGGGGCAGAGCTCCTTGCTGATGATGACGCTGACCCCCTGGTGGTCCACGGCGGCCTTGATGGCCTCGACGGAGGCGCGCACCTTGAAGGGCTTGATCACCGTGACGTGCTGCACGCCCAGGCCGCGCACCACGCCCTCGATGTCGATGTGGGTGGTGGGGTCGCCGATCTTGTCGGTCTCCACGCCGGGGTGGGGCTGGTGGCCGGTCATGGCCGTGGTGCCGTTGTCCAGGATGACCAGGGTGAAGTTGTGGTTGTTGTGCACCGCGTTGACCAGGCCGGTGATGCCGGAGTGGAAGAAGGTGCTGTCGCCGATGAAGCTGATCACCTTTTGGTCGGTGGCCCGGCTGAAGCCGCCGGAGGAGCTGACCGAGGAGCCCATGCAGATGACGAAGTCAGCCATGGAGATGGGCGGCAAAAGGCCCAGGGTGTAGCAACCGATGTCCGTGGGGTGGATGGCCGTGTCGCCCACCACCTGCTTGACCGCATAGAAGGTGGCGCGGTGGGGGCAGCCGGGGCACAGGTTGGGCGGGCGGTTGGGCAGGGCCGGCAGATCGTCCAGCTTCAAGGGCTTGGTGGCCTTGAACTTGAGCCCGAAGTAGCCGGCCAGCACCTCGCGCACCAGGCGGGGGTTGAATTCATAGGCCCGGCTGAAGAGCTTGGGACCCTTGCCGGCGATCTGCACCTTGAGCTTGTTCTCCTGGGCCAGGGCCTTCAAGGCCTTTTCCACCAGGGGCTCCAGCTCCTCCACCACCAGGACCTTGTCCACCGACTTGATGAACTTCAGGAGGGCCTTCTCGGGCAGGGGCCAGCTCAGGCCCAGCTTGAAGACCTTGAGTTGCTTGGCCGCGTCCAGGTCGGCGATGGCGTCCATGACGTAGTTGTAGGCCACGCCGCCGGCCACGATGCCCAGCTTGCCCTTGCCGCTGACGAAGTTGAGGTTGGACTGCTCGCTAATGGCTTGGGCCTGCTCGTAGACCTTGAGCAGCTTGAGGTGCAGCTGGCGGCTCACCGCCGGCACGGTCACGAACTGGAAGGGGGCCTTCTTGAACTGGGCCTGGGTCTTGACCTTGCCCAGCTTGGCGAAGGGCACCGCCTCGCGGGCGTGGTTGACCCGGGTGGTGGTGCGCAGCAACACCGGCACCCCCAGCTGCTCGCTCAGGTCGAAGGCGTAGGCCGTGGCCTCCTTCAACTCGGCCGGGCCGCTGGGCTCCAGCATGGGCAAGCCGGAGAGGCGGGCGTAGAAGCGGTTGTCCTGCTCGTTCTGGCTGGAGAAAAGCGAGGGGTCGTCGGCGGTGAGAATCACCATGCCGGCGTTGACGCCCGTGTAGGCCAGGGTCATCAGGGGGTCGGCGGCCACATTGACGCCCACGTGTTTCATGGTGCACAGGGTGCGCAGGCCGGCCACCGCCGCGCCGGCGGCGCATTCCAGGGCCACCTTCTCGTTGGTGGAGTACTCGAAGTAGTACTTAACCGCCTCGGGGCTTTCCTTGCGCAGACGGTAGAGGGTGTCCGGCACCTCCGAGGATGGCGTGCCGGGATAGCAGGTGGCAAAGGCCACCCCCGCTTCCAAGGCGCCGCGCACGATGGCCTCGTTGCCCAGCAGCAGATGGGATTTGCCGCCACCAGGGGTCAGGAGCTTGTCCATGCGTCTCTCTCCAGCCAAGGTCTTGAGAAGGGCTTGTTGTCGCCTGTTCTTGGGTTGCCGGCGGGGCCGGTGCTTGGGTCGCCCGCCTGGCCCGGGGGCCATCGATAGTTACATACTAGCTACAAAATAACTATTTAGTATTTAGACGCCCGGCCTGGCGCCTGTCAAGGACAAAAAGGTCGAAACTGCGGCGTGGGGGCTGTGATGTTTGGCACTTTCACCTACCTGACGGGCGTATCAGGCCCGGTCCAGCAGCTGGCGCACGGCCTGGCTGGCCCGGTCGATCTGCTCGGAGGTCAGGCCCAATCCCGAGGGCAGGTATAGCCCGCGGCGGCCGGCATCCTCGCTGACCGGGAAGGCTCCGCGCAGATCGGGCAGGCCGGGCTTGCCGCCGTTGTAAAGCGGCTGCTGGTTGAGCGGCAGGAAAAAGGCCCGGCTGTCGATGCCTAGCGCCTTCAGGTCGGCCATGAACTGGTCGCGGTCGCGGTCGGGGGGCAGCAAGAGGCCGTACATCCACATCACCGGCTGGCAGTCCAGCCGCTGCCGTCCCCAGAAGAGGGTCAGTTGGTCCAGGTCGCCCAGGTTGTGGTTGTAGCGGTCGCCGATGGCCGCCTTGCCCGCCTTGATGGCCTCCAGGCGCTCCAACTGGGCCAGCCCCAGGGCGGCCTGCAGGTTGGTGAGGCGGTAGTTGAAGCCCAGTTCGTGGTGCTCGAAGCGTTTGGCTCCGTGGGCCAGGTTGCGCAACAGGCTTAAGCGCCGGGCCAGGCCCTCGTCGCTGGTGACCACCATGCCGCCCTCGCCGGTGGTGATCAGCTTGTTGGCGAAGAAGCTGAAGCAGCCCATATCCCCCAGCCCCCCCAGGGGCCGGCCATGGTAGGAGGCCCCGTGCACCTGGGCCGCGTCCTCGATGACCTTCAGACCCTTGTCGCGGGCCAGGGCCAGGATGGCGTCCATCTCCGCCGGGTGGCCGTACATGTGCACCGGCATGATGGCCCTGGTGCGCGGGGTGACGGCCAGGGCCGCCTGGCGGGGGTCCAGGCACAGGGTGTCAGGCTCCACGTCCACCAGCACCGGGGTGGCCCCGGTCTGCACGATGGCGTTGGCGGTGCTGACGATGGAAAAGGCCGGTGCGATCACCTCGTCGCCCGGCCCCAGGCCCAAGGCCGCGCAGGCCAGGTGCAGGGCCGCGGTGCCGTTGGCGCAGGCCACGCCATGGGCCACTCCGCACAGCTGGGCCATGCCCTGCTCGAAGCGCTCCAGGAACGAGCCGGCCGAGCTGATCCAGCCGGTCTCCAGGCACTGGTTTACGTACTGGGACTCGCGGCCGGCCAGGACCGGCTCGCAGACCGGTATGAACTCACGCGCGCTCATGATTTTTCGGGGAACAGGAACATCTTCTCGGCGGCGCCCAGGTAGGGACCCTGCTTGACCTCAATCATCTGGCAGCGCTCCAGCACCTTGAAGCCGTGGGGCGATCCGCACAGCAGGATCAGGTCGCCGGGACCCAGCACCACCTCGGCCAGGGGGCTCTTGTCGGAGCGAAAAAGCTCCACCAGCAGACGGCCCGAGCGGATCATCAGCACCTCGCCGGTCTGCTCCACCTGGCGGGGCGAGGGGTTGTGCACATGCGGCGGGATGACCCGGCCGGCGAGATTGTCCATGTAGGCTAATTGCTGGGTCAATTCGCCCGGAGTCAGGAAGTGCACGCCCGCGCCCAGGTCGGCGTGGTGGCGCAATACCACGGCCACCAGACGCCCCTGGTCCTCGAATTTCTCGACAGCTTGATCCATGTGGGTCAATCCCTGTTGTGTGGGCCGGGTCGGAAGGCCGGCAAGATATATGCTGGCGTGGATACAGATTATAGTCCCGCCGGGCTGAGGTTGTCCAGGGCGGGGCGGTCCGGCGGGGGCCTTGCCATTCACCAGTTAATAACTATGTTTTATTCAGCCGGAAGGAGGAAGGCCATGGACGAGGAACGCATTGAACCCGGGGTATGGAATATCAAGCAGATCGTGGCCTGGCTGGACCTGCCGCCACGTCTGCAAATGTTAAAGGAGGGCCTGGATGCCTCGGTGGAGTTGTACACCAAGGTGGCTGTCCGCCTGGCCAGCGCCCACCTGGGCTCGGTGGGGCTGGTGCTGACCCAGACCGGGGCGGACCGCTACCAGGTGGAGCCGAGGCCCGGCGCCGACTGGCGGGACGCGGCCTATTACCTGGGCAATCTGGCCAACCTGAGGGCCGGACGCCTGGTGGTCAACGACCCGGAAGAGCTTCTGCAGCGCGACGCGCTCAGCGGCGAGCGGCGCGAGCACGCCGACTACCGCCAGGCGGTGCTGGCCCATTTGCACCTGCTGGCCGTGCCGCCCGGCGATGGACCGGAGCAGGCCACGGCCCGGGCCTTCCGCGCGGCCCTGGAAGCGGCCCTGGAGGTGGAAAAGGCGCGCCTGGCGGCCTAGAGATTGGTGGCCCCGCGCCCACACCGGCTGCCAGCCCTGGGATTTTATTTGTCAGGGGCGGCAGCCGGCCAGGCGGAAATTCCAAATTTTCAATCTTCCTCTGATTTTCACCATTAAAATTTAAAATATCGAAATTAGTGCCTGAGCACGGGCCCTGGCTTTCCGGTTACATCGGTTTTTCGAATTTGTTTTTGGGTAATTAATAGCTTGTTTGTTATGCTAAATTTAACTACCCTAGAATCGGGTGGGCCGATAACCATGACTATGGCAGGTTTATTGCTTGCTTGCCCTGTCAGGACCGCACAGCGCCAGCCCCGGGACGGCGCGATAAAATATATCTCCGGGGTGAACAACCCAGGGAGGGAACCATACACAAGTATTTCGCGTCGCTGACCAGACTGCTCATTCTGGTGTGTCTGCTGGCCCTGCCCACGGCGGCCATGGCCTCCAACATCGAATTCGGCGCCAACGACCCCGGCACGGGACAGCCCGTGGGCGTGCACCTGCACAGCCAAGGCCGGGTAAATTTTGACTGGGTGCCGGTCAACGCGCCCGCTTCCCTGGCCTCGGAGTTCTGGGGCGCCAACGACATAAAGGTCTTTGAGGCCATCGGACTAAGCTCCGTGCAGGCCGGCCAAACCTACAGCGTGCTTAACAACTACGGCGTTTCCATGTGGTTTGACGCCTCCGGCCTGCCCAACATCCTCTCCGGGGACCAAACCGCCACCGGCTACACCAGCTGGGACTTCTTCGCCACCATGCAGCTGACCTCCATCAGCTTCTCGGCGGATGGCAATACCATGTCCATCGGTGGCTATCTCACCAACATGCTCAACAACCTCACGGGCTCGGCGGTGCTCAGCGACTTGGCCGCCTCCAATTCGCCCAGCTTCATCCTCGCCATCTCGGCCAACTCCCGCACCACCGACATGATCACGGCGCTGAACTCCTCGGCCCTGTCCTCCTGGGCCGACCTGGGCGGCTCCGTGGGCATGTCCATCACCGCCACGCCCGAGCCTGGCAGCATGGTCCTCTTCGGCTCGGCCGCCGGCCTGATGGGCTGGCTGCGGCGCAGGCGCCAGGGCCGGCGGCAACAAGCCCAGGCCTAAACCCGCAACTGGTTGATCCACAGCCCCAAGGGCTGGCCATCCAAGGAACGGCTGAACACCTGCATCAGCAGGTTGTTAAGCCGTTCCTGGTGTTGTGGGGGGGCAGGCAGGCCTGCCAGGTTCTGGCAGGACGGCAGAAGCTCCTGGTCGCCAGCCCCCAGGCTGGCCAGCACCGTTGGCAACCACCCCAGACCGCCGCCGGCGTCCACCTGCTCGTTGATCTGCAAAAAGGCCGTGTCCACCGTGAGCCACCAGGGGTCTTGCAGGGCCGTGCCGCCGGCCTGGCAGCGGCTCTGGGAGGCCATCACCCGGCAGGCCAGGGGCCGGGCCGCGTAGGCCGCGCACAGGCCCTCCACCAAGAGGAGGCAGCGGCCCGGCGGGGTCTGGGGTGGGGGATCGGCAGGCGGCTCCCGACCCTCCAGGCAAGCCCTGGCCAGAGCATTGAAGGTGCAGGCTGGTCCAGGCCCGACCGATGCGCGGGCCGCCCGGGCCAGCAACGCCCCCTGGCCCGAGCGCTCCAACTCCGCCGCCAGCAGGCGCCCCTCCAGGGTGGTCAAGAGCACCCGGTCGCTGCAACACGCCTGGCAACCCGGGGCGCAGACGCTGGCGCGCCGGGCCGCCACCAACTGCTCATAGGCCTTCCATAGCTCTCGCAAGACCATCTCGGCCCTGGCCGCGCGCTCTGGCTCCCCTGACGTCATGGACCGCCGCCCTACCCTTCCCGGCGCCAGGCCAGGCCCCGCCTGGGGCGGCCCCCGCCGCGTTGACAGTTATTTGGGCCTATTTTATACTTAACAATAAAGATTTTGCCCAACCTGGCCGATGATTTATTGACGTTCCCCTGGCCCCTAACCCAAAGGACGGTCCATGCTCACCATCAAACCTCCCCGCCAGCGGGAAGTCGCCTGCGCCAAATGCAAACGGGTCTTCAAGACCAGTCTGCTGGGGGTGGCCTACTGCCCCTACTGCCGGCATCCCAACAAGCTGGAACCCGGTTTCAGCCCCACCAGATAGCCCTGGCCGCGCGTTATATCCCCTCGACCCGGGGGCCGGACACGGCCCCGGCGGCTACCGCTCAGCAAGGGATACCCAGCCGCATGACCCAGGCCCTCAACACCGTTCAGGTTTCGGCCCTGCCCAACCTCTATCCGGGGTATATGCACGTCTCCTTGCGCGCCCTGGTGGCCGAAAGCCGCTGCCCCTGCACCCTGCGCCTGGAGGCCTACAGTTCCGCCAGCCAGCGCCTGCGTCTGGTGGTGGCCCAGGAAGGCGGGGCCAGGCTGGAGAGCGCGTGGTTGGAGCGCCTGCTGCAAGCCGGCATTCATCATGCCTATATCGCCCAGGAGGACCTGGAGCGTTTCCAAAATTATCTGCGCTCCCAGGCCAACCGCTTGATGGTCGGCAACCCCCACGACGAGCACCTGCAACACTGCCTGATCTACGAGCAGGCCCTCTGCGCCCTCAAGGCCGCCATGCTGGAGCCGCGCAACGGACGCCGCTTGGCCTCGGGCGTGGCCACGGTGCGCCATCTCCTGGACCTGGTCTGGCAAGACGACCGCGCCCGCCAGGGGCTCTTGAAAGTCATGACCAGCGACGGACGCCTGGCCAAACACTGCCTCAACGTCTGCCTGCTGGGTCTGGGCGTGGCCCGCGACCAGGGCTGGCCGCGCCAGCAGGCCGAGAACCTGGGCCTGGCCCTGTTCTTCCATGACCTGGGCCTGGCCGAACAGAACGGCGGCGCCGAGTGCTCCCTCCAGGACCCCGCCGAGTCCGACGCCGGACTGCGCCAGCATCCCCACCTGTCCCGGGATTTTTTGGGCGCGGTGCCCGACCTGGCCAAGGAGGTGCTGGACACCGTGCTGAACCACCACGAAAACCTGGACGGCAGCGGCTACCCCCGGGGACTGCGGGCACCGGCCCTGTCCCGGGAGGCGCGCCTGGCCCGCGTGGTGGATTTCTACGAGACCGCCACCGCCGGCCAGGGCTCCTGCCAGGCAATGAGCCCCTTCGAGGCCTTAAGCCGCATGCGCCGGGAAATGCACGACCAAGTGGACCAGGAGCTGCTGGAGGCCCTGGTGCGCTTCCTGGGGCAGGTCTAGCGCTTTTGTTGACAGGTCCGCGCCCCAGGCACTATCCTGAACTTAAGCATGATCCCCCCCGAACCCCAAGGAGGTTTGCATGAAGGCTGGCATCGTCTTCACGGGCACTGGCCCCATCCTGGTGCTCACCAGCTATTCCTCGTTCCAGGACCCCAAGTTCGTGGAAAAGCTGGCGCGCAAGGGGATCATCAAGTTCGTGGCCTATGAGTTGGACGTGGAATTGGTGCGCAAGCGCTATGGCCAGCATTTCCAGGTGATCCTCACCGACCTCAAGCAAGACGACGACCTGCGGGTGCTGGACTACAACGGCCACAACGTGTTCTACAACTTCTCGTTCAAGGACTGGGGCGCGCCCATTCAGCACGAGTAGGCCCCGCGACACCTGCTCTCGCCAGGTGCCCCCGGCCTCGACGCCCGCGCCGCCCCTGGGCGCGGGCGTCGCGTTTACCCCTCCAGCCGAGCGACAAACCTGGCCACCGGGCAGGGGCATGGTCTTTATTCAGGGCCTTGGCCGCCGATCGGCCGTTTAGGGCCGACCCTGGGATGACCAGCCCCCAATACCGGCGGGCCACCCAAGAAGCGCTCCACCGACTCATCCCAGCCACGCTCGCGCTGGGCCGGGGCTTGCAAGGCTCCCAAGCCAATTAGCGCAAACTTAATCACGCTCCTTTCCGCGCCAATATCTCTGGTCGTCTATTAGTCAACCCCTGGAGCCTTGGCAAGCCTGCCTGGTGGCCTGGCCGCCCAGGCCTATCTGCCTTGGCGGTGGGTGGCCTCGGAGCCGGCCGCGGTGCCCGTGGCCCGTCCGGCGGCCTGGCCGACGCTGCCACCGCGCCCCTGGGCGCCCAGGTTGGCGGGACGATTCTGACCCGGCTGGGCGCGCACCCCCAGCCCTGTGGGGGTACTGTTGGTGCCGGCCGCCTGGCGGGCCGGAGTGGCCTGGCCCACCGCGCCGTCGCGCTGGGCCGTCGCCGCCCAGGCCCCGCTGGCCAGCAGGCATAGAGCCGCCGTGGCCACCACCAAAAGCCCAAATGCTTTTTTCATGGCTGATCCTCTCTCGTTTAGGGTTTGACACAGGCTGGCTGCTTCCCGAATCCAGGCACCGGGCGCGAGTGCCACCCGGTTCGGCCCGCTTGCAAGCCTCCCCCCAACGACTCCGTCACCGACCTTGGCCGCGTGTGGTGCCCAGGTGTCAACAGCCCCGGTAACGCCCTCCCCCCGCCATAACACCCCAGGCGGAGATCAAAGCGCCATGTGGCTGTTTTTATACATTTTAGAGTATTGAGCCCCGCCTAGTCAAACCCCCCCCTTGCCTCGGCCGCCAGACTGGCCGGGCATTTTTTAGCGCGAAAGGCCTCCAGGGCGGCCCTTTCTGAACCCCGCGCCGAGCCCTCGCGGCCCCAAGTGGCGGTTGACCAACCCGAGGGGGCAGAGTAGCCTAACTAGGAGAACTACTACTCTTACCTGATCCCGGCCGCCCGCGATATGGCCGGAACCATCCCCGGGGACGCTGGCGACGTCCCGCGCCGCCTTTGGGCGGCGGTGGGGAAGCTGGAGCTTGGCCGTGGAGAAACACCACAAATTTTCCATCTGGTATGTGGTCCTGGGCATCTGGTTCGTCTTTATCCTCAACAACATGATCAACAACTACACCGGCCCCACCCGCCTGGCCTACAGCGAGTTCCTGGACAATCTGCGCAATGACAAGGTCAAGGAAATCGCCATCAGCGACCAGATGATCGCCGGCACCTTTCTGGACAAACAGGGCAAGGAGGCCACCTTCACCACGGTGCGGGTCAATCCCGACCTGGCCAAGGAACTGGAGGGGCACCAGATCAAATTCCGGGGCGAGGTGGAGTCGGCTTTCGTGCGCAACCTGGTCTCCTGGGTGGTGCCCATCCTCTTGTTCGTGGGCGTCTGGTATTTCATGATGAAACGCATGGGACCAGGCTCCGGGGTGATGCAGTTCGGCGCCAGCCGGGCCAAGGTTTATGCCGAGGAAGGCGTGCCCACCCGCTTCGAGGACGTGGCCGGCGTGGACGAGGCCAAGGGCGAGCTGGAGGAGGTGGTCAACTTCCTGCGCACCCCCGAGCGCTATTCGCGCCTGGGCGGCCGCCTGCCCAAGGGCGTGCTCTTGCTGGGGCCTCCCGGCACCGGCAAGACGCTTTTGGCCCGAGCCGTGGCTGGCGAGGCCGGGGTGCCCTTCTTCTCCATCAGCGGCTCGGAGTTCGTGGAGCTGTTCGTGGGCGTGGGCGCGGCCCGGGTGCGCGAGCTGTTCGCCCAGGCCAAGCAGAAGGCCCCTTGCATCATCTTCATCGACGAGTTGGACGCCCTGGGCAAGGCCCGGGGCATGAGCGTGGTGGGCGGACACGACGAGCGCGAGCAGACCCTGCAACAGCTTTTGGTGGAGATGGACGGCTTCGATCCCCGGGTGGGGGTGATCATCATGGCCGCCACCAACCGCCCCGAGATCCTGGACCCGGCCCTCTTGCGCGCCGGCCGCTTCGACCGCCAGGTGCTGGTGGACAAACCCGACCTCAACGGCCGCCTGGCCATCCTCAAGGTGCACGCCAAGCGCATCACCCTGGCCGAAGACGTCAACCTACAGACCCTGGCCCAGCGCACCCCCGGCCTCTCAGGCGCCGATTTGGAGAACATCCTCAACGAGGGCGCCCTGTTGGCCGCCCGCCACGAGCGCGAGGAAGTGACCATGGCCGACCTGGAGGAGGCCGTGGACCGCATCGTGGGCGGACTGGAAAAAAGAAACCGGGTGATCAACGAGCGCGAGAAGCGCATCGTGGCCCACCACGAGACCGGCCACGCCCTGGTGGCGGCCTTCACGCCCGGCACCGACAAGGTGCACAAGATCAGCATCATCCCCCGAGGCATCGCCGCCCTGGGCTATACCGAGCAGCGCCCCACAGAAGACCGCTACCTCATGGGGCGTTCGGAGTTGGTGAGCCGCGTGGATGTGCTGCTGGGCGGGCGGGTGGCCGAACGCCTGGTCTTCGGCGAGGTGAGCACCGGCGCGGCCAATGACCTCATGCGCGCCACCGACATGGTGCGGGCCATGCACACCCAGTACGGCATGGGCACCACCCTGGGGCCGGTGACCTATAGCCGCCGCTCCCAGTCCATCTTTTTGCCTCAGGACGCCACCATGCTGCCGCCGCCCCAGGAGTTCTCCGAAGCCACCGCCGCGGCCTTGGACCAGGAGCTGAAGGCCTTCATGACCGAACGCGAGGCCCACGTGGAGGAGCTTCTGGGCAGCCACCGCCAGGTGCTGGACCAAGTGGCGGCCCGCCTGCTGGAAAACGAGGTCATCGACGGCAAGGAGTTTGCCGAAATGGTGGGCCTGCCCGCCGAGGTGGCGGCCGGGGGCGAGTGATGTCCGAGCAGTGCAAGTTTCATCCCGAGCGCGAGGCCCGGGTGCAGTGCCAGAAGATGGCCATCGGCTATTGCCAGGAGTGCCTGGACACCTGCCAGGCCTGCACCGACCCCTGCGGCTACTGCAAGTTCCGCCAGGGCTGCATCATCTATGAGCTGTGCCGCAAATCCGACAAGGCCAGGGAACTCAAGGCCGAGATGCAGGGCCAAGGTTAGAGGACCGCTGGGGCGTTGGCCAGGGGATTAGGGGTACCCAGCATGGGCAGGGGGGTTATGCCGACAGCCAAGCCCGGCGACAGCCGTCTGGTGGAGGAACTGCGCGCCAACGAGGAGCGCTACCGCGCCGTGACCCAGACGGCGGTGGACGCCATCATCACCGCCGACAGCGAGGGCACGGTGCTCACCTGGAACCCCGGGGCCGAGTTGATATTCGGCTACGGGCCGGAGATGGTGGGCCGCCCGGTGCTGGCCATCATCCCCGAGCGCTGGCGCCAGGCCCACCTGCACGGCATGTGGCGCTTCTTGCAGACCGGCGAGCGCCGCCTGATCGGCCGCATGGTGGAGATGGACGGCCTGCGCAAGGACGGCAGCGAGTTCCCCATCGAGCTGAGCCTGTCTTCCTGGCAGGGGGCCAGGGGCGTGTTCTTCGGGGCGATCATCCGCGACATCTCCGAGCGCAAGCGCGTGGAGCGCCTGCGCGAGGATGTGCAGCGCATGATCCGCCACGACCTCAAGTCGCCCCTGCTGGGCATCGTGGGCATGGCCGGCCTGCTGCTCAAGGGGCAAGCCCTGGATGACAAACAGAAGAAGGCCGCCGCCACCATCCGCGACCTGGGCCAGCGCCTCTTGGATTTCATCCAGCGCTCCCGCGACATCTTCCAACTGGAGGAAGGGCGCTACCAGCTCCACCCCCAGCCCGTGGACCTGCTGGCGCTGTTGCCCCGGCTGGAGCTGGCGCTTAAGCCTCTGGCCCGGGGCCGGGGTGTGGAACTGCTCCACGAGGTGCATGGCCGCCCGCCGGCCCCCGGCGAGGCCTTTGCCGTGGAGGGCGAGGAGGCACTCCTGGAGGTGCTTTTCGAGAACCTGCTGAAAAACGCCATCGAGGCCGCGCCCGCCGGCAGCCAGGTCGGGGTGGACCTGGGCCTGGCCCCGGACGGCAGCCCGCTGATCGACATCCACAACCAGGGCGTGGTGCCCCCGGAGGTGCGCGAGCACTTCTTCGAGCCCTACGTCACCAGCGGCAAGAAAGAGGGCACCGGCCTGGGCACCCACAGCGCCCGGCTCATCGCCCGCGCCCACGGCGGCGATTTGTCCTTCACCACCGACCAGGCCGAGGGCACCCATCTGCTGCTGAGCCTGCCCGGCCCAGCCAGCGCCACCGCCCCCCCCGGGGGCTGAAGCGCAAAACACCCAGTCATAACCCTCGCGGTCAGCGCCAGTAAGCCCTTGCGCCGGCCCGGCTGGCCTGTTAAATTGTCAACCTGTTTCGCCAACCAGTTGACAATCGTGAGGTCAAGCATGCCCCGCAAGCATGGATCAGCCCAGAAAAAGCCCGGCGGCCAGCCACGCCCCGCCGAGCGCCGGGCCACGCGCCAGATCATCTCCTGGCTGGCGCCCACCAGCCTGGCCGATCTGGGCGAGGTCATGGCCGCGGCCAATCGCTACCGACAGCAGGCCCACGGCGACAGCGTGGAGTTCTGCGCCATCGTCAACGCCCGTTCGGGGCGTTGCTCCGAGGACTGCGCCTTCTGCGCCCAGAGCGCCCACCACCACACCCAGGCCGAGACCTACGGGTTGATGGACGCCCAGGAGATCGTGGCTCGCGGCAAGGCCGCCGCCGCCGCCGGGGCACTACGCTTCGGCATCGTCACCAGCGGCCGCGCCTGCCCCGACGGCCCGGAACTGGACGCCATCTGCCGGGCCGTGGAGCGCCTGCGGGCCGAGAACGTCATCCTGCCCTGCGCCTCCCTGGGGCTTTTGAATGAGGACCAGGCCCGGCGCCTGGCCTCGTCCGGCCTGGTGCGCTATCACCACAACCTGGAGGCCGGCCCCAGCTTCTTCCCCCGGGTCTGCACCACCCACGCCTACCAGGACCGGGTGGACACGGTGCTCACCGCCCGCCAGGCCGGCCTGGAGACCTGCGTGGGCGGCATCGTGGGCCTGGGCGAGACGGCCGGGGAGCGCCTGGAGTTCTTCGAGGCCCTGGCCGGGCTGGCCCCCGAGAGCGTGCCCTTGAACTTCCTCAACGCCATCCCCGGCACCCGCCTGGAGCGGGTCAGGCCCTTGAGCGCCCTGGAGGCCCTGGCGGCCATCGCCGTGTGTCGCCTGCTCCTGCCCAAAGCCCACATCCGCACCTGTGGCGGCCGCCAGCAGGTGCTGGGCAACCTGGCCCCCCTGATGTACCTGGCCGGGGCCAGCGCCACCATGATCGGCAACTACCTGACCACCGAGGGCCGCCAGGCCAGCGAGGACATCCGCGACCTGGAGGCCCTGGGGCTCAAGGCCGTCAACTTGGCCGCCAGCCTGGCCGCCGCCCAAGAGGCATGAACATGGACCGCCAGCAAGAACTCCTGGAACAAGACCTCAACCACCTCTGGCACCCCTTCACCCAGATGAGTCTGTGGCCGGACGAGCCGCCCCTGATCATCGAGCGCGCCGAGGGCAACTGGCTGATCGACACCCAGGGCCGGCGCTATCTGGATGGCGTCAGCTCCCTGTGGGTCACCGTGCACGGCCACAACCATCCGGCCATCAGCGCCGCCATCACCGCCCAACTGCGCGACCTGGACCACTCCACCCTCTTGGGGCTGAGCCATCCCCTGGCCATCCGCCTGGCCGCCGAGCTGGCCGCCATCACCCCCGCCGGGCTCTGCAAGGTCTTCTATTCCGAGAGCGGCTCCACGGCGGTGGAGATCGCCTTGAAGATGGCCTTCCAGTATTGGCGGCAGTCGGGCCGGCCCGAGAAGAAGACCTTCGTGACCCTGGAGGGCGCCTACCACGGCGACACCCTGGGCGCCGTGAGCGTGGGCGGCATCGACCTGTTCCACCAGGTCTACGGGCCGCTGTTGTTCTCCACCCACAAGCTGCCCCAGCCCCACTGCCGCCGCTGCCGCCTGGGGCTCACCCACCCCGCCTGCGATCTGGCCTGCGCGAGCGCCCTGGAGCCCCTCCTGGCCGCCCACGGCGACGAGGTCTGCGCCCTGATCGTGGAGCCCAAGGTGCAGGGGGCAGACGGCATCATCGTGCAGCCCCCAGGCTACCTGCGCCGGCTGTGGGAGATAGCCCGCGCCCACGACGTGCTGTTGATCGCCGACGAGGTGGCCACCGGCTTCGGCCGCACCGGCAGCCTCTTCGCCTGCGACCTGGAGGGTGTCACCCCGGACCTGATGTGCCTGGGCAAGGGCCTCACCGGCGGGGTGCTTCCCCTGTCGGCCACCCTGGCCAGCCAGCGGGTCTACGACGCCTTCCTGGGGCGCTTCGACCAGTTCAAGACCTTTTTCCACGGACACACCTACACCGGCAACCCCCTGGCCTGCGCCGCCGCCCTGGCCAGCCTGGAGCTGCTGCGCGCTGGCGACCTGGTGGCCGGCCTGGCCCCGCGCATCGCGCAGCTACGCCAGGGCCTGCAAGGGATCGCCCAGCGGCCCCACGTGCTGGAGGTGCGCCAGCAGGGCATGATGATCGGCATCGAGTTGGCGGCCGACAAGGCCAGCGGCCAGGCTTATGATCCGGCCCTGCGCATGGGCCACCAGGTGATCATGGCCTGCCGGCCCCGGGGGGTGATCATCCGCCCCCTGGGCGACACCGTGGTGCTGATGCCGCCCCTGGCCAGCAGCGCCGGGGAGATGGACCACCTGCTCACGGCGGTGGACCAGGCCATCGCCCAAGTCACCGAGGTCTGAGAAGGCCATGGCCCGCCCCCATCCCCTGGAGGTCCTGAGCGCGCGCCTGGAGCGGCGCGGAGAGCAGGGCCTGGCCCGGCGCCTGGTCAGCATCGGCGCGGCCACCGGCCCCCGGGTGCGCGTGGAGGGCCGGGATTGCCTGCTCATGGCCAGCAACGACTACCTTGGTCTGGCCGGGCACCCTCGCCTGGTGGAGGCCGCCCTGGAGGCCACCCTGACCTGCGGCACCGGCAGCGGGGCCAGCCGTCTGGTCTCCGGCACCCTGGAGGCCCACCAGGAGCTGGAAGCGGCCATCGCGGACTTCAAGGGCAGCCAGGCGGCCCTGTTCTTCTCCACCGGCTACATGGCCAACCTGGGGGTGATCGGCGCCCTGGCCGGGCCGGGCGATCTGATCGTCAGCGATGAGCTGAACCACGCCAGCCTGATCGACGCCTGCCGGCTCTCCAGGGCCACGGTAAAGGTCTACCCCCACCGCGACGTGGCCGCCGCCGCCCGCCTGCTGGAAGAAGCGCCCCGCTCGGGGCTGGCCCTGTTGGTCACTGATGGGGTCTTTTCCATGGATGGCGACCTGGCCCCCCTGCCCGAGCTTCTGGACCTGGCGCGCGCGGCCGGGGCGCTGCTGGTCATAGACGACGCCCACGCCACGGGGGTTTGGGGCGCCCGGGGCCGGGGCACCCTGGAGCACTTCGGCCTGGAGTTCGCGCCCGAGGTGGCCATGGTGGGCACCTTCAGCAAGGCCCTGGGCGGCCTGGGCGGCTTCGTGGCCGGCTCGCGCCTGATCATCGACAGCCTGGTCAACCTGGCCCGGCCCTTCCTCTACACCACCGCCCCGCCGCCGGCCCAGGCCGCCGTGGCCCTGGCCAGCCTGGGTCTGGTGGATGAGGAGCCCTGGCGGCGCGACAAGCTGCGCGAGCTGTGCCAGCACCTGCGGAGCAGGCTGGCCGGCCTGGGCCTGAACCTGCTATCCCAAGAAGGGGCCATCGTGCCCATCCTGGTGGGTTCGGCCGAGAAATCCCTGGCCATGGGCCGGGCGCTGCTGGACCAGGGCGTGCTGGCCCCGGCCATTCGGCCGCCCACGGTGCCCGCCGGCACCAGCCGCATCCGCCTGACCGTCACCGCGGCCCACCAGATGGCCGACATGGAGCAAGCCGCCCGGGCCATCGCCCAGGCGGCCCAGGAGGCAGAGCTATGAAGACCGCGCCCGGCATATTCATCACCGGCACCGACACCGACGTGGGCAAGACCGTGGTCAGCGCCGCCCTGCTCCTGGCCCTGGCCGACCGCGGCCTGGACGTGGGGTACCTCAAGCCCGTGGCCAGCGGCGGCGAGGAGGTGGAGGGCCGCCTGGTCAGCCCGGACCTGCTCCTGGTGAACCAGCTCTTCCCGCTAAAGGACCCCTGGGAGCGGGTGAACCCCATCTGCCTGCGCGAGCCCCTGTGCCCCCTGGTGGCCGGCCGCCTGGAGGGGGTGCACATGTCCATCTCCCACGTGCGCGCCGAACTGCGCCACACCCTGGACTTTCACCGTTTCACCGTGGTGGAGGGCGTGGGCGGGGTCATGGTGCCCCTGACCTCGCGCCTGATCCTCTTGGACATGATGGTGGACCTGGAGTTGCCCGTGCTGGTGGTGGCCCGCCCCGGCCTGGGCACCATCAACCACACCCTGCTCACCATCGGGGCGGTGCGCGACCGTGGCCTCAAGGTGGTGGGGTTCATCTTCTCCGGCCCGGACCCCGCCCTGCCCCCTGACCCGGCCATCCCCCACAACCCCAAGCTGATCACCGATTTCTGCGGCGTGCCCTGTCTGGGCACCCTGCCCTGGCAGGAGCTGGACCAACAGGGGCGCCTGGACCCCGGCGCCCTCCTGGCGCAGGCCAAGGCCAACCTGGACCTGGAGCCCATCATGGCCCTGGTGCCCGGCGGCGGCCCTCAGCCCTGAGCCGTCCGCCGGCCGACCTCAGGCGGCCCGGCTCAGCGCCTGGGTCAAGAACCGCGCCAGGCTTTGCTCGAACACCAGCGTGTCAAAGCCGGCGGCGTGGTCGGCCAGGGCCTGGGGCTCAAAGGCCTTTAGTCCCGCCTCCAGATCCTCCATCTCCTCCAGGGCCGCCGCCAAGGCCGGCACGCTCTGCTGGTTTAAAAACAGCCCCGTGGCCGGACGGCCCCCGGGGTCGCCGGGAGGAATAACGGTCTCCAGGGCGCCGCCCCGGCCGTAAGCCAGCACCGGCCGGCCGCTGGCCATGGACTCCAGGGGCGTGATGCCAAAATCCTCCTCGCCGGGAAATATCAAGGCCCGCGCCCGGGCGTAGAGGCCCGGCAGGGCCTGGTCCGGCTGCCAGCCCAGAAACTCCACCGACGGACCGGCCAGGGCCATGAGGGCCTTCAGCTCCGGCCCCGTGCCCACCACCTTCAAGCGCCGGCCCAGGCGGCTACAGGCCGCTACCGCCAGGTCCACCCGTTTATAGGGCACCAACGCGCTCACCACCAGGTAGTAGTCATCCACCTCCGGCGCCGGCGCGAAGCGGCCGCTGTCCACCGGCGGGTGGATCACCGTGGCCGGGCGGCCGTAGTGGCGCTCTATGCGCCGGGCCACGTGGCGGGAGTTGGCCAAGAATTCATGCACGCGGCTGGCGGTGCGGGTGTCCCAGCCCTGCAACCAGCCGCGCAAAAAGGGCATGACCCAGCGGGCCATCCCTCCCCGGCCGGGGCCGAAATACTGGTCGTAGAGGTCCCATACGTAGCGCATGGGGGTGTGCACATAGCTGACGTGCAGGGCGCCAGGGGGCGCGATCACGCCCTTGGCCACGCAGTGGCTGGAACTGAGCACCAGGTCGCAGTCGGGCAGACGCAAGGACTCGGCGGCCCGGGGGAACAGCGGCAGATAGTGGCGGTAGCGGCTGGCCACCCCGGGCAGGCCCTGCAAGAAGGACGTGACGATGGGCCGGCCCTCGATCAGGGGGCTGACGCTGCCCTGGTTGTGCAAGAGGGTGTAGAGCGGCGCCTGGGGGCAGAGCCGGCAGAAGCTCTCCAGCACCTTCTCGCCGCCGCGCATGCCGGTGAGCCAGTCGTGCACCAAGACCACCCGCCGGCCAGCCAGGGGGCCGCTGCTCAGGGGTTGCACGTTCAAGGCCATGTCCCCTCCACCACCCGCCTAAAGACCACCAGGGCCGTGGCCGCCGCCCCTTGCCAGGTGAAGCGCGCCGCCTGGTCCGGTCCGGCCAGGGCCAGGTGGGCGCGCAGGCCCTCGTCGCCCAGCAGCCGGCTTAAGGCCTCGGCCAGGGATTCTGGACCGGGCTCCACCAACAGGCCGGCCGTGCCCACCACCTCGGGCAGGGAAGCGCGGTTACTGGCGATCAAGGGCGCGCCGCAGGCCAGGGCCTCCAGGGCCGGCAGGCCGAAGCCCTCGTACAGGGAGGGAATCACCACGGCCCGGGCCGCGCCGTAGGCCAGGGCCAGCTCCCGGTCCTCCAGGCGGGGCAGGTAGATCAGCCGGGGTCCGGGCGGGGCGTCGGCCAACTGGCCGGGCTCCAGCCCCACCAACACCAGGGGCGGGGCCTTTTCGCCCAACAGACGCGCGGCGGCCAGCAAGGAGCCCAGGTTCTTGTGGGGCTTGGGGTTGCCCACCCCCAGGATGAACTCCGGCGGCAGGCCCAGGTTCGCGGCGGCCGCCGGCCGGCGCTCTGGCTCCAGGGGCAGGAAAGCCGGCCCCACGCCGTTGGGGGTGATCACCACCCGCCGGGGGTCCACGCCCAGCATCTCCACGATGTCGCCCCGCGAATGTTTGCTCACCGTGAAGATCGCCGCCGCCTTGGCCGCCGCCGGCCGGGTGATCAGGCGATGAAAGAGTCGGTGCTTGAGTCCATGATCAGCCGGGAAGCGCAGGTGGATGAGATCGTGGATGGTGAAGACCGTGGCCCCTGCGTAAACCACCGGCGGCGCATAGAAGGGGCAAAAGTAGAGATCAGGCGCCAGGCGGCGCAAAAGGCCCGGCAGGCCGATCTGGGCGGCCAGGCCATAGGGGGGCAGATTGCAGACCAGGGTGCGCAAGGCCGGCTGGGCGGGCAACTGGGCCGCGTGCTCGGGGCTGCGCAGGAGCACCTGGATGTCCAGGGCGGGGTCGGCCGCCAGGAGCGCCCTTAGCAGCTCCAGGCCGTAGCGGGCCATGCCGTGCATGGTTCCCCCCAGGATGCGCAGGTCGTAGGCGATCCTCATCGGCCGGCCACCTCCCGATGAGCATCCAGGTACACCTGCATGGTCTGGCGGGCGGCCTGTTGCCAACTAAAGCGCGCGGCCTGGTCGATGCCCAGGGCCGAGAGCCGCTGGCGCAGCTCGGCGTCCTCGAACAGGCGCCACATGGCCTGTGCGATGGCTTCCTCGTCGGTGGGCTCCACCAGAAGCGCCGCCTCGCCCACGATCTCGGGCAGGGAGCTAAGGTTGCTGGTGATCAGCGGAGTGCCGCAGCTCATGGCCTCCAGGGCCGGCAGGCCGAAGCCCTCGTAGAGCGAGGGGAAGACAAAGCCCAGGGCCGCGTTCATCATCAGCGGCAGGTCCTCCTGGGGCATGTAGCCGGTGAAGATCACGTCCTCGCCCAGGGACATGCGGCCCATGGCCCAGTAGAGCGGCCCGGTGAGCCAGCCCTTCTGCCCGCTGATGACCAACTGCGCCCGGCCCTTGAGCTGCCCGCGCAGCAGCAAAAAGGCCTTGAGCAGACCCAGCAGGTTCTTGCGCGGCTCCACGTTGCCCACGTGATAAAAGAAAGGCTTGCTGATGCCGTAACGCCGGCGCACCTCGTCCAGGGCCGCCTGGTCGTCGATGGGCTTGAAACCCGGCTGGGCCGCCTCGTGTATGACGGCGATGCGCTCCGGCGCCACCCCCAGCACCCGCACCAGGTCGTCCTTGGTGCACTGGCTGACGCTGATGATGCGCTGGGCGCGCTTTACCACGCGCTTGATCAGCCAGGTCATGTACAGGGCGTACTTCTTGGGCACGGTCTCGGGATAGAGAAAGGCCACCAAGTCGTGGATGGTGGCCACGCTGGCGTAGCCATCGCGGATCAGGGGGATGAGGGTGGCCGGGCCGTGCATGACCTGCACGTCGTTACGCTTCAGCACCCGGGGCAGCCAGAGGTGTTCCCAGAGATCGCCCCAGGGGTGGCTCTCGTGGGAGAGCCAGGCCCGATGCCCAGGCGCGGCGGGCAGGCCCTGGCGCAGTATCTCCAGGTTGCGGCCCTGCCCCACCAGGAAGAACTCGTGCTCGGGCGCCACCTGGCGCAGGGCCTCCAGAAGGTTGAGCACATAGTTGCCCACCCCGGAACGGGCCTGGGTCACGGTGCGCACGTCGATGGCTACCCGCAAGTTTCCTCCACCCATGTCCGTGGCGGACGGCCGGCGCTGAGCTCCGCCAGCATTGCCGCCGTGCGCCCGGCCCAGGCCTGCCAGGAGAACAACTCCCGCGCCCTGTTGAGCCCCGCCAGGGCCAGGCGCGCCCGTGGCTCCGGGTCGGCCAGCAGGGCCAGCCTGGCCGCCAGGGCCGGGGCGTCGCCCTGGGGATGGATCAGGCCCGCCGGACCGACCACCTCGGCGGTGGCCCCGCAGTCGCTGCCTACCACCGCCACCCCGCAGGCCATGGCCTCGGCCAGCACCCGGCCGAACTGCTCCTTCTCAAAGCCCACTTGCCGCGAGGGCAGGGCCAGCACGTCCATGCGGGCGTAAATGCCGGGCATGTCCCTGTGCTCGGCCACCGGCAATACCTCCATGCGCCCCGGCCCGGCCTTTCGCGCCCAGCGGCGCACCTCTTCTTCCAGGGGGCCACCGCCCACCAGCAGCAGGCGGTGGGGAACCTCCAGGAGCCGGCTGGCGGCCAGCAGATCATGGAGGCCCTTCTCGGGGCTGAAGCGCCCCACGAAGCCCACGGTGTAGGGCCGCGCCGGGGGCTCTTGCGCTGGCGGCCGGAATAGCCCCGTGTCCACGCCCCAGGGAATATATACCACGGGTCCGCCGTAGCCGCGGCCTCGCAATACCGCCATTGCCTGGCGATTGCGGGCCACGATGGCCTCCGCGGCCGAGAAGACCCGGCGCTCCAGCCAGGTGTCGGCCTCATACAGCAGGCGGCTGGGCTGGGGATGCCAGTGGCGGTCAAAGTTCAGGTTGCGCCAGGAGTGGCACACGAACAAGGCCCGAGGGGCCAAGAGCCGCCGCATGGCCAGGGCCTGGCCGGTGAGGAGGAAGTTCTCGTCGGCCAGGACCAGCACCGCCCGGGGCGGCGGGGTCAGGGCCTCGCGCAGGCCGCTCAGGAAGACCGTGCGGTTGGGGGGCTTGCCGCGCATATCCCCCAGCACCAGGCGAAAGGGCTGGCGCCAGGAGGACGGCGCATGCAGCCATTGGTAGTTCTCGCGGGCGCGCCGGGGGGCCAGCAGCGTGACCTCCAGACCCAGGGCGGCCAGGGCGGCGGCCTTGGCCTGCTCGGCCGGCCGGACCGCGTTGGGGTCAATCACCAACACCCGCATCAGGCCGCCTCCTCGGGCGCGGCCTGGGGGCGCAGGAGCTGGCGCAAGGCGCGCAGTTCCCCCAGGGTGACGGCCCGGCAGCCCAGCAGCGCCCCGGCATAGACCACCAGGCCCAGGGCCATCATGCCCCACAGCCCCAGGCCCCAGGCCAGCCACAGGGCCAGGCCCATCACCGCCGTGGCCAGAAGAGGCCGGCCGGCCAAGGCCCAGGGCGGGTCCAGGCCGGCAATCTGGCGCACCATATGGGCGCAGGCCAACAAGAGCGCCACCTCGGTGGCCAGGGTGGCGGCGGCGGCCCCCATGATGCCGTGGCCAGGTATCCAGCACAGGTTGAGGACCACGTTGACCACCAGGGCGCCGGCCGTGGCCAGGGCGCCCAGACGCTGGCGGCCCAGGGCCGTGAGCACCGTCAGTTGCAGGTAGTTGACGAAGATCAGGGCCAGGTTGGGGGCCAGCCAGCAAAAGACCCGGGCCGTGGGGGCGTAGGCCGATCCGAAGACCAGCTCAGTCAGGGGCTCGCGCACCATGAACAGGCCCAGGGCGGCCGGCAGGCCCAGAAGCAACAACAGGCGCAGACCCTGGTGGTAGAGCCGGGCCAGGGCCACCGGCTCCCGGCCGGCCAGGCTGGCCAACACCGGCAGCCAGGCCGCCGCCACCAGCCCCGGCAGCAGCCCCAGGCCGTCCACCACCCGCGCCGCCGCCGCGTACCAGCCTATCTCGGCGTAGGAGCGCCCCATGAGCTCCAAGAGCACCACGTCCAGGCGCGAATAGAACACGATGAAGACGCCGCTCAGGGCCAGGGGCAGGGCGTCGGCCCAGAGATGGCGCAGGAAGCCGGCCTCCAGGCGCAGGCTAAAAACCGCCCGGCGGCGCAGGGTCAACAGGGCGGCCAGCATGCCCAAGAGGTTGCCCAGCAACAGGCCCGTCACCAGGCCCCAGAGACCAACCCCGGCCCACAACAGGCCGCCGGCGGCCAAGAGCGCCGCCAGACGCGCCGCCATCTTGACCCAAGCCTCGCGGTCCATGGCCTCGCAGGCCGTCAGCCCGGCGAAGCCCAGTTCGGCCAGCCCCCAGCAGACCTGGCAAAGGGCCACGGCCAGCACCAGGGCCAGGGGCTTGCCGGCCAGGCCCAAACCCAGGGCCAGGGCCGCCAGCACCACCAGGGCCAGGAGGCTTTTTAGCAAGAGCAAGGTGCCGGCGAATGGCCCCAACTCGGCGGGTTGGCGGGCCACCTGGCGCACCAGGAGGGTGTTGAGCCCCAGGTCCATGCCCACCAGGGCCAAGCCGGTCAGGGAGGCGGCATAGGTATAGCGGCCGTATTCCTCGGCCCCCAAAAGGCGGGCCGCCGCCAGGAACAAGGCCAGGAAGCTCAGGCGGGCCAGCACCTCGCCCAGGGTCTTGAACAGGGTGTTGCGGCCGGCCCGGGCCAGGGGCTGCATGGCGCCACGCCCCCGCCGGATCAGTCCCCAGGCTTCGGTGTTGGTCTATTCAGCACCTGGCGCACGATGTAGGTGGGCTTTTGCTGGGTCTCGTAGTAGGTGCGCACCTGCAACTCGCCCACCAGGCCGATGCTGATGAGCTGCACGCCGATGAACAGCAGCAGCACGGCCAACAGCAGCCCCGGCTTGTTGCCCAGGGGCACGCCCATGAACAGGCGCTGCACGGCATAGTACAGGGCCAACAGGAAGCCCACGCCGCCGGCCACCAAGCCCCACAGGCCGAAGATCTGGATGGGCCGCGTGGCATAGGTGAGCAGGAACTTGACGGTGATCAGGTCCAACACCACGCGCACCGTGCGGCTCAGGCCGTATTTGCTCACGCCGGCCCGCCGAGGGCGATGGTTCACCGGCACCTCGGCGATGCTCACCCCCATCCAGGAGGCGATGGCCGGGATGAAGCGGTGCATCTCGCCGTAGAGGCGGATGTTCTGGATCACCTCCCGCCGAAAGGCCTTCAGGGTGCAGCCGTAGTCGTGCAGCTCCACCTTGGTGATGCGGCTGATCAGCCCGTTGGCCAGCTTGGAGGGCAGCTTGCGGGTCAGGTAGGGGTCCTGGCGGTCGAAGCGCCAGCCGGCGGCGATGTCAAAGCCCTCTTTGAGCTTGGCCAGCAGCTTGGGTATGTCCTGGGGGTCGTTCTGCAAATCCCCGTCCATGGTGACGATGATCTTGCCCCGGGAGTGGTCGAAGCCGGCGCTCATGGCCGCGGTCTGGCCGAAGTTGCGCCGAAAGCGCACCACCACCGCGCGGCTGTCGGCCCGGGCGATCTCCTCCAAAAGGGCGAAGCTCTGGTCGCGGGAGCCATCGTCCACATAGACGATCTCGTAATCCAGTCCCAGGCCGGACACCGCCGCGCTTATCTCGGCGTGCAGGGCCGCGATGTTTTCGGCCTCGTTGTATATGGGTATGACCAGCGACAGGTCCATGGTTGCACCTCTTTCCGGGGGGGCCGTCAGCACCCCCTTTGCTCCAGGGCCTGCTGGAAGACCTCCTCGTACATGCGCCCTCCGGCCTCCCAGGAGAACTCCCGCTCCACGCGCCGGCGGGCGGCCTCGCCCTTTTGGCGGCAGGCTAAAGGGTCGGCGAGAAGGCTCAGGATGGCCCGAGCCAGGCCCGCCGGGTCGGGGGTGGGGGCGAAGGCCCCGGTGTCGCCCAGGAAACGGCGGTTGTTGGCGCCGTCGAAGCAGGCCACGGCCAGGCCGCCGCCCATGTAGTTGATGATCTTGCCGCTGGCCTCGCCGGCCACCTCTTCCTTGGGGTCCACGGCCACGTCGCCGATCTTGAGGTAGTCGGGCAGCTCAAAGTAATCCACCTGCCCCACGAAGAGGCAGTGCTCGGCCACGCCCAGACGTTGCACCAGGGCCTGGGACTCCTCCACGGGATAGCCCACCACCAAAAAGAAGGCCTCGGGCTTTTCCTTGAGCACGTGGGGAATGGCCTCGAAGAAATTGTTGACACCCTTGCTGGCCAAAAGCGCCCCGGTGTAGAGCACCACCGGCCGCTCCGGGGGGATGCCCAGGTGGGCCTTAAGGTCGGTGCGCCCGGTGCCGCTGAAAAAGCCCATGTGCACGCCGTCGATGATGGTGTGCACCCGCGCGGCCGGCAGGCCCAGCGCCCGCACCAGAAACTCGCTCACCGCCACGTTGGAGCCCACCAGTTGCTGGGAGTGGCGGTTGATGAAATTCTCCACCATCCTGAACAGCGGGCGCACGAAGGGCACCTTGTCCAGCCAGCCGTAGGAGTCCAGCTCGCCGGTGAGGCTGCCCTGCACGTCAAAGACCACCGGCGCCTTGCTGCCGGCCAAGGCCCGGCCCAGAATGCCGATGAAGGCGCCCTCGTGCAGGTGGCCGTGGATCACCTCGGGGCGAAATTCCCTGATTGCCGCCACGGTTTTCTTTAGCAGCAAGAGGTCCAGGTAGAACTTGCCCAGGGCCGGCCCGGCCTCCAGCTTGTCGTACCAGGCCACCTTCTTGGTGCGCAGGGAGGGCACGCCCTCGATGTCGCGTCCCAGGTGGTAGGTGACCAGAAGCACTTCGTGCCCCCGGCGCTGCAAGGCCTGTATCTCGCCCAGGATGCGCATGTGGCAGCCGCGATCGGCGAAAAAGGGCGTGGGCGCTATGCCGAGAATCTTCATGGACTGGCACCATTAAGCAAAAGTGGTGGTTAGCGTCCCCTAGGCGGCCTGGCTCCCCTGAAAGGGCTAACTATAGACTCCACAAGCAAGTTTTTCAAATGCTCCGTGGGCAGGCCCAGCAGGGTGGGCCGCCGGATGCGGTCGCAGGCCTGGCACACCGGATAGGACCCCAGGCCGCCGCTGGCCTGGGCGCGGCGCAGGTCCCGGGCCGGCTGGCCGTGCCAGATGTCGGCCAGCGATGCCTGGTCGGCCCGGCCCAGGGCCAGGTGGCCAAAGAAGTCCTGGGGGCAGGGGCTCACCCGGCCATCGCTCAATACCGCCAGGCCGTACCAGGGGAAGGTGCAGACCGCCGACCGCCGGCGCGGGGCATCGGCCGGGCGGGAGGCCCCCGGCACCAGGCCGGCCCAGTTGTGGGGCCTGCGCCGGAGCAGGCGCTCCAGGCCCAGGCCGCGCAGACGCTCCAGGCGGGCGGCGGCCTCCGGGCTTCTGGTCTGTGCCCCCATGAATAGCAGCGTCACCCGGGGCAGGCGCCTGGGCCCCCGCGCCTTGAGCAATTCCTCCACCCCGGCCAGGGTGCGCTCCAGGTCGGCGCCGGGACGGGCGGCGGTGTAGGCCCGCTCATCCAGGCTGTCCACCGACAGGGTCAGCAGGTCTGGCGGGGAGGCCAGCAGGGCGCGCGCCTGCTCACCGGCCAGCAGGGTGGCGTTGCTGTGCAGGCGGATCAGCCGCGCGCCGCCCTGGCGAAAGCGCCCTATCCAGTGCCCCAGGTCCGGCCGCAACAAGGGCTCGCCACGGTGGAAGAGATTCACCTCGCAGCCCAGGGCGCCCACCTGGCCGGCCAGGGACTCCAGGATGGCCTCGGGCATGTCCGTCCGCTGGCCGGGCTCCAAGAGGCGCTGGGGGCAGGCCGGGCAGGCCAGGTTGCAGCGGGAGGTGATGTCCACCCACAGGCGAAAGGGCGGCGCCACCGGCACTGGCCGGCGCAGCAGAAAATCCCTAAGCTGCCGGGCCAGGCGGGGCGCGGAGTTCATGCCCGGCGTTCCAGGCTCCTGATCACTCGGGCCGGCGCGCCGGCGGCCAGGCTGGAAGGCGGCACCTGGCCCTTGACCACGCTGCCCGCCCCCACCACGGCCCGATCGCCGATGACCGAGCCGTCGGCCACCACCACGTGGGCGGCGATCCACACGTCGGCCCCCACCCGCGTGGGTCCCCGGCTGTCGGTGCCCGATTGCAGGGCAAAGGGCGTGGAGGAGTCGATGTCGTACTCGCCGCCGCTGAGCAGGTAGCTGTAGGCGGCGATGAAGGTGCCGGCGCCCACGCTCAAGAGGTTGCTGGAGAACAGCTCGCAGTTGTGGCTGACGTTGACGCCCTCGGCCAACTCGATGTCCCCGCCCTTGGTGTAGACGATGGAGCCCCGGCCGATGAACACCCCGTCGCCCAAAAACAGGCCCCGGTTGTCCTGGCCCTTGGCGTCCAGCAAGGCCTGGTCATCCACCACCACCCCCCGGCCCAGGCGTATCTTGCGGGGATGCCTGAGGCTCACCCCCCGGCCGAAGAGGCAGCCCTTGCCGCAGGAGCCCAAGAGCAGAGGGTACATAAGCTTGCGCAGAAACAGCCCCAGCGCCCCCGGCACCCATGAGGAGCAGAGCATCACGGCCTCGTAGAGCAACAGATAGCCCAGGGAGCGGCTGCCCAGCACCAAGTCCTGGTAGGCATGGAGCCCCCCGCCCTGCTTCAGGGCCTTGCCCACCTTATAGCCACCCTGGGCCATGCTTTTTCAGCCCTCCACGCTGTCCGCGACAATCATCGAGAGGCGCCGGGCCAGCGGTCCACCGTGGACCGCGCCGAGCCGCTTCAACTCAACATAGCAAAAATAGGCGCCCTTGCGAAGGCGGAGAGGTAGGCTCCCGCTTCGCCGCCAGGGGGCCAGAAAAGGCGGCAGCAAGACGGGCGGGGATAAAACCCGCCCCGACATCAAGAAGGAGGCCCACAACCGACTGCCTTAATGTAGGGGCGGGGTTTATCCCCGCCCGATTTATTCATTACTCGTGTTGGGTGCCTGGCGGGTTTAGCTTGGCTAACCCGCCCTACGCTTCTGACACCACCGTCCAGGTTTAATCGCCCTCGAAGAAGCGGCGGTGCCACAGGGCGGCGTTCATCAAGGCCCAGAGCACGTGGTTGTGGTTGTGGGTGCCGGCCAGGTGCTCGGCCATGAGCTTGTCCACCTGCCGGGGCACCAGGAAGTCCTTGACCAGGGGGCTGGATGTGAGGAGCTCCTGCATTAGCGGCTTGAGCTGGCCGCGCAGGAGGTTTTTGACCGGCAGGCTGTAGCCCTGCTTGCCCCGGTCCACCACCCGGTCGGGCACCAGACCCCGGATGGCCTGGCGCAGGATGTACTTGGTGGTGAAGCCCTTGAGCTTGAACCAGCCTGGAAGTTGGCCCGTGAACTCCACCAGCTCGTGGTCCAAAAAGGGCACCCGCACCTCCAGGGAGGTGGACATGCTCATCTTGTCCACCTTCATCAACACGCTGTCGGCCATGGTCAACTTGAGGTCGGCATAGACCTCGCGGTCTAGCTTCTGGCCGCTGTTGCAGCCGATCAGGATGCGGCGCAGGGGCGCGAAGGCGTCGAACTTGACGGACGCGCGCACCTGGTCGTTGAACAGGGCCTCGGCCTGGCCGGGGGCCAGGAAATACTGCCAGCGCAGATGGCCGCCCTCCACGGGCAGGTTCAGGCCATCCACGTAGCGCTTGAGGATGTTGATGGCGCCCTTCTTCTGGGGCTGGTCGGGCAGGCGGCGGGCCAGGGCTCCCAGCAGGGGCTTGATCCCCGGCAGGCCCTCGATGTAGCCGGCGGCCTTGGAGGCCAGGAAGCGATCGTAGCCGCAGAAGACCTCGTCCCCGCCCTCGCCGGAGAGCACCACGGTTACCTTCTCGCGGGCCTTCCTGCAGATGAGCATCAGGGGGATGGCCGACAGGTCGGTCATGGGCTCGTCCAGGTGGTAGACCGCCGCCTCCAGGTCCTCCATGGTCAGGCCCTCGATCATCAGCACCGTGTGGTCGGTCTGATAATGCGCCGCCATGTCGTTGGCGTATTCCAGCTCGCTGAAACTCTTGTCGGGGTAGCCGATGCTGAAGGTGTGCAGGGGGTCCACGCCCAGTTGGCGCATCATGGCCGTGACCGTGGTGGAGTCCAGACCGCCGGACAGAAACACCCCCAGGGGCACGTCGCTCATCAGGCGGCGCTCCACCGCCGTCTTGATCAAGGCCCGCAGCTCCTCCACGGCCTCCTCGGGCCGGGAGAAACGCGGCGCGAACTTGAGGTCCCAGTACTGGTGCTCGCTGAAGGCGCCGCTCTTGAGGTCGAACAGGGCGTAGTGGGCCTGCCTGAGCTTTTTGACGCCGGCAAACAGCGTCTGGGGCGCGGGCGTGAACTCCCAGCCCAGGTAGCTGTACAGGGCCTGGGGGTCCACCCGGCGCTCCAGCCCGGGCCAGGCCAGCATGGCCTTGATCTCGTTGGCGAAGATGATGTTGTTGCCGGCCAGGTGGTAGTAGAGCGGCTTGATCCCCAGGCGGTCGCGCCCCAGCATGACGCGCCCCCGGCCCTCGTCCAGGATGGCGAAGCAGAACATGCCGTACAGGCGCTCGATGACCGCCGGCCCCCACTCCTCGTAGCCGTGCAGCACCGCCTCGGAGTCGGAGTCGGAGGTGAAGACGTGCCCCCTGGCGATCAGCTCCCGCCGCAGGTCCTTATGGTTGTATATCTCGCCGTTGACCACGATGCGCACCCGGCCGTCCTCGTTGACCATGGGCTGGCGGCCGCGCTCGGAGAGGTCGATGATGGCCAGGCGGGTGTGCCCCAGGGTGGCGTTTTCGCCCAGATAGAAGCCTGCGGCGTCAGGTCCGCGATGGGCCAGACGCCCGTTCATGGCCTCGATGAGGCCCTGGTCTTGCCAACTGAAGCCGCTGATGCCGCACACCGTGAGCAATCCTTAACAAAAGGGTTGGGCGCTAGCCGGGGCCGGTACGCGGGCTAGATGTAGCCGTTCTGGCGGTACCACTGGCCGGTGAGCCTCAGGCCCTCGTCCAGGCCCACCTTGGGCTCGTAGCCCAGCTCGGCCCGGGCGCGGTCGATCTTAAAGGCCCGGTTCTGGCGGAACCAGTCGGCCCGGCGACGGAACAGGGGCGGCTCCCAGGGCAGGGGCTTGAAGATCACCTCGCACAGGCCGCTGACGGCATACACCGGCCAGAAGGGCACGTGCACGATCTTCACGTCCACGCCCAAGGCCCGGCCGATGCGCAGCACCAGGTCCTTGATGGTCACGTACTCGGCGTCGCCGATCAGGTAGGCCCGCCCCACGGCCTGGGGCGCGTTCTCGGCCAGCTCGAAGGAGTCGATGAGATTGTCGATATACAGGGGGTGATAAAAGGCGTTGCCCGGCCCGGCCATGACGAAGCGCCCCTTGGCCACCCGGCGGTAGATCATCAGGAAGCGGGCCGGATCGCCGGGTCCGAAGATGGCCATGGGGCGCAGGGTGGTGGCCTCCAGCCCCTTGTCGATGAACTCGCCCATCACCAACTCGCCCTGGTACTTGGTGTACTGGTAGTAGTCCTCGGGCTCGATGGGGGTGTCCTCGTCGCCGGGGGGATGATCCACGTTGCCGTGCACCCCCTGGGTGGAGCAATACACCAGCCGGCGCACGCCCGAGGCCAGGGCCGCCTGGCACAGGCGCCGGGTGCCCTCCACGTTCACCTCCCAGTACTCGCTCTGGGGGCGGTTGACCTGCCGGAAGCTGGCGGCCAGGTGATGCACGATCTCGCAGCCGTCCACCAGGCGCCGCAAGAGTGCCGCGTCGGTGATGGAGCCCAGGGTAAGCTCGGCGCCCAGGGATTTGAGCTCCTCGGCGAACAGGCCGGGCTGGTTGTCCAGCACCCGCACCGTGTCGCCGCGCGCCAGAAGCCTGCGCACCAGATGGGAGCCCGTGAAGCCGGTGCCGCCGGTGACCAATATTCGCATGCTCATCCGATCCGGGGGCCCAAAGGCCTGGCCCCATCACTGGTTGACTAGCAGGCTGACGGAATCAGACCGCCAGCGGGCCATGCATGGCCCTCCCCAAAACGCGGGCTCGCGGAGCCGCGCCTTGGGGGAGAGTTAGCCGAGTTCATTTCGGCTAACTCGAGTCGCAAAAGTCCATGCACGGACTTTTGCGACATCCCGCCAAATAGACCCGGCCGGCCGCCCGGGGCAGCCGGCCGCGGCCAGGGGGTCCTTGGGCTTAGAAGTAAAAGCGCACCCCCAGGCCGTAGCTGACCGTGTCCAGGTCATAGGAAAATGACCGCGTGAGCAGGTTGCCGTGGCCTGAGTCGTCGTCGATGGTGTAGGTGACATCGGTGCTGGCCTGGTTCCAGCGCACGTCGGCATTGAGGGCGACATTCTTGGTCACGAAGAAATCCAGGCCCAGCCCGAAAACCCAGCCAAAGGCCTGGTCGGTCTTCATGTTGCGGATACGGCCGGTCTGCATCCACTGTTCCGGGTCCTGGCCGGCGGGCCGCGCGGCCATGTGGGCATCGAAATCAGCGCCGCTGCTCCAGCCGTAGCGCCACCAGTTGTTCTCCTCGAAGCTGGGCGAGTTGAAGGTGAGCCCCAGCACCGCGTAGGGCGCCAGCCGCCACTTCTCCAAGGGGAGCCGGGCGGTAAGCCCCAGGGTCAAGGTATCCCAGGTGAGTTTGCCGTCCTGCTGCATCACCGCCCCGAAGCGGTCGTACTCCAAAGTCAGGCCGCCGTAGGGGCAGAACAACATCTGCATGTTGAAGTTGGTGGGGTACCACTGGGTCTGCTCATCCACGGTACCGGAGGTGATGGTGCCCGTGAAGTTCTTGTCGCCGGTCAGCTCGAAGCTCTTCCAGCGGGTGCCCACCGAGAATTCCTGGATCAGGGCCGCCCCGGCCAACGAACCCGCCAAAAGAACCACCGCCAGCGCGGCCACAAGCGCGCCCATAACCTTTTTCATGGTGAACCTCTCCAAACAATAGCCCAGTATAATAGCCGGTTATGGCGCCCCTCCCTCCCTGGCCGCTCGGCGGGAGGCAACAAGGCGCATATGGGGTCTGGCGGCCCCCATAACCGCGACCGGACCTTATCAGCGAACGACCCAAGCTTAATGAAACCTTGCATGAATTTCAAGGGCTATCCCCCCGCCGCCCCGCCCGGGGGCCGCCCGGCGTTGACCGCCCGGCGGGGGCGTGTTAACTTGCTGGCACCTCGGGCGCTTGCGGCGGAAAGGCTTGGTGATCGCTGATGAAATTGGGCGGCTGGCTCAGATGGTTGATCAGCGCAGCGCTCTTGGGGCTGCTGTTGGGCTATCTGGTGGACCTTGGGTCCGCGGCCCGGGCCCTGGCCGGGGCGCACTGGGTCTACTTCGCCTGGCTGGCCCTGTGGATCACCCTGGATCGCCTCCTGATGAGCTACAAGTGGCGCTTGCTGGTGGTCTGCCGGGGCATCGCCCTGGGCCAGGCCGAGGCCTTGCGCGCCTATTACGTGGCCTCCTTCGCCGGCTGCTTCTTGCCCAGCACCGTGGGCGCCGACGCCATGCGCGTGGCCGCCGTCTCCGGCCCGGAGCGCCCCAGCGCCGCCGTGGCGGCCTCGGTGGTGATGGAGCGCACCCTGGGCTTCGTGGCCGCGGCCTGCGCGGCGCTGCTATCCCTGGGCCTGCTTACCGGCCTGGCCCTGGAGCTGCCCCCCGGCGTGCGGGCCTGGTCCCTGGCCATCCTGGGGGTCTCGGTGCTGGCGGTGGTGATCTCCCTGAGCGGCCCCCTGGCCGCCTGGATGGAGACCCTGCCCCCCCGCCTGGCCCACAAGCCGGGGCTGGTCAGCTGGCTGGGGCGCTTTCTGGCGGCCTACGGGCTCTACCGCCATCACCGGGGCACCCTGGCCCTGTTCCTCTTCCTGTCCCTCCTGGAGCAGTCGGTGCCCGTGGTGGGCACCTGGCTGGCGGCCCTGGCCCTGGAAATCCCCCTATCCCTGGGCATGGCCGCGGCGGTGGCGCCCCTGGCCCTGTTGTTCACGCGGGTGCCGGTCTCGGTCAGCGGCTTCGGCATGGTGGAGGGGCTCTACGTGGCCTTCTTCAGCCTGGTGGGGCTCTCCAACACCCATTCCTTTCTGCTGGGCCTGGTGGCCAACCTCTCGGTGCTGGTGGCCACCCTGCCCGGGGCCTGGTTCTATGCCCGGGGCGGGCTCAAGTCCCCTGCCGCCGCCGGCCCGGCGGATCCCCGCCCGTGAGCCCAGCGCCCGCCCCCAGCCTCGACGCCAGCCTCGACGCCGGCCCCCCCGCCGGCCCCTGGCCGGGGCGTCTGGCCTGGCTGCTGCTCCTCTTGGCGGCCCTGGCGCGCGCCCCCCACGTCATCATGCCCCAGTTGGACGCCGACATGGCCATGTGGGGGGTGCAGGCCCTGGACATCATGCAGGGCCGGCCGCATTTCCTGTTCAGCGGCGAGCTGTTCGGCGGCAATCTGGAGGCCTGGCTGGCGGTGCCCCTGTTCCGGCTCTTCGGCGCCGGGCCGGAGACCCTGGCCCTGGTGCCCACCGGCCTGTCCCTGCTCATGGTGTGGCTGATCTGGCGTGTGGGCCGCCAGGAGCTGGGCGACTGGGCCGGGTGCGCGGCCATGGCCTGGGCCGCCCTGGGTCCCTATTACCTGATCCTGCAAGGCGTGGAGCCCAAGGGCGGCTACATCGAGGTGCCCCTGTGCACGGTGCTGGCCTTTGGCCTGTGCCTGAGCCTGTTGCGCGCCCTGGAGCAAGCCCTGCCCCGACCGTGGTTGATCTCCCTGGCCCTGGGGTTGTGCTGGGGCCTGGGCCTGTGGTGCCACCTCTTGATGCTGCCCACCATCCTGGCCTGCGGGCTCTTCCTCCTTTTGCAGCGGCCCGGCATCCTGTTCAGCCGCCAGGTGCCGCTCATGGCCTTGGGGCTCTTGTTGGGTGCCTGGCCCCTGTGGGTCATCTCGCTGCCCCAGGGCCTGGTCAGCAGCGAGGTGCTCAGCGCCGGCCGGGAGCTGCAACTGGCCCCGGCCTGGCACGAGTTCTGGCAACAAGGCCTGCCCACCATCCTGGGACTCATACCGGCCAACCACCTGCCTTGGGGCGCCCTGTGGCAGCCCTGGCGCCTGGCCTTGTGGCTGGGCTATGGCCTGGCCCTGGCGGCCCTGTTGTGGCACGGGCGGCGGCGGATATTCTCCCGCGACCTGGGGCAAGACGCGCTCATGCGCCTGTGCCTGATGTTCCTGGCGGTCTACCTCCTGATCTGGCTTTTCAGCGGGGCCTACAGCCAGGGCACCTGGCGGCACCTGAGCCCCCTCTACGCGGCCCTGCCCTTTGTCTTCGGCGCGGCCGTGGGCCTGGCCGGCCGGCGGCGGCCCTGGCCGGCCCTGGCCCTGGTTGGGCTGGCCCTGGCCCTGCATCTCCTGGGCGCCTGGCAGATGACCCCCCTCTTGCAAGCCGGCGAATGGAACAACCACCAGGAACGCCGCCGCCAGGAACGCCAGCTCATGGCCTGGCTGCAACAAGAGGGGCATCGGCATGTCTACGCCCAGTGGTTCTGGGACGCCATGCCGCTCACCCTGGCCGGCCAGGGGGCCGTGACCTTCGCCGACCAGGTGGAAAACCACCTGCCCCGCCTGACCCGCCTGGCCGACGGCGACCCCAACCCGGCCTACGTCTACACCACCCGCTCCGAGGACTTGGGCGCCAGCCTGGCCCTGGCCGGGATCAAGTACCGCGCCACCAGCATCGGCCGCTTCACGGTCTTCGACCGCTTCACCTGCCCCGCCCCCTCCCTCCAGGAGATCAGCACCCAGGGTTGGCAAAGCCCCGTGCCCGGCGGGTCCGACGTGTGGGACCGCAACCTCTCCACCCGTTGGACCCCGGGGATGGCCCAGCGTCCGGGCCAATCCTTCCTCCTGGACCTGGGGCGGATGCAACCCGGCCTCTGCCGCCTGGTGCTCATGCCCGGTCATCTCTACGACTCGCCCCAAGGCCTGGAGCTGTGGCTATCCGAGGACGGCCAGCACTGGCGTCAGGCCATCCAGGCCTACCGGGGCTCCCTGATGCCCCTGTGCTGGTCCCTGGACCGGCCCTTGATCCTGTTCCAGCCGGCGCGCATGCAGTTGGACTTCGCCCCCCAGGCCGCCCGCTACCTGCGCCTGGTCCAGCGGGGCAGCACCTACTGGTGGTGGTCCCTGGCCGAGATATTCGTCTTCCAGGAGGCCGGCCCCGCCGCCCCCCACCCCTCGCCCGAGGAGCTGGCGGCGGCCCCGGAGCTGGCCTCGGCCACGGTGCTGGCCCCGCCCGAGGTGCTGGCCCTGCTGCCCGAGAAGACAGCCCAGCCCCATCGCCCCCAACTGCCGCCCAAGAAAGGTCTGCACCTCAAGCGCCTGGACCTGCCCCAGGAGCCAAATCTGGCCCTGTGCCTGCCGGCGGCCACCTGGCCGGCCAGCCGGGAGCTGCTGGCCGGGCGCCTGGCCGGCGAACCCCGGGTGCGCGCCCTGGGCGACCAGGTGCTGGTGACGGGTCTGGAGTGGCAGCCCCAAACCATGCGGGTCTTGGAAACCCCGCCGGGCACTCAGTTGCATTTTTTAGGGGAGCCGGGGCTGGCGGTCAGAACGCTGAACGACTCGCCCCTGGTGCGCTGGCGCAGCCCCACCCCCCAGCAGGCCGGCCTGGCCCTGCGCCTGGACCTGGGCCAGCCGCTGGACATCAGCGGCATGGTGTTGACCAACGAGCATTGGCCCGGCGACCAGCCGCGGGGGCTGGCCGTGGAGGTTAGCAACGACGGCGTGAACTGGGAAATCCCCCAGGAGCTGGCGCTCCAGCATGGCAAGGTGATCTGGGGCGGCGACCGCCTGCTGTTGCGCGACGGCTATCTGCGCATCACCTTCCAGCCCCGGACCTTGAGCCAGGTGCGCCTGACGCTGACCCAGTCCCACCCCCGCCAGCACTGGAGCATCGGACATCTGCGGCTCTTGGCGCCGCGCCAGCCCTAAACGGCGATCAAAGCCGTCCTTGGCCCGCCAGCGGGGCCGGCTTGGGCGAGCCCCTTAAGGCCGGCTTAACTGCGCCGCCACAGCCGCCACACCGTGGCCAGATAGCCCGGCCCCCGCCGCAAAAACCCGCCCAGGCCCACGCTGGTCTTGGACAGGCCGCTGTGCCGGGGCTGGCACAGGTAGGGCACCTCGGCCAGCAGGTAGCCCTTTTTCTGGGCGCGCATGATCAGGTCGATGCAGTACTCGCCGTAGTCGCCGATGAGCCCCAGGTCCTCCAGCAGATAGCGCCGACCCATCATGAAGCCGCTGGTCAAATCCAGCACCGTGCCGCCCAACAGGGCGCGGGCCAGCCGGCAGATGATGATCGACAGGGTGCGCGCCAGGGGACCGTGGGCCACGTCGCGGCCGCCGGCCACATAGCGCGAGCCCAGCACCATGTCGCGTCCCGGGAGGGCCTGCATCAAGCGCGGCAGGTCGGCCGGGGGCATGGACAGATCGCAGTCCATCCAGGCCACCACCGGCCTCCCGCTCTCGGCGATGCCCCGGGCGATGGCCGAGGTGAGCCCGCGCTCCGTGGTGCGGTGCACCAGGCGCGCCTGGGGATGCTCCAGCGCGAACTGGCGCACCAGCTCCGCCGTGCCGTCGGGGGAGTCGTCGTCCACCACGATGATCTCCACCTCCGGCCCCAGAGAGTCCAGGATGCCCTGCATCAGGGGCACGATGTTGCCGGCCTCGTCAAAGGTGGGCAGCACCACGCTGATCTGCGCGGGGCCGACGGTGGGACGCTCCAGGATCGGGGGCAGGGTGGGCATGGGCGGCATCTCCTAGGGTTGGCCTACCTTGAACGACAGTGCCCTGCCTGTCAACCCCGCTCAGGCGCCGGCCAGGGCCGCCACGGTGGAGCACCAGCCCCTTGACTATCGGCGCCGGGGCGTGTAGTCCTTGGCCTAAGAGGGAAGCCCAGCCACATGCCAAACATCATACTGACAGGCCTCAAGGCCGGACTTCGCCAGCCCTACCTGGCCTACTGCCGCCGTCGCCAGCGCCTGCCGCGCCCCCATTTCCTGGACCTGGCCGTCACCTGGCGCTGCAACGCCCGCTGCATCATGTGCGACACCTGGCGCTCGGGCGAGCTTAACCCCGAGGGCGTGGCCGGAGAGCTGTCGGTGGAGCAGTGGCGAGCCATCCTGGAGCGCGACGCCGCCTTTTTGCGCGACGTTCGCAAGGTGGGGCTCACCGGGGGGGAGCCTTTTCTGCGCCCCGACCTGGTGGAACTGGTGCGGCTCTGGCACGCCCGGCTGCCCGGAGCGGCCATGTCCCTGGTGAGCAACGGCCTTCTTACCGGACGCATCTTGAAGGCCTTGGAAGACATCCGGGCGTTTTTTCCCGACCTGATCTTCAGCGTCTCCCTGGACGGCCTGGGGCCGGTGCACGACCAGGTGCGCGGGGTGCCGGGTGCCTTTGACAAGGCCCTGGCCACCATCCGGGGCGCCCGTGAGTTGGGCTTCACCGTCACCAGCGGGCTGACCGTCTCCCACCTCAACTACGACCAGATCGAGCCGGTGTCGAGCATGCTGGCCGAACTGGGGGTGGATTTTTCCTGCAACCTGCAGGAGCAGGGCAGCAACTTCCACCGCCCCCAGGCCGCGCCCGACCTGGAGCCCGACCAGGCCCTGAAGGTGCGCCAGGCCCTGACCGGCTTTGGCCACCACTATTATATGGACAACCTGCGCCAACAGATGGAGGGCACCCCCCGCACCCTGCCCTGTTACGCCGGCTATGCCAGCTATTTCCTCACCCCCGACGGCCAGGTCACCATGTGCAACCTGGTGGGCACCTCCCTGGGAGGTCTGGCCCAGACGCCCTTCCCAGAGTTGGCCGGCAGCCCCCAGGCCTGGCGGCTGCGCCGCCAACTGGCCAGCTGCACCTGCTGGTCCCAGTGCGAGGTGAAAAACTCCGCCGCCTCGGCCCCCTGGCACGTGGCCCGCTGGCTGATCAAAAACCCCCAGCGGGGCAAGGTGCTGGGCCACTACGCCCGCCGACTGAGAAGCCTGGCGCGTTGATGCAAGGATTTCTGCGGGTTCGCAAGGCATGCCACCCACTTGTGCCTTGACCCCACCCTGGCCATGGGTTAAACTTTTTTCCGCCCGTCGCTGCGGCGCGGGCAATGCCAGGGCGTTGATCGTAGAAAGCCACCCCATGATTTTCAGGGCCGCTTACGCTGACCTGAATGGGGTCCGTGGCTTTCTTCTTTTGCGACTTGCCCCAACCGAACCTCATGGCAAGTTGACCCAACCGCGCCGTATGGTTGTCTGGCGCGGTCACGGGCGAGGGCTACCCCTGGCCCGCGCGGCCGGGATGGCGGAGAGCCCATGAATCACCTGCACCGCGAAAAAGCCGCTCAAAAACCAGCCACCCTGTTGCCTTTTCTGCCCTGGCTGGCATGGGGTTGGCACGGGCTTTTCGTCAAGGGGCACACCAGCAATCAGTTCGTGCGTTTTTGCCTGGTGGGAGCCAGCGGGGTGGTGGTCAACTACGCGGTGATGCGCGGCCTCTACAACGGCCTGCGCCTGCCCTACGGCCTGTGCTCGGTGACGGCCTATCTGGTGGCCTCGGTCAACAACTTCATCCTCAACAAGATATTCACCTTCAAGGACGACGTGCGGGGCCTGTGGCCCATCGTCAAACAGTACATGCGCTTCTTGTCGGTGATCCTGTTGGGCATGGCCATCAACCTGGGCGCCCTGGTGGCCATGGTGGAGCTGATGCACATGGACCCGGTGCTGGCCAACCTTTTGGGAGTGCTCCTGGCCACGCTGAGCAACTTTTTGGGCAACAAGCTCTTCGCCTTCCGCCAGCGCTGAGGCCCCGCCCGCCAAGCTCCGGCCCCAGGCGCTGATTGACCACCCCCGGCCCATGCTATAGACTGCCTCCGGCGTCACTTGACAGCCTTTAGGGGGGTTGCTCCACGGCATCGCCAGGTGAGCCACGAAGGGCTCTCGCCGACTCACAGGTAGGCACCCCTGGAGGCCGCCTTGCCCCAATCGCCAACCCCGCCAACCCCGCCGACCCGCCGACCCGCCCCCGGCCGGGGCTGGCGCGCGGGCATGTGGCTGGGCCTGGCCCTCCTGGTCCTGGCCGGCGTCTTCACCCACCCCCTATGGCGTCACCTGGGCCAGGGCATACCCTACGGCTACCACGTGGTGCCGGGCTTCGAGGTGGTTCCCCTCATGCCCGGCGACCATTTGCAGTTCCTGTACTGGTGCTGGCTTCTGGGCGACAACCTGGCCGGCCACTCGCCCCTGTTCGGCAACCCCTACGAGTTCAACACCTTCCTGTCGGCGGGCCTGCCCGGCTTCGCCAACTTCCCCCTGTCCCTGCTCTACCTCATGTTCTGGCCCCTGGGCCTGGCCGGGGCCTATAACGCCCTGGTGCTCTCGTCCTACCTGCTGGCCGGGCTGGCGGCCTACGCCCTGGCCAACGAGGTGCTGGAGGACCGCCTGGCGGCCCTGCCGGCGGCCCTGGTCTTCGCCCTCCTGCCCTTCCGCGCCGCCCAGACCCTCTCCGGCCACCTCTACGGCTTCGCTGCCTTCCTTATGCCCCTGACCCTGTGGTGCCTGGAGCGCGGTCTCAAGCGCCGCTCCTGGGGCTGGGGCCTGGGGGCGGGGCTGTGCCTCTTGGCCATGGCCCGCATGGAGGGCCACCTCATCTACTACACCGCCCTCATGCTGGGGCTCTACCTGCCCTTGCGCCTGCTCTTCTGGGACCAGGACCAGCACCCCCAGGACGGCCGGGCGCGCCAGGCCCTGCCGGCGGCCCTGGGGGGCCTATGCCTGGGGCTGGCCGCCCACCTGGCCCAGATGCGCACCGCCGGGGCGGCCTGGTGGTCGCCGGGGCTGGCCCAGAGCCTGGGGGTGTACCTGCTCCTGGCCCTGGGGGCCTGGCTGCTCTTGGCGCGCCTGGCCCAGGCCCTGGGCCAGGTGGGCTCCCAAGAGGCCCGCCGCCTGGCCGGGCGCGGGTTCTGGCCCCTGCTGCTGGCGCCGCTCTACGCCGTGCAGTTCTGGATCGATCTGCCCCACCTGGGCGCGGCGCTGACCGCCCTGTTGGCCCTGGCCGGCCTGGGCCTCCTGGCCCCGCCCCTGTGGCGGGCGCGCCGCCTGCCCCGTCCCCCCCTGGGCTGGTGGCGGCCCCTGTGGCCCCTGGCCCTGGGCCTGGCCGGCGGGGCCGGCTTCATGATCCACATCAAGCGCAGCATCTTCGCCGCCAGCATCGCCAGCCAGGGACGTGGCCTGAACGAGGTAAGCCTGTTCTCGCCCCACCTTTCCGACCTGTTCGACCCGGCCAACGTGCACATGGAAAAGCTCATCCACTTCGGCTGGGCCTTGGGAGGGCTGGCGCTGTTGGGCCTGGGCATGCTGGTGCTAGCCCGTCCCCGAACGGGCCGCCAGGCGCCCCAGGCCAGCCTGTGGGCCGGCCTGGGGCTTTTGTTCACCCTGCTGTGCCTGGGGCCCACCTTCACGCCCCTGCCCCTGTATCAGGCCCTCTACAAGCTGGTGCCCTATTTCAACTTCCCCCGGGTGCCCGGCCGCCTGATCATCTTCGCGGTGCTGATGTGGTCGCTCTTGGCCGGCTGGGCCCTGCGCGAGCTGAGCGCGGCCTGGCGCCCGGGCGCGGGCTGGCGCTCGCCGCTGTTGGCCGCCCTGGTGGGCGGGGCCATCCTGCTCAGCCTGTGGCCCCCCACGCCGGCCGGGGTCTGCCTGCTGCCGCCGGCCGGCCCCCTGGAAGAGGCCATCCGCCAGGAGATGCCCGACGGCCCCCGCGGCCAGACCCGCCTCCTGGGCCTGCCCATCTGGCCGGGGGATTCCCATCAATCCTCCATCTACGACCTGACCATCGCCCGCACCGGCGCGGCCATGGTCAACGGCTACTCGCCGGTGGTGTCGCGGGCCTACGTGGAGCAGGTCTACACCCCGCTCTATGCCCTGGATTTCGGCCTGCTGGACGGGCCGGCCCTGGCCACCCTGGAGCGCCTCAAGGTGCCCCTGGTGGCCTTCCACGACGACGACCAGGTCTACCCCCGCAAGATCAGCCCCTTCCCCCCGGCCCTGGCCCGCCAGCGGCTCTTGGCCTCGGGGGCCTTCTCCCTGGAGCGGCAGGCGGGCACGGTGTTCCTGCTGCGCAGGCAGGCGGGCGCGCCGCTCGACCCCGCGCCCGGCCGGGTGGTCTCGCCGGTGGTGAGCCTGTGGGAGGCCGAAAGCCTGGGACGAAATACCGGCCGTCTGGTGGATGACCCCCAAGCCTCGGGCTGGGGTTTGATGTTCGCCGAGAGCCCCCGGGTGGGCGATCCCCTGGGGCCGCGCCTGGCCCGGGCCGGGGGCAACGTGGCCCAGGCCCGGACCGGGCGCGACCGTCCCGGCTTCTTGTGCTTCGGCCCCTATAAGGCCTTCCCGCCCGGCGACTACCGGGCGGTCTTCCGCCTGCGCCGGGGACCAGGCCCCCTGCCCGGCTATATCGAAGTCGTCAGCGAGGGCGGCCAGCGCATCCTGGCCCGAGCCCAACTGACGCCCGAGCGCCTGCCGGCCGACGGCGCCTGGCACGACGTGGAGCTGCCCTTCAGCCTGTCCGGGCTGACCATCCTGGAGCTGCGCTGCCAGTTCGCCGGCGGCAGCGACCTGGACCTGGATGTGGTGCTGGTGGGTTTCCGCGACGCCCAGCCGCCTGACGGCTATTACCGCGCCCAGGACCTCTGGCGCCAGACCGGCGACCTGCTGGCCGACGCCAGCGCGCCCGGCGGCCTGGCGGTGCTGGCCAAGGCCGGCTACCACCCCCCGCTCTACCTCATGCACGGCCCCCAGGTCACGGCCGGGCCGGGGCGCTACCGGGCGCGCTTTCGCCTGGCCGCCCAAGGCGCCAACCACGCCCAGGCCCTCCTGGCCGACCTGGTGGTGGCCACCGACCTGGGGCGCCTACCCCTGGGGCATCGCGTGCTGCTGGGCTCGGACCTGGGGCAGGAGTACCGCGACCTGGAGGTGGACTTCAGCCTTGAACGCCGCTGCGAGCTGGATTTGCGGGTGCGCTTCGCCGGGGGAGGTTCGTTGCGCCTGGCCGGGGCGCGCCTGCAAAAACTGGATTAACCCCCCGCCGCAACGCCAGTCCCCAGCCCTAGCCATGGCAACCGAGGCCGGTTCCTTGCCGGCTGGCCGATTACGCCAACCGCCCAGCCATGCTTGCTCCCGGTAGGGAGCGTTTGTGGCTGAGGTGTTGCTTGACGACCTTCGACGGGAGCCGCTGGCGCTGGTTAACGCGATAACAACCATCGATCCGTTTATGCCCAGCGGGGGGCACCCCGCCTATTTTATTTGGACGGTGGTGAGGGTGACTTCGTCAGCGCCCTGGCCCTCGCCGGCCACCACGGGCACGCGGTTGCCGGTGAAGCTGGGGTCCCACATGCCCACCAAGAGGCGGTAGCGGCCCGGAGGCGCGTCCAGGGGGATGGTGATGCGGTAGTCCTCGCGCACCACGCTGCCCACTTCCAGGGTGGGCATGGGCCGGCGACCGTGATCCAGCAGGTGGTCGAAGGTGAGGATGCGGTCGGGGCCCTTGAGGTGCACGAAGATGTAGTAGTTCAGGGGCGGCTTGGCCCAGGTGCGCCAGTAGTAGCTCAGATCCACCTGCTCGCCGGGCTGGAACTGGCTCTGCCCCTGGTCGTAGCCCAACAGGGCCAGGCCGGAGGCGAAGCGGGCCTCGCGCTTGAGCGAGGGGCGCAGGTCGCGCAGGCGCTTGTCCACGCGGGCCATGTCCGGCTCGCGGCGCAGCACCTGGTAGAGGTCGCGCACGTGGGCCAGGGGCTCGGGCTGGGAAAAGAAGAGCCCCTCGGCCTGGCGCACCCGCTGATAGGCCTGCTCCAGGCGGCCCGAGTCGATCAGGGCCTGGGCCAGGGGCAGATAGGCCTCGCTGAAGCCGGGGGCCAGCTCCAGCAGGGATTCGAAGGAGGTCACGGCGGCCGCGAAGCGCCCGGCCTGCAGGGCCACGCGCCCGCTGGCGTCGTGGTACCAGCGCAGCACGTGGCGCATGTGGGCGGCCAGGTCCACCCCCACCACCACCTCTTGCAGACGCAGATCATGGGGGCCGAGGAACTCCAGGCGCACTTCCAGCTTGCCGCCGGTGCGCTCCAGGGTCAGGGGCAGGCTGACCAGACCGGCCCCGCCGGGTAGATCGGCCCCGCTCAGGCGGCGCTCGCCAACCAGCCGGCTGCCGCTCCAATCGTGCGCCCACACCTCCACCAGGGCCAGGGGCGCCGAGGCGGGGGCGTTCTTGGCCGCCAGCTTCAGCTCCACCGCGAACTGGCCTTCGGGCAAGGGGGCGTCCAGCCAGAGCCTGAGGTGTCCGCCGGCCCGGCCGGGCTGGCGCAGGTAGGAGCCGTGATAGCCCTCGCCGCTCAGGGGCACCTCCTGGCCCTCCGACTGGCACAGGGGACCCAGCACCGGGTAGGACCGGGACACGGCCTGGCGCAGCAGTTGGCCCTGATAGCCGGTGAACTGGCTGAAGCGGGCCAGCCATTTGTCCGAAGTTTCGGCCCGCCCGTCGGCGGCCAGGGCCTGGTAGGTAGCCGCCGGCTGGCCGTCGGGTCCGGCCAGGCTGGCCAGGGTGCGGCCGGCCTGATCCCATTGGCCCAGGCGGGCCTGGGCGCCGGCCAAGAGCGCCAGGGCGTCGAAGCCCCCGCCTTGCTCCCGGACGGCGCGCTCCAAGAGCAGGGCGGCCCGTGACCAGCGCCCGGCCTCCAGGGCGCGGCTGCCCAGGAGCAGGGGGTCCCAGTCCAGGCGGGCCAGGAGGTCGCCGCCCCGGCGCAGGGAGACCTTGACCGGATGGAACCCGTTGCTCATCACCGGCCAGTTGACGGGCTCAAGGGGCAGCTCCAGCTGCTGGCCGGGGTAGAGGCTCAACAGCCGGCGGGCCAAAAGCCCCTGGCGCACCTCCACCACCGCCAAGTCGCGGCCCTGGTTTTGCAGCTCCAGACCCAGCTCGCCCAGGGGCTCCAGACCCCGCAGCACCCGCTGACTCAAGCCCCCGTTTTGCAGCCACATGCTGTTCTCGCCCCGGCTGTAGGCCGGCTGGTCGGTGTAGACCACGGCGTAGGTGCGTTCCTGGCCCACCCCCGGCCGCCACAGGGCCAGGGGCTGGCGCACCTGGCTGGGCCCCCGGCTGGCATAGACCTCCACCCCGGGGCTGACCCAGCGCGGGAAGCAGGGTCCGCCCCCGCCGGGACCCAACCCCCAGCCGCCGCGCAGGTCGAAGCTTTTGACCAGCTCATAGCGTTGGGCAAAATCCCGCCAGGCAGGGTCAGGGGCGCAGGGGTCGCCGCCCGCTCCCAGGGAAGAGAGCACCAGGTAGGCCGGCTCGCCGCGGCCCCAGTCCGGGGGCAGCTGGGCCGGATTGCGGGGCAGGGGCTGGGCGCCGGGGAAAAGATTGAGCGGCCCCCGGGGTCCGGCCAGCACCGTGGTACCGGGGGGCAGGTTGGCCTGCAACCAGAAACGCGCGGCGGCGAAAGTATCCTGCTGCCAGAAAAGATAGCCCACCCCCAGGGAGCGCCACAGAGGCATCAGGCACAACAGGCAGCCCAACAGGCTCACGCCAGCCACCGGCCACCAGCGCCCGGGCAGGCGGCGGCAGGCCACCACCAGGGGCCAGCAGGCGGCCAGCACCGCCGCCGGCAGCCACACCGCCTGCTGCCCTTCCACCGGCCCCTTGAGCACCGTCAGCCCGGCCAATAGGTACAAGGGGGGAAAGATCATCAGGAGCAGGCGCGGCCATTGCCGCCGCCAGATCATCAGCCCCGCCGCCAAGAGCCACAACAGGAGCAGTTCCAGGCCCACGGCGCGGCCCAGCACCTCCTGGGAGGTCTGCCAACGCCCCAGCAGATAGGCCCACCAGCCCTCGCCGGGGGCTCCTCCGGGGCTGAAGGAGGCGCTGAGCACGTCGCCCACCTCGGGCATCCTGACCAGAAAGCCTGGATAGCCCAACACCAGGCCCAGCAACAGACCGCCCAGGAAGCAGGCCGGCCAGTAGAGGGCCGCCCGCATGAGCCCCGGCTCGTGCCGCCTGAGGGCCAGGACATAGGCCCCGGCCAACACCGGCAACACCAAAAGACCGCTGGCCTTGGTGGTCACCGTCAGGCCCAGGGCCAGGCCGGTCAGGAGCAGGGCCTTGGGACCGGGATCGGCCGTCACCCGCCAGGCCGTCCACAGGCAGAACATCACCGCCAGGCCCAGGGGCACGTCCAGGGACAGATAATGGCTCTGGGCCACCAAAAGCGGGCTGACGGCCAGCACCGCCGCGGCCAGGAGCCCGGTGGCCACGCTGTCGAAGAAGCGCCGGCCCACCAGGTAGGCCACCCACACCTGGGCGCCCCCCAACAGGGCGGCGGTGAGCCGGCCGGCCAGGCGGGCCGAGATGGCCAACTCGGTGCTGGCGCGCACCTCGCCCAGCCAGACCCCCAGCCAGCCGGCCAGGCCGGAGATGGCCCCCCGCACGCAGGCGGCCAGGCTAAAAAAGGCCTGGGTCCAGATGCCCTGGTAGGTGGGATGGCTCCAGGACAGCCCCTCGATCACCTGCCAGGTCCATTCGTCGGGGTGGCTGGCCCCGGCCTGGTCCGGTCCCCAGGCCAGGCCCCACAGGCGCAGACCCCAGCCCAAGAGCAAAATCAGGGTGAGGATGACGCGCCTGGGCAGGATGTGGGCGGATATCTTCAAGGACGCTCCCGGGTTAGGGGCTTGAGGCCTTGGCTAAGGCTACGGGTCGGGGGGCGGTTCTGTCAAGGCGGGAGACACGGGGCCAGCCTGGAGCGGCGGCGGGAGCGATGGGCGGAGAAGCCTGGCCCGGCCGGAGGTTTGGGCGCCTCCGGCCGGCCCAGGCGGTTTAGAACTGGCTCTCGATGGCCCCGTAGGAGCAGGCCGGGATGCAGGACTCGCAGATGATGCAATGGCTGGCCTCGAAGACCAGCTCGCGGCTGACCGGGTCCACGGTGAGCGCGTCGGTGGGGCAGACCGCCACGCAGGCCGTGCAGTGCACGCAGCGCTCGGGGTAGTAGCGCATCTCCTGCACCAGGGGGTCCACCGCCAAGCCCACGGTCTCCATGTACTCGAAGGCCCGGTCCAGGTCCGGCTTCTGGCCCTTGATCTCCACCACCATGCGGCCGCGCTCGCGGGGGCGCACGGTGGCCCGCAGGATGGTCACCTGCAGGTTGTAGTCGCGGATCAGATGATAGGTTACCGGCTCCTCGATGAGCCGGGGGGGAAAGCTGATGACGAGTTTTTTCTTGATCATGGCCCAGACCTCCCTCAAGCCAGCTCGGCCCCGGGCAGGGGCGCCACCGGCCGGGTCAGGTAGAAGCGTCCATCGCTGATGCGCTGCTTAAGCTCCAGGGCCACCTCGCGGGCCCGCGCGCGGCTGGCCAGCCCGCCGGTGGGCACCTTCTTGCCATCCACCTCGATCTGGCCGCTCATCAGCTCGGCCATGGAGACCCGCCCCAGATCGCCGGGCCGGGCCAGGGGATAGGCCTCGGAGTAGTCGATGATGGGGTAGGTTATCTCCTCGTCGGTGATGGCCGCCTGCAATAGCACCTGCTCGTCCAAGACCGGGATGGGCAGGCCAAAGCCCACGGCCAGGGTGGCGCCATAGCCGGCCATGGAGGCGGCGCGCAGATAGCGCGGGCTCATCTGCTTGAGGTCGCCGATCAGGGCCAGGGTGGCCGAGGGGGTCAAGGGCAGGCCGTTGGCCGCCCTCTGGGGCTCGGCCACGTGCTGGGTGCCCGGCCAGACCACGTAGCCCTCGGCACCGCCGAAGAAGACCCGGCTGCCCAGGCCCACGGTGCGCAGTTGGGGGTCCTTGAGCAGGGGGCTCAAGGCCCCGGCCGTGGAGTAGTTGGCGTTGCCCAGACGCGGTCTGAGCACGCCCATGTAGGTATAGATGGGGCGTTGGCTCAGGTTGACGGCCACGTTGTAGAGCTGATAGGCGTTGCGCGGGTTGAACATCACCGCGTTGTTGAAATCCCCCAGGCCCAGCTCGGTGGCGTATTCCTTGCGAGGGTAGCAATCGGTGCCATAGGCCTGGGCCGCCAGCCGCACCGTGCGGCCATTGACCAGGTCCTCGATGACATGGGCCCCGCCGTATTTGAACAAGCCAGGGTACACGGCGTTGCGGGGATCCTCGTCGGGCAGGGCCGAGCAGCCCAGGTAGAGGTCCGCCGCCGCCCAGCCGGCGTATACCGGCACGCCGTTGAAGGTGGCCCGGCCACCGCCGCACTTGATTTTGGGGGTGGACTGCTTGATGTTGAAGTAGGCCCCCGAGGAGCACATGGGGCCGAAGGTGCCAGTGGTGACCACGTCCACCTCGCGGGCGGTCTGGGACACGCCCTTTTCCTTCACCAGGCCGATCACCTCCTCGGCGGTGTAGACCACCACCTTGCCGGCCTTAATCTTGGCGTTGATTTCCTCGATGGTCCTGGTCATAACCGGCTCTCCCTGCGATGGCACGGTTAATCCCGCCGCCCGACCCCGTGGGGGCCGGCCGGGCCGCCCCGTCCGGGGGCGGCCGCTGGCGGAGATGTCTAGGGGCTTTGCTTGTGGGGCTTTATTGGGCCACGGCCAGGCCCGAGGCGGCCGGCGCGCACATTCGGTCCCTCTCGTGCTGCTTCTCGACCATCTCGGCCAGGGTCATGCGGCTCAGGTAGTCCACCAAGAGACGGCCCATCTCGCCCCAGACCAAGTGCACGGTGCAACCGCCCACCCGCTCGCAATAGGTGGCATCCTGCACGCACTCCACCGGGGCCAAGGGGCCCTCCAGGCTGCGCACGATGTCGTACAGAGAAATCTTGGTGGGGTCCTGGGCCAGCATGTAACCCCCGCGCGCGCCGCGCACGCTCTTGACCAAGCCAGCGCCCTTGAGGGGGATGAGAAGTTGTTCAAGATACTTGGCGGATATTTCCTGACGGATGGCCAAGTCACGCAAAGGCACCGGACCCTTGCCGTTGTTCAGGGCCAGCTCCAGCATGGCCCGCACGCCGTAACGTCCTCTTGTTGAAAGCTTCATGAAGATATCCTGTTGTTTTTCAGTAAATCGCCTTGGTTATCCAGGCCGATCCCAGGACCTGATCGCGGTGGAAAAACACCGCCAACTGCCCCGGGGCCACGGCCCGCTGAGGCTCCTGGAACTCTACCAGGAGCCTATCGCCTTCCTCGCTCACTCGGCAGCCCACGCCTTGGTGGGCGTAGCGCACCCGCACCCGCAGGCTCAGTCCCGGGTCGGGCGGGGCGAACCAGCGCGGGGAATCTCCCCACAGGCCCCGGCTCATCAGGCCCTGTGCCGGACCCACGCGCACCGCCGAGCGTTCGCCATCCAAGGCCAGCACGTAGGTCGGGCAACCCAAGGCTACCCCAAGACCGCGACGCTGGCCAATGGTGAATCTATGTATGCCCCCATGGGTGGTCAGCACCTTGCCGGTCTGATCCTCCAGGGGTCCCGGCCGCAGCAAGTCGTGGGCGGCCATCAATTGATCCCAGCCCCCGGGCGGCAGAAAGCAGGCGTCCTGGCTCTCCGCGCGCTGGGCGGCGGTCAGCCCGACTCGGCGGGCCAGGTCGCGCACCTGGGGCTTTGCCAACTCCCCCAGGGGAAAAACCAATTGCCCCAACATCGCCGGGTCCACCCGGGCCAGGAAATAGGCCTGGCTCTTGGCCTGGTGGCTGGCCTCGGCCAGGCACGGCCCCTGGGGGCCGTCGACGATGCGGGCGTAATGCCCGGTGGCCAGCCCCTGGCAGCCCAGTTCCCGGGCCGCCCGCCACAGAAGCGGCAACTTGACCCGGGCGTTGCAGCGGGCGCAGGGGTTGGGGGTCACGCCCCGGGCATAGGCCCGCAGGCTGTGCAGCACCACCTCCTGGTGGAACTCCTCACCCGCCTCCACCACCTGGTGGGGCACCCCCAACTGCCGGGCCGCCTGGGCGCCGGCCAACGGGGCCTCGTCCGGCCCCTGCCCCAGACTTAAGCTCAAACCCAACACCTGGTGGCCCTGCTGGCCCAACAACCAGGCCGCCACCGCCGAGTCCACGCCGCCGCTCAAGGCCACCGCTATCCTTGCCACCCGAGCCCCTCTTTGTCACCATTCCATACAATGCTAATGGTGATTAAGGTGAATCAAATATATCCCCACGGGCCTAGGCTGTCAACCATTACTCCCCCCCTGGGGACTGATTTGATATAGCCTTGATATAAATTAATATTACACCAATATCCACTCGCTGCCAGCGCCCGGGGCCTTGCTGGCCGGGTGCTGGCGGCGGGCCGGGTTTATATTAGAGTATTTGCTCGAATATGTCCAGGGTCTGGCGGGCGCAGCGGTCGAAATGAAAATGGGGGGCGCGTTCCAGACCCCGGGCGATCAGCTCCTGGCGGTAGGTCGAATCGGCGAGCACCAACTCCAGCCCCCGAGCCATGTCCGCGATGTCAAAGGGGTCCACCAGGTGGGCGCCGCCGCCGGCCACCTCGGGGCTGCACCCGCGGTTGCTGGTGATCACCGGACACCCCGTGGCGAAGGCCTCGGGGACCGGTATACCGAAGCCCTCGTATATGCTGGGGAAAAACAGGGCGCTGGCCATGCGGTACACCTGGGGCATGTCCTCGTCGGCCACAAAACCCGGGAACAGGATGTGCTGGGAGGCCCGGTGGCCACGGGCAAAGGCCAGGTCGTTCTCAAAGCGCCAGCGGTTGAAGCCCACCACCACCAGGGGCAGGGGGTGGCGCTCGCGCACCCCTGCGAATGCTTCCACCAAGCGCTCGAAGTTTTTCAGGGGGGTGATGCCGCCCACGAAGAGCACGTAGCGCTCGGGCAGGTTGTAGCGCTGGCGCACCGCCTCCAGCACCTCGGGGCCGGGGTCGGGGGCGAAGAAGTGGTCCCCGCAGCCCTCGTGCACCCACACGGTCTTCTGGGGATCGGAGCCCACGAAGCGCACGATGTCCCGGGCGGCCTGGGCTGTGGGGGCCAGGACCCGGGCCGCCGATCGGCAGTACAGGGGCATGAAGGTCTTGAAATAGGCCCGGTCCAGGGGCCTGAACAGCTCGGGGTGCACGAACTGCTCGGGCCTTAAGACCAGCACTCGGGGCTGTCTGGCCCACAGGGGCACGCTGAGCTTGGGGTTGAAGATCAGGTCCAGGTCCAGGGCCGCGGCCAGGCGGGGCACCGCCCAGTGATCCCAGGCGAATTTGCCGGTCGCCGGCAGCAGGTGCTCGCTGACATTGTCTCCGCTGTAGGAGCCAAGCAGGTCGGCCGAGGCGTAGAGCATGGCGAAGTGGTGCTGGGGGGCCAGGCGCAAAAAGCTCTTCAGCAGGTTTTTGCTGTAGGTGACGATGCCGCCCTTTTCGCCCAGATGGCGCAGCATGATGCCGATGCGCATGGCGTCTCCTCAAATATCCAACACGCCCCGCCGCGGGCACCCGGCCTTCTCCCGGCGCGCCCGCAACGGGCAAGGCCAGGGCCGGCCGGCGGACAAGCCTCAATCGGCCCGGTTATGCCCCGAACGATCCCGCCGCATGGCCCGGGCCACGTCGCGGTTCTGCTCGCGCTCCTTGATGGATTGGCGCTTGTCGAAGAGCTTCTTGCCCTTGGCCAGGGCCAGCTCCACCTTGGCCTTGCCATTCTTGAAGTAGATGGCCAGGGGGATGAGGCTGTAGCCTTGCTCGGAGAGCTTGGACTCCAGGCGGTTCAGCTCCCGCCGGTGAAGGAGGAGCTTGCGCGGCCGCTCGGGCTCGTGGTTGTCGTAGTGGGCAAAGGGATAGGCGCTGATGTGGCAGCTTATCAGCCAGGCCTCGCCATCCTTGATCTTGGCGTAGGCGTCGGTGAGGTTGCCCTTGCCCATGCGCAGGGACTTGACCTCGGTGCCGCTGAGCACCAGGCCGGCTTCCATGCGGTCGCCCAGCTCGTAGCTGAAACGCGCCTTCTTGTTCTTGGCGACGAGCTTGAAGCCCTGTTCGGCCATGCCTGGCACCTGTTTCTGGCGTTATGCCCGACAGCCCGGCCGGCTAGCGGGGGTCCTGGCCGCCGAAGACCTGGGGGAAGTGGCGCTTGAGTTCGGCGTCCATGAAGGCGCTGACCTCGGCGGCGGTGGGGAAGGTCAAGGCCCGCTGGGCCAATTGCTGCCAGGTGCCGCGGTGGGTCATGCGCACCATCTGCTTGACCCGGGGTATGCCCAGGGCGTTGAGCGAGAGATAATCCAACCCCAGGCCCAGGAGCAGGGGCACCGCCCGCTGGTCGCTGGCCATCTCGCCGCACATGGACACCTTGATGCCCGCCTGATGCCCGGCCTGCACCACCATCTGGATCATGCGCAGCACCGCCGGGTGCAGAGGCTGGTACAGGTGGGCCACGTGCTCGTTTACCCGGTCGATGGCCAGGGAATACTGGATCAGGTCGTTGGTGCCGATGGAAAAATAATCGCAGTGCCGGGCCAAAAGATCGGCCACCACCACCGCCGAGGGCACCTCGATCATGATGCCCACTTCCAGCTTGGGATCAAAGGACTGACCCCGGCGCACCAGGTCGGCCTTGGACTCCTCCAACAGGGCCTTGGCCTGCACCAGCTCCTCCACCCCCGAGATCAGGGGGAAGAGCACCCGCACCCGCCCGAAGGCCGAGGCCCGCAAGACCGCCCGCAACTGGTCCTTGAACAGGTCCTTTTCCTTGAGGCAGAAGCGGATGGCGCGCAGGCCCAGGGCGGGGTTGATCTCCGGCGCCAAATCCACCGAGCTGGCGAACTTGTCGCCGCCCACGTCCAGGGTGCGGATGTTCACCGGCCGGCCGCCCAGGCGCTGGGCCACGGCCCTGAAGTTCTGGAACAGCTCGTCCTCGGTGGGGGTGGTCTTCTGGCTGATGTAGAAGAACTCGGTGCGGTACAGGCCGATGGACTCGGCGCCGTAGCCCAGCACCATGCCCACCTCCTCGGCCAGCTCGATGTTGGCTCCCACGTCCACGGGGCGCCCGTCCAGGGTCTCGGCCGGCAGGTGGGCCTGGGCCAGTATCTCCTGGGCGTAGAGCTCGTAGGCCTCCTGCTTGTCGCGGTAGTAGTGCAGGGTCTCGTCGTCGGGGTTGACCACCACCACCCCGGCCGAGCCGTCCACGATGAGAAAATCGCCGCTCTGGACCTCCAGGCTCACGCGCTCCAGGCCCAGCACCGCCGGCAGGGCCTTGGCCTGGGCCATGATGGCCGTGTGGCTGGTGGGACCGCCCATGTCGGTGACAAAGCCCATGATCCAGCCCAGGTCCATCTGGGTGGTGTCGGCCGGCGAGAGGTCGTGGGCCACCACGATGACCTTTTCGCGGATGGCGGCCAGGGCCGAGCCCTCCTGGCCCGAGAGATGGCGCAGCACCTGGTCGGTGACGTACTCCACGTCGGCGAAGCGCGAGCGGATGTAGTCGTCCTTGATCTTCTGGAAAAAGACCTTGGCCTCGCTCACGGCCTGGGACAGGGCCCATTCGGCGTTGAGACGCTGCTCGCGAATGATGACCGCCGTGCGGTCCTTGATCATGCGGTCTTTCAGGATGAGCAGATGGGCCTCGATGATGTAGGCGTAGTCGGCCAGGGCGGCGTTCAGGTCGTCGCGGGCGGCGCTCAAGTCGGCGTGGGTGGCGGTCAGCGCGGCATCGAAGCGCGCCACCTCGTCCTCGGCCTCGTCATGGTCGGCCAGGGGGCGGTAGGAAACCTGCACCGGCGAACGCGGCACGGCCATGGCCCGGCCGATGGCGATGCCCGGCGAGGCCCCCACCCCATGCAGGACCATCTCGTCCCTCAGGGACATCAGTTCTCTCCAAAGGCGTTTTGGAACAGCCCCTGCAAGGCCTCCAGGGCCTGGCGGGCGGACTTGCCCTTGGCCTGCACGGTGATCTGGCTGCCCAGGGGGGCGTCCAGGGCCAGGATGGACAGCACGCTGGCGCCGTCGGCCTCCAGGCCGTCCTTGCACAGCACCACCTGGCAGTCATAGCGCTGCACCGTCTCGGCGATGCGCGCGGCCACGCGGGCGTGCAATCCCAGGCTGTTGTTAACCTCCAGTAGGCACTGGAGCGTGTCGTCTTGGCAACTTATGGCGCCGGTTGGTTCCACTTGGTTGGTCCTTGCCGCTGAACCCTGCTGTGGCTGTGCTTGTTTTAGCTCAAGTATTCTCTTGTATACCAGTTCGCGGGCCTGGCCGCTCTGCTGGGCCACCTGTTTGGCCAGGCGGCTGGGCGGCTCGCCCTGGGCCAGCCCCTGGGCCAGGAGGTCCTCCACCAGGTCCTCTTGCGCCTGCTGATCCATCTCCGAGGGGGCGCCGGCCACCACCAGGGTGATCTCGCCCCGGGCCTGGCTTTGGCCCGCCAGCTCGGCCAAGCCCTGGCAGGTGGTGTGGACCACCTCCTCGTTGAGCTTGGTCAGCTCCCGGGCCAGCACCAGCGGGCGCTCCCCGCCGGCCACCTCCGCCAGATCGGCGGCGGTCTCGGCCAGGCGGTGGGGCGCCTCGAAGAGCACGAAGGTCCAGCCGCTGTCCACGGCCCGCTGGAGGAGCTTCCTGCGCGCGCCGGGCTTGGCCGGGGCGAAACCCAAGAACACCAGCGGCACGCCGGGCAGGCCCGAGACGCTTAAGCTCGCCGCCAAGGCGCTGGGGCCGGCCACCGGGCACAGGCGATGCCCGGCCTCTTGGGCGGCGCGCACCACCGCCACGCCGGGGTCGCTCACCCCGGGGGTGCCGGCGTCGGAGATCAGGGCCACGTCCTGGCCGGCCTCAAGGGCCTGCGTCACCTGCTGGGCCGAGCGGCGGCGGTTGGCCTCTCGGCAGGAGATCAGCCGCTTGCCGTGGATGTCCAGGTGGCTCAGGAGCTTCTTGCCCCTGGCCAGGCTCTCGGCGGCCACCACCGGCACCTCGCGCAGCACGCGGGCGGCCCGGGGGGTGATGTCCTCCAGGTTGCCGATGGGCGTGGCCACCACGAACAGGGTGGACATGGTTAATCCCCCGGCCTAAAGGCGTCGCGCAGGTGGCGGATGCTTGGGCCGCCCGGCCCGAACTCCACAGCCACCACGTCAAACCGGCAGGGCGGCTCCGGCGCCTGCCGTTGGGCCAAAAAGGCCTGGGCGGCCGCCACCAGGCGCTGGCGCTTCTTGCGGTCCACGGCCTCCTCGGGCGCGCCGGCCCTTCCCAGGGCGCGGCCCTTGACCTCCACGAAGACCAGCACCGGGCCTTCCCAGGCCACCAGATCCAACTCGCCGCCGTTCAGGCGCCGATTGGCCGCCACCACCTTGAGCCCCGCGCCCTCCAGATGCACCCTGGCCAGGGATTCGGCGGCGCGGCCCCGTTGATGAGCCAGGGCGCCACCGGCCTCAGGCAAGGCCCAACTCCAGTTGGGCCACCGGCGCGAAGCTCCGGCGGTGCAGGGGGCAGGGGCCGTGCTCCTTGAGGGCCTGGCAGTGCTCGGCGGTGCCGTAGCCCTTGTTGGCGGCGAAGTTGTAGGCCGGCCACCGTTGGTGCCAGCCTTGCATCAAGCCGTCGCGGTGCACCTTGGCCAGGATGCTGGCCGCGGCCACCGAGGCGATGGCCCCGTCGCCGCCCACCACCGCCCGCTGGGCCATGTCCAGGGCCAGGGTGAAACGGCCATCCACCAGCAGATAATCCGGACGCCGGGCAAGCGCCGCCACGGCCCGCGTCATGGCCAGCAGGCTGGCCTGGTGTATGTTCAGGCGGTCTATCTCCGCCGGCTCCACCAAGCCCAGGCTCCAGGCCAGGGCCGTGGCCTTGACGACCTCGGACAAGCGCTCGCGCCTGGCAGCGGTCAGGCGCTTGGAGTCGTCCACCCCGGGGTCGTCCCAGCCGGCGGGCAGGATCACCGCACCGGCCACCACCGGCCCGGCCAGGGGGCCCCGACCGACCTCGTCCACCCCGGCCACCAGGGCGTAGCCCCAGGCGCGCAGGTCGTCCTCGGCCTGGCTGGGCAGAAGGCGCGGGCGTCCCCCCCGGGGGCCGGCGGCCACGGGCTAGACCCGCTTCTTCTCCTTGATACGGGCGGCTTTGCCGCGCAGGTTGCGCAGGTAGTAGATGCGCCCCTGGCGCACGCGCCCCTGGGTAACCAGGTCCACGTGGTCGATGATCGGCGAATGCATGGGGAAGATGCGCTCCACGCCCACGCCGTAGGAAACCTTGCGCACCGTGAAGGAGGCGCCCATCCCCTCGCCGCGCCGGCGCAGCACCACGCCCTCGAAGACCTGCAAACGCTCCTTCTCACCCTCTTTGATGCGCACGTGCACCTTGACCGTGTCGCCCGCCCGGAACTCGGGCATGTCCACCCGCATCTGCTCCAGCGCGATCATCTCCCTGGCATCCATGGCTCGTCTCCTTGGACAAGGCCCCGTTAACGCCGCAGGCGCCGAGGCCGGAATGTGCCATCCACTATTTGTTGGTCCCGCCGACGCGGCCCGGACCCTTCAGATTCCTTCTTCTTGTCTGACCTCGGCCAACAACCGCTGGTCCTCGGGGCTGCTCAGCGCTCCCGACAAAAGCTCTGGCCGGTCCCGCAGGGTGCGCCGGATGGACTCCTTGCGCCGCCAGCGGGCAATGGCCCCGTGGTGGCCGCTCAGGAGCACCTCGGGCACCTGGAGCCCCCGGAACTCGGCGGGGCGGGTGTAGTGGGGGTGCTCCAGCAGCCCGTCGCTGAAGCTGTCCGCCCCCGCCGAATCGGCCCCGCCCAGCACCCCGGGCAGCAAGCGGCTCACCGCCTCCAGCACGCACAACGCGGCCAATTCCCCGCCGCAGAGCACGAAATCGCCCAGGCTCAGTTCCTCGTCCACGGCCAACTGCCGCACCCGCTCGTCCACGCCCTCGTAGCGTCCGCAGACCAAGACCAGGCGTTCCAGCCCCGCCAACTCCCGGGCCTTGGCCTGATCAAAGGGCCGGCCCCGGGGCGAGAGCAGTATCACCCGCGCCGACGGCCCTTCCCGGAGGCTCTCCAGGGCGGCCACCAGGGGGCCGGGCATCATCACCATGCCGTCGCCGCCGCCGTAGGGCACATCGTCCACCGTGCGGTGGCGGTCAATGGCGAAGTCCCGGGGGTTGACCAGGCGCACGCCGATCAGCCCCGCCTTGAGCGCCCGCCCCATGATGGAGGCCTGGCAATAGCTCTCGCAGACCTCGGGCAGTAGGGTGACTATGTCAAAAAGCATGCGGCCCTAGTCTCCCGGGACGGGCTGGTCCTCGGGCTGATCCTCGGGCCAGCCCTGGGCCTCCAAAAGGCCCGGAGGCAATTCCACGCTTATGCGCCCCCCGGCCGGGTCCATATTGAGGACGATGCCCTCAACCACCGGAATCAGGGCCTCTTTACCATCGGCGGCCCGCACAAGCAACAAGTCGTGGGCCCCCAGGTCGCTGACCGCGGCCACGCGGCCCAGTTCTCGACCCCGCCCGTCCACCACCAGGGCGCCCTTGAGCTGGTACCAGTAGTACTCGCCCTCGCCAAGATCATCCAGGGCCGAGCGCTCCAGGAACACCCAGGCCCCGGCATAAGCCTCGGCCTGGGTGCGGTCGGCCACCTCCTTGGTGGTGACCAGGAGCCGGCCGCCGTGCTCGCGCAGGGAAACCAGGGTCAGGGGCCGGGCCGTCTCGGGGTTGGGTCCCAGGTACAGGCTGCCGGCCCGCAGGAAGACCTCCGGGTCGCGGCCGTGGGAAAAGACCCTGATCTCGCCCTTGAGCCCGAAGGCCCCCGAGACCCGACCCATGAGGATCAGGTCGGGCCGTGCCATGGCTACTCTATGATCTCCAGCACCGACCGCTTGCGGATCTTGGTGGAGGCTGCGCTGAGGATGGTGCGCATGGCCCGGGCCGTGCGCCCCTGTTTGCCGATCACCTTGCCCAGGTCCTCCTTGGCCACCTTGAGCTCGATCACCGAGGTTTGCTCGCCCTCCACCTCGTTGACCTCCACGTGCTCGGGATGGTCCACCAGCGCCTGCGCGATGTATTTGATCAACTCCTTCATTCAGCACCTCCACCTTGAGAATGTGACCGGTGGCGCGAAACCAAAGGAAACCAGGCGCTTGCGCCTAGACCGCCGCGGCCTCGGAGCCGGGAAGCAGGCCGTGGCTCTTCAGCAGGCTGCCCACAGTGTCCGTGGTCTGGGCGCCGCGCTCCAGCCACTTCTTGAGCCCCTCGGCGCTGATCTTGACCTGGGCCGGGTTGGCGTGGGGGTCATAGGTGCCCAGGATCTCCAAAAAGCTGCCGTCGCGGGGGGCCTGGGAGTCGGCGGCCACGATGCGGTACATGGGTTTTTTCTTGGCCCCCAAACGGGCCAGGCGAATTCTCACTGCCATGGTTGTTTCTCTCTTCGCTCCAAGTTAGGTGATCGGGCTAGGGGGCACCCAAATCTCAGCGCATGGGCATCAGGCGCCCTAGCCCCTTCCTGGCGCCCATGCGGGTCATGTTCTTCATCATTTTGCGGGCTTCCGCAAAGTTCTTCAGCAAGCGGTTGACATCGGCCACCGTGGCGCCGCTGCCCGAGGCGATGCGCTTGCGGCGAGAGGCGTTGATTATACCGGCGTCTTTGCGCTCGGCCACGGTCATGGAGTTGATAATGGCCTCGGTGCGCTTGATTTCCCGCTCGTCGGGCTTAAAGTCCTTGAGCTTTTTTAGCTTACCGGCCCCGGGCAGCATATTGAGGATGGACTCCAGGCTGCCCAGCTTCTTTATCTGCTGCAACTGGTCGCGGAAATCCTCCAGGGTGAAGGCGTTCTTGGCCAGCTTCTTGGCCAGTTCCTTGGCCTTGTCCTGGTCGTAGGCCTCCTGGGCCTTCTCCACCAGGCTCAGGACGTCGCCCATGCCCAGGATGCGCCCGGCCATGCGCCCGGGGTGGAAGGCCTCCAGGGCGTCGAGCTTCTCGCCCACGCCCAGGAGCTTGATGGGCACCCCGGTCACGGCCCGGATGGACAGGGCCGCGCCGCCACGGGCGTCGCCCTCCACCTTGGTCAGTATCACGCCGCTGAGCCCCAAGCGCTGATGAAAGGCCGTGGCCACGTTGACCGCGTCCTGGCCGGTCATGGCGTCGGCCACCAGGAGCACCTCCTGGGGCCTGAGACGCTCGTGGATGGCCCCCAGCTCGGCCATGAGGGGCTCGTCCACGTGCAGGCGGCCGGCGGTGTCCAGGATGAGCACATCGGCATTGGCTCGCGCGGCGGCGGCCAGGGCCTGCACGCAAATCTCCACCGGGCTCTTGCCCGGGTCGCTGTCGTTGACCGGCACCTGTATCTGGGCGCCCAGGCGCTTGAGCTGCTCGATGGCCGCCGGGCGCTGCACGTCCGCCGGCACCAGGAAGGGGCGCCGGCCTTTTTTCTTTAGTTCCAGGGCCACCTTGGCGCTGGTGGTCGTCTTGCCCGAGCCTTGCAGGCCCACCATCATGTAGACCAGGGGCAGCCGGCCGGCCAGGGCCAACGGCTGGGCCTCGCCGCCCATCAGGGCGGTCATCTCCTCGTGGACGATCTTGACCACCACCTGGGCGGGGGTGAGGCTGCCGGCCACCTCTTGGCCCACGGCCCGCTGGCGCACCTGCTCGATGAAGTCCTTGGCCACCTTGTAGTGGACGTCGGCCTCCAACAGGGCCAGGCGCACCTCGCGCAGGGCGTCGGCGATATTCTTTTCGGAGAGCTTGCCGTGCCCCTTGAGCCGCTTGAAGGTCTCGGCCAGGCGGTCGCTCAGGTGGTCGAACATGGGGTCAACTTTCACTCGGAGACAATAGGCGCCGGCGGCCAAGGCAAACGTCTGCCCGTAAACTAGGGGATTATAAGGGACAGGCCCGGCCGCGTCAACCGCTCATGGGAACTCAGCTTGTGCGATGCCCCTTTGTGAAATATAGCAAACCCGACACCCGCGGGGCAAATCCTAGTTTTCCGCCTGGATTGGGTGCCAGTTGGGAGCATGGCCCGCGCCGCCTGGGCACGCTTGCCCCTGGCCAGGGTCCGGGGCTCTGGTGTATATATCATGGCATGGCGCTAGAATCCCTATTGGCCCTGGACGTGGGCGGCGGCACCCAGGACCTCTTGCTGTGGCGGGCCGGCCAGGCCATCGAGAACGCCGTCAAGATGGTGCTGCCCTCCCCCACCCAGGTGGCGGCGGCCCGTCTGCGCGCCGCCCGCGGCCAAGGGCGGGACGTCTGCCTGCAAGGCTGGCTCATGGGCGGCGGGGCCATGCACCGCGCCGTGGGCGAGCACTTGACCGCCGGGCTCAAGGTCTTCGCCACCACGGCGGCGGCGGCCTCCCTGGCCGACGACCTTGACAAGGTGCGCGCCCAGGGGGTGATCATCGTGGAGACGCCCCCTCCGGATGCCCTGGTCGTGCCCACCACCGACCTGGACCTGGCGGCCATCGGCCAGGCCCTGGCCCTTTTCGAGGTACCCCTGCCCAGGCGCCTGGCCGTGGCCCTGTGCGACCACGGTTATTCGCCGGGCTTTTCCAACCGCAAGTTCCGCTTCCAGATGTGGGAGCGCTTTCTGCAAGGCGGCGGCCGCCTTGCAGACCTCATCTTCCAGCAGGCCCCGGCCCACCTGACCCGCATGCAGGCCCTCAAGGAGCAGGCCTCCACGGCGCTCCTGATGGACACCGCCGCGGCGGCCGCCTGGGGAGCCCTGCAAGACCCGGCCGTGGCCGCCCTGGCCGGCCAGGGCCTGTGCGTGGTCAACCTGGGCAACATGCACACCGTGGGCTTCCTGATCCAGAATGACCGGGTGCTGGGCGTCTACGAGCACCACACCGGCTGTCTGGACGCCATGAGCCTGGCCGACCAGGTGGCCCGCTTCATCGCCGGCAACCTTGGCGACGCCGAGGTCTTCGCCGGCCAGGGGCACGGCTGCGCCTGCCTGCCCTCTGCCCCCCGGGGCCAGGACTGGCCCGTGGTCTTCACCGGCCCCCAGCGCCGCCTGGCCCAGGGCCTGGGCTGGACCCTGGCCGTGCCCCACGGCGATGTGATGCTCTCGGGCTGCTTCGGCTTGCTAGCCGCCGCCCTGGGCCTGCTCCGAGACTGACCTCCCCCCTCCAGCCACCACAACCGCCGGTGTGCCCCTAGCCAGCCATACCACTCATTGGTGCCCGCCTAGTCTTTTCGTGATATATTCACCGCCAGCACGTTCCGAGCCGAAACCCCTGGCCGGCCCTGGACACGCAATCCGTGGGCGTAGCGGACGCCCCCAGCACCATTGATGCACACAGCCAGTTCTGGGGTGCCCCCATGGCCCAGCCCGCCTTTCGCCGGCCCTGGCCGGACCAGCCCTCCCGCCGCGCGCGCCTGGCCTGGCTGTGGCTGGTCTACGCCAGCGCCGTCAGCCTGCTTGTGTGGCGCTACCTGAGCAGCGACCTGCACTATGACGGCGCCCTGGTGGGGCTGATGGTGCAGTCCTTCATGCAGGGCGATTTCCACGTCTTTTTCTTCGGCCAGAACTACATGGGCACCCTGGACGCCCTTCTGGCCCTGCCGGTCTTCCTCCTGATGGGGGCCTCCACCCTGGCGCTGAACTTCTGGCCGCCGGTGCTCTACCTGGCCACCATGGCGGTCCTGCACCAAGTGCTCAAGCGCTGCTTCGCTTTCTGGGGGGTGCTGGTGGGTCTGGCCTACCTGGCCCTGCCTCCGGCCATGGGCCTGTACTTCGCCGGCGAGGCCCGCACCCACTACGGCCTGGGCCTGTTGCTCTCGGCCCTGTTGTTGTGGCAGACCGCCCGCCTGGAGGAGCGTCCCGCCTGGCGAGGGCCGGCCCTTTTTGCCTGGGGCCTCCTGGCCGGCCTGGCCTTCTGGACCAACTTCCTCTGCGCCACGGCCATCCTGCCCTGCGCCGTCTTCCTGCTGGCCTTGGGCTGGCGCCGCCTGAGCCCCGGCCTCTGGGCCTGGGCCTGCGCCGGGGCTCTCTTGGGGGCCGCGCCCTTGATCTACTACAACGCTCTCAACGGCTGGCCCCACCTGGGCCTGAGCGGCAGCCTGCGCCTGGGTCCGGAGGTCAACGCCGGCTCGGCCTACGGCCTGGCCCACACCTGGCGCTACCTCAAGGTCATGGCCTGGCAGGGCCTGCCCTCCATGCTGGGCGTCAAAAGCCCCCACCTGGGGCCGGTGACGCCGGGCACGGCCGATTTTTACCTCTACCTGACCCTGTTGGTCGGCCTGGCCTGGGGTCTGGGCGGCATTCTGTTAAAAGGCCTGGGCAACCGGGCGCGCCTGGCCTGGCTGCCGGCGGCCATCCTGCTGCTCAACCTGGCGGTGGTGGTGGGCACCCACTACGGCTCCCAGGTGGAGCAGAACCGGCCGCGCTACCTTTTATGGCTCTACCTGGCCCTGCCCTTCTGTTGGGCCTGGCTGGGCGGTTGGCTGGCCCAGCGCCGGCGGCTCCTGGCCCTGGCCCTGGCCCTGGGGCTGTGCCTGGTCAACGTGGCCGGCTACGCCGAGTTCCGCAGCCTGTGGGGCACCAGCCTGCTCAAGCCCGAGGGCGGCTTTTATTTCCAGCGCGAGGCCTCCTACCGCCGGCTTTTAGACCAGGTGCGCCTGGCCGGCCTGGAGCACCTCTACGCCGACGAGGCCCGGGGCGTCTTTTTCAAGCCCAACCCCGACCTGGGGGCCTACGAGCTGGATTTCCTGGGCGGCCGGCACTTGGTGGTGGCTGATTTCTTCGGCGACAAGCGCCCCCACCAGGCCGCCCTGGTGGACGCCTCGACGTCGCCGGGTTTCTATCACCCGGGCCTGGGACCCCAGGCCGATTTCCTGGGGCTGTCCTACCAGGTTCTGGGCGGCAAGATATTCCATTCCTTCCGCGAGCCCGAGGGCGCCGAGCGCATACTGCGCCCCCAGGAGCAGACCGCCCTGAGCCTGGATGGCCGCCCCCTGGGCCAGGCCCTGGGCGACGGCAATTTCCGCACCGGGTTCTGCACCCTGGGGCCAGCCCGCCCCGGCGAGGGCTTCATCCTGGACCTGGGCGGCCTGCGCCAGGTGGCGGGCCTGTCCCTGATCCCCACGGTGTACTGGGAGGTGCCGGCGGGCATCAAGGTGGAGGGAGCCGGCGCCGACGGCGAGTTTCAGGTGCTGCGACAGGCCGACTCCTACGCCGCGCCCTTTTTCGTCTCTGGCCCGCGCCCCTTTTACAAGGCCCGTTACGGCCGGGTGGAGGCCTATTTCTCCCCGCGCCCCTTGCGCTACCTGCGGGTGACCCACCTGGGGCAGAGCCGCCGCCACTGGTCGGTGCAGCAGGCCCTGGTCTTCGGACCTGGCCAGCCCCAGGGCGAGCATTCCTGGCAGCAAAGCCTGGAGATGGCCCTGCGCGAGGTGGAGCGGGCCGGGCTCACCCGCGTCTATGCCGACGCCTGGCCCTCGGCCCACTTGGACCTGCGCCTGGGCGGCCGGGTCTGGACCGTGACCGCCAACCGCTACCGCACCGTGCATGGCCTGGCCGCGCCCTCGGAGCAGCGCCCCCTGGAGGTGGACACCTCACCGGGCAGCGGCATCCTGGTCAACCGCCGCGCCGCCGAGTTGGTGGCCGAGCGCCTGCACGCCAGCGAGGTCTCCTACACCAGCCAAGACCTGGGGCGCTTCACCCTGTTCAGCCTCCTGGGACACCAGATGGGCCCCACCCTGCCCCTGGCCGGGGTCAGCTCGCCCATTGATCCCCAGGCCGCCCGTGAGCTGGCCCAGGGACGGCCCAGCCAGGGGCGCTGGTCCAGCGGAGCGCCCCAGAAGCAGGGCCTGCGCCTGGACATCGACCTGGGGACCGAGAACGGCGTGGAGTGGGTCATCCTGGACAACGCCAACCATCCCCACGACTTCCCCCGCCACCTGCGCGCCCTGGCCTCGGCCGACGGCCAGGACTGGCGACCAGTGGACCTTACCCTGGCCGGCCCCCTGGTCTTCAGCGGCGAGGTGCTGCTCAACTACCCCGGCGGGCGCAGCGTCTACCGCCTCACCCCGGCGGTGACCACCCGCCACCTGCGCCTGGAGCTGGCCCAGGACGACCCGGCCTGGTGGTGGTCCATCGAACGCCTGATCCTGGCCGCCCCGGCCCCCGCCGGCCAGATGGTCAGCCGCTAGCGGCGCCGCCCGGGCGCCTGTTGTAATCGCTGCCCGATTTGTGTAGTTATTAGGCCATGGCAGAGCTATCCCCAGAGGCCGCCGCCCGGCGGGTGGCAGAGCTTTCCGCCGAGATTCGGCGGCACAACCTGCTTTACTACACCCACAACCAGCCCGAGATAGCAGACGCCCAGTACGACGCGCTGCTGGCCGAGCTGACCGAGATGGAGGGGCGCTATCCCGGCCTGGCCCTGGCCGACTCGCCCACCCGCCAGGTGGGCGCCCCGCCCCAGACCAGCTTCGCCCAGGTGAGCCACTTCCGCCCCATGCAGAGCCTGGAATCCAAGGCCGACCCGGCCCTCTTGGACGACTTTTTGCGCCGCGTGGAACAGGCCGGCTACCGGGGCGATCTGCTCTTGCAGCCCAAGATCGACGGCTTGAGCGTGGAGCTGATCTACGAGCACGGCCTCTTGGCCCTGGGCTCCACCCGGGGCGACGGCCTGACCGGCGAGGACATCACCCCCAACCTGCGCACCATCGCCGCCATCCCCGGCCTGCTGACCGGCGCGCCCGCCGGCCAGGTGGTGGTGCGCGGCGAGGTCTACATGGACCGCGCCGGCTTCGCGGAGCTGAACCGGGGGCTTTTGGAAAAAGACCTGGAGCCCTTCGCCAACCCGCGCAACGCGGCGGCCGGCTCCCTGCGCCAGCTTAATCCCCTGATCACCGCCACGCGGCCGCTGAGCTTCTTCGCCTTCGAGCTGGTCAACGCCCAAGAGCTGGACCTGACCAGCGACCACCAGGCCCTGACCACCCTGGGGCGGTGGGGCTTCGCCATGGGCCAGGACCACCTGCGCCTGGGCCGGGGCCGGGACTTTTTGGCCGGCCTGCACGCCGACTACCAGGCCCGCCGCGACGAGTTGGCCTTTGAGATCGACGGCGTGGTAATCAAGGTGGACGACCTGGCCGCCCGCCAGGAGATGGGGGCGCGCTCGCGCAGCCCGCGCTGGGCCGTGGCCTGGAAATTCCCGCCCCGCCAGGAGATAACCACCCTGCGCGGGGTGGTGGCCCAGGTGGGGCGCACCGGCAAGATCACCCCCGTGGCCCTGCTTGACCCCGTGGACGTGGGCGGGGTGACGGTCAGCCGCGCCACCCTGCACAACTACGACGAAGTCCACAAATTAGAAGTGAGGATCGGCGACCAAGTGCGTGTGGAGCGGGCGGGCGACGTAATCCCCAGGGTTGCGGCGGTGATAGCGGGACCGCTAAGGCCTCCAAATCGCTGTCCCTCATGCGGGAGTAAACTGGCGCGCTCCCAGAACATCGCAACGGTGCCGTCCTACCGCAAAGTTAAAGTTGTCATCGATGGCCAGCCACAGGACCTCTATCAAAAAGGACTACGTGAAAAAAGTGAAGACGGCGCGGACCTGATTTGCCCAAATGCCCTTGCCTGTCCCGCCCAGATCGAAGCTTCCATCGCCCACTACGCCGGGCGCAATGGCATGGATATAGAGAGCCTGGGCGGCGAGCGCATTGCAGAATTATTGCAGAAAGGATTCATCACGGACGTGGTGTCCCTGTATTCTCTCAGCGAAAAGGCCGACGTCCTGGCGGCGCTCAAAGGCTGGGGAGAAAAGTCCGTGCGCACTCTTTTGGATGAAATTGAGAAAACCCGAAGCAAGCCACTTGATCGCTTCATATATGCTCTGGGCATACCTTCGGTTGGCGAGGTTACGGCACGCGACCTGGCCCACCGATTCGCCAGTGTGGAAGAACTGGCACAGGCCTCCGAGGATACCCTAAAGAAGCTGCCAGCGGTTAAAGCGGCCAAGGCTCGCAACATGAGTGCCTTCTTCGCTGTGCCCCAAACCAAGGAGGCTGCCCTAGCTCTGGCTAGGGAGGTGAAGCCTTGCGCCGCCGGCAAGTCGAAAGCTGCTAAAGGCCCGCTGGTCGGCAAACACATGGTGCTCACTGGCACCCTTTCCACACTTTCCCGGATAGCCGCCAAGGCGCTGGCTACCGAAGCCGGCGCGCTGGTATCAGAAGGCGTCTCGAAAAATACCGATTACGTCGTAGCCGGCGAAAATCCCGGCTCCAAGGCCGACAAGGCCCGCGCCCTGGGGGTGCGGGTCATCAGCGAGGACGAATTTTTGCGCCTGGCCGCCGGCGGCCCGGCCTCCCCCCCGGAGGCCCCGCCCGGTCCCCTGTTTCAACGCGGAGCATAGCCATGGATGATGTAAAGGCCACGGTGCTGATCAAGGGCAAGGTGCAGGGAGTCTTCTTCCGGGCCTACACCCAGGAGAAGGCCCGGGATCTGGGCCTCGGGGGATACGTGCGCAACCTGCCGCTCAGGCGGGTGGAGGCGGTGTTCCAGGGGCCTCGGGAGCAGGTGGAAAAGGCCATCGCCTGGTGCCACCAGGGCTCGCCCTCGGCCATGGTCAGCGAGGTGGACGTCAGTTGGGGCGACCCCGATCCCCTGCTCAAAGATTTTCAGATACGCTATTAATTTTGCCCCCCCCTTTTTAAGGTTGCCGCTGGTTTGTTATACTCGCCAGTTAGGAAAGCCCGGCCCGCCACCATTTGCCCCTGGGAGACCCTTATGCGCCATTGTCCGTCCCTTGCCGGTCCCGCCCTGCCCGCCGCCCGCCCGGGCCTGTTGCTCATGGGCGCCCTGCTGGCCTTGGTCCTGCTGGCCGCCGGCTGCGGTCTGGGCAGCAGCGTGACCAGCTACATCGAAAGCACGGATTCGGGCCTGCGCAAGCGGGTGTCGGTGGCCCCCTTCACCAGCGGCCCGGCCAGCCTGAAGGACCAGGCCGCAGCCCTGGAAAAGGCCATCACCCAGCACCTGACCAAACAGGGGGGCGTGGTGATCGCCGACTTCGCCGCCTTGCAGACCGAGATGGAAAAGCAGCCCCGCTCGGTCAGCAACCCCGAGGACCGGGCCATCGAGGCCGGCCGCCTGATGGGCCTCAACGCCCTGTTGGCCGGCAACATCACCGACCTGTCGGTGCAGCGCATGCTCAAGGGCATCTACGGCTTCCGCGACAACACCCCCTTCCTGACCCTGGAGGTTGAGCTGCGCCTGGTGGATGTCACCACCGGCACGGTGGTGGGGCAGGAGGCCTTCAAGCAGCAGGGGAAGATCGACGACGGCGATGCCGAGAACATCGCCAACGGCAGCGCGCCCGACCCCAAGCTGGTGAACAAGCTGTTGGCCGAGATCACCCAGCAGACCAGCACCTGGGTGGCCAGACACGTGTCCGCCCTGCCCTGGGGCGGGGTGGTGCTGGAGACGGAGGGCAAGCGCGTGCGGGTGAGCGTGGGGAGCGACACCGGCCTGTCCACCGGGTCGACGCTGGCGGTATACGCCCTGGGCGAGACCATCAAGGCCGGCACCGGCCAGCAGCTTTCCCTGCCCGGCCCCCGCGTGGGGCGCATCAAGCTCACCGAACTGGGCGCCCGCTCCTCCTGGGCCGAGATCATCGAGCGCGCCGCCGACAAGGAGGTCAAGGAGGGCCAGCCCAAGCCACCCGACTTCCAAGCCGGACAGTGGGTGCGCTCACACTAGGGACCGCCTCGACCAGAAAGCAGGGGCACCAAGCCCCTGCTTTCCTTTTGCCCCCCGCGGCTTGATCGCGCCGCCCCCTGAACATAATATGCCATTAATGACACACTTCAGACAACCCAATCCGCTGATTCCCCACCGTGGAGGACGGAGATGAAACCGCGATACCTGTTCTGGCCCTTCTTGCTGCTGCTGCTCCTGGCCCCCCTGGGCCTCCAGGCGGGGCAATCTTTTGACGCCACCTATGGCCATGGCGGCCAAACCCTCAGCCTGGCCACCGGCAGCCCCGGCGAGTTGGGCCTGGTCCAGGCCCTGGCCGAGGCCTTCGCCCCCGGCGCGGACGCCACCCTGCGCTGGCGCAAGGCCGGCTCGGGCCAGAGCCTGCAACTGCTGCGCGACAAGGCCGTGGATGTGATCATGGTGCACGCGCCCCAGGCCGAACGGCAGGCCCTGGCCCAGGGCTGGGCCACCCAGCGGACCCTTCTGGGCAGCAACGAATTTTACATTGTGGGGCCGCCCAACGACCCGGCCGCCATCGCCGGGGCGGCCAGCGCCGGCCAGGCCTACGCCCGCATCGCCCAGGCCGGGGCCAAGTTTTTTTCCCGGGGCGACAACTCCGGCACCCACCAGAAGGAGCTGGCCATCTGGCATCAGGCCGGCATCCAGCCGGCGGGAGACTGGTACGTGGTCACCAAGGCCTTCATGGGCGCCACCCTGCACCGGGCCAATGACGAGGCCGGCTACTTCATGACCGACTCCAGCACCTGGGTGCAAGAGGCCGCCAGCCTGCCCAAGCTCAAGATATTGTTCCGGGGCGACAAGTTCTTGGTCAACACCTACCACGCCCTGCGCCAACCCGACGGCGCCACGCCGGGCGCGGCCCTGGCGGCGCGCTTCATCGCCTTTCTGGCCTCGGAGCAGGGGCAGAAAATCATCCGGGAGTTCGGCGGAGGGCTGTACAACGACGCGGCCTATGCCAGGCGGTTCAGCGATTAGGACGGGGCCTTGATCCTCAAGGGCGTTCCTGGCGGGCCTGCCCCAGCATCTCCAGGGCGTGCTCGCGGGCGGCCTGGCCGCCCTGGTCACCGCCCAGCATGCGGGTCATCTCGCGCAGGCGGCCGTCCTCGTCCAGGGTGGCCAGCACCGTGGCCGTGCGCCCCTGGCTCACCTGCTTGCCCACGGTGAGATGATGATCCCCCCAGGCGGCGATCTGGGGCAGGTGGCTGATGCACAGCACCTGGGCGCCCCGGGACAGGGCCTTGAGCCTCCTGCCCACGGCGCTGCCGGTGGCCCCGCCGATGCCGGCGTCCACCTCGTCGAAGATCATGGTGGCCGCGCCGGCCTGGGCCGCCACCAGGCCCTTGAGGGCCAAGAGCAGGCGCGAAAGCTCGCCGCCGCTGGCGATGCGGCTTAGCTTGCGGAAGCCCTCGCCGGGGTTGGGGGCGATGTAGAATTCGGCCTCCTCCAGGCCCCGGCCGGCCAGGGGGCCATCCGAGGTGGCCAGGGCCGGGCCGCCGGGCGGGTTGAAGCGCACCTCGAACTCGCAGGCGGCCATGCCCAACTGGGCCAACTCGGCCCGGGCCGCCGCCGCCAGGCGGGGGGCGGCCGCGCGGCGGCCCGTTCCCAGGCCCCGGGCCAGTTCCAGGGCCTGATCCAGGGCCGCCTGGCGCTGGCCCGCCAGATCGGTCAGGCGCTCCTGGCCGCCGTCCAGGGACTCCAGCTCCCGCCGGGCCTCGGCTAGGGTCTCCAGGGCCGCCGCCACGTCGCCGCCGTGCTTGCGGCCCAGGCGCTGGATGGCCAAGAGCCGGCCTTCCAGCCAGTCCAGGCGCGCGGGGTCGGCCGTCCGGGACTCGGCGTAGTCGCGCATCTCCTGGGCGATGTCCTCCAGGCCGTAGAAGGCCTCCTCCAGGCGGGCGGCCAGGGGCTTCAGGCGCTCATCCAGGCGCACCAGCTCGGCCAGCAGCCCGCGCACCTTGCCCAGGGGCTCCAGCACCGAGCCCTCCTCGGCGGCGTAGAGCCCCTGAAAGACCCCCTGGGCCAGGCGGGTCATCTGCTCGGCGTTGGCCAGAAGCCGACGCTCCTGCTTCAGCGCCTCCTCCTCGGCCGGGTCCAGCTCGGCGGCCTCTATCTCGGCGATAACCTGGGTCAGCCAGGCCCGCCGCTCCTGGCGGCGCGCCAGGTCCTGCTCCAGCTCGCGCACCTGGCGCTCCAGGCGTCTGGCCCTGGAGACCGCCTCGGCCACCTCCTGGCGCTCTTGCTCCAGGCCGGCGAAGGCGTCCAGCAGCCATAGATGCTCATCGGCGCTCAAGAGAGCCTGCTGGCTGTGCTGGCCCACCAGGCTGACCAACTCCGGCCCCAGCTCGGCCAAAAAACCCAGGGTGGAAAGCGAGCCGGCCACCTGCACCCGGTTGCGACCCTCGCGGCTGACCAGCCGGCGCACCACCAGGTCCTCGCCCGGGGGCAGGTCCAGGCCCGCCTGCTCCAGTCGCGCCCGCGCCGGGGCGTCCTGGGGCAGGCGAAAGGCCGCCTCCACCACGGCCTGCTCCTGGCTGGTGCGGATCAGATCGGCGGCGGCCCGCTGGCCCAAGAGCAGGTTGACCGCCGCCAGGATGATGGATTTGCCGGCCCCGGTCTCGCCGGTGAGCACGGTGAGCCCCGGCCCCAGGTCCAGCTCCAGGTTCTCGATCAGCGCGAAGTTCTGTATGCGTAGATAGGTGAGCATGGCTTAATGTGCCAGGTGGCGGCCCCGGAAGCAAGGGTTGTGGCCGGCCGGCCGCGGGGGCGGCGGCGCGCGGATCAAGATTACCTCCGCCGGGGCACCACGGTCAAGAGCCGCCGGGGGTGCAACCGCGCAAGTACCCATGAATACATGATTAGCGCCCTGGGTGGCCTTGACCTGCCACGGGTACTGGTTTATGGTGGGGGCAAAGGGAGAGCGCCGCCATGATCCTGACCATCAACCCCCAGAACCCCCAACCCCGGCTCATCGCCCGGGTGGTGGAGGTGCTCAACGACGGCGGCGTGGTGGCCTATCCCACCGACACGGTCTACGGCCTGGGCTGCGACATGTTCAACAAGCGGGCCATCAAGCGGGTGCACCAGATCAAGCGCCAACCCGAGAGCAAGCCTTTCTCCTTCATCTGCCCGGACTTGAAGGAGCTTTCCCAGTACGCCCGCGTGACCAACTACGCCTACAAGACCCTGCGCCGGCTCTTGCCCGGCCCCTACACCTTCGTGCTGGAGGGCTCCCGCGAGGTGCCCAAGATGATGCTCACCCGGCGCAAGACCGCCGGCATCCGCGTGCCCGACCACCCCATCCCCCTGGCCCTGGCCCTGGAGCTGGGCCACCCCCTGCTCTCCACCAGCGCCAGCGACCCCGAGGGGCGCATGCTGGTGCATGCCTGGGAGGTGGAGGACATCCTGGGCAACCAGTTGGACCTGATCGTGGACGGCGGGCCGGTGCCGGGCCAGCCATCCAGCGTCATCAGCCTGGTGGACGACGTGCCCGAGATTCTGCGCGAGGGCGCCGGGCCGGTGGAGGAGTTTAGGTCTTAAGCTGAACGCAAGGACGAATAGATTTGCTGATAATAACGATTAATTAAGCTAGAATTGATTTCTTTCGAGAATACCAATAATCTGATCCAAGTATACAAGGGCATGATTTTCAATAACTTCTTCTAGATCATGCTGTGCAACTGGTCTGGCTCCTCTTAACCACATGATAAAACCATCACTATGATTGCCAACGAACCGTCGCGGAAGGCCATGTAATAGAGGGATACGAATCTTACTATACAGTTCCTTTGCTAATTCTCCATCGTCTTCACGAAAAAGCCCAACACCCACCAGCAGATCAACTAACTCATAATATTTTACATTCCTTTTCTCTTCTAACGCACCTTCGGGGCATAAATTATCCCCTTGTACTATGTCGGATGGCAATGCTGAATGTGCATGATTGACAATTAATGCGCGCACATATAGTTCAAGCAGCGACGAGCCGATGACTAAGCTTGCCAATAGCGCCCCGGCTTCCAAGCAAAGTACTAGTTAAAAACCATAATAATTGCTTGCACCTGGCGGGAAACTTAGCTTCTTAGCTCGCTCCAAAAGCCTAAGTATCTCAGCCAGCCTAGCCTTGCCAAACTGTTTTTCAAGTGCCCGTCCCATGTACTTACCATACCTGACACATCATCGATTGCAAATCCAACACCGCTAAGAGTTGTTACCAAAATATGGTTTATAAGCGACAAGATAATATAGGGTAGATTGCTTCGTCGCATCCAAACCGGGATGCTCCTCGCAATGACACCCTTTTCCCTGTATGCCTTTTTGCGAAAGCCCTGGCGACCACCAGACTGCCATTCCCCAGCGGCCCCCCTAACTCTGCCTCTTCAACTTCCGCAAATTTTCGCGGGCGAAATCCAGGCCCGGGTCCAGTTCCAGGGCGTGCTCATACATGGCGCAGGCCTCCTGGATGCGGCCCAATTCGCGCAGGTTGGAGCCCAGGTTGGCGTAGTTGATGCCCAGACCCGGCTCCAGCTCGATGGCCCGGCTGAAGGCCTGCATGGACTCCTCGTGCTCCTTGAGCGCGTAGTGGCAGAAGCCCAGCAGGTTGAAGACCTCGGAGTGGGGCTCGGCAAAACCCGCCGCCCGCGTGAGGGCCTCCTTGGCCTCGGGGTAGCGCCCCAGGTCCTTCAAGGCCACGCCGCGCTGGGTGTGGATGCTGGCCTCGTCCTTGGCCGGCGGATCCAGGGCCAGGGCGCGGGCCAGTTCCTCCAGGGCCTCCTGGGGGCGTTCCAGGCTGATCATCGCCAAGGCCCGGAAGAAGTGCAGGTAATAGGTGGCGGCCCCGCCCACGGCCTGAGCCATCTCCGAAAGCACCTCCAGCGATACCCGCGGGTCGGCCAGTTGGCTGGCCAGCTTGGCGGCGTGAAAGATCACGTCGGTGCCGCTGGTGCGATAGGCGAAGTGGGCCCCGGGGATGATGGTGTACACCGCCGGCACCTGGAGCTGGGGATGGGTGACGTCCATGGTGAACACCGAGAAGCCGCGCGCCGCCAGGGCGGCCACGCAATTTTCCACCTCGGCCTTGAAGTCCGGGGCCGAGACGTCGGGCAGCTCGGCCAGGGCCAGGCTGCCGGCGGCGCGGGTGACATAGCCGGCCTGGTCCAGGTCGGCGAACTTGGGCAGGGCGCTGACCTTGTAGTTGCTGCCGGTGTGGAAGTCGCCGGCCAGTTGGGCCACCTCGGTTAGCGCCCGGATCAGGGCCTTTGCCGGGCTGGTGGCGGTGCCGGCGGCGTAGACTATCTCGCTTTTGTCGGGAAAGGTGCTGGGGTCCCAGCACAGAGCGGCCACCGAGGGGATGCCCATGTCGCAGGTGAAGTCCTTGAGATAGACCTCTATGCCCGCGCCCTGGAACTTGGCGATCAACTCCACGGCCACGGGGTCGTCGATGCTGGCCGGGTCGATGGCCGGGGTGAGGCGCTCTTCCAGGGTGACCAGGGCCGAGACGTGGCGCTCCACCACCTCGCAGAGGCTCTGCAGCACCGCCTCCTCAAGGCAGTTGCCGGCCGCCGGGCCGTTGTACTCGTTGATGGCGCAGAACCAGCCCAGGGGGAGCATCTCGTCGCGGCCGGCGCTCAGGTTCCTGGCCCAGGCCCAGGTCTGGGGCAGAAGCTCATACACCCGGCGGGCGCGCTCCAGGTCCGAGGCGGGGTGGTAGAGCGACTTGGCCACCTGGCTGAAATCCAGGCCCGGCTGGGGCGCCTGGGGGGGCCTCAGCCAGGGGAATTCAATGGTGCGCATGAAGTGAAAGAAACTGTAGCGCTCGGCCAGCTCCATCAGGGCGCTGGCCTCGGCCTGCACCGGGCTGGCGCCCTTGCCCATCTGCTTCTTGGTGTTGGTCAGGGCGCTGGCGGCCTGGCCGCAGAGGCTCAAGTACACGGGGATGTCCAGACGGCCGGTGTCGATGCGCAGGGTCTTCTGCAAGACCTCCTGGCCCAGGCCCGCGAAGCGGCCCCGCGCCCAGTCCACGGTCTGCTGGGGAGGCCGGGCCTTGTCCTGCTCCTGGTGATAGACCTTGGGCACGGATTGCAGGTTGATGCCTGAGTTCTGGGGTGGGGCGGCCACGGCTGGTCTCCGGTGCTATGTAAGCGCTAGCGTATATCCAAAATTATGTATAGGCGTACCATCAAAAGGACGGCGCCCGTCCCTGAGAGGCCAGGCGCCGTCCCTATAAATCCGGTTGGCCTTAAAGGCTAGACGCAGCCCGTGGGCTTGGCCAGGCCGGCCATCTTGCAGGCTCCCTTGCCGGGGCCGCTGGGGAACAGCTCGTAGATGTGCTTCAGCTTGTAGCCGGTGACCTTGGTCATGATGCGGACCATGGGGGCGATGCCGTTCTTCTTGTAGTAGTCCTGGAGGTAATGGATGACCTTCCAGTGCTCCTCGCCCAGTTCGGCGATGCCCTCGGAATCCTTCACGTAATAGGCCCAGTCGGTATCCCACTTCTCCGGATCAAGCATGAAACCGTCTTCATCGGCCTCGTAGGCCTTGCCTTTGTAGGTAATGGTCGGCATTCTGAGTCTCCTCCTTCCGGGTTGTACTCTATTCTATCGTTAGGTCTTTTCTTAACCGAATCGTGACCAAAAATTCATTCCACTGTCTATCAATTAGCCTTGCACCTGTCAAGCCCAAAACGGCCCGGCCACCGGCGCCTCCCGGCGATCTCGCCATGGATATGCGCCACTTAATCACGGGGCCGTTTAAGATTTTTCCATGGTGCCTTGCCTCATTGGGGACTAATCACCCCCCACCAGGGTGCGCAGCACGTCTTCCTTGCCCACCACCCCCACCAGGCGCTGGCCCTCCACCACCGGCAGGGTGTGGAAGTTCTTGTCCACCATCAGGGCCGCCACCTCTTCGATGGTGGTTTCGGGGCCGATGGTCACCGGGTCGGGGGTCATGGCCGCCTCCACGGTGGTGGCGGCGATCTTGGCCACCTCTTTTTCCAGGCTCTTGAGCGAGGTCAGGGGGATCAGCCCGTCCAAAAGCGTGAAAAAAGAGGGTATGGGCAGTTTTTTCTGCTCGGCGATGAGGTCGCTCTGGCAAAGGATGCCCTTGAGGCGTCCCTGATCGTCCACCACCGGCAGCCCGTTGATGCGCTTGGACAGGAGCAGGCGGGCGGCGACGGTGATCTCCTCCCGGGGCGAGACGGTGATGGGGTCGGTGGTCATGATGTCCTTGGCCCTGAGCATATCCGCACCTCGCGCTTAACCGCCCAAAATCCATGGGTATTGCTGAAAATTATCAACGTCATGGCCGGGATAAAAGTATCACAAGCCAATCAACCACGCAATGTGGTTATTTTTATTGCCAATAATTCAGAGCAACCCCGTAGCCGCGCCGGGCCTTGTCCCGTCCTGTGTCGCGGGGGACAAAGACGCGCGGCCCCGGCGGCGCCTAGCCAGAGCGCCCCCCGCCGCTGCGCCAGAGCAAAAAGCCCTGGATGAACTTGTCCAGGTCGCCGTCCAGCACCGCGTCCACGTTGCCCACGTCCACCCCGGTGCGGTGGTCCTTGACCAGGCGATAGGGGGCCAGCACGTAGGAGCGTATCTGGCTGCCCCAGCCGATCTCCTGGTGGCTGTCGTGGATTTGCTTCTTCTCGGCCTCGCGCTTGGCCAGCTCCATCTCGTAGAGCCGGGCGCGCAGCACCTTCATGGCCAGCTCCTTGTTGCGGTGCTGGCTCTTTTCGTTCTGGCACTGCACCACCACCCCGGTGGGCTGGTGGGTCAGACGCACCGCCGAGGAGGTCTTGTTGACGTGCTGGCCGCCGGCGCCCGAGGCCCTGAACACGTCCACGCGCAGATCGGCCTCCTTGATCTCGATCTCGATGTCGTCCTCCACCTGGGGGGAGACGAATACCGAGGCAAAGGCGGTGTGGCGGCGGTGGCTGGCGTCGAAGGGGCTGATGCGCACCAGGCGGTGGATGCCCGTCTCGCCCTTGAGCTGCCCGTAGGCCTGGTAGCCGTTGACCTCGATGGTGGCGCTCTTGATGCCCGCCTCCTCGCCCTCTTGCAGGTCCAGAAGCCTGACCTCGAAGCCCTGGCGCTCGCCGAAGCGCATGTAGAGCCTAAGCAGCATGTCGGCCCAGTCCTGGGCGTCGGTGCCGCCGGCCCCGGCGTTGATGCTCACGATGGCCGAGCGGCCGTCATCGGGCTCGCCCAGGAGCCGCGCGGCCTCCAAGCGGGCCACGCCGCGCTCCAGGTCCTCCAGGGCGGCCTCCACCTCCTTGCCGGTGGCCTTGTCCTCTTCCTCCTGGGCCAGGTCCAGAAGCACCTGGGTCTCCTCTTGGCGGGCCATGAGCTTGTCCAAGGAGGTTAGGCTGTGCTCAAGCTCTGAGCGCTCGCGCATAACGTCCTTGGCCGCCTGGGGGTCATCCCAGAAGCCAGGCTTGGCCATCTCCTTGTCCAAAACCGCCAGACGCGCCCGCTTGCTCTCGGGGTCAAAGATGCTCCCGGAGAACGTCCAGGCGGGGGGTCAGGGCATCCAGGGTCACGCGCAGCTCTTCGAACATCTTGGGCACCTCCTGATCTTGACGGGCCGGCCGGGGCTATGCTAGCCCTGGCCCCCGGATTGGGGCCGGCGTTTGTTGGCAATCAAAACCCACAGCCAGGCGGCCAGGCCAAAGGCCAGGCCCAGGGGCCCGACCACGTCCCCCAAGCGGGTGAACAGGGTGGGCATGGCCAACAGGGGCAGGCGCCTGGTCTCCACCGCCGGCACGAACAGGCCCGTGGCCTGGACTATTCGGCCGTCGGGCAACACGAAACAGCTTACCCCGGTGTTGGCCGCCCGGGCCGCGGCCACCCGGTTCTCGATGGCCCTGAGCACCAGGTGGCTCATGTGCTGGTAGGCCGCGCCGGTGCGGCCGTACCAGGAGTCGTTGGTCTGGTTGACCATGAGCGCCGCCCCCTGTTGGCGCTGGGCCTGGGCCAGCTCGGGGAAGATGGACTCATAGCATATCAAGGGCCCCAGGAGCGCGTCTCCGGCCTTGAGGGTGTCACCCCGGCCGCCGGGCCTAAAGTCGATGCCCATGGCCGCGATGGCCCGCACGAAGAAGAAGACGCCGGGCGCCGGCACGTACTCGCCAAAGGGCACTAGGTGCACCTTGTCGTAATACCCCTCGGGCAGGCCCCGGGGACCCACCAGCCAGACCCGGTTGCTGGCCACCAGGGGCGGACCGGCCTGGATCAATCCCTGGGAGCCCAGGGTGATATAGGCCCCCAGGCCCCGGGCGGCCTCCAGCACCGGCTGGCTGTCGCGGGCGTCGGTCAAAAAGTAAAAAGGCGCCGCCGATTCGGGCCACACCACCAGCCAGGGGCGCTCCCGCGCCGTCAGGGAGGCCTGGGCCGTGAGCAGCAGATGGCGCTGAATCACCGAGGAACGCCAAGCCGGCCGCCACATCTCCTCCAGGGGGATGTTGGCCTGCACCACGCTCACCAAGAGCTGGGGCGCGGCCTCGGCGGCCCGCTCCACCCGCTCCATGCGCCAGGCGCCCCCCAGCCAGGCCGATACTAGCAGTATAACCGCCGCCAGTCCGGCCGCCAAGCGCCGCCGCTCCAGGCGGGGCCGGCCGGCCGGGGGCAACAAGGCCCGGGCCAAGAGGGCGTTGACCAGCACCAAGAGGGCCGAAACCCCGGTGGCCCCCCACCATTCGGCGCTCTGCAAGAGGACCGGAAAACTGCTCAGCCCCGCCGACAGGGGCAGCCAGGGAAAACCGGTCAAGGCCCAACCCCGCACCCACTCCAGCCCGGCCCAGACCAGGGGCGCGCAGTAGATGGGGCTAAAACCCCCGCTGGCCAGATAGGCCACCAGCCCCGCGAAGACCGCCACGTACAGCGACAGGTACAGCTCCAGGAGCACCAGGCCCAGGATGGACAAGGCCCAAGGCACCCCGCCGTAGGTGGTCATCACCACCGTGAGCCAGTAGCGCAGGGCCAGGCCCAGGCTCAAGCCGAATAGCCAGCCGGCCACCAAGGCCTGGCGGGGCTCCAGACGGCCCGCCAGCCACAACAGGGGCACCAGCCCCACCAGGCACAGGGGCCACAGGTCCAGGTTGGGGAAGGCCGCGGCCAACACCAAGCCGCCGCCCAGGGCCGCCAGGGCTTGGCCGGGGCCGGGCAGCCAACGGGCAAGAAAAGGCAAGGGCCGCTACTCCGTGGGGGTGGGCTGGCCGGCCAGCAGGGAGACCAGCACCTGAGTCACCCGGCGCTCGTCGGCATCGGTGACCACCAGGCGCACCGGCCCGTAGACCACCTCCTCTTGGAGTTTGGGCACCCTCCCCAGGTAGGTGGTGATGAAGCCGGCCACGGTCTCGAAGCGCCCCTCGGGCAGCTCCTCGGGCAGCTCGATGTCCAGGCGCTGGGACAACTCCTCCACGCCCAGGCGGCCGCTGACCAACAAGGAGCCGTCGGCCTGCTCGCTGATCAGCTCCTCTTCCTGGTCGTACTCGTCGGAGATGTCGCCCACGATCTCCTCCAGCACGTCCTCCATGGTCACCACCCCGGCGGTGCCGCCGTACTCGTCCACCACGATGGCCAGGTGGGAGCGGCTGCGCTTGAAGGCGCTGAGCAGTTGGTTGACGGGCATGGACTGGGGCACGAACATGGGGCGCCGGTATATCTGGGCCAGATCCACCTGACTCTCGTGGTGGGCGCAGAAGGGCAGCAGATCCTTGGCGTGGATCACGCCCACGATGTGGTCCAGGTGGTCCTGGTACACCGGGATGCGCGAGTGCCCGGTCTGCACCAGCACCTCGATGATGGCCCCCATGCCGGCGCTGGCCGGCACCGTGGCCATCTCGGTGCGGGGCACCATGATCTGGCCGGCGGTGGTCTCGCCCAGCTCCAGCACCGCGTCGATCATCTCGCCTTCGCGGTGGCTGATCAGTCCCCGGGCCTCGCCCTGGTCCACCAGCTCCAGAATTTCCTTCTCAAAGTCCTGGTTGGTGGCGGTGCGGCCGCCACCCAGGCGTCCGCGCAGGCGTTCCAAGAACCCTGGTCGCGCTTCCGTGTTCACGGTCTGGCATCCATGTGAAAGGGTTGGGCCAAGGCAGGCATTCCCCGGCCGGGGCCAGTTTTATCCCAGCCTGGCCCCGGGGTCAAAAAAAATTCCCGCCTGTGCCGTCGCTTGACGGCAAGCCCCAATATTACTACCATATTTATACAAGGAGATTGACATGTCCACACCCATCGATCCCACTTCGCCGGCCAACCAGACGCCACCCGTGCAACCGGCTCCCCGCGCCGCAAGCGAGCCCACCCCCGAGGAAAGGGCCCAAGAGGCCAGGCTCAGGCGGGAGCAGTCGGCGCCTCGCCCGGAACCGCGACCCGAACAGCCGCCGCCAGAACCCAGCCGGGGAGGCGGCGTGGACCAGGTGGTGTAGGCCAATCCCGACCCGGGGACGGCCCCGCGACCATTGACTTACAGAGTAAGCTCCCGCCGGCCCGGCGGCAAGAGCCCGGCCGCCCGGCCCCGCTCCAGGGCCGCCTCCACCGCCGCCAGGCCCTCAGACCCCAGGTCGGCGCTGAAGGCGTTGACGTACAGGGCGATGTGCTGCTCCACCACGGCCGGCTCCATCTCCTGGCTATGGGCCAGCACGTAGTCCCGGCTGGCGGCGGGGTCTTGCCAGGCTTTTTGCACGCTCTGGCTCAGGGCCGCCTCCAAGGACAGCCCCAGCTCCCGCCCCAGGTCCCGGCGGCAGGCGATGCACCCCAGGGGGATGGGCAGGCCGGTCTCGCTCTCCCACCATTGCCCCAAATCCACCAGGCTGGTCAGGCCGTGTTGCCCATAGGTGAAGCGCCCCTCGTGGATGATCAGCCCAGCCTCATAACGGCCGGCCGCCACGGCGGGCATGATCTCGCTGAACAGCAGCGGCTCCACCCGGGGCGCCCGGCCCAGGTACAGGCTTAAGAGCAGGTGGGCGGTGGTCAGCCGACCGGGCACCGCCACCGTGATGCGGGAAAAATCCGGCGCCGGCGCCCCGGCCCGGGCCACCAGCAGGGGACCGCAGCCCCGGCCCAGGGCCGCGCCGGCGCGCAGCAGGGCGTAGTCATCCAGCACGTGGGCCAGGGCGTGGAAAGAGAGCTTGGTCAGGCCCAGTTCCTTGGCCAAGGCCCGGCGGTTCAGCTCCTCCACATCGGCCAAAAAGGGCTTGAGCCGCACACCTGGCAAGGGCACCAGACCGTGCATCAGGGCGTGGAAGGCGAAGGTGTCGTTGGGGCAGGGCGAGTACCCGAAGGTGATGTCCAGGGGGGCGTCCACGTTTTCTCCAGCAAGGGGTCCAGGTCCCTCGGTTTTCAATCCCCCAGGGCCAGCAGGACTTCTTGGGCCGCGCCGGCTCCGCGGGCCACGTCCAGCTCCCGTTGACCGGCGATGTTGCTCACCCCGCGCAGGCAGGCGCAAGGCAGGCCGTAGAGGGCCGCCACCTGGGCCACGCCGGCGCTCTCCATGTCCTCCAAGAGGGCGCCCCAGCGGGCCTCCAGCCCGGCGGCCGTGGCCTCATCGCCGCTGACCTGGTTCACCGTGGCGAAGACGCCGCGCGCCAGGCCCGGCCGCGCCCGGGCCAAGAGGTCGTTCAGGGCCGGGTCGCAGGGCCAGCGGTGATAATACTCGCGTCCCTGGCCGTCGCGCATGAGGGGCAGGCCCAGCTTCTCCAGGGGGCGCCAGCCCCGCTGGTTCAGCAGCCCGGCGTCGGCCAGCACGGCCTCCGTGGCCAGGGCGACGTCGCCCAGCCCCAGGCCCGCCCCGGCATAGGCCCCGGCGCAGCCCAGATTGAGCACCGCCTCCACCCCCGCCAGGCGCTCGCAGGCCGCGGTCACGGCCTGGGCGGCGTTGACCAGCCCCAGGCCCGTGAGCGATAGATACACCTGGCGCCCGGCCAGGCGGCCCCGATAACAAGGCTTGCCCCCCAGGGGCGGGGCCGGCCGCAGCCTGGGGATCAGGAGCCGGGCCTCGGGCTCCATGGCCACGGCTATCACCCAGGCGCTCATTTTATTCCGCCAGCAAAGCCATCCATGGCTTTGCTGGCCCATCGGCGGGGCCAAAACGTGGTTTCGCCCGCCGGGCTGTCCATGGCCCGCGTTGCAAGCTGAACGCCACGAGTATGCTCATGGCTGGCTTATCGTCATGCCGGCTCTCCGGTGGCCCCCAGCCCCAAGCGCAGGATGTCCACCAGTTGGGCCGCCCGCGCCCGGGTCTGTTCGGGGCTGGCGCCGTAGAGCCCCAGCTCGGGGTCCAGGTGCTCCAGGCTGCGGGCCACCAAAAAGCGCTCCAGCACCGCATCCACCACAAAGGCCGCCATGTCCAGGTCCAGGGAGGCCCTGAGCTGGCCGGCCTGTTGGGCCTCTCCCAGGAGGTCCAGGATATAGTCGCGGGAAAACAGGCGAATGGATTGCAGCAGCCGCCCCCGGAAGGGCACGTCGCCCTCGAAGACGATCTTTAGGTAGAGCTTGAACAGGCGGGGATTGGCCTGGATCAACTCCAGGCCGGCGATGAGGCTCAGTTCCAGGCGGCGGAACACGTCCTGGCCATGGGTGGCCTCGCGCACCTGGCGCAGATGGTCCTTGACCCGGCCCACGGCAAAGTCGAATACCTGGCTGAACAGGCCGGACTTGTCGTGAAAATATTGGAAGATAGACCCCTTGGATATGCCCAGCCGAGCCACCAGGACGTTGAGCGAGGCCCGTGCGTAGCCCTTGTCGGCAAACTCCGACAAGGCCTCGTCCAGGATGCGCTCCTGCTTGTGGGTTGTAAGGTTGCGGAAGGTGGAGGAGGTGGTCATGGCTGGCCTTCTCAGGCCTCAACCGGGACCAGTCGCTCCTTTTGGGCCGCCAGGAGCGAGTCCAAGACGCCGTTGATAAAGCCCGGCGATTCATCGCCGCCGTAGCGCTTGGCCAGCTCCACGGCCTCGTTGATGGCCACCTTGGGCGGCACCTTGCCCTGGCTGAAGAGCATCTCAAAGGCCGCCACGCGCAGGATGTTGCGGTCCACCCGGGGCATGCGCGAGACCTTCCAGCGCCGGCTGGCCGCCTCGATCATGGCGTCGATCTCCGGGCGGTGGTGGTCGATGCCCTTGACCAGCAACTGGGCATAGTCCAACAGGCGCTCGGGGGCCTTGAAGTTGTCCATGAACAACTGCAAGGCCGCCTCCACGTCGGGCTGGCCATGCTCCATCTGATAGAGCACCTTCAGCGCCAATTCACGGCTCTGTCTGCGTTCACCCAAGTTCTTAGGCCGATATCTTGCGCAGAAGGTCCACCATCTCCATGGCGGCTAGGGCGCAGTCGGCGCCCTTGTTGCCAGCCTTGGTGCCGGCCCGCTCAATGGCCTGCTCGATGGTGTCGGTGGTCAGCACCCCGAAGATTACCGGCACGCCGGTCTGCATGCCCACCTGGGCCACGCCCTTGCTCACCTCGGCGGCCACGTAGTCAAAGTGCGGGGTGGCCCCCCTGATCACCGCCCCCAGGGTGATGACCGCGTCATACTTGCCGCTCTGGGCCAGCTTCTGGGCCGCGAGGGGTATCTCGAAGGAGCCCGGCACCCAGGCCACCGTGATGTCGTCCTCGGCGGCGCCGTGACGTTTCAGGGTGTCCACGGCGCCCTCCATCAGCTTGGAGCCGATGAAGTCGTTGAAGCGCCCCACCACCAGGGCGAACTTCATGCCCTGGGCTTGCAGCAGTCCTTCCAACATCTTGGCCATGGCGCCAACTCCTCTCTTGCGGGACCGGCGGGGGGTAGCGCCCCAGGCTCCGGTCAGGGTCCGGTGACAACCAAAGAGATTGCTTCGTCGCCTACGCTCCTCGCAATGACGCGAAAAGACAGGCGCGTGCCTTATACTCCAGCAGGATCAATCCCGCAGGTTGAGCAAGTGCCCCATCTTGACGCACTTGGTGCGCAGGTAGCGCTCGTTGTCGGAGGTGGGGGCGATCTCGATGGGCACCCGCTCCACCACCGACAGGCCGTAGCCCTCCAGGCCCACCATCTTCGTGGGATTGTTGGTGAGAAGCCGCATCTTGCGCACCCCCAGGTCGGCCAGGATCTGGGCGCCGATGCCATAGTCGCGCAAATCGGCGGCAAAGCCCAGGGCCTCGTTGGCCTCCACGGTGTCGCAGCCCTGGTCTTGCAACTCATAGGCCTTGAGCTTGTTGATCAGCCCGATGCCGCGCCCCTCCTGCATCATGTAGAGCAGGACGCCCTTGCCCTCGCACTCCATGCGTTGCAGGGCGCTGGCCAACTGATCGCCGCAGTCGCAGCGCCGGGAGCCGAAGACGTCGCCGGTCAGGCACTGGGAGTGCACCCGCACCAGCACCTTGTCCTCGGGAGAGATATCGCCCTTGATCAGGGCCACGTGCTCCAGGGCGTCCACCGAGTTGCTGTAGGCCACGGCCCGGAACTCGCCAAAGGCGGTGGGCAGGCGCACGTCGGCCTCGCGCTTGACAAAGGACTCGTGGCGCATGCGGTAGGAGACCATGTCGGCGATGGTGACGATTTTCAGCCCAAAGCGCTCGGCGAAGACCTCCAGGTCGGGCATGCGCGCCATGGAGCCGTCTTCCTTCATGATCTCGCAGATGACCCCGGCGGGGATCATGCCGGCCATGCGCGCCAGGTCCACCGAGCCCTCGGTCTGGCCGGTGCGCACCAAGACCCCGCCGCGCCGCGCCCGCAAGGGGAAGATATGCCCCGGGCTGACCAGGTCTTCGGGCTTGGCGTCCGGGGCCACGGCCGTCTGGATGGTCTGGGCGCGGTCGTGGGCGCTGATGCCGGTGGTGACACCCTTGCGCGCCTCGATGGAGACCGTGAAGGCGGTGTTGAAGGGCGACTCGTTGTCGCGCACCATCATGGGCAGTTTGAGCTGCTCGATCTTGTCGGGGATGAGGCTCAGGCAGATCAGGCCGCGGCCGTGGGTGGCCATGAAGTTGATGGCCTCGGGCGTGACCATCTGGGCGGCCCTGGTCAGGTCGCGTTCGTTGTCGCGGTCCTCGTCATCCACCAGGATGACCATCCGGCCGGACCTGATATCTTCTATGGCCTCTTCTATGGTGGCCAGGGGCATGACTAACTCCTTCGGAGATCGGCGGGGGGATATGCGGCGGTCAGAAACCCATGCGGGCCAGGTCCTGGCGGGTGAGACCCGCCGGGGAGCCCTGGGGTTCCTCGTCCCGATTTAAAAGCCGGGCCACGTACTTGCCTATGAGGTCGGTCTCAATATTAACAGAATCGCCTTCCTTGACAAGCTTGAGCGTGGTGGCTTCCAGGGTGTGGGGAATGATGTTGAGGCTGAAGCCGGCCTGGCTCACCTGGTTGACGGTCAGGCTGATGCCGTCGATGGCCACCGAGCCCTTTTCCACCACCAGGCGCAGGTGTTCGGCGGGGATGTTTATGGTGATACGGGTAGACCCGCCCACCCGCTCGATGCGGGCTATCACGCCCACGCAGTCGATGTGCCCGGTCACCAGGTGCCCGCCCAGGCGTTCGCCCAGCTTCATGGCCCGCTCCAGGTTGACCATGGCCCCGGCCTTGAGCCGGCCGAGCGTGGTGCGGGACAGAGACTCGGCGCTGACGTCCAGGCTGAAGCCCTGGCCCGAGGTGTTGGTGACGGTCAGGCAAGCGCCATTGACGGCCACCGACTCGCCCAGCACGGCCTCATTGAGCGGCCAGGGCGGGGCGACCAGCAGCACCGCGTCCAGCCCCTGAGGGGTGATGCGCTGGATGCGGCCCAGGCCTTCGATCAATCCGGTGAACATGTTGAAATCCTATCTAGGTCAGATTCAACAAGGAAAAGCTAACTAGCTTTCAGCGCTGGGTCGTTGTCGCTCCTGCTGCTCTCATGCCACAGGTTTCTAGGCAGCAGGCGTTGTATCTCTATCAATAAATAACTCGCGATATTCGGGAGTAGTGAACCGGAAAGTTACTTTATTCAAGTCCCGCTTCCAATCCGAGTTCTTCGTGTTGCCCCATGGTATTGTATTATTACCTGTCTTTTGGCTGTATTTGCTCAAGGCCCTCAAACAATTGACTACCGCCAGATCTTCGGTATGTATTGTGATGCTGTATCGGTAGTTATTGTGCTGTGACATATTACCCCACCCAGAATAATCGACAAAGACGCCAGCTCGCTGCTTGGATTTCAGACTTAATGTAGGGGCGGGGTTTAACCCCGCCCCGATTTATTTTTACACCGCCTGCGGGCGGGGGTAAACCCCGCCCCTACATTAAGAGGGCTTGTCATCCTATGCCAAAGCTGGCTACCCAGCCAAGTCTATATGAAAACATCAAGCGATTAGTTCATACAAATTTGGTGGATTGCCGCGTCGCATCCCTTTCGGGGATGCTCCTCGCAATGACACCTACTCTTGATTCCTTGCAGCCAGTTCCCGCTCCACCTCTTCCCAGGGAATCAGCCTGCCCGCTTTCATTTCCCTGGCCTTGCCTTATCTGCGCCATCAACTCCGCTTCGGCCAGGATCGCCATGTTTTCCAGCCAGCCGGCGCAATGCCCCCACCGCACTGTCGCTCTGGGCCTGCGACTCAGCACGCCCGCCAGCCGCTTGCCCGCACGCCCCGAAAGCACCACGCCCCCCCATGGCTGCCCCCATCCCGTATCTCTTGCTGTATCTCAAACCAGGCGGGCCGTCAACGCACCACCCGCGCGCTCAGGCACAGGTCCTCGCCGAACTTCTTGACGCTCAGCGGCCCCAGGGGCAGGGCGTCGGCCATCTTCTCGAAGCCCAGGCCGCCGATCATACCCGGCGCGGCGGCCCCGCCGATGAGCTTGGGCGCCAGGAAGTACATCACCTCGTCCACCAGGCCGGCGGACAAAAACCCCCAGGCCAGGCCCGCCCCGCCCTCTAGGAGCAGGCTGGTCACCCCCCGGCGGTGCAGCTCGGCCAGCAGGGCCTTGAGGTCCACCCTGCCCTGCTCCAGGGGCAGGGCCAAGACCTGGGCGCCTTCCTTCTCCAGCCGGGCGCGGCGCCGGGCCGGCGGATTGGGGCCGCAGGCCAGCAGGCAGCCGGCCTTGGAGTCCGGGTTGATGACCCGGGCCGCCGGCGACAGCTTGAGGTGGGTGTCCACGATGACGCGCAGGGGGTCGCGGCCGTGCTTGACCCGGCAGGTTAGCTGGGGGTCGTCGGCCAGGGCCGTGCCGATGCCCACGCAGATGGCGTCGCACCAGTTGCGCCAGCGGTGCACCTGCTCCCGCGCCGCCGGGCCGGTTACCCATCTGCTGTCGCCGGTGCGCGTGGCGATTCTGCCGTCCATGGTGGCCGCGGTCTTGAGTATCACATGGGGCCGGCTTAAGGTGACGCTGGTGAGGAAGAAGCGGTGCTCGGCGGCGCAGTCCTCAGCCAGCACCCCGCCCAGCACCTCCAGGCCCTTGGCGGCCAGGAAGGCCCCGCCGCCCTGGGCCTGGGGGTTGGGGTCACTGGCGCCGTAGACCACGCGGCCGATGCCGGCGGCCAGGATGGCGCCGGTGCAGGGCGGCGTGCGCCCCTGATGATTGCAGGGCTCCAGGGTGACGTAGATGCTGGCGCCCCTGGCCCGCTGGCCGGCCTGATCGAGGGCGTGCACCTCGGCGTGGGGGGTGCCGGCCTCATGGTGATAGCCCCGGCCCACGATGACGCCCTCGCTGACCACCACCGCCCCCACGGCCGGGTTGGGCGAGGAGCGCCCCAGCCCCTTCTTGGCCAGGGCCAGGGCCAGGCGCATGAAGCGGCGGTCCCGGCTGTTGACTTTGGCCTCGCTCATGCCTGGTTCTTGGTGGCTTCCATGCGCGAGGCGATAAGGTTCTCCAACTCGCGCATGAACTCCTGCACGTCGCGGAACTCGCGGTACACAGACGCGAAGCGCACGTAGGCCACGTCGTCCACGCCGCGCAGCCAGTTGATCACCGCCTCGCCGATCTCCTTGGCCGGTATCTCGCGCAGGTTGTGCTCCTGAAAGCTGGCCTCCAGGCCGTCCAGGAACTCCTCCACCTGGTTGATGGAGACCGAGCGCTTTTGCAGGGCCTTGATGATGCCGCTTTTCACCTTGGCCCGGTCGAAGACCTCGCGGGAGCCGTCCTTCTTGACGACGTAGGTCTCCATCTCCTCCACGCGCTCATAGGTGGTGAAGCGCTGACCGCAGTCCAGGCACTGGCGACGGCGGCGGATCACCGCCGCGTCCTTGCTCACCCGCGAGTCCACGACCTTGTTGTCCACGTGGTTGCAGAAAGGACACTTCACGAGCCACCTCCCTCCCCGCCGCCCACCTGGACGCGGGCCGTGGCCGGCGCCGCCAAGCCCTGGCGGGCCGCCTGGTTCTCCTCGGTTATCCAGTCCTGGGGGTCGAGATGCATGATCCCCTTGCCCCGGGGCTCCACCACCACCAGCTTGATGCCGGCGTTGATTATAACCCGGCGACACAGCAGACAGGGCTGGGGATTGGCCGTGGGCTGGCCAGTGTTCACCTCGATGCCCGCCAAATACAGGGTGGCCCCCAGGGTCTGGGCGCGGCTGGCGTGGATCACGGCGTTCATCTCGGCGTGCACCGAGCGGCAAAGCTCGTAGCGCTGGCCCGCCGGCACGGCCAACTCCTCGCGCAGGCAGGTCCCCAAGTCCACGCAGTTGGCCACCCCTCGAGGTGCGCCAGCATACCCGGTGGATACGATCTGGTCGTCGTTGACGATGACGGCGCCGTACTGGCGCCTGAGGCAGGTGCCCCGGCGGCAGACCTCGCGGGCGATGTTAAGGTAGTACTCGTCCTTGCCCGGACGAGCGCTCACTCCCGCCCTCCGGAGAGGCTCTCGATCTCATCCACCCGGCGCTGGTGGCGCCCGCCCTCGAAGTCGGTTTCCAGAAACACGCGCAGTATCTCCAAGGCCTGGTCCTGGGGGGTGAGCCGCTCGCCCAGGCACAGGATGTTGGCGTCGTTGTGCTGGCGCCCCAGACGGGCGTGCTCGGAGGTGGGGGCCAGGGCCGCGCGGGCGCCGTGGAAGCGGTTGGCGGTCATGCACATGCCCAGGCCGCTGCCGCAGACCAGCACCCCGCTCTGGGCCCGGCCCTGGGTCACGGCCTGGGCCACCGCCGCGGCGTAGACGGGATAATCGGTGGAGTCCAGGCCGTTGGTGCCCATGTCCTGCACTTGGTGGCCGTTTTGGGTCAGATAGGCCTTGACCGCCTCCTTGAGGTGGTAGCCGGCGTGATCACTGCCCACGGCGATGCGCATGTGTAAGCGCCCTCCCCGCCCCTAGGGCTGGTAAGTGGAGAAGATCAGGCAGGCGTTGGTGCCGCCGAACCCGAAGGAGTTGGAGAGCACCTTTTCCACCTTGGTGTGGCGGCAGACGTTGGGCACGTAGTCCAGGTCGCAGGCCGGGTCCGGGGTCTCGTAGTTTATGGTCGGCGGCAGGACCTGGTCCTTAAGGGCCAGGACGCTGATCACCGCCTCCACGCCGCCGGTGGCCCCCAGCATGTGCCCGATCATGGACTTGGTGCTGGAGACGGCCAGCTTGTAGGCATGGCTGCCGAAGACGGCCTTGATGGCCTTGGTCTCGCCGGCGTCGTTGAGGTCGGTGGAGGTGCCGTGGGCGTTGATGTAGTCGATGGCCTCGGGGCTCAGCCCCGCGTCGCTGAGCGCCATCTGCATGCAGCGGATGAAGCCCGAGGAGGTGGGGTCGGGGGCGGTCATGTGATAGGCGTCGGCGGTCAAGCCGTAGCCCACGATCTCGGCGATGATGTTGGCCCCGCGCGCCAGGGCGCCCTCCAGGGTCTCCAGCACCATCACGCCGGCGCCCTCGCTCATCACAAAGCCGTCGCGGTCCTTGTCAAAGGGCCGGCTGGCTCTGGTGGGCTCGTCGTTGCGGGTGGACAGCGCCCGGGCGGCGTTGAAGCCCGAGAGCGTCACCGGGGTGATCACGGCCTCGGCCCCGCCGCAGACCATGATGTCGGCCTGGCCGCGCTGGATCATCTTCATGGCCTCGCCCACGGCGTGGGAGCCGGCCGCGCAGGCCGTGCACAGGCAGGTGTTGGGGCCTGTCAGGTGCAGCTCCATGGATATCTCGCCGGGGGCCATGTTGCCGATGAGCTTGGGGATGAAAAAGGGGCTGATGCGGTCCGGGCCGCGCTCGTTCAGGAGCAGGATGTTTTCTTCCAAGGTTTGCAGACCGCCCAGGCCCACGCCCAGGATGCAGCCCGCCCGGGGGGCGCGCTCTTCCTCCAGGGGCTCGGGCAGGCCGGCCATGGACCAGGCCATCTTGGCCGCGGCCACCGCGAAGTGGATGAAGGGGTCCAGGCGGCGGATGCTCTTCTTGGGCAGCCAGTCCTCGGGGTTGAAGTCCCGCACCTCCCCGCCTATCTGGGTCTTGAAGGGGGAAGCGTCAAACCTCTGGATGCGGCTGATGCCGCTCTCGCCGGCCAGCATCCTGCGCCAGCTCTTTTCCACCCCCGTGCCCAGGGGCGTGATCAGCCCCACACCGGTTACCACCACCCTGCGTTGCACAGCTTCTCCTCGCTCCTGAAGTGCCTGATGAGGGGCCGGGGCGGGCCAGACCGGGCGGGCCCCGCCACGCGAGCGCCGCCTTGACCCCTGGTCCGCCCCTGGAGCCAGGCTACTTGCCCGCGTGGGCCTCGATGTAGTCCCAGGCGTCCTGCACCGACTTGATCTTCTCGGCGTCCTCGTCGGCGATGGAGATGTCGAAGGCCTCTTCCATGGCCATGATCATCTCCACCAGGTCCAGGGAGTCGGCGCCCAAATCGTCGACAAAGGAAGCCTCGGGAACCACGTCCTCCTCGGCCACCGAAAGCTGCTCACAAATGATCTTTTTAACTTTTTCCTTGATGTCCATTGCCCATTTCTCCTGGGTTGCAAGACCTCTAATGGTCTGGGTTTAGCCGCTTTGACCAGCCGGGCCTTAAAGGTCCGGCCCTCAACTACATATACATACCGCCGCCCACGTGCAAAAGCTGCCCCGTGAGATAGCGGGAGGCGTCGGAACACAGGAAGGCCACCACGTCGGCCACGTCCTCGGGCTGACCGGTGCGCCCCATGGGGATGGTGGCCTTCATGGCCTCCACGATCTTCTCCGGTATCTTGGCGGTCATGTCGGTCTCGATGAAGCCCGGGGCCACGGCGTTGACCCGCACCCCGCGGGAGGCCAGTTCCTTGGCCGCGGTCTTGGTCAGGGCCACCACCCCGGCCTTGCTGGCCGAGTAGTTGGCCTGTCCGGGGTTGCCCACGGCCGCCACCACGCTGGCCAGGTTGACGATGGCCCCCGAACGTTGCTTCATCATCACCTTGGCCGCCGCCTGCAGGCACACGAAGGTGCCCACCAGGTTTACCTTGAGCACCCGCTCGAACTGTTCGACGCTCATGCGCACCAGGAGGCTGTCCATGGTGATGCCGGCGTTGTTGACCAACACGTCCAGGCGGCCATGCTCCTTGACCAACTCATCCACAAAGGCCGTCACCTGGGCCGGGTCGCTGACGTCGAACTTCTGTCCCAGGGCCGTGGCCCCGCGCTCCTGGATGAGCCCTATGGTCTGCTCGGCCGCCGCGTCGTCGGGGTCGAAATGGTTGAAGGCCACCACGTCGCCCGGACGGGCCAGGGCCAGGCAGATGGCCCGGCCGATCCCCCGGGAGCCCCCGGTCACCAGCGATACCCGCGCCTGTTCAGCCACAATCAATACCTTTCATTTCTGGGGCCGGCCTGTCAATACCCTATTGCGCCCGCGCCGGATGGTTAAAGCGCTTGCTGTAACCATCCGGACCACGGCATCAGGCCTAGCCCCTGAGTTCCTTGAGGCGCCCCAACATGGCGGGCACCACCGTGAAAAGATCGCCGACTATGCCGTAGGTCGCCACCTGAAATATGGGCGCGTGGGGGTCGGAGTTGATGGCCACGATCACCTCGGAGGACTGCATGCCCACCAAATGCTGCACCGCGCCAGAGACCCCCAGGCCGATGTAGAGCTTGGGGCCGATGGTGCGGCCGGTCTGACCCACCTGGTGGGCGTGGCCGATCCAGCCGGCGTCCACCGCCCCCCGCGTGGCGCCCACCACCCCGTCCAGGGCCGTGGCCAATTGACGCGCCAGGTCGAAGCCCTCCGGCCCGCCCAGGCCCCGTCCGCCCACCACCACCACCTCGGCGCCGGTGAGGTTCACCTGCTCGCCCACGGCCCCCACCACCTCCAGCACCTGGGTGGCCGAGGCCAGCCCCGGGTCCATCTCCACCGTCACCAGGCGGCCCGTGGCGCCCTCCTGGCGCTGGCCTTTTTTCATCACCCGGGGGCGCACCGTGGCCATCTGGGGGCGGGCCTGGGGGCAGACGATGGTGGCCATGATATTACCGCCAAAGGCGGGGCGGGTCTGCAACAAGAGGCGGCGCTCTTTATCTATGGCCAGGCCGGTGCAGTCGGCGGTCAGCCCGGTGGCCGCCGCCGTGGCCACCCGGGGGATCAGCGAGCGGCCCAGGGCCGTGGCCCCGGCCAGGAGCACCTCGGGCTGGTGCTGGGCGATGAGCCGGGCCAGCACCTCGGCATAGATGTCGTCGTTGAATTCTTGCAGGCGGGGGTCGTCGGCCAGGTAGACCGTGGCGGCGCCCAGGGCGAACAACTCGCCCGCCAGGCCGGCCACGCCGTGCCCCAACAGCACCGCCGAGAGGTGCACGCCCAGGTCGGCGGCCAGGCGTCCGCCCTGGCCCAGAAGCTCGGCCACCACCTCGGGCAACGCGCCGCCGCGCTGCTCGGCAAAGACCCACACCCCACGGCTCAAGGCGGCGCGGTCATCGGCGGCGCGGCTCACTTCCTCCATGGCCAAGGCCCCCTCGGGGCAGACGTCCAGGCAGGTGCCGCACAGGGTGCAGGACTCGTTCACCCGGGCCTTGTCGCCCTCCAGGCCCAGGGCCTCAAAGGGGCAGGCGTCGACACAGGCCCCGCAGCCGCTGCATTTGTCTTGGTCGATAAGCAGGGCCACAGCGCTAGCTCCCCAACCGTATGATCTGATCGGCCACCAGGCGCTCGATGACCAGGCGGCCGGCCTCTTCCGGCGGGGCCTGGATCATCTGGTGATCTCCAGCGGCCGGGGGCGCGAAGACCTCCACCACCTGGGTGAAGGAGCCGGCCAGGCCCACCTGGTCCTCGCCCAGGCCCAGTTCGGCGGCGGCGGCCCGGGGCACCTCATACTTCTTGGCGCGCATCTTGCCCTTCAGGGACGGCGGCCGAGGCTCGCCCACCTCGCGCACCACGGTGATCAGCCCCGGCAGGGCCAGACGCACCACGTCGAAACCCTCGTCCATCTGGCGCTCCAGCACCAGGTGGTCGGCGGCGCATTCACGCCAGCCCTTGACAAAGGCCACGTGGGGAATTTTCAGGCGCTGGGCCAGGCCCGGCCCCACCTGGGCGGTGTCGCCGTCCACGGCCTGCTTGCCGCAGATGATCAGTTCCGCCCCGCCCATCTGGCGCACGCCGGCGGCCAGGGCGGCGGTGGTGGCCCAGGTGTCGGCCCCGGCAAAGGCCCGGTCGCTGAGCAAGAGCCCCTCGTCCACGCCGTAGCCGATGGCTTCCTTGATGGCCTCCGCCGCCTGGGGCGGCCCCATGGTCAGCACGTGGATGGACCCGCCCACCGCCTCGCGCAGGCGCAAGCCGGCCTCCAGGGCGAAGAGGTCAAAGGGATTGATGACCGCCGCCACGCCCTCGCGCCTCAGGGTATGGGTCACCGGGTCCAGCTTGACGTGGGCCGTGTCGGGAACCTGCTTGATGCAGACGATGATCTTCATGCGCTAGCCCTTGCGGCCGTACTCTTTGTTGAGTTCCTGGCCGATGACGTTGCGCTGTATCTGGTTGGTGCCTTCGTAGATTTGCAGCACCTTGGCGTCGCGCATCATCTTCTCCACCGGATAGTCGCGCATGTAGCCGTGGCCGCCCAGCACCTGCACCGCCTGGGTGGTCACTTCCATGGCCACGTCGGTGGGGAAGAGCTTGGCGATGGCGCTGACCTTGCTGATGTCCTTGGCGCCGGAATCCACGAAGCGCGCCACGGCGTAGACCAGGGCGCGGGCGGCCTCGGTCTTGGTGGCCATGTCGGCCAGCATGTGGGCCACGGCCTGGAAGTTGATGATGGGCCGGTCGAACTGCTTGCGGGTGCGGGCAAAGGCCGCCGCCTCGTCCAAGGCCCCCTGGGCCAGGCCCACGGCCTGGGCGCCCACCCCCGGGCGCGACTTGTCAAAGGTGCGCATGGCCACCACGAAGCCCATGCCCTCGCGGCCGATGAGCCGGTCCTTGGGTATCTTGCAGTCGTGGAAGATCAGCTCGGCGGTGGCGCTGGCCCGGATGCCCAGCTTGACTTCCTTCTTGCCCACGCTAAAGCCCGGGTCGCCCTCCTCCACGATGAAGGCCGAGGCCCCGCGCGCGCCCTTGGAGCGGTCGGTGATGGCGATGACGCTGTGGATGCCGGCCACGCCGCCGTTGGTGATCCACTGCTTTGAGCCGTTGAGGATGTACTCGTCGCCCTTGAGCTTGGCCTGGGTCTGGATGGACCCGGCGTCGGAGCCGGCCGCCGACTCGGTCAGGGCGAAGGCCGCCTGGCGTTCACCCCGGGCGATCTGGCCCAGGTACAGGGATTTTTGCGCCTCGCTGCCGAAGAGCAGGATGGGATAGGCCCCCAGGAAGCTGGCCGCGAAGCTGGTGGAGACGCCCACGCAGGCCCGGCTTAGCTCCTCCACGGCCAGGCAGTTCTCCAAACAGCCGCCGCCCAGGCCGCCGTACTGCTCGGGGATGATCAGGCCGAAGAGGTCGGCCTGGGCCAGGGCCTTCATGATGGCGTGGGGGAATTCCTCCTTCTCGTCCAACTCGGCCCGCACCGGCTTGATGCGCTCCTCGGCGATCTGCCGGCACAGGTCGCGGATCATAAGTTGCTCTTCGCTGAGGAAATAATCCATCGCGCCACTCCAGCTTGATCTCGATTGTGGGTTATCCCGCCAGCCGCGGTGAGCGGACCCTACTGGTCCACCGCCGCCTCTCCCAGCAGGTGACCCCGGTATTGGGCCAGGCCCTCGCGCACGTGGTCGGAGACCCGCCCGCGCACGCTCTCGGCGGCCAGGCGCACCGCCGAGGCGATGGCCCTGGGGCTGGAGGCCCCGTGGCAGATGAAGGCCACGCCGTTGATGCCCAACAGCGGGGCCCCGCCATAGTTCTCGTAATCCAGGTGGGTGGCCACTTCCTTCAAGGTGCCGCGCATGAGCAGGGTGCCCAGGCGCCCGGCCAGGGTCTGGCCGATGCGCTCCTTGACCACGCGCTTCAGGGCCGAGAACATGCCCTCGGCCAGCTTGAGGCAGACGTTGCCCACGAAGCCGTCGCAGACCACCACCCGGGCCTGACCCGCGAAGAGGTCGCGCCCCTCCACGTTGCCGATGAAGTTGAGCCCGCTGGTCTTGAAAAACTCGTGGGCGTGCTTGACCAGGGCGTTGCCCTTGACGTCCTCCTCGCCGATGCTCAAGAGCCCCACCGTGGGTCGGGCGATGCCCAGCACCTGCTCGGCGTAGACCGCGCCCATGTAGCCGAACTGCAGAAGCATGGTGGCCGAGCAGTCCACGTTGGCGCCCACGTCCACCACCACCGTGGGGCCCATCAGCCCCGGAAAGACCGAGGCCAGGGCCGGGCGGTCCACCTCGGGCAGCCGCCCCATGACCACCATGCCCACGCCCATGACCGCCCCGCTGTTGCCGGCGCTGACCACGGCCTGCACCTCGCCGGCCTTGTGTAGGTCAAAGCAGACCCGGATGGAGCTGTCGCGCAGGTGCCGGAGCACGTGGCTGGGCGCATCCTCCATGCCCGCCACCTGGGAGGCGGGGTGCACGCGGATACGTCCGGTCGGCGCCTTCAAGCGGGCCAACTGGGGTTCCAGGGCCTCGGGCCGCCCCACCAGGACCAGCTCCACGTCCGGGACCTGGCCCAGGGCCTCCATGGCCCCCTCCACCACCACGGCCGGGGCCTGGTCGCCGCCCATGCCGTCCAGGGCTATGCGCATGGCTTAGGGTTTACTCTTCCTTGTCCAGCACCTGGCGTCCCTGGTAGGTGCCGCAGGAAGGGCAGGCCCGGTGGGGCATCTTGGCCTCGCCGCACTGGGGGCAGGCCGAGGGGTTGGGCAGGGTGATGGCGTCGTGGGCACGGCGCTTGCGCCCGCGGGTCTGGGATTGACGTCTCTTGGGAACGGCCATTTAACCAACTCCAGTGAAAAGGGCCGCGGGCCGCATGCCCGCCGCCTCAGGGGTGCTATTCCAGCTTGGCCAGCTTGGCCCAGCGGGGATCTATAACTGATGGACGGCACCCGCAGTCGCCGTCGCGCTGATCCTTGCCGCACACCGAGCACAACCCGGGGCAATCGGGGCGGCACAGGGGGGCCATGGGCAGGGCCAGGCTGAGTTCGTCCCGTAGCGCCTGGGCCAGGTCCACCTCGCCGCCCTGGTAAAAGATGACCTCCAGCTCGTCCTCGGCCAGGCGCACCTCGTCGCCGCGCGGGGCATCGGGAGGGCGAAAGGCCCAGTCCACGGTGCCCGCCAGGGCCTGGTCAAAGCGCTCCAGGCAGCGGCTGCACTCCAGGTCCACCCGGGCCTGGTAGCTGCCCTTGGCCAGCACCAGGCTGCCCCGGCGCTGCAAGGAAAGCCGCGCCCGGGACGCGCCGGCCAGGCCGGCCACCTGGGGTCCCAGGTCCTTGGCCGCCACCCGGGCGTCCTCGAACTCGACTTCCAGGCCCTCGGGGGGTATATCCTCCACGCGGACCCTCATGCGGCAGCCCTCCACAAGGCCAGGGGATTAGTATATGATTCCGCCTGGCCTGTCAAGGCCCGCGTCGGGTAAACCCTTCGTAAAACCGGTTCTTTCCCGCCACGGGCCTCTCTAAAACAGGTGGTCAGTATACCACCCCGCCCCCAGGCCGGCAAGGCTTGCCAGCTGGCGGGCGGGCCCACCGGGGCGGGCTGAACCATATTCAACAGGCAACGCAAACGATTGTCTGGCCGGCGCCGGGGTGTTATACTCTCCCTTGAACTGACCGGCCGTACACCCACGGCCTTTATACCAGGAAACCACGGCAGAAGCCCGCCAGCCAGACCCGGGTCTGGGCTAGGGTGGCTGTTGTGTTGTTTTCCTTTTTCTCGGTCGCAAGGGAGCATTCGTGGAACGCCAGCTCATTACCCGCCAAGGCCACCAGCGGCTCCTGCAGGAGTTGGAGCAACTGCGCAAGGTGGAGCTGCCCAAGAACGTGCAGGCCATCGCCGAGGCGCGCGCCCATGGCGACTTGTCGGAGAACGCCGAGTTCCATGCCGCCAAGGAGCGCCAGTCCATCATCGCCGCCAAGATGGCCGACATCGAGAGCATCCTGGCCAATACCGAGGTGGTGGACCCCCTGCCCACGCCCAACGGCAGGGTGGTCTTCGGGGCCAAGGTGAAGATATACGACGCCGAGGCCGACGAGGAGTGCCAATACCAGATCGTGGGCCAGGCCGAGGGCGATGCCTCCTGTGGCCGCGTCTCCCTGTCCTCGCCCATAGGCCAGGCCCTGATCGGCCACGAGGAGGGCGACGAGGTGCGCTTCAAGACCCCCGGTGGCATGCGGGTGCTGGAAATAGTCGAGATAATGACCGTCGACTAGGTTTGGAAGCCTCCTTGCCAGCCCCCGGGCACGCCATCCGGCCCCTGGCGCGGCCCGCCGGCCCGACCGGGGACCGCCGCCGTCCGGCCGCGCCATGACCTCCGCCCTCAAGACCGGCTTCAGTGGTCGCATGGCCGCATCCCTGTGCATGGGCTTTTCTTGCGGCCTGCCGCTGTTGCTGACCATCTCGCTGTTGCAGGCCTGGCTCAGCGAGGCCGGCGTGGACTTGGCCACCATCGGGCTCTTCGCCCTGGTGGGCCTGCCCTACACCTTCAAGTTCCTGTGGGCCCCCATCCTGGACCGCTACACCCCGCCCTTCCTGGGCCGCCGCCGGGGCTGGCTGCTCATCTCCCAACTCTGCCTGGCCCTGGCCATCGCCGGCCTGGGGCAATGCGACCCCCCGGGTCACCCCTGGCTACTGGCCGGCGCCGCCCTGGCGGTGGCCTTTTTCAGCGCCACCCAGGACATCGTGGTGGACGCCTTTCGCCGCGAGGACCTCTCCGACAGCGAGCTGGGCCTGGGCTCCTCCCTGTACGTCAACGGCTACCGCGTGGGCATGCTCCTGGCCTCCGGCGGCGGCCTGGTGCTGGCCGACCACCTGCCCTTTTCCAAGGTCTACCTGATAATGGCCGCCTGCCTGCTGGTGGGCATGGTCACCACCCTGGCGGTGCCCGAGCCTCCGGTGGCCCAGGGCCAGCCCCAGAGCCTGCGAGAGGCGGTGGTGGAGCCCTTTGTGGAGTTTTTCAGCCGGCAGGGCGTCAAGTGGGGCCTGGGCGTGCTGGCCTTCATCCTGCTCTATAAGATCGGCGACACCATGGCCTCGGCCCTGACCACGCCCTTTTACCTGGACCTGGGCTTCAGCAAGACTCAGATCGGGGCGGTGGTGAAGATCTTCGGCTTCTGGGCCACCCTGGGCGGCGCCTTGCTTGGCGGGGCCTTGATGCTCAAATTGGGCATCAACCGCTCGCTGTGGGTCTTCGGAGTCTTGCAGGCCGTCTCCACCGCCGGCTTCGCGGTGTTGGCCCAGGTGGGGGCCAGCCTGCCCTGGCTGGCGGGGGTGATCGCCTGCGAGAACCTCACCGGCGGCATGGGCACCGCCGCCTATATGGCCTTCATGGCCGCCCTGACCAACAAGCGCTTCACCGCCACCCAATACGCCCTCCTGAGCAGCCTCATGGGCATCCCCCGGGTGCTGGCCAGCGCCCCCACCGGCTACTTGGCCGAGCACCTGGGCTGGGTCTGGTTCTTTATAATGTGCACCCTGGTGGCCCTGCCGGGGCTGCTGCTGCTGCTCAAATACGCCCCCTGGCGGACCGGCGCCCAGCCTGAGACGGCCTAGACTCCCGGCCCCCAAGCCGCTCCGGGTGGCTTTACGACCGGCTTTCCTTGTCAGGTGCCGGTATAATTGCTACAATCTGCCGTATACCGGTAAGGTTTCCCCCCCACGCGAGGAATCAACCATGCCCATGGATTGGACTCCGCCCCCCAAGGGTGGCGGACGCGAACCCGACCTTAATCAAGTGTTAAACGAGGTCAAGCAACGCCTGCCCAACTTCAAACAGGTCAAGGGCCTGTGGATAATCGTGGCGGCGGTGCTGGTGCTGTTCCTAGGCTCCACGGCCTATTACACCGTGGGCCCGGAGGAGACCGGGGTGGTCACCCGCTTCGGTCGTTTCGTGCGCGAAAGCGGACCCGGCCTGCACCTCAAGCTGCCCCTGGGCATCGAAAACATGCTGCCGGTCAAGACCGGCCGCGTGTTCAAGGAAGAATTCGGCTTCCGGGGCGTAAGCCCGGGAGTTCGCAGCCGTTTCGCCGAAAAGGGCTTTGACGACGAGTCCCTGATGCTCACCGGCGACCTCAACGTCATCGACGTCAAGTGGATCGTGCAGTATCAGATCCGCGACCCCAAGCTGTGGCTGTTCGCCGTTCGCGACGGCGTGGCAGCCATCCGCGACGTCAGCGAGTCGGTGATGCGCCAGATCGTGGGCAATCGCTACTCCGACGCGGTGCTGACCTTGCAGCGCGTGGAAGTGGCCGCCCTGTGCCAGAAGGAACTCCAGGTCCTCCTGGATGAGTACCAGACCGGCGTGCGGGTGGTGACGGTGCAGCTACAGGACGTCAACCCGCCCGGGCCTGTGCAGCCGGCCTTCAACGAGGTCAACGAGGCCAGCCAGCAGAAGGAACGCCTGATCAACGAGGCCCAGGAGGCTTACAACCGCGAGATACCCAAGGCCATGGGCGAGGCCAAGGGGGTGATGAGCGAGGCCGAGGGCTACGCCACCGAGCAGGTCAACCGCGCCCAGGGCCAGGCCAAGCGCTTCGGGGACGTCCTGGCGGCCTACCGCCAGGCCAAGGACGTGACCCTACGCCGCTTCTACTTGGAGGCCATGCAGGGTCTCCTGAGCAACGCCGCCAAGGTCTACGTGGTGGACGAGAACCTCAAGGGCGTGCTGCCGCTGCTCAATCTGGACAAAGGCCCCAAGCCCCACCTCCAACCCGCCGCCCCCAAGGAGGTGAAGCAGTGAAAAGCCTGCGTCTGATCCTGCCCCTGGCGGCCATCCTGTTGGTACTGGCCTTTTCCTGCTTCTTCACGGTGCAGGAAGGCCATCAGGCTCTGGTGACCCAGTTCGGCAAGCCCGTGGGCGGCCCCTTTAGCGAGGCCGGCCTGTACTTTAAAATTCCCTTGATTCAGGATGTGCACATTTTTGACAAGCGCATCTTGAAATGGGACGGCAAGCCCAACGAGATACCCACCCGCGACAAAAAATACATCTGGGTGGACACCTTCGCCCGTTGGCGCATAGTAGATCCCTTGCGCTTCTTGCAGACCGTGTCCACCGAGACCGGCGCCGCCAGCCGCCTGGATGACATCCTGGACTCGGTGGTGCGCGACATGGTCTCCAGCAATATCTTGGTGGAGTTGGTGCGCTCGGCCGACTGGAACCCCACGCCCCCCAGCGACATCCCCCTGGCCAAGGTGGTCGTACCCCTGCTGACCACGGAAATCGGCAATGATTCCATTCCGGCCAACGCCGCCGAGCCCACGGAGGTCAAGGTGGGGCGCAAGCTCATCACCCGGGCCATGCTGGAAAGCGCCGCCAAACTGGTACCCCAGTACGGCATCGAGCTGGTGGACGTGGAGATCAAGCGCATCAACTACGTGGAGAGCGTGCAGAAGCGGGTCTTCGAGCGCATGATCAGCGAGCGCAAGCGCATCGCCAGCCAGTACCGCTCCGAGGGCGAGGGCGAAAAGGCCCGCATCCTGGGCACCATGGAAAAGGAACTGGCGCGGGTGCGCTCCTTGGCCTACAAGACCGCCCAGGAGACCCGGGGCCAGGGCGACGCCAAGGCCACGACCATCTTCGGCCAGGCCTTCAGCCAGGACCCCCAGTTCTACAGCGTGTTCAAGACCCTGGAGACCTACAGCTCCCTGCCGGCGGACAAGGCCGAGTTGATCCTGTCCACCGACGGGGACTACTTCAAGTTCATCAAGAAGGTGCCTTAGTTCCACGCAATGCAGCACCGCCCCGGCGGCCGGAAGCAGCGTTTTCCGGACCGCCGAGGCGGCTAAGCCCTTGCGCCGCGCCGGACTTCTGGTATTTTTTACCTTCTTTAAGGGCGCGGCGCCCCTGGCCGGTCTTGACAGGCCGGGCCGTGTCTCGTATAGTCTCCTTTCATTTCTGGGAGGTCGGGTAACCATGTATGCTGTGATCGCCTCTGGCGGTAAGCAATATAAAGTAGAAGCGGGCCAGGTCTACCGCCTGGAGAAGCTCGAGGGCCAGATCGGCGACGCCGTGGGCCTCGTCCCGGTGCTGATGGTCGGCGGCGAGGGCGAGCCCAAGGTGGGGCGCCCCTACCTGGAGGGCCAGGTCTCGGCGGTGATCGTGGAACAGGGCCGGGCGCGCAAGGTCTTGGTGTTCAAGAAGAAGCGCCGCAAGGGCTACCGCGTCAAGCGCGGCCACCGTCAGCCCTTCACCGCCGTGCGCGTGCAAGGCATAGAGGCCTAGTCGGCCAGCGCCGGCCCCCAGCCGGCGTCTTTGTCCCAGACTTAAGCGAGGACCTTCAAGATGGCACACAAAAAGGCAGGCGGCTCCTCCCGCAACGGACGCGACTCCGCCGGGCAGCGGCTGGGCATCAAGCGCGGCGACGGTTATCCGGTTCTGGCCGGCAACATCATCATCCGCCAGTTGGGCACCAAGATTCATCCCGGCCTGAACGTGGGTATGGGGCGCGACTACACCATCTTCGCCAAGATCGACGGCAGGGTGAAGTTCGAGCGTCTGGGCCGCGACAAGAAACGGGTCAGCGTATACCCTGCCTAAGCCTTTCGGCGGCGGCGGACCAGGGACGGCCTGCGGGGCGCTCACGCCGCCGGGCCGTCTTCTTTTTTATTTTCTCTAAAAACGGCGGGCGCCGTCAGGTCCCCGCCACACCCTAACTTTATTGTGAGCTGGAAGGCCATCAGCCATGCGCTTCGTTGACGAGGCCACCATCGAGGTGGCGGGCGGGGACGGCGGGCGGGGCTGCGTGAGCTTTCTGCGCATGCGCTACCAGCCCAAGGGCGGCCCCGACGGCGGCCACGGCGGCCGCGGCGGGCACGTCATCCTGCGGGCCAGCTCCCGGGTGGCCACCCTGGCCGACCACAGCTACCTGCGCCACTTCAAGGCCGGCCGGGGCGTGCACGGCCGAGGCGCGGGCAAGGACGGCGCCGCCGGCCAGGACAAGGCCCTGGAGGTGCCGGTGGGCACCGAGGTCTATGACCTGACCACCGGCGAGCTGTTGGCCGACCTGACCCACGAGGGCCAGGAGTTCATCGCCGCCCAGGGCGGCCGGGGCGGCAAGGGCAACCGCCACTTCGTGAGCAGCACCCACCGCAGCCCCCGCTTCGCCCAGCCCGGCGAGCCCGGCCAGGCCCGCACCCTGCGCCTGGAACTCAAGCTCCTGGCCGACGTGGGGCTGGTGGGCCTGCCCAACGCCGGCAAGTCCAGCCTCATCGCCGCCGCCACCGCCGCCCGGCCCAAGGTGGCCGACTACCCCTTCACCACCCTCACGCCTCACCTGGGGGTGGTGGACCTGGGCGAGGGCCGGCCCTTCGTGCTGGCCGACATCCCCGGCCTGGTGGCCGGCGCCCACCAGGGGGCCGGCCTGGGCCTGCGCTTTTTAAGGCACATCGAGCGCACGCGGCTGTTCCTGCACGTGGTGGACCTGTCGGCGGCCGATCCCCTGGGCGACCTGGCCACCGTGCGCGCCGAACTCAAGGCCTATGACCCGGCCCTGGCCCAGCGGGCCTGCTTGGTGGCGGCCAACAAGCAGGACCTGCCCCTGGCCCGGGAACAGCTTGACGAATTCGAGCAAAAGGTTCAAGCAATGGGATTGGAGGTTTGGCCGCTGAGCGCCGCCAGCGGCCAGGGCGTGCCCGCCCTCTTGGATGAGATATCCCGGCGGCTGAGCGAGGCCGACGAGGCCGACCTGGCCGCGGTGGAGGCGGCGCGGGTCAGAGAAGGGGCCTGGGACGATGACTTCGGACAGGGCTGAGCTGATAACTTCCTGCCGGCGGCTGGTGGTCAAGGTGGGCTCGGCGGTGCTGGCCGGACCCGAGGGCCTGGACCGCCGCCGCGTGGGCTTGTTGGCCGCCCAGGTGTCGCGTCTGGCCGGGCCGGAGCGCCAGGTGCTCTTGGTCTCCTCGGGGGCGGTGGCCACGGGCCGCGCCAAGCTGGGCCTGTTGGGCGCCAAGCTCACCACGCCCCAGAAGCAGGCGGCCGCCGCCCTGGGCCAGGCCGGGCTGATGCAGGCCTATGAGGAGGCCTTCGAGGCCCACGGCCAGAAGGTGGCCCAGGTGCTCCTGACCGCCAGCGACCTGCGCCAGCGCGGCCGCTACGAGAACGCCCGCAACACCCTCTTCACCCTTTTGGACTGGGGGGTGATCCCGGTGGTCAACGAGAACGACACCGTGGCCGTGGAGGGGCTCAAGCTGGGCGACAATGACAACCTGGCGGCCCTGTTGACCAACCTGCTGGGGGCCGAGTTGCTCATCATACTCACCAACGTCGACGGGCTCATGGATTCCGACCCGCGCGTCAACCCGGCCGCCCGGCGCATCCCCCTGGTGGAAAAGGTGGAGGCCGACCTGCTCAAGGCCGCCTCCAGCCAGCCGGGCTCGGTGGGCCTGGGCGGGGTGCTCTCCAAGGTGCGCTCGGCCGACAAGGTGGCCCGTTGCGGGGCCTACACCATCGTGGCCAACGGCCTCAACGACGACGTGCTGGACGGCCTGGCCGCCGGCGCCGACCTGGGCACCCTCTTCAGGCCGCGCTCGGCCCGGCTGACCAGCCGCAAGCACTGGATCGCCTTTGCCGCCGACCAGGCCGGCGAGATACTGGTGGACGAGGGCGCCGTGCGCCCCCTGGTGGAAAAGGGCAAGAGCCTGTTGGCCGTCGGCATACGCGACGTGCGCGGCGACTTCAGCGCCGGCCAGGCCGTGCGGGTGCTGGGGCCGGGCGAGGTGATCCTGGGGGTAGGGCTCTCGGCCTATGCCAGCCAGGACCTGCGCAAGATCATGGGCCTGCGTTCCGACCAGTTCGAGGCCCGCCTGGGGCACAAGGACTCTGACGAGGTGATCCACCGCGATGACCTGGTGATCTTCGATTGGGAGGAAGAGGAGGAGGTGGCATGTCTGCTCAACGCCTAGCCGAGGAGATGGTGCGCGAGCTTTGCCTGGCCGCCAAGGCGGCGGCCCGCCAGTTGTCCGTGGCCAGCAGCGGCCAGAAGAACCAGGCCCTCTTGAACCTGGCCCAAGCCATCCTGGACCAGGCCCCGGCCTTGAAGGCCGCCAACCAGGCCGACCTGGAGGCCGCCGCCGGCTCGGGCATGAGCAAGGCCATGCTGGATCGGCTGACACTCTCCGACGGCGTCATCGCCTCCATGGCCCAGGGCCTGAGGGAAGTCGCGGCCCTGCCCGACCCGGTGGGCGAGGTCTCCAGCATGTGGCGGCGGCCCAACGGCCTGTCGGTGGGGCGCATGCGCATCCCCCTGGGGGTGATCGGCTTCATCTACGAGTCGCGGCCCAACGTCACCGTGGACGCCGCCGGCCTGTGCCTGAAAAGCGGCAACGCCGTGGTGCTCAAGGGCGGCAAGGAAGCGCTCAACTCCAACCTGGCCCTGGCCAAGCTGGTGGCCCAGGCCCTGCAATCGGCCGGCCTGCCCCCGGCGGCGGCCCAGGTCATCCCCACCACCGACCGTGGGGCCACCCTGGCCCTGTTGCACGAGGAAGACCTGGTGGACGTGATCATCCCCCGGGGCGGCGAGGGCCTGATCCGCTTTGTCACCGCCAACAGCCGCATCCCGGTGCTCAAGCACTACAAGGGCGTCTGCCACCTCTACGTGGATCAGGGCGCGGACCTGAACATGGCCGTGGACATCTGCGTCAACGCCAAGTGCCAGCGCCCGGGGGTGTGCAACGCCCTGGAGACGCTTTTGGTGCACCAGGACGAGGCCACGGTCTTCCTGCCCCTGGTGGCGGCGGCGCTGATCAGTCAGGGCGTGGAGATCAGGGGATGCCCGGCCACCTGCCAGGCCGTGCCCCAGGCCGTGCCGGCCGTGGAGGAAGACTGGCCCGCCGAGTTCCTGGACCTGATCCTGGCGGTCAAGGTGGTGCGTGACATGGACCAGGCCATGGACCATATCGCCCGCTACGGCTCCAACCACAGCGAGGCCATCGTCACCAGGGACTACGCCCGCGCGCACCAATTCATAAGTGGCGTGGACTCCTCGGTGGTGCTGGTCAACGCCTCCACGCGCTTCAACGACGGCGGGCAACTGGGCCTGGGCGCCGAGATCGGCATCAACACCAGCAAGCTGCACGCCTTCGGACCCATGGGGCTGACCGAGCTGACCACCCAGAAATTCATAGTCTACGGCGACGGCCAGGTGCGCGAGTAACGCGGGGGACCGGGGGGACCATGAGCGCGGCAGGGCACAAACGGGGCAGCCTGGGCATCTTCGGCGGCACCTTCGACCCCATCCACCTGGGCCACCTGCGGGCCGCCCAGGAGGTGGCCGAGGAGTTGGAGCTGGCCACGGTGCTGTTCATGCCCTGCGCCGACCCGGCCCACGCCAAGGACGTGCGCGCGCCGGCGGACTTGCGCCTGGAGATGGCCCGCCTGGCGGTCATGAGCAACCCCCTGTTCGAGGTCAGCGACCTGGAGGTGGCCCGGGGCGGCAAGAGCTACGCCGTGGACAGCCTGGAGGAGATGGCCCGCCGCCACCCCGGCCGGCCCCTGTTCTGGCTCATCGGGGCCGACGCCTTCTTTAATCTACACACCTGGTACCAGCCCCGGCGGCTTCTGGACCTGGCCGACTTCGTGGTCATGACCCGGCCCGGCTCGCCGGGCAGCGACCTGCTGCCCTACTTGACCCACTACCTGGACCCGGCCTTCGCCCTGGCCGGCCAGGGTTGGGCCCGCCTGCCGGGCGGGCACGGCGTCAAGCTGCTCACCACCACCCTGCTGGACATCTCCAGCACCGACATACGCCGCCGCGCCGCCCAAGGACGCTCCCTGACCTACCTTGTACCCGCGGCGGTGGAGGATTATATTTGTAAGATGAAACTTTACGGCGCACCCGGCGGGGAGGACTCATGACCACCCGCCCCCGTTCCCGGCCCCAGCGGCCCCAGGGGACCAAGAACATCGCCCTGCTGTGCATGGCCGCCGCTCGCAACAAGAAGGCCTCGGACCTGCTCTTGTTGGACGTGGGGGCCATCAGCGGCTATGCCGACTACCTGTTGCTGGCCAGCGGACGCTCCACCCGCCAGGCCGGGGCTATCGCCGAGGGCATCGAACGCGCCCTCAAGAAGGCCGGGGTCAAGCCCCTGGGCCGCGACGGCCTCAAGGAAGGGCGCTGGGCCCTCTTGGACTTCGGCGACGTGGTGGTGCACGTCTTCCATCAGCCGGTGCGCGAGTTCTACGACCTGGAGTCCCTGTGGTCCGACGCGCCGCGCGTGGAGGTGGATGATTCCCAACTGGAGGGCCTGCTGCCCCCCGAACCCGCAGGCGCCGGAGACTGAAATACCGCCATGAGCAAACATCCCCTGGTGGCCCTGATCATCCTGGACGGCTGGGGCCTGGCTCCCGCCGGACCGGGCAACGCCGTCAGCCTGGCCAAGACGCCCTATCTGGACTCCCTGTTCGCCACCTGCCCCCACGGCGAGCTGCTGTGCTACGGCGAGGCCGTGGGCCTGCCCCAGGGGCAGATGGGCAACTCCGAGGTGGGGCATTTGAACCTGGGGGCCGGCCGGGTGATCTACCAGGACATCACGCGCATCAACTTGGCGGTGCGCCGGGGCGAACTGGCCGGCAACCCCGCCCTGGGCCGGGCCATGCAGCGGGTCAAGCGGAACGGCTCCACCCTGCACCTGTTGGGCCTGGTGAGCGACGGCGGGGTGCACTCCCTGCAAGAGCATCTCTACGCCCTGGTGCGCCTGGCCGTGGAGCAGGGCGTGGGGCGCATCGCCATCCACGCCTTCCTGGACGGCCGCGACACCCCGCCCGACTCGGGCGCCGGCTATCTGGAGCAATTGCAGGGCTTCCTCAAGGACTACCCCCAGGCCCGCGTGGCCACGCTCGGCGGCCGTTTCTGGGGCATGGACCGCGACAAGCGCTGGGAGCGCGTGCAAAAGGCCTGGGACGCCCTGGTGCGCGGCCAGGCGCCCCGGGCCGCAGACCCCGTGGCGGCGGTGAGGGAGGCCTACGCCCGCCAGGAGTTCGACGAGTTCGTGACCCCCACGGTCATCGCCGGGCCGGGCCAGGAGCCCCTGACCATCGCCGATGACGACGCGGTGATCTTCTTCAACTTCCGCGCCGACCGCGCCCGCGAGCTGACCTGGGCCTTCAATGCGCCGGACTTCAGCGGCTTCGACGTGGCCGAGCGGCCGCGCCTGGCTGATTACGTCTGCCTGACCCAGTACGACGAGCACCTGGAGGTGCCCGTGGCCTTTCCGCCCCAGGACATCAGCGAGACCCTAGCCGAGGTGGTCAGCAAGGCGGGCTATCGGCAACTGCACATCGCCGAGACCGAGAAGTACGCCCACGTCACCTTCTTCTTCAACGGCGGACGCGAGGAACCCTTCCCCGGCGAGGACCGGGTGCTCATTCCCTCGCCCAAGGAGGTGGCCACCTACGACCAGAAGCCGGCCATGAGCGCCCCGGCGGTCACGGAACAGGTGCTGGGGCGCATCGCCTCGGGGCAATACGACCTGTTGGTGATGAACTACGCCAACGGCGACATGGTGGGGCACACCGGCATCCTGCCGGCGGCCATCGAGGCCATGCAGACCGTGGACGCCTGCCTGGCCCGGGTCATCCCGGCCATCCTCGACCAAGGCGGCAGCGTGCTCCTCACCGCCGACCACGGCAACGCCGAGCAGATGATCGACGAAAACGGCGGCCCCTACACCGCGCACACCGTGGACAACCCGGTGCCCCTGCTCCTGATCACCCCCCAGGGCCGGGGGCGCGCCCTGCCCGCCGGCGCCCTGTGCGACGTGGCCCCCACCCTGCTGCACCTGCTGGGCCTTAAACAGCCGGTGGCCATGACCGGCCGCTGCCTCATCCCGCCACGCGAGGACTGACATGCTGCGACGCGGCCTGGTCTGGCTTTTGGTCTTGCTGGTGGCCCTGGGTTGCTGGCCCGGCCGCGCCCAGGCGTTGATCACCCTGGAGGAAGAGCGCAAGATCGGCCGCGAGGCCTATGACGAGATCATGGCCGAGGTTCCCCTGGTCACCGACCCGGACGTGGTCAATTACGTGCGCGGCATCGGCAACCGCCTGGTGGCCGAATTGGCCGACAGCCCCTTCGCCTACACCTTCAACGTGGCCGACAGCGGGGAGATGAACGCCTTCGCCCTGCCCGGCGGCTATATCTTTTTCTTCCGGGGCATGATCACGGCCCTGGATTCCGAGGCCGAGCTGGCCGGCATCATGGGCCACGAGATATCCCACGTCTCCCACCGCCATCTGGCCCACCGCATGGAGAACACCGCGCCCTTGAACGCCGCCATGCTGGCGGGCATGCTGGCCGGCGTGCTCCTGGGGGCCGTGGGCGGCTCGCCCCAGCTGGGCCAGGCGCTGACCTTCGGCTCCCTGGCCGGCGGCATCCAGGGTCATCTGGCCTTTTCCCGCGAGGACGAGGAGCAGGCCGACTTCGCCGGCTTCAAGCTCATGACCGGCCTGGGCTACTCCGGCCAGGAGATGGCCAAGAGCTTCAACCGCATCTGGCAGGTGGAGCGCATAATGGGCGCCGAGGTGCCCAACTATCTGCGCTCCCACCCCACCAGCCCCCAGCGCATGGAGCGCATGGAGGACATGGTGCGCCACGGCAGCCACAAACCCAGACCCTATGACAACACCAACTTCATGGTGGTGAAGACCCGGCTCATCGCCCTCTACGACAGTGAGGACGCGGCGGAGACTCAGTTCCAGCGCCAGCGCCGCGAAAACCCCCAGGACCCCATGGCCATGTATGGCATGGCCCTCTTGGAGGGCCGGCGCAACCGCTTCGAGCAGTCCCTGGCCTATCTCAAGGCCGTGGAGGCCCAGTGGCCCGGCAAGACCTACGTGCTGCGCGCCCAGGCCAACGCCTACCTGCGCCTGGGCGAGCCGGCCAAGGCCCAGTCGCTCTTGCGCCAGGTGCTCCTGGCCCAGCCCCAGGACCAGGTGGCCCTGGCCAGCCTGGGCCAAGCCTATATGCAGATGGAGCATCTGCCCGAGGCTCGCCAGGTCTACGAGCGGCTGACCACCCTGGACCCCAAGGACCACGAAGCCATGTACAACCTGGGGGTCACCCTGGGCAAGATGGGGCGCACCAGCCAGGCCGCGCTGTACCTGGGCCTGGCCTTTCAGGCCCGAGGCAACATCCGCTCGGCCCGCTACCACCTGACCCGAGCCACCCAGGCCCCCGACCTGTCCCTGGAGGAGCACAAGCGCGCCGAGGAGGCCCTGGCCAAGCTGGACGAAAAGGACGACAAGCGGCGCAGGCAGGAACTGGAGGAGGAGCGCCGGCGGCGCGACGAGGACACCCGGCGGCGCGAGGAAGACAACCGCCGCCAGCGCGACCCGCGCAACCCCGATAGCACCAGCCGTCCCTGGTTCCTGGGTCGCTGATGCAACCTGGCCAGCACCCGGGCAAGACAACCCGCAGGGAAGCCGCGGCCCATGTTCCAACCGCATGACCACGTGGGTTTTGTCTGCGGCCAACTCTGGCGGTGGCGTCAGGTGGTCTTTCCCTACCTGGCCCAGGGGCTGACCCGGGGCGAGCGTTGCGTCTACCTGACCACCCTGCACACTCCCTGGCTCCTGGAAAGCCTGCTGGCCTGGCAGGGCCTGGACCTGGGGATTCTAAAGGCCCGCCGCCAGCTGCTCATCCTGGACGCCTCGCGTTATTACCTGCACCGCGGCGACTTCGAGCCCGACCGTCTGGTCGAGAAAAACATCGCGGCGGTGACTGAAGCCCAGGCGGACGGCTTCACGGGCCTGCGGGCGGTGGCGGACATGTCCTGGGCCGCCTATCATCCCTTGGAATGGGGGCGCCTGGAGGAGTATGAGTTCTTGATGAACCGGGAGGTCTCCCCCCGCTACCCCACCACGGCCCTGTGCATCTACGACCGGCAGTTGTTCCCGCCAGCCATGCTGGAGATGGTGGCCCGCACCCACCCCCTCTTGGTGGACAGCCAGGGCCAGCTGGGACCGGCCGGGCCGGACTCGGCCCTGCCCTAAACAGACCCCGGTTCGGCTTTGCTTAACGTCACTTAACGCCAGTTAAACCCAGACCTCTTTTCTTAACATGCTTAACGCTACAGGCCCCAACGCCGGGGCCCCCACCTATTTTATGTTTCAATTTTGCGCGCTTACCCCAGGGGCTAGCGCCATCTCACCGTGGCACCGGGTTTGCGTAGTCCTCGGACAACGGCCCGGCCCGGGGGCGGGCCACCAGCCCCCACGATCCTTGCCGTACAGCTCGCGAGCCCGGGCCGTCCCTGGTCCTGCTCGCCCATCCGCCGGTCCGGGGCGCGCCCGGCCCGGACGCACATCCACAAGGAGGAACGACAATGGCCCAATGGGTCGCCGACCAAATCCTGGACGCCAAGGGGCTGAGCTGCCCCATGCCCATCCTCAAGACCAAGAAGAGCATCAACCAGATGCAGAGCGGCCAGATATTGGAACTGCAAGCCACGGACCCCGGCACCAAGAACGACCTGCCGGCCTTCCTGGGCCGGGGTGGGCACCAATTGCTGGGCGAGGAACAGCGCGAGGGCTTTGTCAGCTATTTCGTGCAAAAGGGTTAAACGCCGGCTGGCCGGGATCCACCTCCACCCGGCCCCCTGAGCCCCTTGAACGGCCTTCCTCCCGGGTACCGAGGCCGCCCCAGGCCCGCCCACCCAGAGGCGGCGCCTTGGCGGCCGGGGTTACCCCTGGGGGTGGGCCTGGCCCTGGTGCTATAATTACCCCTGACAGTCAGGTATTGCGCCCGTCCGGCCTGCACAGACGCCTGCCGCCCCCGCTGGCTGAGCGGCCTGGAGATATGCGCCCGGACCGGCCCGAAGGGAGAACCAGTATCCTGGGGGGTTGAACCATGGACTCCGACCCTGGCCCGCTCCATGCCGTCCCGGCCCGCCTGCGCCTGGGGGTGGTGGGCGGGGGCAGGCGCTGCCTGTCCCTGCTGCGCATGATGGAGGCCGGCGAGCTGGCCGGTCTGGGGGCCGCCGTGCTGGCCGTGGCCGACCCCAACCCCCGCGCCGAGGGCCTGCTGCGCGCCCAGGCGCTGGGCATCCACACCACCGCCGAGGCCGCCCAATTGCTCTGCCTGCCGCAGGTGGATATGATCATCGAGTTGACCGGCCGGCCGGAGGTGTTGGAGGAACTGGCCGCCCAGGCTCCCCCGGACTCTCGCCGGGTCTCGGCCCTGACCTCCCGGCTGCTGTCCACGATGGTGGATTTGGGCCAGCGCCTGCGCCTCAGCCAGGAGGAATGCAGCCTGGCCGGGGCCCTGGCCCAGACGCTTTCCAGCGCCACGGAGGAAGGCATCATGGTGCTGGACGCCAATTACCGGATCAACCGCATCAACGCCACCGCCCTGCGCATGGCGGGGCTGCAAAAGGGCCAAGCCGTGGGACGCCACTGCTTTGAGGTTTCCCACCATGCCCATGGCCCCTGCGACAGCCCCGAGCATCCCTGCCCCATGAAGCAAACCATGTCCAACGGCCTGCCCAACCACGCCATCCACCGCCACGTGGACGCCCGGGGCCACAGCAAATACTACAACGTCTCCACCTACCCGGTGCTCAAGGACCAGGATCGCGTGGTGGAGGTGCTGGAGATTTTCCGCGACATCACCACCGACCTGGACGATCAGGTGGAGATGCGCACCCGGGACCTGAAGCACAACCTGGCCCACCTGGTGCAAGAGGACAAGCTGATCTCCCTGGGCAAGTTGGTGGCCTCGGTGGCCCACGAGATCAACAACCCCCTGGCCAGCATCCTCAACTTCAGCATGCTTATCCACAAGAGCCTCGGGGATCACCACCCCAGCGAGGCGGAGGCCGACCTGTTCCGGCACTGGCTCAGACTCACCGTGGGAGAGGCCCAGCGCTGCGGCCGCATCGTCAGCAACCTGCTGAGCTTCGCCCGCCAGCAGAGCCTGGAGCCCCGGCGCTTCAACCTGGGCGAGCTTCTGGAAACCATCCTCATCCTGGTGCGTCACCGCATGGAGCTGGCCGACGTGGTGCTGTTTTTGGAGCAGGAGCGCGAGGGGTTGACGGTCTGGGGCGACTACTCCCAGTTGCAGCAATGCGTAACCAATCTAATTTTCAACGCCCTGGAGGCCATGCCCCAGGGCGGGCAGTTGCACGTCCATCTGCGGCGGGCGCCTCGGGCCGAGCAGGTCTGGCTCAGCGTCACCGACACCGGCCCGGGCATCGCCCCCGAGAACCTGCCCTATATCTTCGAGCCCTTTTTCTCCACCAAGACCCAGGGTCAAGGCGTGGGTCTGGGCCTGTCCATGGTCTACGGCATCATGCAAAAGCACGGCGGGGAGGTGGTGGTGGAGAGCCAGCCTGGTCAGGGCACCACCTTCCGGCTGGTGCTGCCGGTGGCGCCCCCTGCCCCGCCGCCGGCGGAAGCCCGGGCGTGAGGCAGGCCCGCCGCCCCCGCGCCGGCCCACCCGCCCCGCCACCGGAACAGCCCCTGGCCGAGGTGGTTCCCTTGGGCCCAGTCGATCCCTTGGCCCTGGAGGTGGCGGCCGGGCACCTGCAAGCCATCATGGGTCTGCCGGCGCGGGTGTTGCCGGCCTGGCCCGAGCCCAGCCAGGCCCTGTTGCCCCTGCGGCGCCAATACGACGCCGGCCAGGTGCTGGCGGCCCTGCTGCGCCAGGCCCCGCCCGGCAGGCTGTGGCTGGGGGTCACGGCCCTGGACCTGTGCCTGCCCTTCCTGACCCATGTGTTTGGCGAGGCCCATCTGGGCGGCAGGGTGGCGGTGATCTCCCTGCACCGCCTGGACCAGGCTCTGGGCCAGGGTCAACCCCTGGCGCCCCTGGTCTATGGCCGCCTGGCCAAGGTGGCCCTGCACGAGGCCGGGCACGCCCTGGGACTCACCCACTGCCTGACCGCCGGCTGCCTGATGCGCTTTTCCCAGGCCCTGGAGCACCTGGACGCCTTGGAGACTGACTACTGCCCCGCCTGCGCGGGGCAGCTGGCCGGGCTGCGCCAAGGGCTGCGCGGCGGCCCTTGAAACCGGCCGCCCCGGGGCCAGGAAGCCCTGGCTCCCCTCACGCCGGCAGTGCTAGAATGGACTAGTTTGATCAGGTCAATGGCCAGTCCGGGGCCGCGCCGGACGTCGGCGATGCCTCCGGTGGCCCCGACCGCGTCCCCGGCCCCAAGGGCAAGGAGAACCCCGCCATGACCCCCCGGCTCAAGACCCTGGTGGTGGACGACGAGCTGGCCATACGCGAGTCCCTGGCGGCCTGGCTGCGCCAGGACGGCCACCAGGCCAGCGTGGCCGCCAGCGGCGACGAGGCCTTAAGCCTCTTGGCGCGGGAAGACTTCGACCTGGCCCTGGTGGACATCAAGATGCCGGGCATGGACGGCCTGGCGCTCTTGGGGCACATGCGCCGGGACTACCCCGAGACCCTGGTCATCATCATCACGGCCTACGGCTCCATCGAGTCCTCGGTGCAGGCCATGAAGGCCGGGGCCAGCGACTACCTGCTCAAGCCCTTCGACCCCGAGCAGCTCATGCTCCTGTTGCAAAAGATGGCCCAGCAGCAAGCGGTGCTCAGGGAAAACCTGTGCCTGCGTCAGCGCCTAGCCCTGGGCGAGAGTGACTATTTCCAGGGCTTGGTGGGCCGCTCGCCGGCCATGCTGGCGGTCTTCGCCCAGATCGAGGAGATGGCCGCCGCCGAGGCGCCGGTCTTGATCACCGGCGAAACCGGCACCGGCAAGGAGTTGGTGGCCCGGGCCATCCACAACCACGGCCAACGCGCCTTTGCCCCCTTCATCGCCCTGAACTGCGGGGCCGTGACCGAAACCCTCTTGGAGAGCGAACTCTTCGGCCACGAGCGGGGGGCCTTCACCGGGGCGGTCAGGGCCAGCCGGGGCCGGCTGGACATGGCCGACGGGGGCACATTGTTCCTGGACGAGGTGGGCGAGATATCCCAAAAGATGCAGGTGTCCCTGCTGCGGGTGCTGGAGGACAAGCACTATCAGCGGGTGGGCGGCAGCCAGGAACTGAGCAGCGATTTTCGCCTGATCTGCGCCACCCATCGGGACCTGCCGGAGCTGATCAGCCGGGGGCAATTCCGCCAGGACTTTTTCTACCGCATCGCCGTGCTCTCCTTGCACCTGCCCCCCCTGCGCGAGCGCACGGAGGACATCGTGCCCCTGGCCGAGCATTTTCTGGATTATTTCGCCCGCCAGGCCGGCAAGCCAGTCCCACGCCTGGAGGAGGAGGCCCAGCGGGCCATGCGGGCCTATACCTGGCCCGGCAACGTGCGCGAGCTGCGCAACGTCATGGAGCGCACGGTCATCGTCTCGCGGGGCCAGCGGGTGGGGCTGGAGGGCATCACCTTCCTGAGCGCCTCGGCGGAGCCGGAGCCGGCAGGGCTCACCCTGGCCCAGGTGGAGCTGGCCCACATCCGCCGCACCCTGGAGGAGCACGACTGGAACCTCAGCCGGGCGGCCGCCGCCCTGGGCATCGACCGCTCCACCCTGGCCCGCAAGGTCAAGTCCGCCGGCCTGCGCTCCCACTGATCCCCCGCGCCCGGCCGCTGGCCCCAGCCTCGCCGCTTGGCCACCCTGTACCCAGCTTGTCTATCAATCCCCGCCCCGGCGGGCAGAGTCCCTGGCCCCCGAGGGCCAGGGCAGGGGGCTTGACAGGGGGCATCCCTGGTTGTACTTTAACTAAGTACTCACTTAAATTTTCATTGTTTTTTAGTGTTATTTTAGACTGTTATATCAATGAATGAATCAGATAAACCGCGCTGCTCCGCCAAGTGCGCCGGCCGCTCCTCCTCCGGACGGCGCGAGGCCGTGAGCAAGGCCGCCGTCACCCTGTTCGCCAAGAAGGGCTTTCACGCCACCAGCACCGCCGAGGTGGCCAAGCTGGCCGGCGTCTCCGAAGGCACCATCTTCTATTACTTCGGCAGCAAGGAGGGCATCCTCCTGGACCTCCTGGTCGAAGTGAACGTGCAGTACCGGCAGCGCATGGACAAGGTGCTGCAAAAGGCCCCCGACGGCATGAGCGCCATGCTGGCCTGCGTGGAGTTTCATTTCAAGCAGGTGCGCCAGCATTCGCGCCTCTTGGCCTTGTTGGTGCGCGATTTGCCGGTCAGCCTGGGCCGGGGCGACTCCAAGTGCCGCCGCACCATGCGCCAGCAGACCGCCCTGATCATCGAGGTCATGTCCCAGGGGCTGCGCATGGGCCAGGCCGACGGCAGCGTGGCCGCCGACCTGCCGGTGGCGGAGACGGCCCTGTTGATCCGCAGCATGCTCATCGGGGCCACCCGCCTGCTCTTGTTGAAGCTGGCCCCGGATGTCGATTTCGCGGGCCAGGCGGTTGATTTTTGCCGCCGCGCCCTGACCCCCGGCCATTGAGCCCCCGCACCGGAGGTTGACCATGCCCGCCAAAAACCTGTTGGCCTGCGCCCTGCTCTTGCCCCTTTTCTGCCTGTGCCCGCCCGCGCCGGGGGCCTTGGCCGCCGGCGATGGCCCCGAGGGCAAGACCTTGAGCCTGCGCGAGGCCCTGATCCAGGGCATCCGCCACAACCTGGAACTGAGCATGGTGGAGGTGCGGGTGCCCCAGAGCCGCCTGGCCGAGACCATTGAGGAAGCTCGCTTCGACCCGGTGCTGGAGGCCAAGGGCGGGGTCTCCAGCCAGAAGCTGCCCAGCGCCTCGGCCTTCTCGGTGGACAACCTGGAGCGCCTGGATACCTCCCTGGCCAGCGCCGGGGTCAAGAAGACCTTCCAGACCGGCCTGGAATCCCAGGTGGCGCTGAAAACCAGCAGCGTGGACAGCAACTCGGCCCTGATCAGCGGGGTCAACCCCTATTACCGCAACTACATCGAGCTGGACCTCACCCAGCCGGTGCTGCGCAACGCCGGCATCGAGGTCAACACCGCCCAGCTGCGCATGGCCCAGATACAGGGCGGCCAGAGCGAATTCGCCCTCCTGGAGCAGACCCAGCAGTTGGCCGAGAAGATCGAGCTGGCCTACTATGACCTGGCCCAGGCCCGCGCGGTGCTCAGCCAGCGCCGCCGCTCCCTGTCTCTGGCCCAGGAACTCATGTCGGCCAATCAGCGCCGTTTTGACGCCGGGTTGGTGCCGATCACCGAGGTGCAGCAGGCCGAGAGCGCCATGGCCTCCCGCGAGGAGCAGGTCCTGGCCGCCAGCCAGCAGGCCGAGACCATATCCAACCGGCTCAAGGACATCCTGGAACTCAACGCCTCCGGCGGCGGCTGGCCCGGCCCCCTGGTCACCGATCCCCTGCCCGAGCAGCAGTTGCCCACGCCCGGGGCCGGCGAGGCCCTGGAGAGGGCCTCCCGCCAGCGGCCGGACCTGTTGCTCCAGCGCCTGGAGCTGGAAAACCTGGACGTGCGCGTGGCCTACCTGGACAACCAGCGCCTGCCCAGGCTGGACCTGGAGGGCAGCCTGGCCTTGAACGGCTTTGCCGGCAGCAATCGGGGCGGCAACACCACGGGCACCGTGACCAACAGCCCCTACGACGGCCCCTATGGCGCGGCCTGGCGGGACGCCCTGGACGGCGAGGGCTACGTGGGCTACGTGGGCGTGAGACTGTCCTATCCCCTGGGCAACCGGGCCGCCGACTCGCGCTGGCAACAGGCCCATTGGCAGAAGAAGCGGGCCATCTACCAGCTCAAGCGCCTGGAAGGCCAGATGGAGACCGAGATAAACAACGCCCTGGTGGACATGGAGCGCAGCCGCGAGCGCCTGGCGGTGGCCCGCCGCCTGGAGGGCCTGGCCCAGACCAACCTGGATCAGGAGATGAAGCGCCTGGCCGAGGGGCTGAGCGACTCCTTCCGCATCCTGGACTTCCAGGAAAAGGTGGTGGAGGCCCACGTACGCGCCGCCACCGCCCTGGCCGATCTGGACCGGGCACAGGCCCGCCTGTGGCGAGCCCAGGGCGACAACCTCACCCGGTTCGCCATCGTGCCTCGTCTGCCCCGGCGCGCCAACCAGCCGGCCAGCTGAATCACCAGACCCACGGAGAAGCCCAGCCATGCCCACGGATGAGCAAATCAAGGACCAACTCCCCCTGGAGGATGACGACCTGCGTCAGGCGGCGGCCGCGGCCCAGGGCCTGCGCCGGCGCCGGGGTGGCCGAACACGCAAACTCGTGGTGCGCCTGGGCCTGGCGGTGCTGCTGCTGGCGGCGGCCCTTTACCTGGGGCCCAAGGTGCTCGCCTCCTTCAGCCACGAGGAGACCGACAACGCCTTCATTGACGGCACCATCGTGCCGGTCAGCGCCCAGGTCAGCGGCAAGGTCGTGCGGGTCATGGTCTCCGACAACCAGGAGGTGAGCCAGGGTCAGCCGCTCTTGGAGATAGACCCCAGCGACTACCGCCTGGCCGCCCAGGCCCGGCGCCAGGCCCTGGAGGTCAGCCAGGCCCAGGAAAAGCGCATCGCCGCCGCCCGCCAGGAGGCCCTGCGCGGGGTGCAGCAGGCCCAGGCCAGCCTGCGGGTGGTGGAGCAGGAGGCGCGCTACAGCCAACGCGAGGTGGACAGGCACCGGTCCCTGGTGGAGAGCAGCCTGGTTTCCAAAAGCCAGTTCGACCGCATCCTGACCCAGGCCGAGCAGGCCCACAACCGCCGCCAGGCGGCGGACGCCGCCCTGGCCAAGGCCGAGGCCGGGGTGCTCACCCTGGAGGCCGAGCTGGGCGCCCAGCAGTTCCGCACCAAGGAGGCCCGGGAGGCCCTGGCCCTGGCCGAGCTTAATCTTTCGCGCACCCTGGTGGCCGCCCCCCTGGACGGCCGGGTGGTCAAGCGCAGCGTGGACCCGGGCAAGTACGTGCAGGTGGGCCAATCACTGTTGGCCGTGGTGGACCGCCGGCCGGTGTGGGTGGTGGCCAACTTCAAGGAGACCCAGCTCAGGCGCATGCGCGCCGGCCAGCCGGTGATCGTGGAGGTGGACGCCTACCCCGGCTACCGCATCCAGGGCCACGTGGACAGCTTCCAGGCCGGCACCGGCTCGGCTTTCAGCCTGCTGCCCCCGGAGAACGCCTCGGGCAACTTCGTCAAGATCGTGCAGCGCCTGCCGGTTAAGATCATGCTGGACGATCCCCCCGACCCCCAGCGCCCCCTGTGGCCGGGCATGTCGGTGGTGCCCTCGGTGGACGTGAGCGGCCGGGGCTAGGCGCCCCGTCCGGCTGGCCCGACCCCAGCGAGGGGCGGGCCTGGCACACGCTTTAAGCAACACCCGCCGGGGCAAACCCCCGGCCGGGATGGGTGGACACCTTGCCGCAGCTAGCGCCCAACAAATGGCTTGTGACCATCACGGTGATGACCGGGACCATCATGGCCGCCCTGGACACCAGCATCGTCAACGTGGCCCTGCCTTTCATGCGTGGCAACCTGGGGGCCTCGGTGGAGGAGATCACCTGGGTCACCACCGGCTACATCCTCTCCAACGTCATCGTCATGCCCATCATCGGGCTCTTGAGCGACCTGTTCGGCCGCCAGCGCTTTTACATGCTCAGCGTGGTCTTCTTCACCCTGGCCTCGGCCCTGTGCGGCCTGGCCTGGGACCTGCCCTCCATGGTGTTCTTCAGGGTTTTGCAGGGCGTGGGCGGCGGGGCCTTGATCCCGGTCTCCCAGGCGGTGCTGCGCGAAACCTTCCCCCCCGAGGAGCAGGGCATGGCCATGGGCATCTACGGCTTGGGGGTGGTCATGGGTCCGGCCTTTGGCCCCACCCTGGGCGGCTGGCTCACTGACAATTTTTCCTGGCCCTGGATCTTCTACATCAACGTGCCGGTGGGGGCGCTCAATCTGTTCCTGGTGCAGCGCTATATGAAGGACCCCCCCTACATGGCGCGCCAAAAGGGCAAGATCGACCTGCTGGGGCTTTTCCTCTTGACCGTGGGCCTGGGTTCCTTGCAGCTCATGCTGGAAAAGGGCCACCGCGAGGACTGGCTGGAGTCGGACCTCATCCGGGTGTTGGTGGCCCTGACCATCTCCGGCATGGCCTTGTTCATCTGGCGCGAACTCAAGATCGAGCGCCCGGCGGTGAACCTGCGCCTGTTGAAAAACATCACCTTCGCCGCCGGCACCTTTTTGGGCAGTTGCCTGGGCGTGGCCCTGTTCGCCAGCCTGTTCCTGGTGCCCATGCTCTTGCAGCAGCTCCTGGGCTACACCGCCCTGGACTCCGGTCTGGTGCTCATGCCCCGCTCCCTGGCCATGGCCCTTTCCATGCCCCTGGCCGGCCGCCTGTACAACCGCCTGGGACCCCGCCTGCTGATCGCCGGCGGCATGCTGATCTCGGCCTACAGCTTCTGGGACTTCGGGCGCTTGAGCCTGCAAGTGGGCTTCTGGGACCTCCTGGTGCCCCAGGTGTGGCAGGGCCTGGGCTTCGGCATGATCTTCGTGGCCTTGAGCACCGTCTCCCTCTCCACCATCTCCCGGCCCCAACTCACCGCCGCCAGCGGGCTGTACAACGTGGTGCGCCAGGTGGCCGGCAGCGTGGGCACCGCCTGGGCGGCCACGGCCCTGACCGCCAACACCATCGCCTATCGCAGCGAACTGACCCAGCACCTGACGCCCTACGGCACGGTGGCCCGGGATTGGCTGGCCGGCGTGGGCGGCGCCCTGATCAGCCGGGGTGCCCAGATGGCCCAGGCCTCGGCCCAGGCCTTGCGCCTGTTGGAGGGGCAGTTGGAGCGTCAGGCCATGATGCTGGCCTTCAACCGGGTGTTCTTCATGTTTTTGCTGATGTTCGTGATCTGCATGCCCCTGGCCCTCTTGCTGCGCCAGCCCAAGAACCAGGCCCCGGAAGTCAGCACCCTAGCGGAATAAGGGAGCGCAAACCATGGCCCAAACCATCGCCCTGGCCATATCCCGCCAGGTGGCCAGCGGCGGCGAGCCCATCGGCCGCCTCCTGGCCCAACGCCTGGGGATCACCTTCCTGAACCGCTCCCTGCTGCGCGACACGGCCCGCCACCTGCGACAGGACCCCCAGGCCCTGCGTCCTCGGGAGGAGCGCCCCGCCGGCTTCTGGAGCAACCTGTTGTCCATGTTCGCCGTGGGCAGCCCGCCCACCACCGGCAGCACGACCCCGGTGCCGCCCTATGTCAGCGACCAGGACCTTTTCGAGACCGAGGCCCAGATCATCCGCGAGGTGGCCGGGCGCCGCGACATCGTGCTGGTGGGCCGGGGCGGCTACTCGGTGCTGGCCGAACACCCGGGCCTGGTCAGCGTCTTCATCATGGCCCCGCGCGAAAAGCGCGCCCAGGCGCTGCGCCAGGGTTTACGCCTGGCCAGCCAGGAGGAGGCCTTGGCGGTGGTGGATACCTGCGACCGCGAACGCGGCCAGTTCCTGGAATCTCTGACCGGCCGGCGCTGGAGCGAGGCCACCAACTACCATCTGTGCCTGGACACCGGCCGCCTGGACCACGCCAGCGCCGCGGACATGATCATCACCATGGTGGAGAAGACCCGCCAGGGCCAGGGGGACTGAGCCCGCCGGAGCGGGCGGGGGCTTATCCCCGGCCGCTCACCCCTCGCCGCCGGCCGGCGGCTCCCGGCGCGGGCGCGGCCACTCCCGGGCCAAGCGCTCATAATCCGCCGGATGATCCATGTCGCGCAGGATGAATTCATCGGCCACCGGCACCTCCAGCGCCTGATCCTGGTATTGGCGCAGCAAGGCTTTCAAACCCCCTTCCCCAGGCCAGGCGGCGATGGGTCCCGCCAGGCTGGCGCAGAGCAGGGGGGGGTGTCCCCGCCGGCCCTGGAAGCAGGGGTAAATCACCTGGCGCCCGCCGCGTTCCCAGGCCTGGCACAGGGCGGCGATGGTGCCGGGGCTGACCAGGGGGATGTCCACGGGATGGATGAAAAAGGCGGCCACCTCCAACCCCAGGCCGGCCACGCCGGCCCGCACCGAGCTGAACATGCCCTCCCGGTAGTCCGGGTTTAGCACCGCCCTGGCCCCGCCGTGGCGCAGCAGGGGCGAGAGTTCCTGGGCCCGGTGGCCCAGCACCACCCTCACCTCGGGCACTCCGGCCTGGCGATACAGATCCACCACGCGCTCCAGGACCGTGGCCCCGCCCAGGGGCAGCAGGGGTTTGAAGCGACCCATGCGCGAGGACAGGCCCGCGGCCAGGATTATGGCTCCGATGCTGGGTGACATGGGCCTATCTTCCCACAGGGGACCACGACCGTCCAGGCGCCATCCCCGGTCTTGGCTCCCGCTCCCGGCCCAAACTCCAAAGCCGGACGGGTGCCAATCTCTTGGCCTGAGGCAAGCCCTGGCTTGACGGGCCAAACGGCCAGGGGGTACCATGACCCCGCAAAGTCCCCAGAGCCTTTTACCCCCCTATCTTGAGGGTAAACCACCTCGCCCCCGTAAATCCGGAGGTCGGCGGGCTGGGTTGATAGACACCGCGGGGAAATAACCCAAAGGCAAGGCAATTGGCAAACGGCACGCCGTCTCAACGTTCTTATCTGGCCTCCTGGCTGACGGCGGCGCTCTTCTTCCACGTGCTGCTGGCCGGGTCGGCGCTCACCATGTGGTTGCGCCCCCAAACCTTCTACTGGCGGGCCTGGGAGTACTTCAGCGACGTCGTCTACCGCAACCAAAGCGTGGCCCCAATCTGGGAAGACCTGGAAAAAGGCGACCGTTCCCGGGGCTTCTACTTCCTATACCAGGAGGCCCACCCCACCCGGGTCACCACCGACCAGGAAGGCTTCCGCTCGGTGCCCATCCCCTCTCCGGCCTATCCGGTGGTCGTGGTCGGCGATTCAACCATCTTCGGTTCGGGGCTCAGCGACGACGAGACCCTGCCCTGGCTGCTGGCCAGGGAACTGGGGGTGCCGATCTTCAACGGCGCCCGCACCACCTTCGACAATGCCCTGGCCAACCCCCGGCTGGCCCGGGTGCGCCTGGTGATAGAGGGGCGCACCGAGGCGGCCCTGGGCGGCCTGGAAGTCCGGGAAGGGTTGGGGGATGGCACCTACACCCCTCTGCGCCAGGGAGACCTGGGCGTGCTGCATAGCGCCCCCCTGGCCCTTTATTTCTGGCCCGCCCGCCTGTTGCGCGACATCGAGCGCGTGGGCCACGACGTCGGCTATCTGCGTAAGCACCGGGACCGCATGGAGCCCCGTCTCTTCAAGCGCCACCGCTACAAGCCCGCCGACCTGGAGCGGGCGGTGAAGGTGGTGCAAGCCACTCAACGATTGCTCCAGGCCCGGGGCATCACCTATGTTTTCCTGCCGGTGCCCTCGGCCCAGACCCTATATGCCGCGGACGTGGACCCCTTCACCCGCGTGTTCATCTCTCGCCTCACCCAGCGCCTGCGGCAGGAAGGCATACACACCCTGGACCTGACCGTGCCCTTCCAGGCCCACAAGGGCCAAGGCCTGTTCCTGAACACCGACACCCATTGGAACGGCAAGGGCTCTCGCCTGGCCGCGAGAGAGTTGGCTACCTACCTGCGCGGAGCCGGTCTGACGCCAGACCTCGCTCCCTCGGCGGCCAGCGCCGCCACGGCCTCCGGGGATTAGCCGATCATGCCCTTCAATTCCTTTGAATTCGTCTATGCCTTCCTGCCTCTTGTCCTGGGGGGCTATTTCCTGCTGGGCCGGGGGCGCTCCACGGCCCCGGCCTTGGGCTTTTTGGTGCTGGCCTCCCTGGTCTATTACGGCTGGGACAGACCTTGGCACCTGGCCATTATCCTGGGCTCCGGCCTGTTCAACTACTACGCCGGCCTGCGCCTGGCGGCCCTGGCCCGCCAGGACCGGGACACCGCCGCCGCCCGGCTGGGCGGCCTGGCCGTGGCCGCCAACCTGGCCTTGTTGGCCTACGGCAAGTACACCGGGTTCCTGCTGGCCAACCTGAACAGCCTCACCGGCTGGCAGGTTCATCTGCCCGCCCTGGCCTGGCCGCTGGGCATTTCCTTCTTCACCTTTGTGCAAATCGCCTATTTGGTGGACGTGCGCCGGGGCCAGGCCCCCGAGGATAGCCTGCTCAACTATCTGCTGTTCGTGACTTTCTTCCCCAAAATCCTGGCCGGACCCATCGTGCGCGCCCGGCAGTTGCTGCCCCAATTGCGCCTACCAGGCCTGGGGAGGCTTAACCACCAGGATATGGCTCTGGGCCTGGCCCTATTCGTGGTGGGCCTGTTCAAGAAACAGATCCTGGCTGACGAGCTGGCCCCGCTGGTGCAACAGGCCTTCGGCCCCGCCAGCCAGGGGGCGGTGCCGGAGTTTTACCTGTCCTGGCTGGGCGTGCTGGCCTACACCCTGCAAATCTACTTCGACTTCTCGGGCTACAGCGACATGGCCCTGGGCGCGGCCCGCATGCTGGGTCTACGCCTGCCCTACAACTTCGACTCGCCCTACAAGAGCGCCAGCATCGCCGAGTTCTGGCGCCGCTGGCATATAACCTTGTCATTTTTTCTCAGGGACTATCTATACATACCCCTGGGCGGCAACCGCAAGGGCCAGGCCCGGCGCTATCTGAACCTCATCGTCACCATGTTGCTGGGGGGCCTGTGGCACGGCGCGGGGTGGACCTTCATCATCTGGGGCGGCCTGCACGGGCTCTACCTGGCCCTGCATCAGTCCTGGCGGCGCCTGCTGGAGCGACGCTGGCCCGGCCGGCGTCAAGGCTCCTGGGCCGGGGTCTGGGCCGGCCGCCTGCTGACCTTCTTCCTGATATGCATGGCCTGGGTTTTCTTTCGCGCCCCGGACCTGGCCAGCGCCCTGGCCGTCTTCCGGGGACTCTTGGGCCAGGGCGGTCGCGCCCTGAGCCCGGAGGTGCCCCTGATCATGCTCTCCCTGCTCTGGCGCCTGGGCGTGGCCTGGTTCCTGCCCAATTCCCAGGCCTACATCCTGGGGGCCGGCTCCCAGGCCCCCACCCCGGACACCCCGCCGGCGATGCCGTCATGGTGGAGTTGGCGCCCCTCACCGCTGCACGTGGGCGTGATCCTATGCCTGGGATTTTGGGCCTTGGGCAAGATGGTGGGGCAGGTCCAGCAATTCCTGTACGCGCAATTTTGACCCCCGGCATGGAGGTCCCGGCCCGGCGACGGACCCGGGAGCCGGCCATGGACCAGGTCTTGGCGCTGGCCCGGGCCAACGCCCGG